>JAGRGB010000005.1 GCA_020445745.1 Rhodocyclaceae bacterium | reverse complement strand
CCGACCACGGAGACGAATTCGCCCGCGCCGACGGTCAGGTTCACGTCCTTGACCGCGGTGTAGCTGCCCTTGCCCGCGGCGGCGCGGAAGGTGCAGGTGACGTTCTCGAGGGCGAGGCCCGGCACCGCCGCGGCGACGCCGGCGGCCGCCACGGCGGCAGCGCTGGTCCGGGTGTTCATGTCGACCGCTCCCATGATCACTTGGCCGCGTTCTGCGCCGCCTGGGCGAAGCGGTTGTCGTAGGTGTCGGCGAGCTTGATCGATTCGCTGCTGACCGCCGGATTGAAGCTGGTCACCATCTTCAGGGCGTTGGCCGCGCCCTCTTCCGGCACCATGCCGTCGAGCGAGTAGGACTCGCGCACCTTCTCGAAGGTGGACATGTAGAGGGCCTTGTCGCCCACCAGGTAGTCGTTCGGCACGGCATCGGCCACTTGCTCGGGCGTTGCCGTCTGCAGCCATTTGAGCGCGCGCACGATGGCATTGGTCATCGCCTGCACGGTCTGCGGGTTGTCGTTGACGAAGGTGGTCGGCGCATACAGGCAGCCGGCCGGCATGGTGCCGCCGAAGAGCGCGTTGGAACCGGCGGCGGTGCGGGCGTCGGCGATCACCTTCAGATCGCCGCTGGCCTCGAGCATCGTGATCGCGGGGTCGATGTTCGAGATCGCGTCGATCTTGCCGGCCCGCAGCGCGGCGACCGCACCTGCCGAGGCGCCGACGCCGACGATCGCGACGTCGGTCGGCTTGAGCCCGTTCATCGCCAGGAAATGGTTCAGGATCATGTTGGTGCTGGAGCCCGGCGCGGTGACGCCGACGGTCATGCCCTTCAGGTCGGCCGGCGACTTGTAGCTGTCGAACTTGGCCTTGGCGATGCCGATCGCGACATCCGGCGAGCGGCCCTGCAGCACGAAGGTCTTGAACGGCTGTCCCTTGGACTGCATGTTGATGATGTGTTCGAAGGCGCCCGAGACCACGTCGGCACTGCCGCCGACCACCGCCTGCAGGGCCTTGGAGCCGCCGGCGAAGTCCGCCACCTCGACCTCCAACCCTTCGTCCCTGAAGTAGCCCAGGCGCTCGGCGATGGTCAGTGGCAGGTAGTAGAACGACGATTTGCCGCCGACGGCGATGCTGACGGAACGCTTCTCCGGCGAGTTGGCGAGAGCCGCGGTCGAGCTGACGGCGAAGGACAGGGCGGCGGCCAGCAGGGTAAGGGTCTTGCAGATGCGATGGATCGGTTTCATGTCTCCTCCTTGGCGGATCCGAGTTGCACCCAATGTGAACTCTGAATTCAGGATGCCTCGGTTGGCATCCGGAGAAAAACACCGATTTGCGAGCCTGCCATCGCGAACTGCGATGGCAGGTCATGGCGAAGGCCGGCAGAACTTGGGGGTCAGCCCTGCCGCAAGTGGTTGACCAGCAGCCTCGCGGCGACCGGCAATGCATCGAAGGCGCGCACGCAGATGCGCAGTTCGCGCTCGGCCCACGTGTCGGTGAGACGAATGGCGCGAATGCCGAGCATGCGCGCATGCAGGCGGGCGAGGGCCTCGGGCAGCAGACCGATGCCGAGGCCGGCGCCGACCATCACGCACAATGCGTCGTAGCTGGTCACCTGGATCGCCAGGCGCACGGTCCGGTCGATCTCGCTGGCGGCCTTGGTCAGCTGCAGGTTGATCGCACTGCCGGTGTGCAGGCCGACGTAGTCGAAGTCGAGGGTGTCGGCAAGAGCCAGCCGACGGCAATCGGCCAGCGGATGGTCCTTCGGCGCGATCAGCACCAGCCGATCGGCGTGGTACGGAAAGGTCTCGAGTTCGGGCGCATGGGGTCCGGCCGTGAAGATGCCGAGGTCGGCGGCGTTGTCGGCCACCGCCCGGGTGACCACCGAACTGATCTTCTCCTCGAGATGGATCTGCACCTGCGGATAGCGTTCGCGAAAGCCCTTGATCTCGCCGGGCAGGAACTGCGTGATCGCCGAGATGTTGGCGAACATCCGGACATGGCCACGCACACCGCTGGCGTAGTCGGCCATCTGCACCGCGATGTCGTCGAGTTCGTGCAGCGCGCGTCGCGCCAGGTTGACCAGCGTGATGCCGGCGGCGGTCGGTTCGACCCCCTTGTTGGTGCGGTCGAGCAGTCTGGTACGCAGAACGACTTCAAGGTCGGCCAGGCGGCGGCTGAGTGCAGCGGCGGCGATGTGCTCACGCGCCGCGGCCGCGGCGATGGTGCCCTCTTCGACGACGCTGACGAACAGTTTCAACGATATCGGATCTAGCCTCATGGGGAACGAGTCGCAGGCTGGCGAATGGATCTTAGTGTGCCAGCCGCCCGGGGGGAACGTGCACCGCAACAGCGGAAGCTTGCCTGGTGCGTCTGCCAAGTCGCACACCAGCGGGCGGGCGGGGCGGTCGACGCCCGATTGCGGTAGTCTTGAACGCCCACAAACTCGAACGGGGACCGGGTGCATGACGGAACAGACAGGCGGCGACGCCCGGCGGCGGGTACTCAATGTCGGCGGCAACAACCACGAAATCGCTCTGCCGGCACATTTCAATGGCTGGCAGCACCTG
>JAGRGB010000074.1 GCA_020445745.1 Rhodocyclaceae bacterium | reverse complement strand
CTACAACATCTTCGACGGTCAGCCCAAGGTTTCGACGCTGGGTTTTCACATCGATCCCAAGCCCTTCGAGGGCACGGTCATCGCCACCACCGACGAGGCCATCGTCGTCAAGACGGGGCGCGCCGAGTTCGCGGTGCTCGACCGGGCGCTGGTGACAGAGGTGCCAGACGAGGGCGCCAAGGTGCAGGTCGAACCCTATGCCCGACGCCGCTTCGATGGTCTGCGCGCCGATACGCCCGAGGAAGAAACCGCATTCACTGCCGACGGCAAGCCGTACACGGTGCAACGGTTCGTGCTCGGTTCCGCACCGGCGAAGCTGCCGATCCCAGAGGTTCGCTGCCCCGAGCTGCAGGAGCTGATCCAGCAGATGGAGCAGTTGCCCGCGCCCGACGGCTACCGGCGCATCACCCACCTGCTGGTGGATGCCGGCGCACAGGACTTCACCTGGGTTGATCCGCTGCCCAAGGACATCATCGCCACGCCACCGGCCATCGCCTTCACGGTGGCCACGGCGAAGTTCCAGGGCCGCGTCACCGTGCTGTACGAGCGCGGGCTCGACGTGTACGCGGTGGAGCTGCACCGTGACGGTGAGCTGGTCGAACGGGTCGATGAGGTGTTCTTCGACTCTCTCGGCGGGACGCTGGAACGGCTGATCGACGACGGGAACTGGCGGCGCATCCGCGTGCAATGCCTGTCCGTTCGCAAGTCCGCCCGGCACTGACTTCCATGCAGCCTCCCGTCCTCTCGGCGGGAGGCCCTTCATTCTATTTCCTGGAGATCACATCCATGTCTGTTCGATTCAAGGGCACCGACCTGCGGCCCGTGCTTGCCGAAGCGGTGGTCAACCAATGCCGCGTCATCCTGGTCAAGGACCAGGGCGTGTACTTCCTGGCCGAGCGCGGCGAGCGCAAGCCCGATGGGCGCCAGAAGCTCATCGCCTACGCCGTGGGCTGCAACCCGGATGTCAATGCGTTCGACGACTGGTGGGAGCTGGCGCGCGCCGAGTTCGGCGGCGACGACTTCGGCGAGTTCTTCGATCCGCACGATGGTGTTTTCTCGCTCATCCTGAGCGGCGAGGGCGACCTCGAGGTGTCTGCCACTGAGACACACCTGTCGCTGCAGGCCGTTGTGCCGACGCGGAACGGCATCTGACCGTCCCACATTTCCAGCCCTCGCTCCGGGGGCGTCTCATTTCCTGGCGCCGCGGCTCTCACCGCGCGCCCGCGCTCGTCTCCAGCCCGTCCTGGGCCGCCCTGTACCGGCAACCGCCGGCCCCTGCACCCAGAGCCGGATCCGAGCAAGTGAACATCCCGGTTCGCAAGCCGAACGGCGCGGCTAGAATGAGAGGCGTATCTTAATGAAGCACGTTATGCGTCAAGGACGACGAAGGAGCGCCATGTCCCACGGAAGTCCATTCATATGGCACGAGGATGTCGACGAGTGTGCCAAGCGCGTGCCGTCACTCGGCGGCAGCGTCCTCGTGGCTCCACATGACGTGCCTGAGTTCGGGCGCGTTTGTCGCCGATCCGACGGGCGCGGTTGCGCACCTTGTGCAGTCCCGGACGATGACGGTAAGCGGCCGGGGAACTCGTCTTGACGGGGCCAAAGCGCCGTCCGCCCTCGGTTGTCAGCGGCGGCGAGAAGTTCAGTAACTGGCTGGCTGTCCCATCTTGCGCTGTCGCGTCGCCGTGAGGTTGCGGTGCTGCGTTGTATAAGGACGGCTTACGCATAGGAGGCGCAAATGATCAAGCGCGCAGCAGCGATGGCACTTGTCGGGTTGATGGCGCTCGGCACCGGAGTCTTCGCCGACGAAGGCAAGGACGAGTCTGGCAAGGGGAAGCAACGACACGAGGAGCGCAAGCGCCACGAGGGGAATTCCTCGTACTTCTATCAGCACGGCTACACCCGCATTCCGGACGGTCACCTGCCGCCTCCAGGTGAGTGCCGTATCTGGTATCCGGACAGGCCGGCAGGTCATCAACCGCCGCCGTTCAAATGCGGTAAAGCGCGCGGCCGGGTTGAACCTGGTGGCTGGCTGATCTCTCCCGGGCCTCAACCTCAAGAGGTCGAAGTGACCGTCTATGACGCCCGGCGGCCCGGCATCGTGATCGACGTGGGCATCTTCGACGCGCGCACCGGTTCGATGATCCGCATCGTTGGCGCCAAGTAGCAGCCCGCTTACGCCGCGGGCTGCCAGCGATGCGGCAACAGTTCGCCAATGCGACTGGTCGGCGTCGTCGGCAGCCGGGTGAGCACGTCCTTGAGCTTCTGCGGCGACTGAGGAAACCAGCCGCACCTGTGCGCGTCGCCGGAGAGATCACCGAGGCGCCGATTTCGCTTCACCGTTCTGGTTTCTCACAGACGGCGTTGCCGCGCTCGGTCGCTTCCAACCATTCGTAGAGGTCATCGAGATCCCGATCGATCTGATCCAGGGCTGCCTCGGCCATCAAGTACCAAGTGCATGCAACGTCGGAATCATGCGCCTGGCCGATCAGGTCGTTCAGTATCGTTCGCCATGTAAGAAGGCGTTGCTCTTCCTGCTCGACCACCAGGCGGTCTTTCGTCCACACGCACGTTGGGAGGAACAGACCGGAGGGGGATCGAGAGGGGCGTGAGTCTCTTGTCGAAGGATGTTCGGCCGTCATCGGAGTTCTCCAGAAGTGAGAGCACTCACGATAGAAGGAGGGCTTCCCACGGACCACTGGAAATCCCGTCAAAAATGGCATGATTTCGACATCAGCCCTCGCTTTTCCAGGAGAGCCATGGAGGGACGAATCGGGTCGGGCTTCGATGATTTCCCATCGCCTGTCACGCCCAGGGATGCCATTCAGGCGGCCAAGCCGGGCACGATGACAAGATAGGCGTTGAGCATGTATAGGCCCGCCGCGATTAAGATCACGCCGCCCCCGATCTCGAAGGCCTTCTGATGGGTGCTCAGCGCCTTAAGGCTCTCCAGCCAGCCCACCGCGCACGCGCCGAGAATGATGGGCACCGCCCGGCCCAGTGCGAAGGCGAGCAACAGGACCGCACCGAACCAGGCCGAGCCGATGCCGGCGGCGATTCCGAGCAGAATCACCAGCGCCGGCGTGCAGAAGGGGCAGATCGCCACCGAAAAAGGCGCACCAAGGGCGAACGCGCCCCAGGCGGTGGCCGCCCGCTTCACCCGCAGTTTGATGGTCGGCAACGGTAGCCTCAGCCAGCCGGGCCAAAGCAGACCCAGCAGGATCAAAAGCGGCCCGAGCACGAGACCCCATTCCCGCCCCATGAATCGCTGCAGCCCGTTGCCACCAAGGCCGGCGGCGAGGCCGAGCGCGAGGTGGGTGGCGAGCATGCCGAGGATAAACATGCCGCCATAGGCCGCGGCCGTGCCGGGTTCCCGGGCCTTGGTGACATAGGCGAGCGACACGGGAATGGCGGCCAGGGCCACCGGGTTGAAGCTGAACAGAAAGCCGATCACGAACCCCGCCGCGAGGGAGGCGAGATTCGCTTGCTCCAGGGTCTGCCGCAGACTTTCGACGTCCATCAGAGTTCCCTCGCGCCTCGCCCCATGAGCTCCTGGCGAAGACGCTCTGCCCCAGGGAGGGTTGGGAACACCAACTCGCCGTCGATGGCGATGGCCGGCGGGCTCAGCACGCCCACGTCCACCGCGTAATCCAACTCGTCCAGGATGTTCACCTCACGCCAGCGCACCGCGCTGAAGCGCTCGGCGACCGCCTTCAGCGCCTCGCGCGCCTGGGCGCACCTGCCGCAACCCGGCGTCGAGAAGATCTCCACGAGGATCATGGCGCCTTTGCCTTTCTGGTTGCGTGCCGGCGCGGCGCGCTGGTGTCCAGGGCGGCGAGGATGGGGCACGCGTCCAAGGGCAGCTGCCCGCCGTCGCAGCGCGCGATCAGCTCGCTCAGTGCCTGCGACATCGCCTGCAACGTCCTGATCTTGTTTTCGATGAGCAACTTCTTGTGCACCGCGACGCTCTTCACATCGGTGCAGCAGGCATCCTCGGCGGCACGCAGCGTCAGCAGCTCGCGCACCTCGGCGAGCGAGAAGCCGCAGTCCTGGGCGTGCTTGATGAAGTTGAGTCGCCGCACCGTGTCGCTGCCATAGAGGCGATAGCCCGCCGGGCTCTTTCGGGCCGGCGCGAGCAGGCCCTCCTTCTCGTAGAAGCGCACTGTGTCGGCGCTGACCGTCGCCAGCCTGGCTACCTTTCCGACGGTGAGGAGATCCGCCGACGCATCGAGGTCGGGTGGGCGTTCCGCTTTCATGGTTTCGTTGCCTTCACATCGATCGAGCGGGCCGTCTTCCCGGACTTGTCTGCGGCGAGCAGCACACTGACCGCCTTGCCCCTCAAGGCCGGCAGGTAGACGTATTCGCTGCCCTGCCGGATCGGGGTGCCGAGCGGGACATCGATCTCGACCTCGCCCGTCGCAGTCTGCAGCTTCAAGCTGCCGGCACAGCCGCCCGGCTTGAAGTCGCAATGGGTCAGCTTGGTGCCCACCACCTTGCCTTCCAGCGCCTGCTGCGCGAATCCCGGCGCAGGGGCGATCACCAGGAGCACCGCCAACGCAATGCCCCCGACTGCAATCAACTTAGACATGGCTCGTCCTCCTGAGGTCGTTCGCGGCGAGTCGGCCGTCCGCCAAGTGCAGGATGCCGTCGGCCAAGGCGGCCAGCGCTTCGGCATGGGTCACCACCACCACGGTGCGTTCGCG
>JAGRGB010000073.1 GCA_020445745.1 Rhodocyclaceae bacterium | reverse complement strand
TGTCCTCGTTCTCGGTCAGCCGGTCGAAGCCGATGCCGCCGGTGGCGGCGCTGATGAAGGCGCCATGGGTCTGGCACACGCCCTTCGGCTTGCCGGTGGTGCCCGAGGTGTACAGCATCACCGAGATGTCCTCGGTGCTGCCCTTGCCGATCTCGCCGTCGAGGAAGTCCGACTGGTTGCGGTCGTGGATGCGCCCCATCTCCTGCAGCTCGTCGAGCCCCAGCAGCAGCGTCTGGTTGTAGTGGCGCATGCCCCGCGGGTCGTCGTAGATCACCCGCTCCAGCTGCGGCACCTGGTCGGCGATCTCGAGCATCTTGTCCACCTGCTCCTGATCCTCGACTACCGCGAAACGGATCTCGGCGTCCTGCAGGACGTAGGTCATCTCGTCGGCCACGGCGTCCTGGTAGAGCATCACCGGAATGCCACCCAGGCACTGGCAGGCCGCCACCGACCAGTACAGGCGGGGACGGTTGTCGCCGATGATCGCCAGCCGGTCGCCGCGGCGGAACCCCAGCTCGGCCAGACCGCAGGCGATCGCCCGCACGTCCTCGGCGACCTGTGCCCAGCTGTAGGTCTGCCAGATGCCGAATTCCTTCTCGCGCATCGCGGGGCGCTGCGGGCGGACCCTGGCGTGATGCATCAGCAACCGCGGGAACGTGTCGAGCGCAGACGCGGCCTGCCCGTTCGAATCGGCCATCCCCCAACCCTCCTTGCCTGTATGTCCTGTCTCCTCGGCCCGCGCCGGTATCCGGCTGCGGGTGCGGCACCGGGGCGCGCCGCCATTGCTTCTTGTTACAGCCCGGCAGTCTTGCAGGCCATGTTTGCGCAACTGTTTTTGAAATGTACCGAATTGTTGCAGTTCGGACAGCAGCTGAAGCGCGCCGGGAAAATTGCGGGGGTTTTTGCAGGATAAATGCTGCTCGCCCCCCTTTTGTCTCGCGCAATGGAATTGCGCAGCGTCGAAGGGTTGTCGCTAGAAGAGTTGGTCGAGTGGCTTCGCTTCCCAGTTCATGATCACCAGCTCGGTGCTGGTCGTCGGTGAGCCGTTGGCCTGGTTGCTGTTGCTGTACTTGATGTCGGTCTCCAGGATGTGGAAGCGGGAGAATTCGTCGCGGATCATCGGGTGGTCGTTGATCGAGAGCATGACCTTGCCCTTGCAGCTGGCCATCGCATCGGACAGGCGCTCGTACTGGCTCCAGGCGAAGTCGAGGCCGTAGCCTTCGGTCTCCCAGTACGGCGGGTCGGCGTAGAAGAAGGTGTGAGCGCGGTCGTAGCGGGCGAGGCATTCGTGCCAGGCCATGTGTTCGACGTAGGCACCGGCCAGGCGCAGGTGGGCGGCGCTGAGGTTCTCTTCGATGCGGCACAGGTTGATCGCCGGGCCGGTGGTGGCGGTGCCGAAGGTCTGGCCGCTGATGCGGCCGCCGAAGGCGTGGTGCTGCAGGTAGTAGAAGCGCGCCGCGCGCTGGATATCGGTGAGCGGTTCGGTCGCCTGCTGCTGCAGCCACTTGAACACCTGGCGGCTGCTGATCGCCCACTTGAACTGGCGGACGAACTCTTCCAGGTGGTGCTGGACCATGCGATAGAGATTGACCAGTTCGCCGTTCAGGTCGTTGAGCACCTCGCAGCGCGCCGGCATCGGGCGCAGGAAGAACAGCGCCGCGCCGCCGGCGAACAGCTCGACGTAGCACTCGTGGGCGGGGAAAAGCGGGATCAGGCGGTCGGCGAGTCGGCGCTTGCCGCCCATCCAGGGAATGATCGGACTGGCGTCCATGGCATGCATCTGCGGCTCCGATGATGTCGTGCTAGGCTTCGCCCGCCTCTGCAGAGGTGGGAGGGCCCTGGCTGAAGCTGCAGGTACCGTCTGCGGCGGAGGGGTCGGCGGGGTGTTGGCGCACCTCGACGGTCGCCCTCTCTCTTTTCTCCTCGTCTCTATTCGCGGCTGCGCCGCTTGAACTTCAGGCCCCAGGCGCCCGTTCCTCGCCAGCCGCGGTACCACTCGAAGTAACGGCCCAGGTGACGGGTGAAGGGGTAGTACTTGCCAGGCTCGGACAGGCGCTCGGTCCAAGCGTGGTCGCGGCCATCCTGCTCATCGAATTGCGCGTCGTAGCGGAAGGTCGCCTCGTGGGTAAAGCCGCGCACGTGCCAGCAATAGTTGTGGGCCGGGTTGC
>JAGRGB010000072.1 GCA_020445745.1 Rhodocyclaceae bacterium | reverse complement strand
TCCATGCCTTCTTGGTCTTCTGGAACGTCGAGTACTCGACGAACACGTTCCACGGCTTCATCCCCGCCGGGTCCGGCAGCGCGTACTCGTGCGCGCCGATGAAGCCGCGCTGGACCTGGGCGTGGGCGGCACCGCCCAGCATGGCGAAACCGATCAGGCCAGCCAGCGCCGTGTTGCGGCCGATCGATTTGTACCTTTGCGTCAAATTCATGGTCTGTCTCCCTTTTCCCTGCTCGAAGTGTTCGTTGCTGCGGCGCGGAAGGCGTGCGCGCGCCGCAGCGATGGTGCTCAGGCGGTCTGCATGTAGACGACGTGGGTCTCGGTGTACTCGTAGAGGCCGTGCTTGCCGTCGGCGCCGCCGATGCCCGACTTGCGCCGTCCGGCGTGGAAGCCCTGCATCGCCTCGAAGTGCTCGCGGTTGATGTAGGTTTCGCCGAAGCTCAATTCGCGCACCGCCTTCATCGCGGCATTGAGGTCCCGCGTGAAGATCGACGAGGTCAGGCCGTAGTCGGAGTCGTTGGCGAGCGCGATGGCTTCGTCCAGGCTGTCCACCACCTGGATCGGCAGCACCGGCCCGAACAATTCCTTGGTCATCACGTCCATGTCGGCCTTGGCGCCGAGCAGCACGGTCGGCTCGTAGTGGTAGCCCGGCAGGTCGGCCACCTTGCCACCGGTCAGCACCTGGGCGCCCTGGCTCTTGGCGCTGTCGACCATCGCGGCGATCTTGTCGCGCCCGACCTTGGTCACCAGCGGCCCCATGTGCAGGCCCTTCTCGATGCTGGGGTCGCCGTAGCGGGTGGCTGCCATCAGCTTGGTGACCTTGTCGGCCAGCGGCTCGGCGACCTTGCGCTCGACATAGACCCGCTCCGCGGCATTGCAGGCCTGGCCGGTATTGAGCACGCGGGAGTTGAACAGCGCGTTGGCGGTCAGCTCGAGGTCGCAGTCGGCCAGCACGATCGCCGGCGCCTTGCCGCCCAGCTCCAGGTTCACCCGCGTCAGGTTCGGCGCGCAGGCCTGCATGATGCGGGCGCCCGTCTCGACGCTGCCGGTGAAGCTGACCATGCCGACGTCCTTGTGGCTGGTCAGCGTCGCGCCGGTCTCGCGGCCGCCGCAGACCAGGTTGAAGACGCCGGGCGGCAGATCGAGCTCAGCCACCAGCTCGGTAAAATCGAACGCGTTGAGGGGAGTCTCCTCGCTCGGCTTGATGACGATCGTGTTGCCGGTGACGAGCGCCGGCCCGAGCTTGCGGGCGATCAGGAAGAACGGGAAGTTCCACGGCAGGATGCCGGCGATGACGCCGATCGGCTTGCGGAACACGAAGATCTGCTCGCCCGGGCGATCGCTGGAGACGATCTCGCCTTCGATGCGGCGCGCCCATTCCGCCATGTAGTCGAGATAGCTGGCGGTGAACTCGACCTCGACCGCCGCCAGCTCCGGGACCTTGCCCTGCTCGAGCACGATGGTCTTTGCGAGCCGTTCCGCGTTGGCGCGGATCTTCGCGGAGAGCGCCCAGAGATACTTGGCGCGGGCGATCGCCGGCAGTCTTTCCCATGCCGGCTGGGCCCGCTTGGCCGCCGCGACGGCGCGCTCGACATCGGCGGCGCCGCCGTCCGGCACGGCCGCGATCGGCTTGTCGGTTGCCGGGTTGAGGACTGCGATGGTGTTGCCGGAACCTTCCAGCCACTTTCCGTCGACATAGTTTCTGTACGTCTTTGTCATGATTCCTACCTCATAGTCGAGGAATGAGACGGCGTTCGCCGAAGTTCATTTGGCGAGCTTGTAGACCATCACCGTGCCGCCCTGGGGCACGAGGGTCTGCTGGCCCATCAGCAGGTCGATGCCGCCCTGCATGCGCTGCGCATCGACGCCCCAGCCGGACTGCACCGCGATGTACTGCTCGCCGTCCACCTCGAACGAGGTCGGCACGCCGGTCACGCCGGATGGGGTCGCGGCCTCCCACAATTGCTTGCCGGTGGTCGCGTCGAAGGCGCGGAACTTGCGGTCGTTGGTGCCGCCGGCGAAGACCAGGTTGCCGGCGGTGGTCAGCAGCGGGCCCCAGTTGAAGGTCGGGAACTTGTGCGCCCACACCTGCTTGCCGGTCTTGACGTCCCACGCCTGGATCTCGCCGATCGTCTTCGGCGGCGCGTCGGCTCCGTCCGGGAAGCGCAGGCCGGTCAGGATCGCCTCGATCGGGAAGCCGATGTAGAGGTCGCCGGACTTGTACTTGATCGGCTCGGGTTCGGGCAGCTCGGCGCACAGGTTGTTGTTGACCGGGATGTAGAACAGGCCGGTCTTCGGGTTGTAGGCCTCGGGCGTCCAGTCCTTGCCACCCCACAGCGAGGGACAGAACTTGACGTCGCCCTTGCCGACGCCCGGACGGCGGGCATCGTCGAAGTTCGGGCGGCCGGTCTTCGGATCGACCGACTTGATCGTGTTGTTGTTGGCGTAGGAGTGGGCATCGACGAACTCGAGCTTGTCGCCGGCGCGATTGAGCACCCAGAGGTAGCCATTGCGTCCCGCGTGCACGGCGGCCTTGACCTTCTTGCCCTTGACCTCGGTGTCGAACAGCACCGGCGCGGACACCTCGTCCCAGTCCCAGGAGTCGTGCGGGTTGTACTGGAAGTGGCCCTTGATCGCGCCCGAATCGACGTCGAGCACGACCGTCGAACCGGTGTAGAGGTTGTCGCCCGCGCGGTTTTCGGTGGGCCACGGCGCCGGGTTGCCGGTGCCCCAGTAGGCCAGGTTGGTCGCCGGATCGTAGCTGCCGGTGATCCAGACGCTGCCGCCGCCGTTCTTGTACATGCCCTCCGGCCAGCTGTCGCCGCCCGGCTCGCCCGGCGCCGGCGTCATGTAGGTGCGCCAGGCCTCTTCGCCGCTCTGGGCGTCGAAGGCCGCGACGAAGCCGCGTACGCCGGTCTCGCCACCCGAGGAGCCGACCATGATCTTGCCCTTGGCGGCGAGCGGCGCGAGGGTGATGTACTGCAGCGCCTTCCAGTCGCCGACCTGCTTGACCCAGATCTCCTTGCCGGTCTTGGCGTCGAGGGCGACCAGGTGGGCGTCGACGGTGGCCACATAGACACGGTCGCCGTACAGCGCGACGCCGCGGTTGGTCGGATGCAGCTGCAGCAGTTCGGCGGGCAGCTGCTTCTTGTAGCGCCACAGTTCCTTGCCGGTCTTGGCTTCCAGCGCGATCACCTGGGCGCCCGGGGTGGTGACGAACATGTAGCCGTTGTTGACGATCGGTGGCGACTGGTGTCCCTCGACCTGGCCGGTCGCGAACGCCCACGCCAGCTGCAGCTTGCCGACGTTCTTGTCGGTGATCTGCGCCAGCGGGCTGTAGCCCCAAGACGAGTAGTTGCCGCGGTACTGCAGCCAGTTCTGCGGCTCCGGACTCGCCAGCCGGGCATCGGTGACCGGCGAATAGGCCATCTCCGAGGCGCCGGCGAGCGACGCGACAGCGGAAAGGACGAGAGCGGAAAGAAGCCGGACGCGGGTGGACATTTGATGGGTCTCCTTTGGTTGTGATGCGAGCGGCGCGGCGAGTCGTGCCGTTGCGGCCTCGAAGGCCGGTTTTCTGCTTGTGCTGCGATGCCGGAGTCAGGCCTGGGGAGCGCCTCCGGGCGGAGCGCTGAAATCTCCGGCGATGACGAGCCTGTCGCCCTCGAGCTTGACCGGGATCATCGGCAGGGGCCGCGGTGCGGGCCCTGCCGTCACTTCACCGTGGCGCAGGGGCGAGTACCGCGAGAAATGACAGACACAGAGGAATTCCTTTTGCGCGGGCAGCCAGCCGTTCACGTCGCAACTCTGATGGACGCAAACGGCCGAGAAGGCGATGATGCCGTCCGCCGCGCGCGCGGCCGTTTCGGCGTCCATCTGCTGCGGATCGAGCTTGATGACGACGATCCGGTTCAGCCGGCTGCCGTCCTTGACCTTCATCGTCGTCGGGTCGGCCGGATAGACGATCAGCTGCTTCTTCTCGAGCTTGACGTCGGCACCGGTCAGCGGCGTCTTCGATTCGTCGCCGTCGCGCACCAGCAGATCGCCCACCTTCGGTCCGTCCTCCTCCGCGGCGGCGGGTCGAATTCCGGTCGTCGCGACCAGGGCGGCACATGCCATCAGTTTGAAAGTCTTGCGCCGTTGCGGGCTCGTGCAGGCATCGGTCGCACCTTCGCTCGCCCCGCGATGATCCGTTTCGTTCGATTTGCTTTTCATGCCCTTGTCTCCTTCCATCCGATGGAAAACCGCCAGCGCTTGCCGACGACCTGCCGCTAGCGGGCCTTGCCGCTGGCGGTCAGCTGGTCGCGGAGCGTGCGATGCAGGATCTTTCCGGTCGCCGTGCGCGGCATGTCGGCGTCGGCCAGGAAAACGATGGAGCGCGGGCGCTTGTAGCCCGCCATGCGGTCCTTGCACCAGTCCAGGATCTCGGCCTCGGTCGATTGCTGGCCCTCGTGGAGCACGACCACGGCCAGCACCGTCTCGCCCCATTTCTCGTGCGGAATGCCGATGACGGCGACGTCCTTGATCTTCGGAAAGGCGCCGAGCACGCCCTCGACCTCGGACGGGTAGATGTTCTCGCCGCCGCTGATGATCATGTTGCTCTTGCGATCGACGAGGTGGATGTAGCCATCCTCGTCGCGGCGGGCCATGTCGCCGACCGTGCACCAGTCGCCCCGGAATGCCTCGGCGGTCTTCTCGGGATTCTTCCAGTAGCCGTCGAAGACGTAGGAGGTACGGGAGTAGAGTTCGCCGACCTGTCCGTCGGGCACTTCGTTGCCGTCCGGGTCGAGGATCCTGATGGCGCCGGAGCCGACCCACTCGCGGCCCACCGAGCCGAGCTTCTCGATCTGTTCCTCGGGCCGCAGGATCGTCACCCAGCCGTGCTCGGTGGATCCGTACAACTCGAACAAGCGCGAATTCTCGAAGTGGTCGAGGATCGCGAGCTTGGTCTCCTTGCGGGCGGGCGCCGACGAGATCAGCAGCTTGTCGACCGCGCCGACGTCGTACTTCGCCTTCACGCCCTCGGGCAAGCCGAGCATCATGATGTAGTGGGTCGGCACCAGCGAGGTGAAGGTCACCTTCTCGCGGGCCAGCGTCGCCAGCAGCGCCTCCGGGTCGAAGCTCGGCCGGTCCTCGACGACCACCGTCGCGCCGACGTAGATGAAGGTCATCGCGAAGTACAGCGAGTTGGCGTGGCACATCGGCATCACCAGCAGGCCGACGTCGTTGCGCGAGAAGCCGAACTCGACCGCCGTGGCGAGGGCCAGCAGGGCGTTGCCCTCGTGCAGGCGGACCGCACCCTTGGGCCGGCCGGTGGTGCCCGAGGTGTACATCAGCGCGGACATGTCTTCGGGCTTGACCGATACCGCCGGGGGGCTCGGGGGCGCCGTGTCGATCAGGCCCTCGTACGAGTTCCAGCCATCGGCCGCGGGGCCGTCGAAGTGAATGAAGCAGTCGGCAGCCAGCTCGACGTCGGCGCGGATCGGATCGACCCGGTCGCGCAGCGAGTCCTGCACGATGATCGCCTTGGCCTCGCTGTGCGACAGGATGTAGGCGATCTCGGGCCCGAGCAGCCGGAAGTTGAGGGGCACCGCGACCAGGCCGGCACGGGCCAGCCCGACGTAGAACTCCATCCACTCGACGCAGTTGTAGGCCAGCAGCGCGACCCGATCGCCCTTGGCGAGCCCGAGCGCGAGCAGGCCGTTGGCGAGCCGGCTGGCGCGGCTGTCCCACTGGGCAAAGGTCAGCGCGCGTTTCGAATCGCGGGTTGCGATCCTCCGAGGCTCCACCCGGGCGTGGGCGGCAATGGCATCGGAGGCGGTGAGCAGACGACTCATGGGCAGCTCCTTCTTCCTGACCGTGACGGAGAAGCGTCCTCGAACCTGGTGGCGGATGAGGCACAGCCGGACAGACATCGATCGGCCATTGGTCGGGAACGCAGGGCCCGGCGACCGGCCGGCGGTGATTCATCCGGTGGCGACCCCTTCGCATGCGTCGTGCCAGGGGTGTGAGCCATCGCCAGGCCGGCACGGCGATGCGGAACAAGGGTTTGTTCTTAAAAGATTATCTAGAAGGTTCGTTGAACTCCCGCGGAATGCCGGCGGGGTCGGCGACGGCTGGATTTGTTTCACGCGTGCACACCGCGGAGTTCAGAAATGAACGCGTCAGGCTCTTGCCTGGGCCGGCAATCGGCCCATGGCAACGCCTTGCGCCGACGCGCCGACGAACGGCCCGCCCGGCACCCGTTGGCCCCTATTGACACATACCGAATACAGAATACAATTGGCTCGCACGTAGGCTGTTTGCCTATATTTCACCGTACCGGTCACGTATGCCCAGGTTCTCCGCCGCCGATCGCAACTTCGGGGCGACCGACATCGAACTCCACTCCGACCACCGACCCCGGATCGTCGTGCTGCTGAGCCACCTGCGTCTGACGCAGGTGCCGAGCCGCTTGGCACGCACGATGCATGAAGTCCTGCCGGAGTTCGGCGGGGAGGCCGACGTGCGAGTGATCGATCGAGCTTTTGACCAGGCACTGGAGTTCGGGCACGAACTCGAGCGCACCCGTGCGGCCGACATCCTCGTGTGCGCCGGTGCGACCGGCGCCTTCCTGCGCAAGCACCTGCAGCTGCCGGTGGTGCTGATGCGGGCGCATGGCGTCGGCGTCGCGCCCTCCCTGGCCCAGGCAAGTCGCGTGTCGCAGCGGGTGGGGGTGCTGACCTATCGCGAAATCAACCAGGAACTGGAGCTGCTCCGCGGCGTGTTCAAGTTCGACCTCGTCCAGGGCGCCTACACCGACCTGGAAGGCGCGCGAGGGCAGGTACGCAGACTGGCCAGGGAGGGCTGCGGCGTCGTCGTGGGCTCGCCGATGGTCGCCGAGATCGCCGAGGAGGAGGGCCTGACCGGTGCCCTGGCGTTGAGTGGCGAACTCTTTCGCCAGGCCCTGGAGGATGCCCTGGCGCTGTGGCGCGGCACGATGAAGGAGCAGGCGAAGCGCCACCGGCTGGACACGGTGCTGCGCGAGCTTCACGACGGGGTGCTCGTGTTGGACAGGGACGGCCGCGTCGAATTGCTGAACCTGGCGATGGCGAACCTGCTGGAAGTCGACGACGAACGGGTCATCGGACGCCGGATCGGCGACCTGCTGCCGGGCTGCGGCATGGAAGAGGCGGTGGCATCGGGCCGCGAAATCGCGAACAAGGTGCTGACCGTCAAGGGCCGCAGCCTGCTCGGCAACCTGGTCACCTTCGAGCAGGGCGGCAAGGCCGCAGGCGCCGTGCTCACGGCAAGGGAGACGGCCGAGGTGCAGCGGGCCGACGGCCATGTGCGGGCCCAGTCGCGCCCCGGACGATTCGCTGCCCGCCACGTGCTGCGCGACATCGTCGCCGAGTCCGCGGAGATGCGAAGCGTGGTGATGATGGCAGAGCGCTATGCGCAGACCGACTCCACCGTGCTGATCACCGGCGAGAGCGGCACCGGGAAGGAACTGCTGGCCCAGGGCATCCACAATGCCAGCTCCCGGCGCGATCGCCCATTCGTCGCGATCAACTGCGGTGCGCTGGCCGAATCCCTGCTCGAGAGCGAACTGTTCGGCTACGAGGAGGGCGCGTTCACCGGTTCCCGCCGGGGTGGCAAGCCAGGCCTGTTCGAGGCGGCCCATACCGGTACCGTGTTCCTCGACGAGATCGGCGACATGCCGCCGCTGTTGCAGACGCGCCTGTTGCGCGTGCTGCAGGAGCGCGAAGTGCTCCGCCTGGGCGGCGTCGAGCCGACGCCGATCGACGTGCGGGTGATCGCCGCCACGCACCGCGACCTCAACGAGGAAATCGTGACCGGCGATTTCCGCGACGATCTCTACTACCGCATCCAGGTGCTGCGGGTACGGGTGCCACCCCTGCGCGAGCGGCCGACCGACATTCGTGCCATCGCCTTCAGGCTCGCCGAGCGGCTGGCGCGGCGGATGAACGCGCCGTCGTCCGTCGATGCGATCGTGACGGGCCTGATGCCGCGGCTGCAGGCCTATCACTGGCCCGGCAACGTGCGCGAACTGCAAAGCATTCTGGAACGGGCGCTGCTCCTCGGGCCGTTCCCGGAGAACGAATCGATCGACGATGCGCCGCTGATCCGAGAGCTTCTGCCGGAACTGTTCGACAGCCTCCGGCCGGCCGGGCAGCCGACCGAGCTGAGGGATGTCGGCAAGGCGAGCGAGATCGCGCACGTCAAGCGGACCGTGGATGACTGTGGTGGCAATCTCGGCGAGGCCGCGAAGCGTCTCGGCGTCAGCCGCTCGACGGTGTGGCGCCGTCTGCGCTCGGGACGGTGAGCGGTGCCATCGGACGCCCCCACGACGAGCCATGCACGAGACGACCGGTCGGCTCGTGTCGCGAGCGCTCGCGGCGCCGACGCGCCGCGCTCGTTGGCACGGTCGCCGTGGCGTGTCCTTGCCGCGGCGGCGTGCCGCCGTCGTCCGCTGACCCTCCGTGGCAGCGCTTGCCGGCCCTTTGCCGGCCATGTCGCGCGAGCGGCATCGACCGCGGCGCCGGCAGCGGTGCGACCGACGCCTTCCGCGAAACGCGCGGGGCGAGCCCGCGATCGGGTGGGCGCCGTTCGGCCGGCAACCGTGAAAGGCTTGACAACCATTGCATACTGAATACAATATGGCCTGAGTTCATTGAATACTGAATGCGATGGTGGCTGGACCGGAAAGGCATGCCCGACGCCGGCCGGCGCCACGCAGGTGTCTCGACCACTGTTCCGAAGCCGCCGCCCAAGGCGAACCTAGTCGCTTGCGCCGTGGCCCGAAAACACTGAACCGAAAGGAGCAACAATGGATTTCTCACTCAGCCCGTCGCAGTTGGAACTGCAGGGGAAGGTCAGGCGCTTCATCGCCGACGCGGTCATCCCGCTCGAGAACGATTCGCGCCAGACACCCCATGGACCGAGCGAGGCCTTGCGCCGCGAACTGGTCGAGCTGGCGCGGGCGGCAGGCCTGCTGACCCCGCACGCCTCGCGCGAGATGGGCGGTCTGGGCCTGTCGCACGTGGACAAGGCGATCGCCTTCGAAGAGGCCGGCTACTCGACGCTGGGCCCGACCGCGCTGAACATCCACGCGCCCGACGAAGGCAACATCCACCTGATGGAGGTGGTCGCGTCGGAACAGCAGAAGGAACGCTGGCTGCGTCCGCTGGTGCAGGGCCACACCCGCTCGTGCTTCGCGATGACCGAGCCGCCGCCGGGCGCCGGCGCCGACCCGTCGCTGCTGGCCACCACGGCGGTCCGCGATGGCGACCACTACGTCATCAACGGTGCCAAGTGGTTCATCACCGGCGCCGAAGGTGCGTCCTTCGCGATCATCATGGCGAAGATGGAGGACGGCTCGGCGACGATGTTCCTGTCGGACATGGATCGTCCGGGCATCGAGCTGGTGCGCACGATGGACGCGCTCGACACCTGCTTCACCGGAGGTCACGGCGTGCTGCGCTTCGACAAGCTGCGGGTGCCGGCCGAGGACGTGCTCGGCGAGGTCGGCAAGGGTTTCCGCTACGCCCAGGTCCGGCTCGCGCCGGCCCGCCTGACGCACTGCATGCGCTGGCTCGGCCAGGCCCGGCGGGCCCACGACACCGCGCTCGACTATGCGCGCCGCCGCCAGGCCTTCGGCCGCATCCTCGGTGAACACGAGGGTGTCAGCTTCATGCTGGCCGACAACGAGATGGACCTGCACAGCGCACGGCTGCACATCTGGCACACCGCCTGGCTGCTCGATCAGGGCCAGCGCTGCAACTTCGAGTCGAGCCGCGCAAAGGTCGTGTGCTCGGAAGCCGAATGGCGTGTGGTCGACCGCAGCGTGCAGATCCTCGGTGGCCAGGGCGTCACCCACGAGACGATCCTGCCGCGGATCTTC
This sequence comes from Rhodocyclaceae bacterium, assembly GCA_020445745.1. GTDB lineage: Bacteria > Pseudomonadota > Gammaproteobacteria > Burkholderiales > Rhodocyclaceae > Cognatazoarcus. The sequence continues at coordinate 13,194 of JAGRGB010000072.1, read as the reverse complement.
GCCGACATGCGGGCGTTCCGGATCTACGACGGGCCGAGCGAGGTGCACCGCTACAGCCTCGGCAAGAAGCTCGTCGCGGGCAGGTCCGGGACCGCCGAATCCAAGGGAGTGAACAGGCAATGAGCAAGGAGTCGATCGGCGAGATGTTCTCGCTGGCGGGCAGGGTCGCCCTCGTCACCGGCGGCGCGGGCGGACTGGGCAGGCATTTCGCGCTGCTGCTGGCGCGGGCCGGCGCCGTGGTGATCGTCACCTCGCGTGGTGGAGACGGCTTCGACGAGGTCGTCGGCGCGATCCGTGAAGCGGGCGGTCGCGCCCACGGCGTCTCGATGGACGTCACCGACGCGGCCGGCGTCGCAGCCGCCTTCGACGAGGCCAGCGGCTTTGCGGGCGCGCCGGACATCATCGTCAACAATGCCGGCAGGACGATCACCAAGCCCTTGCTGGAACAGACCGAGGGCGACTGGGACGGCGTCATCGACCCCAACCTGACGGGCTGCTGGCTGGTCGCCACCGAGGCTGCGCGGCGGATGGTCGCTGCCGGCAAGGGCGGCAGCATCATCAATATCGCTTCGATTCTCGGCGAACGGGTCAGTGGCGGGGTCGCACCCTACGCGATCTCCAAGGCCGGCGTCCTGCAGATGACCCGGGCGATGGCGCTCGAACTCGCGCGCCATGACATCCGCGTCAATGCCTTGCTGCCGGGCTACGTCATCAGCGACCTGAATCGCGATTTCCTGACCAGTGAAGCCGGCGACCGGCTGCGCCAGCGCATCCCCAGCCGCCGCTTCTGCGAAGCCACCGATCTCGACGGACCCCTGCTGCTGCTGGCCTCGGCTGCCGGCGGCGCGATGTCCGGCGCCTGCGTCGCGGTGGATCGCGCGCATCTGGTCAGTGGACTGTGAGGACGGCCATGGACGACAACACACGTCAAGCGGTCGCAAGCTTCGTCGCCGGCGCGGCCGGCGCGGATGGCGCCGCGGTGCTCGACGCGCGCCAGCTTTCGGGGGGCGCCGTGCAGGAGAACTGGCTGGTGGATCTGGAGCTGCGCGGCGGTGCCCGAGCCGGACGCCACGAATGCGTGCTGCGCTGCGACTCCCCGACCGCCGGTGTCGCGATCAGCCACGGCCGGGCCCAGGAGTTCGCATTGCTGAAGACCGTGTTCGAGGCCGGCGTCACCGTGCCGGAGCCGCTGTGGCTGTGCGACGACCCGTCGGTCATCGGCCGCCCGTTCTTCCTGATGCGGCGCATCGGCGGCACCGCCGCCGGCCACGTGCTGGTCAAGGACAGCCGTTACGGCGGCGACCGGGCCCGACTCGCCGAGCGCCTCGGACGCGAACTCGCGCGCATCCACTCGGTGCGCCCCCCCCAGCCTGCGCTCGATTTCCTGCCGTGGTACGAGGAGGCGCCGGCGCTGCACTGGATCGCCCGGCACCGCGCCTTCCTGGACGCCCACCATACCGCCTACCCGGCCATCGAATGGGGCCTTCGCTGGCTCGAGCGGCATGCACCGCAGCGCGATCTGGTGACCCTGACCCACCGCGACTACCGTACCGGAAACTACATGGTCGACGAGCACGGGCTGACCGGCATCCTCGACTGGGAGTTCGCCGGCTGGAGCGACCCGCTCGAGGACATCGGCTGGTTCTGCGCCAGGTGCTGGCGCTTCGGCAAGGTCGACGCCGAGGCCGGTGGCATCGGCGCCCGCGAGGATTTCTATCGCGGCTACGAGCAGGAGTCGGGTCGCCGGCTCGACCGTGGCGCGGTGCGCTACTGGGAAGTCATGGCCCACGTGAACTGGGCGGTGATCGCGGTCCAGCAGGCCGAGCGCTTCTGCTCCGGCGAGGAAGATTCGCTGTTGCTGGCGCTTACCGGACACATCGTGCCCGAGCTGGAATGGGAAATCCTGAACATGACGGAGGACGACTGATGCGCGAACGACCGAAGGGTGACGCGCTGCTGGCCTGCGCCCGCCGGCTGCTGCGCGACGAGGTCCTGCCGGCGCTGCCCGGCGACCGCAAGCACGCACTGCTGATGGCGCTGAACGCGATGTCGATCGCCGAGCGCCAGTTGCACAACGGTGACGAGCCGGAGCGCGTCGAGCTCGCCGAGCTGCGAGCGCTGCTCGACGACGAGGGCGCGGCCCTCGGCGATGCCAATCGCCGGCTCGGCCGGCTGATCCGGGCCGGCGACGGCGATCCGGGGAGCGCGCGGCGCGGTGCACTGCTTGCGCAACTGCGTGCGCAGGGTGTGCGCCGGCTCGCCGAAAGCAACCCCAAGGTGCTGCCCAAGACGCCGCAATGAGTTCGCTGACGCTGGTCCGACACGGCCAGGCCTCGTTCGCCCTAGATTGCTACGACCAGCTGACGCCGCTCGGCCTTGCCCAGGCGCGTGCGCTGGGTGCGTGGGCCGGCGCGACGACGACCAAGTGGGGCGAGATTCGCTACGGGCCCCGTCGGCGGCAAGCCGACACGGCTTCCGAATTCGCGCATGGCACCGCCCTCGCGAGCGACCTGCGCCTCGACCACGGCCTCGATGAATTCGCCGAAGGCGAGGAAATCCTCGACGCCGCCGCCAAGCTGTTCGGCCGGCCGATGACCGGTGCCGAGGCGCCGCCCAGGGCGGAGCAGCTTCGCTGCTACGAAGCCGCCTACCAGGCGTGGGCCCGGGGCGAGGTGGACCTCGACGGTCGCGAGTCCTACCAGGCGTTTCGCCTGCGCGTCAGACACTGGCTCGACGAATTGATGGCTGCCGCCGGTTCGGCGGGCGGGCAACGGATCGTCGCGGTGACCTCGGCAGGGGTCATCAGTGCGCTCGTATGTGACGTGCTCGGGCTGCCCGACGAACATTGGACTGCACTGGTGCGGGTGATCGGGAACGCATCGCTGACCGAAGTGCTTTATTCGTCAGGGCGCAGCGGGCTGCGAAGCTTCAACGGCACCGGGCATCTGCCGCGGGGTCTGGCATCCGCAATCTGAAGCTTCGCGCCACGGGGGCGGCGACGCGCCGCTGCCGACGGCAATGGAGTCTGCCGATCAGGAGGTGATCGACCATGGACAAGTCATCGCAGCCGCACGCGATCCGCACCGAACCCCGGCGCCGGTCCGCGCTGAACTGTGTGCTGTAGACGATGACGATGCCTGCCGTGCCGGTGCAAGCTTCGTAGCTGCACGCAATATTTCTCCTCTGCGCATTACCTCTCGAATGCGCATTGGCCCCGGCCCACCAAAGGCCGGGGCCTTTTTCTTGTGAAGGGTGCATCGTCGTCGCCATGCGCGCCGGCGGCGCCGCGATGCGGGCGCTTCGGGATGCCCGCACGAAGCCCGCCGCGGGTCCTGGACCACGGCCCGTGCCACGGGATGCGGCGCGCGTCGGAAACTCCGGCAGCGACTCCGGACGCCGAACGCCGGGCGACCCCGCAGAGGCGCGGCGACGGCGCTGGGCTTGCTAGGACGGCAGGGAGGCGTCGTCGGGACCGCGCTACGGCGAGCCCTGGGCATCGTCGGGGCTGGCGATCTCGCGCAGGCGTTCGATCATGAAATCGGCGGCCCGGGAAATGTGTCGGCGTCCCAGGGCTTCGGCACTGGCGCCATCGCCCGCGGCGATCGCGTCGAGAATTTCCTCGTGCTGGTTCCAGACGTTGCGCGGCTGATCGTCGCGCAGCAGCACCTCGCCCATGATGCGCTGGGTGTTGGTCCACTGGGTCTCGAGGATGGGCTCGACCAGGGGGTTTTCCGACAAGGTATAGATCAGCCCGTGGAACGCCCGGTCGGCGGCGATCATGTTCTTGACCGAACCGTTCTCGACGGCCTTGCGGCCGGCGCGGATCAGCGCCGGGCCTTTCGCCCGGGCGGCGTCGGCATTGACCTCCGCCGCCCGGCGGCACGCCAGGCCCTCGATCACGGCGCGCATGTCGTACATGTTGCGCACGTATCCGAGGTCCAGGGCGGCCACCTGCAGGCCGCGGCCGGGAGCGTCCTGCAGGACACCCTGGTTGCGCAGCAACAGCAGCGCCTGCTGCACCGGCTGGCGCGACACGCCCAGTTCCTTGGCCAGTTGTTCCTGTATGACGCGCTCGCCGGGGCGCATCCGGCCGGAGGTGATCTCTTCGAGGATCGCCTCGAAGACCTGCTCGACCAGTTTGGGTTGCGTTTCGAGCTGCTTCATCAGGGGCAATTGAATTTGGAATTCAGACTGTCGCATCCTAGCATGCCGGCGTCACCTTGCACCAGCGCGCCAGCGACGTTCGGCGTCGTCCCAGGCGGCCAGCGGCTGCAGGTCGGGCACCCAGGCCAGGCCGCTCTTGGCGTCGGAGGAAACCGCTTCCGGTGTCACGAGCACATCCAGCAGTGCCGGGCGATTTGCCATCGCGCGCGCGATCGCCGCCGGCAGGTCCTCGGCCTTGTCGACGCGCTCGGCATGCATGCCGAGGGCGCGGGCCATGCCGGCGTAGTCCGAGAAGCGCAGGCGGGTGCCGACCACCTTGCCGTGCGTTTCCTGCTGGTCGCGCACCTCGATCGCCCACGATCCGTTGTTGGCGACCACCAGCAGCAGCGGCGCCTGGTGGCGTACCGCCGTATCCAGTTCCATCGCATTGAAACCGAAGGCGCCGTCGCCGGTGGCCACCACCACCGGGCGCTCGGGGCAGGCCAGGCTCGCGGCGACACCGAACGGCGTGCCGACGCCGATGCAGCCCAGCGAGCCGGGGTCGAGGTAGGTGGAGGCGGGCAGCCCGACTCGGGCGAAGCTCAGGAAGTCGCCACCGTCGGCGACGACGACGGCATCGTCGGGGAGCGCGTCGCGCAGCGCGGCCAGCACGCGATTGGGATGCATCAGGCCGTCGCTGCCGGCCGCTGCGTCGCGCATCGAAGCCACCAGCTTGTCGGAGCGTTCGCAGTGCTTGGCGCGCAGCGATTGCGCCCAGTCGGTGTCGGTGGCCGGGGGCCGGTCGCCGGCCGCGGCGAGGATCGCCGCCAGGGCCAGAGCGGGTGTTGCCAGCAGTTCGACCGCACCGCGCCGGTTGTCGCGCAACTCGGCGGCGCAGTCGGCGATGCGCAGGAAGCGCGCTTCGCCGAACACCGCGGGGGAACCGTAGGCGAGCTGGAAGTCGAGGCGGCGGCCGACGGTGACCACCAGGTCGGCCTGCGTCATTACCGAGCCGCGCATCGCGGCCACCACCGAGGGGTGGTCCTCGGGCACCAGGCCGCGGCTCTCTCCGGTATCGAGGTAGGGCGCCTGCAGACGGGCGAGCAACTCGCACAGCTCGGCCCCGGCGCCCTGGGCGCCACGACCCGAAATGAACAGGGGCCGGCGCGCCGACCACAGCAGCTCGACCGCCGCCTGGACGGCAGCCTGGTCGGGCGCCATGGCGGCCGGGCGCTTGGGTGCGAAGTGCTCGGGCAACTGGACCGCCAGCGGGACTTCGGCGCGCAAGGTGTCCACCGGAAAGTCGAGGTACACCGGGCCCGCCTCGCCGCCGTCGCCGAGCGCGCGCGACACCGCTTCGTCGAGCTCCTGCAGCACCAGCTCGGGCTGGCGGACGGTGCGGGCGTAGCGGGTGATCGAGCGGACGAGATCGGTATGCACCATGTCCTGCAGGGCGCCGCGGTTCTCCTGTGCGCGCGGCGGCGTGCCGGACAGCACCAGCACCGGCACGCGGGCGACGTCGGCATTGGCGATGCCGGTCATCGCGTTGGTGACGCCGGGGCCGGCGGTGACCAGGGCGACGCCGAATCCGCCATTGAGCTGCGCTTCGGCGTGCGCCATATAGACCGCCGCGCGCTCGTCGCGCACGTCGACGATGCGGATGCCTTCGGCGTCGAGCCGCATCCACAGGGGCATGATGTGGCCGCCGCACAGCGCATAGACGCGCTTGACGCCGCGCTCCTTGAGAAAGCGTGCGACGACCGCCGCGGCGGATTGGTCGGAGATGGTCTGCTGGGTGCTCATGGTTCCTCCTTCAGGGTGGTTCGCCCGGTTTCTCGCGGCGGCCTTGCCGGCTGCCGCTGGCGTTCGCCGGGCGGGGGCGCGGGCGGTTTTCGAAAGGCCTTGACTTGCCGCCCATGATAGCGCATTCTGAATACAGAAGACAAACACTTCTGTCCGACACCAAGCCAAGCCGAAAAGTGAGCCCCCCAGGAGACGATCCGATGAACCACCTGCTGACCATTTCCGACGCCGTCGCCGCCCATGCCCGCCTGAATCCGGGCAAGCTCGGCACCCGCGACTCGCGCCGCTCCCTGACCTACGCCGAGTGGGACCGCCGCGCCAGCCGGCTGGCCGGATCGCTGCTCGCGCTGGGGCTCAAGCGGGGCGACCGCGTCGGCGTGCTGGCCTACAACTGCGTCGAGTGGATGGAGATCTACGTCGGCCTCGCCCGTGCCGGGCTGGTCGCGGTGCCCCTCAACTTCCGCCTGAGTGCGCCGGAGATCGCCTACATCCTCGGCAACTGCGAGGCCGCCGCGCTGATCGCCGGCCCGGAGTTCGTCGACATCGTGGCGCCGGTGCGCGGCGAAATCGGCATCGCGCCGAATCGCTACGTCGTGCTCGACGAACAGCCGCGCGACGGCTGGCAGAGCTACGAGACGCTGCTCGACGCGACCGACGCGCCGCGCGAGTTTGCCAGCGTCGGTGCGGACGAGACCTGCGCGCTGATGTACACGTCCGGCACCACCGGACGTCCGAAGGGCGCCATCCGCAGCCATGCCGGCAGCACCCTGATCGCCTTCGCGACGGCGCTCGAGATGGGCTTCTCGGCGGAGGACACCGGCCTCCTGGTGATGCCGATGTGCCACGCCAACTCGCTGTATTTCGGCACCACCTTCGTGCACATGGGCGCCACCGTCGTCGTCGACGATCACCGCAGCTTCGATCCGGAGGCCCTGCTCGCCACGCTGGCGAGGGAGAAGGTCACCTTCACCTCGCTGGTGCCGACCCACTACATCATGATCCTGGCCCTGCCGGAGGAGGTGAAGCGCAAGTACGACATGTCCACCGTCGGCAAGCTGATGATCTCCTCGGCGCCGGCACGCAAGGACACCAAGGTCGCGATCCTCGAGTACTTCACCAACGGCCGGCTGTACGAGCTCTACGGCTCGACCGAGGCCGGCTGGGTCACGCTGCTGCGCCCCCACGAGCAATTGCACAAGCTCGGCTCGGTGGGCCGGGAGTGGGCCGGCAGCGGCGCGATCCGCCTGCTCGACGTGAACGGGCAGGAGGTGCCGGACGGCGAGGTGGGCGAACTGTTCTCGCGCACCTCGTACGTGTTCGACGGCTACTGGCGCAACCCCGAGAAGACTGCCGAGGCCTTTCGCGGCGCATGGTGTTCGGTCGGCGACATGGCCCGCCGGGACGAAGACGGCTACATCTGGCTGGTGGACCGCAAGAGCAACATGATCATCAGCGGCGGCGAGAACATCTATCCCTCGGAGGTGGAAGGCGTGATCGGCGCCCATCCGAAGGTGCAGGACGTCGCGGTGATCGGCGTGCCCCACGACAAATGGGGCGAGACGGTGCAGGCGGTGATCGTGCTGCGCGAGGGCAAGCAGGCCGACGCCGGTGAAATCCAGTCCTGGTGCCGTGAGCGCCTGGCCGCCTTCAAGTGCCCGCGCGCGGTCGCCTTCATCGCCGACGGCGACATGCCGCGCACCGCCACCGGCAAGATCCTGCACCGGGTCCTGCGGCAGCGCTTCACGGACAGCGTGTCGCTGGTCTGACGCCACGCGGCATCGCCGTGCAATCCCCCGCCCGCGTGCGCCTCGCCCCGATCAGCGGGGCAGGCCGCGTGCGCGCCAAGCAGAGGCACAAGTGCACCAGATCCTGCTCGTAACCTTTCCGTTCTTCGCGCTGGTGCTGTGCGGCTATCTCGCCGCGCGCAGCCGCATCCTGCCGCTGGAGGCGATCCCGGGCCTGAACGGCTTCGTGCTGTTCTTCGCGCTGCCGTGCATGCTGTTCCGCTTCGCCGCGGGCACCCCGATCGGCAAGCTGCTCGATGTCGGCGCCTTCGTCGTGTACCTGGCATGCGCGCTGGTGATGATCGCGCTCACCCTCAAGACGACCCGCAAGGGCGCGATCGGCTGGAACGATGCTGCCTACGGCACCCTGGCCGCGGCCTTTCCGAACTCGGGCTTCATGGGCATGCCGCTGCTGCTGTCCTTGCTCGGGGCGGTGGCGGCCGGACCGGTGATCGTCGCCCTGGCGATCGACATGGTGATCACCTCGTCGCTGTGCATCGCCCTGTCGAGACTCGATTCGGCGGGCACCGATGGCGCGCGGATGGCTGCCGGGAAGGCACTGCGCGGCATCGTCGCGAATCCGCTGCCGTGGGCGATCCTGCTCGGCGGGCTGGCCTCGTATTCCGGCCTCGTCCTGTACGGCCCGTTGATGCGCGTGATCGACATGCTCGCCGAAGCCGGATCACCGACCGCGCTGTTTACGATCGGCGCGGTGCTGGCACGATCGCGGATGAACCTCGCCGCGCGCTCCGATACACCGCCGCGCAGCGACGTCGCGCAGCTGGTGCTGTTCAAGCTGCTGCTGCATCCGCTGCTGATCTACGGGCTCGGCAGTCTGGCGATGCGTGCCGGGCTGGGGCTCGACCCGTTCGCGCTGACGGTGCTGGTGCTGGTGGCGGCGCTGCCCAGCGCCAGCAACGTGCCGATGCTGGCGGAGCGCTATGGCGCGGATACCGGGCGCGTCGCCCAGGTGGTGCTGGTGACCACGGCGCTGGCGTTCTTCACCTTCTCGGCGGCGGTGGCGATTCTCGTCTGACGGGATCTTCCTGCAGTGGTGAAATAGTCGCGAAAATAGTTGAACTCTGAATACAGTATGTGTATAGTTCGGGCTAACAAGAATTCTGAATACAAAAAGGTGGCTGGGCCGACCGATGCCCGCCACCGACGGACGGAGACGAAATCGATGAAAAAGCACACGACATGCGCCGTGGCCGCCGACCAGCAACTGGGCAGTCCGGCCCGCCGCCGGGTCTTCAGGATCGCCGCCGCCGGCCTGGCCGCCGGTGTCGGGCTGAACGGCCGACTCGCCCAGGCCGGCAGCGATGGCGTCGCCGGCCCGCGCGTGGCGATCGGCGATCGCCTCGTCGAGGAGGACGCCGAGGGCCTGACCGTGCCGCTGAAGGTATCCGACCTGACCGTCGGCAGACCGATGCTGGCGTTCCCCTACGACGCCGCAAGCAAGTACGCCCGGACCGATTCCCGCCTGAACAAGGTGGTGTTGCTGCGGCTGCCGGAAGAGGAACTGGACGACGACAGCAAGGCCTTGTCGGCCGGCGGCGTGCTCGCCTTCTCGGCCGTGTGCACACACCAGGGCTGCGACCTGAAGACCTGGATGAAGGGCGAGCGGGTGCTCGCGTGCTTCTGCCATTCGTCGAAGTTCGATCCGCTGAAGCAGGGCAAGGTGGTGGGCGGGCCGGCCCCGCGCGCGCTGCCGGTGCTGCCGCTGCAGCTGGACGGCGACGAGATCGTGGTCGCCGGCGAGTTCAGCGCCGCACCCGGCGCCGCCCACCAGTAGCGCCCACCACAAGTGATCGCCTGCCAGCAGGTTTGTTCGCAACGACGGTCGGCTTCAGGCCGTCGATAAATCCACCAAAGGAGACAAATGATGAAGTGTTTGCTCAAGCGCATCGTGGTCGGCGTGGCAGCCGCGCTGCCGGCGACGGCAGTCCTCGCGGCTGGGGAATACGTCCCCGTCACCGACGCCCGGCTGGCGAATCCCGAGCCGGCCAACTGGCTGCAGTACCGGGGCAATTACGCGGGCTGGGGCTACAGCCCGCTGGCGCAGATCACCGACGGGAACGTCGGCAAGCTGCAGCTGGCCTGGGCGTTCGCGACCGGCCAGGTGGAGGGCCACCAGTCGCCGCCGATCGTCAACAACGGCTACATGTTCGTCACCACCCCGGGCGCCCAGGTGATCGCCCTCGAAGCCAAGACCGGCAAGGAACTGTGGCGCTACAAGAAGCAGCTGCCCGGCGAACTGCTGCAGCTGCATCCGACCAACCGTGGCGTCGCGCTGTACGGCGACCGGGTCTATGTGGCCACCGTCGACGCCTTCCTGGTCGCGCTCGATGCCAAGACCGGCAAGGAGATCTGGACCAAGCAGGTCGGCGACTGGAAGGCGCTGCAGTACATCACCCTCGCGCCGCTCGCCGCCAAGGGCAAGATCATGGTCGGCTCCTCGGGTGGCGAGACCGGCGTACGCGGCTTCGTCGCGGCCTTCGATGCCGCGAGCGGCGACGAGCTGTGGCGTACCTATACCACCGCGGCGCCCGGCGAACCGGGCGGCGACAGCTGGCCGGAGGGCGCCTACAAGAACGGTGGCGGCAGCATCTGGATCACCGGCAGCTACGATCCCGACACCAACCTGGCCTACTGGGGCACCGGTAACCCGGCGCCGTGGCCGACCGAGGGGCGCAAGGGCGACAACCTGTACACCGGCTCGACCATCGCGCTGGACGTCGACAGCGGCGCGCTGAAGGGCTACTTCCAGTACAACCCGAACGATGCCTGGGACTGGGACGAGGTCTCCGCGCCGCTGTTGATCGACACCGAGATCAATGGCCGGAAGGTCAAGTCCGCCGTGCATGCGGGCCGCAACGGCTACCTGTGGGTGCTCGAGCGCGATGGCGCGAAGCTCAACTTCGTCAACGCCTATTCCTACGTCAACAACAACACCATCGAGTCGATCGACCCGAAGACCGGTCGCCCGACCTACTTCGAAGAGCGGCGCCCGGGGATGAACAAGGGCGACGTGCATTTCTGCCCGGCGCTGTGGGGCGGCAAGGACTGGACGCCGGAAGCCTACAACCCGAAGACCGGGCTGTTCTATGTGCCGGCCAACAACAACCTGTGCGCCGAACTGCCGGAGCCGGAGCCGACCAAGTACAAGAAGGGCGACCTCTACATCGGCTATCCGATCGAGGCGATCCTGACCGGCCTGCGCTGGGGCAAGGACGCGACCGATGCGCCGAAGACGATCGGCGAGATCCAGGCCTGGGACATCAAGACCGGCAAGCAGGTGTGGGCGCACAAGTTCCCGACCTTCAACTGGGGCCCGCTGCTGACCACCGCCGGCAACCTGGTCTTCGCCGGCGGCACCAACGATCGCAAGTTCCGCGCCTTCGACGCGACCACCGGCAAGCAGCTGTGGGAGGCCGCGACGCCATCCGGCGTGACCGGCGTGCCGACCTCGTTCGAGGTGGACGGCGAGCAGTACGTCGCCGTGCAATCGGGCTGGGGCGTCGACGCGCAACGCATGCAGGGGGGCATCGACCTGCTGCTCGGTCATCCCACCCACGTGCCCCAGGGCGGCACGGTGATGGTCTACAAGCTCGCCAATTGAGATCGACCAGACACGCCGACGACCACGCCGAACCTGCGCGCAAATTTTTTTGCACCGGACTCTGGAATACAGAGTTCCGAATGTCGGCGGCGTCGTTGGCAAGGAAATCGAGGACATGACAATGGACAAGTCGTACAAGAACTTCATCGACAACCGCTTCGTGAATTCCGAGGGCGGCAGCCCGATCGAGGTGCGCAACCCGGCCACCGGCGACCTGCTGGGCGTGGTCGCCGCCTCCACCCCGGCCGATGTGGACAGTGCCGTCGCGGCCGCCAGGCGCGCCCAGCCGGCTTGGGAGCGCCTGCCTGCGATCGCGCGTGCCGGCCACCTGCGCCGCGTCGCCGGCAAGATCCGCGAGCACAAGGAGCGCCTCGCCCGCACCATCACCCTGGAGCAGGGCAAGATCCTTGACCTGGCGCGGGTCGAGGTCGATTTCACCGCCGACTACATCGACTACATGGCCGAGTGGGCGCGCCGCATCGAAGGCGAGATCCTCCAGAGCGACCGGCCGGGCGAGACCATCTTCCTGCATCGCAAGCCGATCGGCGTCACCGCCGGCGTGCTGCCGTGGAACTTCCCGTTCTTCCTGATCGCCCGCAAGATGGCCCCGGCGCTGGTCACCGGCAACACCATCGTCATCAAGTCGAGCGAGGAGACGCCGCTCAACGCGGTCGAGTTCGCCGAACTGGTGGCCGAGTGCGAGCTGCCCGCCGGCGTGTTCAACGTGGTCAGCGGCGCCGGCACCACCGGCGCGGCGCTCACCGCCCACAAGGACGTCGGCCTGGTGAGCTTCACCGGCAGCGTCGACACCGGCATCCGCATCATGGAAACGGCCGCCCGCAACCTGACCCGTGTCAACCTGGAGCTGGGCGGCAAGGCGCCGGCGATCGTGCTGGCCGACGCCGACCTGGAACTGACCGCCCGCGCGCTGCATGCCTCGCGCGTGCTCAACACCGGCCAGGTCTGCAACGCCGCCGAGCGCGTGTACGTGCAGCGCGGCGTCTCCGAAGCGCTGGCCGAGAAGGTCAGTGCGCTGATGGCCGGGACCCGCTACGGCGACCCGATCGCCGAGCAGGGCCTGCACATGGGCCCGCTGGTGAACAAGGTCGGGCTCGACAAGGTCGCGGCGCTGGTGGACAGCGCCCGCCAGCAGGGCGCCGAGGTGCTCACCGGCGTCAGGGTCGCCGATCGCACCGGCTTCCATTACGAGCCGACCGTGCTGCTGGGCTGCCGCGCCGAGATGGACGTGATGACCCAGGAGATCTTCGGCCCGGTGCTGCCGCTGCAGGTCGTCGACGACCTCGACGAGGCGCTGGCGCTGGCCAACGACTCCGACTACGGCCTGACCTCGTCGATCTTCACGCGCGATCTCAACGCCGCGATCAAGGCCACCCGCGAACTGCGCTTCGGCGAGACCTACGTCAATCGAGAGCACTTCGAGGCAATGCAGGGCTTCCACGCCGGTCGCCGCAAGTCGGGCATCGGCGGCGCCGACGGCAAGCACGGCCTCTACGAGTACATGGAAACCCACGTGGTCTATCTGCAGACCACCTGATCACCACGGCAACACCAACACCGATTTCAGGAATCGGGTCGCGAGACCCCACACATCGAAAGGAAAACTGGCAATGAAAACCATCGGAAACAACAAATCGAACGTCGGCAAGCTGGCCGCCAAGGCGCTGCTGGTCGGCTGCGCGCTGGGTGCGACGGCTGCCCACGCCCAGGTCCAGCGCGGCTTCATCGGCGCGCACGAGTACGCGCTGCCGGACCCGGCGGGGATGAAGCCGTGGAACGTGTTCGTCGAGTACTCGACGTTCCAGAAGACCAAGAAGGCATGGA
>JAGRGB010000071.1 GCA_020445745.1 Rhodocyclaceae bacterium | reverse complement strand
GCGTCGACGCCGCGGCTGAAGGCCATCGCCGATATGCCCAGCAGGGTCGCCGCGGACATGTAGTCGCCGGCGATCGCCAGGCCGTTCTGGAAGCCGCTGATGCCGCCACCGGCGGTGTAGAAGTCGGCCGTCGACTTGGTGCGGCTGGCCGCCCAGTAGGTGATGCCCAGCGTCGCCATCACGAACACGAAGAACATCGCGATCGCGGTGACGTTGAGCGGCTGCTTCTGGGCTTCGGCGATCGCGTCGCCCGCCGGCACGCTGCCACTGACGGCTAGCGCGACGAGGGTCGCGGGGATATGAGCCTTCTTGATCACTTGGTGGCCTCCCTGACGAGCTGCTCGTTCAGTTGGTCGAATTCGCCGTTGGCACGGCTGACGAACAAGCCGGTCAGCAGCCAGCCGCCGATGATGATCGCGGCGCCGATCGGGATGCCGATGGTCAGGGTCCAGCCGTCGACGATCGGCCGGCGCAGTTGGTCGGGACCGAAGGCGACGGTCATCATCAGCGCGTAGTAGCTGGCGAGGACCACGGTGGTCAGAGTCAGCGAAAAATGGCGGCGCTTGCGCGCCAGTTCCGCGAAGCTGGGATTCTGGCGAATCCTCTTGTAGATCGTGGCATCTTGCTGCACGGCACATCCCCCCCTTCAAAGAAAGTGTCGAAGCCTGGTAACGCGACATCGATTCCGGGCCGCCGCGCAAAGCAAGGAGCGTGGCGTTCCGGCTGCCGGGTCTCTTCATTGGTGATCGCGCGCAGATCGAAGCCTGCCGCGATCGGATCGGTCGTTCCGATGGGCGGCCGATCGACAGGTGTCCGGCGCGCGGAGTCGATGTGCCGGCACGTCGATGGAAAAGCCGATACCGCAACGACGTTATCGTCGGCGCCCCGGCAAATCAGCCCCCTGTCGGGGGGGCTATTCACATCGACCGTGGGCTGCAATTCTCGACCGCTCGAATTCAGCAGCGAAATTGCGGAACCCGGCCGGGGCTGCCGGCCAATAAGTCCCGCGCGCCCGTCATGGTCTCCAGGGACAGCCGTGCATGACGGACGCGCAGGCCGCCAGCGCAACAAGAATCTCGATCGAAAAGACGGAGGAGAGCATGAAGCCAAGCAACAGGATCGATCCCGACAACCTCGTCGAACCAGCGGAGGCAGCCTATGCCTATCCGCTGCTGATCAAGCAGCTGCTGCACGCGGCAATGGCCGTCAGCGCCGAACAGGAAATCATCTACCGCGACATCAAGCGCTACAACTACCGGACGCTGTCCCACCGCATCGGTCAGTTGGCCAGCGCCCTCGAATCGATCGGTGTCGCGCCGGGCCAGACCGTGGCGATGATGGACTGGGACAGTCATCGCTATCTCGAATCCTATTTCGCGGTGCCGATGATGGGCGCGGTGCTGATGACGGTGAATGCGAGGCTGTCGAACGAGCAGGTCCTCTACACGATCAATCATTCCGGCGCGAAGGTGCTGATCTTCAATGCGGAGTTCATCGGTGTCGTGGAGGAGATCCGCGACAAGCTGGAAACCGTCGAGTCGTACGTGTTCATCAGCGACCAGCCCGGCGAGGCGCTGCCGTCCTACTGCTCGGCGGAGTACGAAGCCTTGCTGCACGAGGGCTCGCCGCACTTCGAGTTCCCGGATTTCGACGAGAACACGATCGCGACGAGCTTCTACACGACCGGAACCACCGGGCTTCCCAAGGGCGTCTTCTTCAGTCACCGGCAACTGGTGCTGCACACCCTGGCGACGGCATCGGCGCTGTCGTCGCCGCAGACCCAGGGGCGCCTGCATCGCGACGACGTGTATATGCCGATCACGCCAATGTTCCACGTCCATGCCTGGGGCATGCCCTACATCGCCACCATGATGGGGCTGCGCCAGGTCTATCCGGGGCGCTACACGCCGGAGGGGCTGTTGCGGCTGGTCGCCCGCGAGCGCGTCACGTTCTCCCATTGCGTGCCGACGATCCTGCACATGCTGCTGAGCAATCCCGCCATCGGCGATACCGACGTGCGCGGCTGGAAGCTGATCATCGGCGGCTCGGCGCTGCCCAAGGGATTGGCGGCCAGGGCCGTCGAGCACGGCATGGACCTGTTCACCGGCTACGGCATGTCCGAGACGTGCCCGATCCTGACCTTCGCGCAGATCAAGACCGCCCTGCAGGGCGATCGCGAGCGCGAACTCGAGATCCGCACCAAGACGGGCCTGCCGATTCCGCTCGTCGACCTGCGCATCGTGGACGAGTCGATGGACGATCTTCCCCACGACGGCAAGGCGGCCGGGGAGATCGTCGTCCGCGCACCGTGGCTGACCCAGGGCTACCTGAAGAATCCGAGCGCGTCCGAGACCCTGTGGGCGGGCGGATATCTGCATACCAACGACATCGGGACGATCGATCCGGAGGGTTACGTGCAGGTCACCGATCGCATCAAGGACGTGATCAAGACCGGCGGAGAGTGGGTGTCGTCGCTGGCGCTCGAGGACATCATCTCCCGGCATGCAGCGGTCAGCGAGGTCGCGGTGATCGGCGTGCGGGACGCGAAGTGGGGTGAGCGCCCGTTGGCGCTGGTGGTGCTGAAGAGCGGTGCCACGGCTTCCGAGCGGGAACTGCGCGACCACGTCAAGCGCTTCGTCGACGAAGGCGAGATCTCCAAGTTCGCGATACCGGAGCAGGTGAAGTTCGTGCCCGCGATCGAGAAGACCAGCGTCGGCAAGATCAACAAGAAAGGTCTGCGCGAAGCGTACGACCCGGACTGAGCGAGGGCGGTTCGGGCCGCGGCGCGATGCCGCCGGCCGCCGCACAGGAGGAAGCGATGAGCAGCCCATTCACTTTCGACACGATCGCCAGCTTCGTCGGCCGGGAGATCGGTGCGACCGGGTGGGAAACGGTCTCCCAGGCACGCATCGACGCGTTCGCGGAATGCACCGGCGACCGCCAGTGGATTCATGTGGACGCCGAGCGCGCAAGGCGCGAGAGCCCGTTCGGGACCACCATCGCCCATGGCTTCCTGACCCTGTCGACGATCGCGGATGGGGCCCTGGAATTGCTGGTCGAGCCACTGGCCGCGGGCAGGACGATCAACTGCGGCGTGGACAAGGTGCGATTCATCGCCCCGGTGCGCGCCGACGCCCGGATTCGCTCGCGCTTTTCGATCGCGTCCGCCGTGCCCAAGGGGCCGGACCGCTTGTTGATCACGCTGAACGTCACGGTCGAAATCGCAGGCGAGGAACAGCCCGCCCTGACGGGCCTGCTCGTCTTCATGGTGAGCCGCTGACGGCTCTTCCCGGATGAATGCAATGAGTAAAAGCAAGCCCAGATCGCCGGACGTGAAGGACGCGGAAACACCCGCTGCCGCGGATTCTGCCGGCAGTGCAGGCCCCGCGCCGGCCGGCAAGGCCCGGCGCATCGCCGGCGGCGCGACCCGCGTATCCGCGCTGGCGCTGGAGCAGGAGGCGCGACTGATCCGCGAGATCGTTTCGATCCTGGCCGGCAATTCCGATGTCGAGCCGGAGCGCGGCGACAAGCGCTTCACCGACGATGCCTGGAAGAACAACCCGTTCATGCGGATCTGGATGCAGGGCTACCTGTCCTGGGCGCGCGCGCTGGGAAACGTCGTCGATGGCGTACCGCTCACCGACAGGAACCGGGAGCGACTGCGCTTCCTGGTGTCGACCCTGGTCGACGCGGCGGCGCCGACCAACACCCTGATCGGCAACCCCACGGCGCTGCGCAAGATGGTCGACACCGGCGGCGGCAGCGTCGTCCAGGGGGTCAGGAACATGGTCGCGGACCTGACCAACAACAAGGGCATGCCGACCCAGGTCGACAAGGCGAAATTTCGCGTCGGCGGCAACCTGGCGACCACCCCCGGCGCGGTCGTGTACCGGAACGAAGTGCTGGAGGTCCTGCAATACGGGCCGGTGACGAAGAAGGTCCATGCCAGGCCCCAGCTGATGGTGCCGCCGCAGATCAACAAGTACTACATCTTCGACATGGCGCCGGGCAAGAGCATCATCGAGTTTCTGGTCGCCGCGGGCTTGCAGGTGTTCGCGGTGAGCTGGCGCAATCCCGGTGCCGAGCATGCCGACTGGGACATGGACACCTATGTGTCGGCGCTGCGCGAGGCGATCGCCGCGGTCCGCGAAATCACCGGCGCCGACGACGTGAATGTCCACGGCGCGTGTTCAGGGGCGATGACGATGTCGTGCCTGATGGGCTACGATGCGGCGACGGGCGCGACCCAGGTCCACGCGGCGACGATGATGGTGGCCGTGCTCGACGGCCGCGAGGAATCCCAGCTCGGCTTGTTCACGACCCCGCAGGTGATTGCGCTGGCGAAGCGCAGTTCGGCCTCGAAGGGCGTCATCGAGGGCCACGACATGGGGCGCGTGTTCGCCTGGATGCGGCCCAACGACCTGATCTGGAACTACTGGGTCAACAACTACCTGATGGGCAACGCGCCGCCGGCCTTCGACGTGCTCTACTGGAACAACGACACGACACGGCTGCCGGCTCGCTTCCATGCGGACCTGATGGATATCTTCGTGGACCACCGGCTGACCACGCCGAAACGGATGACGGTGCTCGGCGAGGCGGTCGACCTGCGCCAGGTCGGCTGCGAGTGCTACGTGCTCGCCGGCATCAGCGATCACATCACGCCGTGGCAAGGCGTGTTCAACACCTCGCGCCAGATCGGCGGCCGCAACACCTTCGTGCTGAGTTCGAGCGGGCACGTCCAGAGTCTGATCAACCCGCCGGGCAACGCGAAGGCCAGATATTTCGTCGGCGACGAATCCGCTGTCACGGCCGATGACTGGCTGGACGGTGCGCAAGCGGCGGCGGGCAGCTGGTGGGAGCACTGGAAGGCCTGGCTGGTGGCGAGATCCGGGCCGAAGGTCGATGCGCCGGTGGCCCTGGGAAGTGCGAAGCATCCGGAACTGGAGGCCGCACCCGGGTTGTACGTGCTGGAGCGATAGGCCGGTGTGACGATCGCGCCGGTGTCCGGCCGGTGGCGCCCCGGGGAGGCATGGCCAATGCTGCCGGCCTGCCGCGTCGCCAGGATTCCGGTGAAGTTCCCGTCATGAGGATGCCTGGTCTCGCCGCCACGTTCGATGGCGTGGCGGGAATGAAGCGCCTGGCCCTGCTGCTGCTGGTGTCGCTGTTCGGCACGTATCTGGTCGCCATCTGGTGGGTCGAGCAGTTCCCCTGGCTGGCATGGGTCCGGGCCTTCGCGGAGGCGGGCAGCGTCGGCGCGGTGGCCGACTGGTTCGCGGTGACGGCCTTGTTCCGCCGGCCGCTCGGGCTGCCGATTCCCCATACCGCGATCATCCCGGCCAAGCGCGACCAGATCGGCGAATCCCTCGGTCGTTTCGTCGAATCGAATCTGCTGACGCCCGAGAACCTGCTGAGACGCTTCGGGGAGCTCGAGGTCGTGCGCGCCGCCGCGCAGTGGCTGTGCGAGGGGTCGAACCGGTTCGTCGTCGCGCGGGCGATCGCAGATCTGGTGCCGGCTGTGCTGCATCAGGTGCGCTCGGGCGACCTGCAGCCGACGATCGAGCGCCTGCTGACGCGGCGGCTTCAGCGCATCGACGCGGCCAGGTGCGCGGGCGACCTGCTGGAGCTGGTCGTGCGCGAACGGCTGCACCAGGCCGTGCTCGACAAGGGGCTGGCCCTGCTCGCCGGCTGGCTCGAAGAGCATCGCCAACTGATTGGCGAGAAGTTCGGCGAGGCATCATGGATCACCTCGCGCTACTTCGACCACTACGTCTCGAATCGCTTCGTCGATGGCATCCAGGCGGTCCTTCGCGAGATCGCCGACGATCCGGAGCATGATGTCCGTCGGCGCTTCGACCTGGCCCTGCGCCTGTGGATTGCAGACCTCGGCGTATCGGGAGAGACCGCGCGGCGGGCACAGCGGCTACTGCGCCTGCTGGTCCGCAGGCTGCAGGCGAGCGACGCCCTTGCCGACGAATGGCGGCGGATGGCGCGCGACGTCGCCGACGACTGCTCCCGGTCGGATTCGCGATCGGTGTCCCTGCTCGCGTCTCTGACTGCCGAATTCGGGCGGCTCGTGGCGAACGACGCGGCGCTCAGGGGGCGGATGGAACAGTCGCTGCGCCGAACCCTCGGACGGCTGCTCGAGCGCAACCGTCGGGAAGTCGGCCGGATCATTTCGCGAGTCGTCGGCTCCTGGGATACGCGGCACGTCGTCGACAAGGTCGAGGCCAACATCGGCCGCGACCTTCAGTACATCCGGATCAGCGGCAGCCTGGTGGGCGGTTGCGCCGGCGTGCTGATTCACCTGGTCACGGTACTCGCCGTGCCGTGACCAGATTCCCGCGGCGCCGGCCCCCCCGGATTGGGAGGCGGTCGCACGTCCGATACGGACCGGGTCGGCGGCAAGTCCCCGATTCGACAGCTCCGGGCCCTACCGAATGGGGGCTGTGGATTCGCCGCTGCCTATCTAATCTCTGCGGCTGCTGTGCGCGATCCGATCGGCAAGCTTCATCCGGCTGCCACGGTGGCGCGCTCGTCGTGCGCGGGAGCGGGTTTGCGCGGTGAATCACCGACGCCGTGCGAATCCGCTCCCGCGGAGCCTCGTCGCCGAATCCTCGGCTGCAGGTCCGTCGGTTACCCGACGGCGAACGGCGATTCCGGCCCCGCCGACCGCACGGCAATCCGGGCGTAACCGGTCGGCTGCGCCGCCAACTTCGAAGACTCGAGGAGACCAGAATGAAGATGATCGGGGAGACCCTCTGCCGCCGCCATGGCCGGTTCAAATCCATCGCCTGGAGCTGTGCGACGGCCTTCCTGGCGATGTCGCACGCCAACGCACGGGCGGATACGCTCGCCGAGCTGAAGGCGCAGATAGAGGCGCTGCAGGCCAAGGTCGCCGCCCTCGAATCGGCGCAGCGCGACGGTGGGGCGGGCGGGACGACGGACAAGTACGTGACCGCGGGAGCCAGCAAAGGGTCGTTCCGCCTGCCGGGATCGGCGACGTCGGTGAAACTCGGCGGCTACGTGAAGCTCGACGCGATCTACAACAGCCGCAGCGCCGGGGCCAACAGCGCGGCCGATCAGTTGCTGGTGCCGCGGGCGATCCCGCTGGATGGCTCGGAGGACAACGAGAAAGGCCAGCTGAAGCTGCATGCGCGCCAGACGCGGATCAATCTGGGCACCCATACGCCGACGTCCCTCGGCGACCTGACGACCTTCATCGAGTTCGACTTCTTCGGCTCGGACGGCAACGAGCTGGCGACCAATTCGAACAATATCCGGATGCGCCACGCGGTCGGCAGCCTCGGATCGTTCACGGCCGGCCAGACCTGGAGCACGTTCATGGATCCGGCCTCGCTGCCCGAGACGCTCGATTTCGGTGGTCCGGTGGGCGAAGCCTTCGTCCGGCAGGCGCTGGTGCGATGGACCGGCAAATTCGATGGCGGAGCGTGGTTGCTCGCCCTCGAGAATCCGGACGCGAACTTCCTGCGCCGCAACGTCGACGGAAGCTATGGTTCGCTGGTCGCGGACGACGATCGCATGCCCGACGTCGTCGCGAAGCTCGAACTGAAATCGGAGCTCGGCAAGTACGCGGTGGCGGTGATGGCCCGCAACCTGCGGGTCGACGCGCCGGCGACCGCCACCGCGGTCGCGGCCAAGGATTCCGAATGGGGCGGGGCCCTGGGTCTTTACGGCACGGTACCGACCTTCGGCAAGGACGTCCTGCAGTTTTCACTGATCGGCGGCAATGCGATCGGCCGCTACCTCGGTCAGGCGGTGTTTGCCGACGCGGACATCGACGAGCAGGGGCAGGTCCATCTCAATACCCAGTGGGGGGCGATCCTCGCCTACCGGCACTTCTGGGCGGACGCGCTGCGTTCCACGGTCGCCCTGTCGGCGGCGCGGGCGGATCACCCGGACGGCGCGGGCGCGGCGGTCAAGGAAGTCGCCTCGGTTCACGCGAACCTGTTGTGGAGTCCCGTGCCGGCGGCCACGCTGGGGCTGGAGCTGATCCGCGCGGAACTCGAGCGGGAAGACGGCCGCGAGGGCGCCCTCAATCGGCTGCAGGCCTCCGCCCAGTACGCCTTCTGAGGGCCGGCACGCCCGGCTGGCGGGCAGCCCCGCTGGCGCCGCGCCGGGCGGCGCGAACGCCTGCGAGGCAGTGCGCTTCGTCGTTGGCGATCGCTCGGCGCAGAAGCGCATCTCGCCGCGGGACCCGATGTCCTAGCCGCCGTCGCACAGGCCGTCGGCGATCGGCCATGGTCTTCGCAATGACCCGGAAGCCGCTCGGGGCGGCCTCCCTGCGCCCGGCGGCGCGGCGCTCCGCGGACGCGCAGAATCGTCGTCCTGGCTGCGGACGAAGGTCCCGGCATCGACCGCTGCCGACACCTCGCCGTCGACGCCGCGTCGTGATCCGCGGCGGGGACCGTGCCGCGCCACCGCCGCTCGCCGTCATCCGGCGGCCCGATGTGCGCTTGCCCGGCGGCGCGACGACGCCCACGTTTGCATCCGCCTTCAGACCGCAGCCGTTTCGAGATGTTTCGTGGCCATGTCGTGCATGACGCCGCTGGCGCGGCATCGCGCCCGGTTGTCCGCTGGTCGAGGCACGGCCGTGCCCCGGGGGAGCGGCGTGTCCTCCGGTTACGAATGCTTGCGACTCGAGGCTTGCAGGCAGCCGTGGCGATTGCGCAAGCTCTCGCGTCACGATCCGCAAAGTGGCACCTGCGCCACGACGCCGGCGGCGATCGCCGGAACCAACCGTGCATGGTCGGCCATCGGACGCCGTCCCGAGTTCGATCCCGACCGCAGGATTCCGGGGCGAGCCGACGCGGATTCCTGCGAATCAAACAGGAGGTCTTCATGTCCCAGAGAACCGTCACCGCCGTTGCCGTCGTGCTCGGGCTCGCAGCCTGCGCCAACATGAGCGAGAGCCAGCGCAACGCCGGTATCGGGGCGGTAGGCGGTGCGGTCGGTGGTGCCGTGATCGGCAGCGCCACCGGCAGCGACAAGGTCGGCCGTGACGCGGCGATCGGCGCCGGCGTCGGTGCGCTCGGCGCCTACATCTGGACGCAGCGCATGGAGGCGCAGCGCCAGGCGATGGCCGAAGCGGCAGCCGGATCCGGTGTCGGCGTCAGCCGCACCGAGGACAACCAGTTGAAGCTCGACATTCCCAGCGACATCTCGTTCGACGTCGGCAAGGCCGCGATCCGGCCCGAGATGCGGCCGATCCTGTCGCGCTTTGCCGACACGTTGCATCAGAACCCGGCGACCACGGTGCGCATCGTCGGCCACACCGACAGCACCGGCAACGACAGCGTGAACGAGCCGTTGTCCACCAGGCGCGCCGCCAGCGCCCGTGATTTCCTGGTGGATCGGGGCGTCAATGCCGGCCGCATCGCGATCGCCGGCCGCGGCTCGCGCCAGCCGGTGGCGAGCAACGAGACCGCCAGCGGGCGCGCCCGCAATCGCCGCGTCGAGATCTACGTCGGCGAATCGGGCGGCTGAAGCCGCGCGACCCGGCGCGCCGCATCCGCGAAAAGCGGGCGGCAAGCCGCCCGGGTTGCCGCGCCGCCGCTTCCCTGCCTTGTATTGGCGGTCGTCCTCGCCTAGAACGAAGTCACCCACATCGGGTGAATGAAGAACGAACAACAGGATGGGCGGGAGGCAACGCCGGTGCCGCGGGCCGGGCAGGGCCGCGGCGCGCGCGGTCGACGCTGTCGTCGAGCGCCTCCCGAACTGCGATGAAGCCCCGGCGCGGCCCGGGCGGGTGGATCGACCGGGCACGGCGACAAGCGATCGGTGCGGCGCCGGCACCGACGCGGCTGACATCAGGAGACAACGATGCGGATCCGATCCTCCTTCCCGGCGCGGCTCGCGGCGGCTTGCGCGGTGTGTGCCGCTGCGCTGCCGGCCGTGGCACAGCACAACATCGAGAAGCTCAAGCAGTTCAAGGTCGCGACCACCGACCTGAACATTCCGCTTGTCGAACAGAGCGGGCGCAATGCCGACGCGATCCGCGAAAACCTCAAGCGGGTGAAGCTGCCCCCGGGATTCAGCATCGATCTCTTCGCGGTGGTGCCCGATGCCCGCCACATGGCGGTCGCGCCGAGCACCAACATGCTGTTCGTCGGGACCCGCAAGACCGCGGTGTGGGCGGTCACCGACCGCAACAGCGACGGTATCGCGGACGAGGTCAAGTCGTTCGCGCCGTCGCTGAAGTTCAGCGTTCCCAACGGCGTGTGCTGGACGCCCGACGGCTTCCTGATCGTCGCCGAGCACAATCGCATCCTGAACTTCCCTGCCGCCGAGTTCTTCTACGAAGGCCCGGATGTGGCAGTGATCGAAGTCGTCGGCCAGGGCAAGCTGATTCCGCCAGAGGAGGAGTCGTTCAACCATGGCGCGCGTACCTGCCGGGTCGGACCGGACGGCATGCTCTACGTGACCCTCGGCCAGCCCTTCAACGTACCGCCGCGCGACAAGCTCGAGCTGTACAAGCAATGGGGAATCGGCGGCATCGTGCGGATGAATGCCTTCGATGGCAGCCAGCGGGAGGTATTTGCGACCGGCGTGCGCAATTCGGTCGGCCAGGCGTTCAATCCCCGCGACGGCTCCCTGTGGTTCACGGACAACCAGACCGACGGCATGGGTGACGACATCCCGAACGGCGAGATCAACCGTGCCACCGAGCCTGGCCAGTTCTTCGGCTACCCGTGGAAGCAGGGCACCACCAGGATCACCGAGTTCGGCTACGACAACGATCCGCTGCCGGACAACATCAGCGATCCCCAGGTGCTCACGATCGCCCACGCGGCGGACCTCGGGCTGACCTTCTACAGCGGCCGGATGTTTCCCGAGAAGTACCGCGGCGGCCTCTTCTCGGCCCAGCACGGCTCGTGGAACCGCACCCAGCCGGTCGGCGCCCGCGTCCTGTTCACCAGCCTCAAGGAAGACGGCACGGCCGACCATACCGAGGTCTTTGCCGAGGGCTGGCTCGACGAGAACGGCATCTATCGCGGCCGCCCGGTGGACGTCGCGGTGATGAAGGACGGCTCGCTGCTGATCAGCGACGACTTCGCCGGTGCGATCTACCGGGTGACCTATGCGGCGCCTTGACGGCGGCGGGGAGCGGTGGCTGCCGGCTCGCCGCCGGTGACCTGGACGGCGCCGCGCACGCTCAGTGGGCGGCGCCGATCAGTGCGATGGCCTCGGCGCGGGTGAAGAAGCGCCCCATGCGGAGAAAGCCCGACTCGAGGCTGGCCTTGATCCGCGTGACATGGCCGGCGGCATCCCGGCCCTCGACGACCTCGGGCGGCAGGCCGTCCACCAGATGGAAGGGCGCGGCGCGGCCGTCCGCAAAGCACGACGGATAGACCCGCGCCGTCAGGCGGTCGCGGAAGGCCGGGCGGAAGCCGAGATGCGTGTTGCCCGCGCTGACACCCCCGGTGCCGGCGTAACGGGCATTTTCGTCCCTGAGCTGCTGGCTGGCGGTGTTCGCATTCATGTCGTACTCCTCGTCCTCGCGGACTGCCCTGCGGGCCGCCCTGTCGACCGATACCGAGCAACTTGCGTACCGGAAATCCGGTTGCTGCGGCGCTTTATCGGACATGTCTGACAAATCAATGCGGGAGGGCCTCTTCATGTGAAGGTGCACCACGATGCGGGCGGCGCCTACGCCTCTCGCCATGTCTACGTGGATCGGCGCCCGCCGGATGCGGGAATCGCGCGCGCCACGCCCCGCGGAGGGCCGATCGGTCTTGTTCGGGCGCTCCCCTTTCCCGCGAGATATTTCAAAAAGTTCGTGTGAACAAGCGCTTGCGAATTGCTGCCGAAGTCCTTGGCGGGCTCGTGGCGGACGGCGGACGGAATCCGGTCGGCGGCTGAAGGGCGAACGTCCGACCGAGTCGGTCGAAATGTGGCCACCAACGGCGATCGGCGCGACCGGGGAGGGGATTGGGGCCCGCATTTCAGAATCTGGGGAAAATTTCCCGCGAATGGGTGGAGTGGCCCAGTTCACCCCCGCGTCCGGCGGTAGGCGGTGCACGCGATGGCGCCCCGCCAGGTACCCGGGATTCAGGGTCGCCGTTTGCTCCGCCGCGCCGATCGCCTGGCGCGGGGGTTGTAGTCGAGACAGCGCTCGACCCAGGCCGCCAGATCGTCGTCGTGCACGATGCCCTCCGGCGCGACGAACAGGAAGCCCTTCATTGGCCGGCCGGTGAAATCCATCTCGCGGGCGCCCGGCAGCGTCAGCAGTCTGGCGTAGTCCTCGGGGTCGGTGCGTGCCATCAGGCGGTCGCCGGTGATTCCGAGGCACATCTTGTCGTCGACCATGAAGCACAGGCCGCCCATCATCCGCTTCTCCTCGAACGGCTGGCCGCGCAGGGACAGCTGCCGGCGAATGCGGTCGGCGAGGTGTTCGTCGTAGGCCAAGGTCGTCTCCTTCGGACGAAACGCAGCCTGCGGCTCGCAGATCTGCGGCCGGAGCGTCGCGCGCGCTACTGCAGACCCTTGAGATCCCGCGGATAGCCCGCGTCGTCGAGCATCGCATGCCAGCGCTCGTCGGTGAAGCCGGAATACTTCTCGCGGCCGACCTCGATCGACGGCACCATGCCGTTGCCGTTGAAGCGCTCGGTCAGGGCATCGAACTCTTCCCGGGTCGCGACCTTCTTCTCGGTGAACGGCACGCCACGGGCCGACAGCATCTTGCGGGCGTTCTCGCACAGCGGACACGACTCGCCGGTGTAGAGGGTGACCGGATGGCTGCGGGCCGCCTCGCGCACCCGATAGGGCACCGCCTGCGTCGCGCCGTTGGGACCGAAGCGCCGCTGCTGGTGCTGCACCGACGGCGGCGGCGGGAGGTCGGAGTAGTGCTTGCGGCCGCTCTCGTCGGTCCAAACATAGGTCTGGGCCTGCGCGACGGAACTCAGCAGCAGGGCGGCAAGGATCAGCGAACGCATGGCTGTTCTCCACAGGGGGTGCCGTCGCGCGCCCGCAATGGGTTCAGGCGGCCTCGGCGAGCATCCCACTATGCCGCAGCAATGCGTCCGGCTCCGGATCCCTCCCGCGGAACGCGCGGAATGACTCGATGGCCGGCCGGCTGCCGCCGACCGCGAGGATCTCGCTCCAGAAGCGTTCCCCGGTGGCCCGGTCGAGCACCGAGCCGGACCGCTCGGCGGCTTCCTCGAAGGCCGCGAAGGCGTCGGCGGAAAGCACTTCGGCCCACTTGTAGCTGTAGTAGCCTGCGGCGTAGCCGCCGGCGAAGATGTGACTGAAGCTGTGGGGGAAGCGATGCCACTCCGGAGGATGGATCACCGCCACCTCGTCACGGACCCGGCGGATCAGCGCCATCACGTCGCTCTTGCCGTCGGCATCGCTGTGGAGCATCAGGTCGAACAGCGCGAATTCGAGCTGGCGAACCGTCTGCATGCCGCTCTGGAAATTCTTCGCGGCGATCATCCGCTCGAACAGCGCCCGCGGCAGCGCCTCGCCGGTGGTCGAATGGGCGCTCATGTCACGGAGCACGTCCCATTCCCAGCAGAAGTTTTCCATGAACTGGCTGGGCAGCTCGACCGCGTCCCACTCGACGCCATGGATGCCGGACACTGCCGGCTCGTCGACCCGGGTCAGCAGGTGATGCAGGCCGTGGCCGCATTCGTGGAACAGGGTGATGACCTCGTCATGGGTGAAGCGAGCCGGCTGGTCGCCGACCGGCGGCGTGAAGTTGCATACCAGATAGGCGACCGGCGCCTGCATTCCGCCCTTGCGCCGGTTGAGCAGCTCGCCCATCCATGCGCCGCCGCGCTTGGTTTCTCGGGCGTACAGGTCGAGGAAGAACTGACCGACCAGTTCGCCGCCGCGCTGGATGCGGAAGAAGCGCACATCGGGGTGCCAGGTCGAGGTCTGGTCGCGCTCGATGGCGACGCCGTAGAGCCGCTCGATGACGCCGAACAGCCCCTCCAGGACCTTGGCTTCCGGAAGATACTGGCGGACCACCTCGTTGGAGAAATCGTAGCGCGCGTGCTTGAGTTTCTCCGAGGCCCACGCCGCATCCCACGGCTCGAGCCTGTCGAGGCCGAGTTCGGCGGCCGCGAATTGCTGCAGCTCGGCGAGGTCGCGTTCGGCGAAAGGCTTGGCACGGCGTGCCAGGTCATGCAGGAAATCGAGCGCCTGGGCGGGCGATTCCGCCATCTTCGGGACCAGCGACACCTCGGCGTAGTTGCCGTAGCCGAGCATGTGGGCCTCTTCGGCGCGCAGTTCGAGGATCTCGCGGATGTTCGCGCTGTTGTCCCATTCGGGTTTGCCGGACTCCGCGGCGCGGGTGCCGTAGGCGCGATACAGCCGCGCGCGCAATTCGCGATTGTCGGCGTACTGCATGACCGGCAGGTAGGACGGCATGTGCAGCGTGAATTTCCAGCCGGACCTGCCGCCCTTCGCGGCCGCGGCGCGCGCAGCGGCGACGACGTCGGCAGGCAGGCCGGCGAGCCCGGCCTCGTCGTCGATCCATTCGGCGTGGGCGTTGGTGGCGTCGAGCAGGTTCTCGGAAAATTTCGCGGCGAGGGCGGAAAGGCGCTCCTGGATAGCCTGGAAACGCGGCTTGTGCTGGTCGTCGAGTTCGGCTCCGGACAGCCGGAAGTCGCGGATCGCGTTATCGATGATGCGCTGGCGCGCGGGGTTCAGGGTCGCGAACTCGTCACCGTCGCGAATCTTGCGGTACTGCCCGAAGAGCGCCAGGTTCTGGCCGAGCTCGGCGTAGAAGCGGGTGACCTCCGGCAGCATGCCGTTGTAGGCGTCACGCCACTCCGGCAGGTCCATCACGCCGTGCATGTGGGCGACCACGCCCCATGCGCGGTCGAGGGACTCGCCGGCGGCCTCGAGCGGCGCGACGAAGTTGTCCCATCCGGGCTGGGGCAGTCGTTGCAGTTCGCCGACCAGGTCGCGCAGGGATTCGAGGACCCGGGAGACGCCCGGCGCGACATGTTCGGGCTTGATCAGGTCGAATCGCGGCAGGCTGGAAAAGTCGAGCAGGGGATTGGTCATCGGTCGTCCGAATTGTCGAGTTGCGCAAGTTGCGGCCCATTGTGCCGAAAAAAGTGTGGGCAGGGCGTTGCCGCAGATGCGGGGTGCCCGACGAAAATCAAGGAGCACGCATGAGTGAGCAGCAAATCAGCGAACGCGGGATGCGTTTCTACAGCCGCATGGAGGCAGAACTCGCCAGCGGCGATCTCGATTTCCCCACCTGCATGGAACTGTGCCTGCGCATCAAGCGGGTGCTCGACGATCCGCTGTGCGGCATCGACGAAGTCTCGCGCCTGATCTCGGTCGAGCCGCTGCTCGCCGCCCACGTCGTCCGGATGGCCAATTCGCCGCTGTATCACCGCGGCGGCAAGCCGATTGCAGACGTTCGCAGCGGGGTGCTGCGGGTCGGCACCGCCGCGATCCGGCCGATGGCGCTGGCGCTCGTCGCGCGCCAGATCACCCAGTCGGTGGACCGCCGTGTGCGGGCCGAGGCCGATCAACTGTGGCGGCACACGATCGAGGTCGCCGCGCTGTCCTGGGCGATCGCCGTCGATGTGTTCGGTGTGCTGCCGGACCAGGCCTTGTATGCGGGCCTGGTCCATAAGCTCGGCAGCTTCTACCTGCTCGCCCGGGCCTCCGAGTTCCCGGAACTGATCGCCGAGGACAGTGAACTCGCAGACCTGATCCGCTACTGGAATCCGCGGATCTCGCGAGAAGTGCTGATGGCGCTGGGAACCCCGGAGAGCGTCGCCGACGCCGTCGAGGAGGCGGAACTCTACTTCGAGGGCTGGCCGCCGCGCAGCCTGTCCGACGTGCTCTACATCGGCGTCGTCTGCGCCGAGACCCAGGATCCGTTCGAAGACCTCGGCGGAATCTCCCGCGCGGCGCTGACCGAGGAGGCGCTCGGCCGCATCGACGGCGAGCAACTCAGGGCGACGCTGACGCGCGCCTCGGGGCGCCACGCCGAGGCGCTCGCGACCCTGCGCGGATGAGCCCCTGCGCAGATGCGGCTGCCGGCTAACGTTCCACCTGGTCGCGATAGGCGTGCCAGGTGGCGTGGCCGAGCAGCGGCAGCAACACGACCAGACCGATCATCATCGTCGCGAAGGAAATCGCCATCAGTGCGACGATGATCACCGCCCACAGCGCCATCGCCCCCAGATTGGCGCCGATCGCCCGCAGGCTGGTCATCATCGCGGTGATCGCGTCGGTGTCGCGATCCATCACCATCGGCACCGCGATCGCGGTCAGCGCAAACACCAGCGCCGCCAGCGTGCCGCCGATCACCATGTAGGCGATCAGGAAATGCACGTACTCGCCGGAGAACAGGATGTGGTTGAAGAAACCGCCGACGTCGGCGATGTCTCCCCGGTAGAACAGCGCGAACAGCATCGCCGACAGGCGTTCCCAGACGATCAGCATGAACGCCAGCATGATGCCGAACATGAACAGGCCGTCGCGGTGTCCGCGCAGGCCGCCGAGAGACTCGAAGAAGCCGGTGGGCTCGCCGCTCTCGTGGCGCCGCGAGATTTCGTACAGACCGGCGGCGGCGATCGGGCCGATCAGCATGAAGCCCGAGACCGCGGCGGTGCCCAGGTAGGGCTTGTCGATCGCGTAGGCCATGATCAGATAGCCGAGGGCGGCGAACAACGCGCCGTAGGAGAGGCTGGCGAGGGGACTGCGCGCCATGTCCCGCCATCCTGCCTTCAGCCAGGCGAGCGGGCGGCTGTGTTCGACGAGCGCGATGCGCGGCAGATCGAAATGACGGTCGAGTGAATGGAAAGGCTTGTCCATGACATCCTCCTGCGGGCCCAATCGACGCCCATGAGACAGCCGGAGGAGGCGCGAAGTTTCCTGCCGTACGGCGGAAAGCCCCGGGGCTCAGGCCAGGCGGCTGCCGGTCAGCAGCGCGAAGGCGTCGGCATATTTCGCAGCGGTCGCGGCGATCACGTCGGACGGCAGCCGCGGCCCCGGCGCGCGCTTGTTCCAGTCCAGGGTCTCGAGGTAGTCGCGGACATACTGCTTGTCGAAGGACGGTGGGCTGATGCCTTCGCGATAGCTGTCGGCAGGCCAGAAGCGCGACGAGTCCGGGGTCAGGGCCTCGTCGATCAGATGCAGGGTGCCGGCGCCGTCGATGCCGAACTCGAACTTGGTGTCGGCGATGATGATGCCGCGCGCCAGGGCGTACTCGGCCGCCTCGGCATACAGGGTCATCGCCGCGTCGCGTGCCTCGGCAGCCAGGGCGGCGCCGTTCGGCAAGGTCGCCGCGCAGCGTGCGCTGGCAAGTTCGAAGCTGACGTTTTCGTCGTGGTCGCCGATTTCGGCCTTGGTCGCCGGGGTGAAGATCGGATGCGGCAGCCGTGCCGCCTGGGCAAGTCCCGGCGGCAGCGCGACGCCGCAGACGGTGCCGCTTGCACGATAATCCTTCCAGCCGGAGCCGATCAGGTAGCCGCGCACCACGGCCTCGATCGGCAGCGGCCGCAGCCGCTTGACCACCAGCGCACGCCCGCTTACCTGGTCGCGCTCGGCCGGGCCGACGACGTCTTCCGGCGCGATGCCGGTGAGCTGGTTGGGGATCACGTGGGCGAGCCGCTCGAACCAGAAGCACGCCATCGCAGTGAGCACCGCACCCTTGCCCGGGATCGGATCGGGCAGCACGACATCGAAGGCCGACAGGCGGTCGGAGGTGACGATCAGCAGGTGATGGTCGTCGACCGCATAGATGTCGCGGACCTTGCCGCGTCCGACCAGCGGCAGGCTGGTGATGCTGGATTGGAACAGGGGCTTGCTCAAGGCGGTCTTCCGAAATGGGGACGTGCGGCGATTATAGACGCGCGCCGGAGGCCCTGATGAGCGCGCTGCGCAAGGTGTAGAATGACACGCTTTGTTTCCGGACATGTCCTCGATGAAAAACGTTTTTCTCGATTTTGAGCAGCCGATCGCCGAACTTGAGGCCAAGATCGAAGAACTTCGCTTCGTTCAGGACGATTCGGCAGTGGATATTTCCGAGGAGATCTCCCGTCTCGAAAAGAAGAGCCAGACGCTGACCCGGGACATCTACGCCAAGCTCACGCCGTGGCAGATCGCCCAGGTGGCACGTCACCCGCAGCGGCCCTACACGCTCGACTACGTGCGCCACATGTTCACCGAGTTCCAGGAACTGCACGGCGATCGCGCGTTTGCCGACGACAAGGCGATCATCGGCGGGCTGGCCCGATTCGACGGCCGGTCGTGCGTCGTCATCGGCCATCAGAAGGGGCGTGACACCAAGGAGAAGATCTTCCGCAATTTCGGCATGCCGCGCCCCGAGGGCTACCGCAAGGCGATGCGCCTGATGCGGCTGGCAGAGAAATTCAATCTGCCGGTGATCACCTTCGTGGACACCCCTGGCGCCTACCCGGGCATCGGCGCCGAGGAGCGTGGCCAGTCGGAGGCCATCGGACACAATCTGTACGTCATGGCGGAACTCAAGGTGCCGCTGATCTGCACGGTGATCGGCGAGGGCGGCTCGGGTGGCGCGCTGGCGATCGCGGTCGGCGACCAGCTGCAGATGCTGCAGTATTCGACCTACTCGGTGATCTCGCCGGAGGGCTGCGCATCGATCCTGTGGAAGAGCGCCGAAAAGGCCGCCGAGGCGGCCGAGACGATGGGCATCACGGCGGCCCGGCTGAAGTCGCTGGGGATGATCGACAAGGTCGTCAACGAGCCGGTCGGCGGTGCCCATCGCGACCATGCAGCGATGGCCCAGAGCCTGCGCAAGGCGATCGCCGACGCGCTGCGCCAGCTCGGTGAGCTGCAGACCGACGAATTGCTCGCCAAGCGCCACGAGCGGCTGATGGCCTATGGCCGGTTCAAGGAAGCCGTGCCCCGCTGATCCCGAGGCTGCGGTCCGGGCCTGTCTCGGACGGCATCGCATCGCAGCCGGGCGGATCTGTGTCGCGCTGTCCGGCGGGGTCGATTCGGTGGTGTTGCTGCACGCCCTGCAGCGCTGCTGTCGGGGCGGCGCGATCGCGCTGTCGGCCTGCCATGTCGATCACGGCCTCAGTCCCGAGGCCGGGCGCTGGGCGGATTTCTGCGCAGAGCTGTGCGCGCGGCTGAGCGTGCCCTGCACGCTGCGGCGGGTCCATGTCGAGGTCGCCGGCCAGGGCCTGGAGGCGGCGGCGCGGACTGCCCGGATGGCGGCGCTGGCGGCGCAGCCGGCGGATTTCCTGGCATTCGCGCACCATGCCGACGACCAGGCGGAAACGCTGCTCTACCGCCTGCTGCGGGGCACCGGCCTGCGCGGCGCCGCTGCGATGGCGGAGCTCGCGCCGCGGCCCGGTGGTGCCGCACTGCTGCGCCCGCTGCTCGCGCTGCGACGCGCCGACATCGAGGCGTGGGCACGCGGCCGGGGCTTGCGCTGGATCGAGGACGAGAGCAATCAGGTGGCCGACTTCGACCGCAACTACATCCGCAACGAGCTGATGCCCGGCATGCGCCGGCGCTTCCCGGCGGTGGCCGAGCGACTGGCGTCGGCGGCCGAGAACTTTCGCGAGGGCGAGGCCCTGCTCGATCGGCTGGCGGCGATCGACTGGCAGGCCCTGGGCGGCGGCGATGTGTCGGCACCCGACGGCGCGCTGGCCGGGCTCGAGGCGGCACGCCTGCGCAACCTGCTGCGCTGGCGGATCCGTCACCTCGGTGGCCGCCCCCCGGGCCGTGCCCGCCTGCTCGAGGCGGCACGCCAGCTCGGCGAGGCGGCCGTCGAGCGACCGCTGTGCATCGATCTGGGCGACGCCGAGCTGTGCCGCTACCGTGGCCACTTCTGGCTGCAACCTGCCGCACGAGCCGAGCCCATGTCGCTGGAATGGCACGGCGAGGAACGGCTCGACTGGGGCGGCGGCGAAATGGTGTTCGCGCGGCGGGCCGGCGGCGGCCTGTCGCCGCGGGCGCTCGACGGCCGGGTCACGGTCTCGCCGCGGCGTGACGGCGACCGCCTGCGGCCGCGCGCCGGTGGACCGTCGCGCGATTTCAAGTCGCTCGCCCAGGAGGCCGGCGTGCCGCCCTGGATGCGCGCGCGACTGCCGGTGCTGCGGGTGGACGGGCGGCCGTGCTGGGCGGCGGAACTGGGAATCGAGGCGGCGGCGGCCTGCGCCGCCGGCGAAATCGGCCTAGTGCCGTCGTGGCGCGCGCCCGCGGGCGTTGTCACTCGTCTTCGCGAGACTCCCTGAGGCCGCTCGTCGCCAGCGCCTGGGCGAGCTCGACCGCCGAGCGCACGCCCATCTTCTCGAACACCCGGGCACGGTGCACCTCGACGGTACGCATCGAGATGTTGAGCTTGTCGGCGATCACCTTGTTGTACTTGCCGGCCAGGATCAGCTCCATCACTTCGGACTCGCGTGTGGTCAGCCTGGCCAGCCGCTGGGCGACGGTGTCGCGGGTGGCGATCTGCGCCTGTTTGCGGGCGTCCGCCTCCAGCGCCTTGTCCACGAGGTCCACCAGGTCGTTGTCGTTGAACGGCTTTTCGACGAAGTCGAAGGCCCCGTTCTTCAGCGCCGAGACCGCCATCGGCACGTCGCCGTGGCCGGTCAGGAAGATCACCGGCAGGGTGCACTCGCGCTCGCGCAGCACGTCGAAGCAGGCCAGGCCGCTCATCCCGTCCATGCGGATGTCGAGCACGATGCAGCCTCGCCAGTCAGGCTGCAGGGCGTCGAGGAAGGCTTCCGCGGACGACCAGCTGCGGCACGCCACGCCGCGCGTCTGGAACAGCCATTCGAGCGCGTCGCGAATGGCTTCGTCGTCATCGACGATGTGGGCGAGAGGCGCCTGGTTCATTTGGGTGACAGGGGCAACCACAACGTGAAAATCGTACCACCGTCGGGGTTGTCTTCGAACACCAGTCGTCCGTGGTGCAGCTCGGCGATCGAGCGGCAGATGTTCAGGCCCATGCCCATGCCCTCGCTCTTGGTCGTGAAGAAGGGTTCGAAAAGCCGGCGCGCCAGCTCCGGCGGAATGCCGCTGCCCTGGTCGGCGACGCGGATCGCGACCTCGTGGGCGGTGCAGCCGGTGCCCACCCGCAGCCGCCGCCGGCTGGCGGGGATCGCCTTCATCGCATCCATGCCGTTGCGGATCAGGTTGATCGCCACCTGTTCGACCATCACCGGGTCGGCCTGGGTGAATGGCAGGGGGTCGGTCAATGCGACCTCGATGTCCACCGCCCGCTTGCGCGCGTCCGGCTCGACCAGGCCCACCGATTCACGCACGATGGCGTTCAGGTCGAGGCGCTCGCGCTTCGGTTCGCTGCGGCGCACGAAGTCGTGCACCCGGCGGATGATCTGGCCCGCGCGCTGCGCCTGCTTGCCGAGCTTGCCGAGCACCGCGCGCATCTCGTCGGGATCCATCGCGCCCTGGTCGAGCCGGTTCAGGCAGCCGGTGGCGTAGCTGGCGATCGCGGTCAGCGGCTGATTCAGCTCGTGGGCCAGGGTCGACGCCATCTCGCCCATCGTGATCAGCCGCGAGGTCGCCTGCAGGCGCTCCTCCTGCTGGCGGGCGAGGCGCTGCGCGCGTTTCTGGTCGGTGATGTCGAGCACCGAGCCCATCCAGCCGGTCTGGCGCCCCTGGGCATCGATCAGCGGCGCTTCGAAGATCAGGGCGTCGAGGCGTTCCCCGTTGCGGCGCTTGAGCTGGATCTCGATGCCGTCGCCGGTGGTGCCGCGGGCCAGGACGTATTCGTGCAGGGCCTGGGTGCGGGCGAGTTCGTCGGGGTCCCAGTACGGCATCGGTGGCGCGTGGCCGATCAGTTCGTCTTCGCCGAAGCCGACCATCCGGCAGAAGGCCGGATTGACGTAGATCATCCGCCCTTCCATGTCGCGGGCGCGCAAGCCGGTCAGCAGCGAGTCCTCCATCGCGCGGCGGAACGCGTATTCCTCGCGCAACGCGAGTTCGGCCTCCTGGCGACGCACCATGTGGCGCCGCAACTGCCACACGCTCCAGACCACGCCGGCGCCGAGCAGCGCGATCGCGCCGCCGAGCAGCACCGCCACCCAGCGCACCTGGGCGCGATAGGGCCGGACCCGCAACGAGGCCCCGCGCCCGGGCGGGTCGAGCGGGATCTGGTACTCCATTTCGGTGGCCAGCGCGTCGACCTTGGACTTGGACACGATTTCGTCGCCGGCGGCGTCGAGAATGCTCAGTTCGTAGCGTTCGGAAAACCACCACGGCACCTCACGGATGATCAGATCGCGCAGCGAATGGATGCCGATCACCACGCCGGCGAATTCGCTGCCCCGGTAGTAGGGCACGAACACCGCGAAGCGCACGTCGTTGCCGATCGCCCGATACACCGGGCCGAACACCGCGCGGCCGCTGGCGGCGGCCAGGCGGAACAGCGCACCGGACGGCAGCTCGGCGATCGCCGCGGCCTCGCCCCACGGCGGAGGCATCACCTCCAGCCGCGGCATGGCGCCGCCGATGCTGCCGTCGGGCACCATCCAGATCACCTGCCGCACGGGATTGCCGGGCTGGATCATGCGCGTCGCGCGGGCCGCGGCGTTGTAGCTCATGCCGTCCTCGCCGAGCAGGTCGGGGCCGAGTTCGGCCAGCAGGTCGGCGTTCTTGTCGAGCTGGAAGCGCAGGTTCTGTTCAATCCACAGCACGTCGTTGATCAGCGTCGCGCGCTGCTCCTCGAGGTCGTTGCTGCGCACCAGCCAGACCAGCGACAATATCGCGCCGATGAACAACGCCAGCAGCAGGTAGGGAAGGCGCCAGCGCCACGCGGCGGGGTGGCCGACGGCGGTCGTGGGCGCGGCGATGGTGGGCGTGGTCATCGATCGTCTCCTGGGGCACGCGGACGGGCGCCGCGTTTGCCTCGTGCGCCACCGGCCGGCGGCCGGGAGAGGGCTCCGGCGGTGCACTCTACGCCGCTTGGCGACTTGCCGAACACCGCGCGGCATGCACAGAATTGACGACCAATGGCGGCGGTGCCCCGAGCGGCACCGGGCCGGCTACCCTGATCGAGCCATGCGAATCCTGCTTGCGGTGCTGCTGTCGCTGATGCTGTCGCTGCCGTGCGCGGCGGAGCCGATCGTGATCAAGTTCAGTCACGTGGTGGCGGTGGGCACGCCCAAGGGCAAGGCGGCCCAGCGTTTCAAGGAACTCGCCGAGAAGTATTCGGGCGGCGCGGTGCGGGTCGAGGTCTTTCCCGACAGCACCCTGTACAAGGACAAGGAAGAGTTCGAGGCGCTGCAACTCGGTGCGGTGCAGATGATTGCGCCCTCGCTGGCCAAGTTCAGCCCGCTCGGCATGCGCAGCTTCGAAGTTTTCGATCTTCCCTTCGTGTTCGACAGCGAGGAGGAACTGCACCGGGTCACCGGCGGCGAGGTCGGCGAGCGGCTCCTGGAATCGCTCGAGCCGCGCGGCATCAAGGGGCTGGCCTTCTGGGACAATGGCTTCAAGTCGTTCTCGGCCAACCGGCCGATCCACCGGCCCGAGGATCTGCGCGGCCTGCGCATGCGGATCCAGTCTTCGCAAGTGTTGCACGAACAGATGCGTGCGCTCGGTGCGCAGCCGCAGGTGATGGCCTTCTCCGAGGTCTTCGATGCGCTGCGGGCGGGCGTCGTGGACGGCACCGAGAACCCCCACTCCAATCTGTACACCCAGCACATGCACGAAGTGCAGTCCGATGTGACGATCTCGCGCCACGGCTACCTCGGCTACGCGGTGCTGGCCAACCTGCGCTTCTGGGAGTCGCTGCCGTGGGCCATCCGGGCAGCTCTCGAGCGGGCACTGGCCGAGGCCACCTCCTACGCGAACGGCATCGCCGCGAAGGAAAACGCCGAGGCCATCGCGCGGGTCAAGGCGTCCGGAGGTACAGAAGTCTATGAACTCACCGCGGAAGAGCGGGCTGCGTTCCGCCACGCCTTGCTGCCGGTGCACCGGAAGATGGCCGATCGCATCGGCCGCGAACTGGTCGAGGCCGTGTACCGGGCCACCGGCTTCGATCCCGCGGCCGACTGAAACGGCGACGGCGCTCGTGGCCGCTTGCTGCGCCCGCGCAGACGCGGTGCGCCTTTGCGCTTGCGGGTAGGCGCAGGGCCTTTGCTGCTAAAATGGCGCGTTACGCTGCAGCGCAGCTCTATCTGACCCGGAGCAATACATGGCAATCGAACGAACCCTTTCCATCATCAAACCCGACGCGGTCGCAAAGAACGTGATCGGCCGGATCTACCAGCGCTTCGAGGAAGGCGGCCTGACGATCGTGGCGGCGCGGATGGTGCACCTGTCGGCGCAGGAAGCCGGCCAGTTCTACGCTGTGCACAAGGAGCGCCCGTTCTACAAGGATCTGGTCGAGTTCATGACGTCGGGACCGGTGATGGTGCAGGTGCTCGAGGGTGAGGACGCGATCGCCAAGAACCGCAATCTGATGGGGGCGACCAACCCCAGGGATGCCGCGCCGGGAACGATCCGCGCGGATTTCGCCGAGTCGATCGACGCCAACGCGGTGCACGGCTCGGATGCGGCCGAGACCGCGGCTGTCGAGGTGGCCTTCTTCTTTCCGGGCATGAACGTCTACTCGCGTTGACAGGCGCGCAGC
The DNA here is from genome assembly GCA_020445745.1 of Rhodocyclaceae bacterium. Taxonomy (GTDB): domain Bacteria; phylum Pseudomonadota; class Gammaproteobacteria; order Burkholderiales; family Rhodocyclaceae; genus Cognatazoarcus. Next base: position 22,516 of record JAGRGB010000071.1, on the reverse strand, counting down.
GGCGATGGGCAGCCTCGCCCGCCGCCGACGATCCGATGAATCCTACCCCGGTCAATCTGCTGGAATTCGATGTCGACGGCCTCGTCGCGTGGTTCGCCGCGCAGGGCGAGAAACCGTTCCGCGCGCGCCAGGTCATGCGCTGGCTGCATCGCGAGGGCTGCACCGATTTCGATGCGATGACCGATGTCGCCAAGGCCCTGCGTGCGCGCCTCGCCGAGCAGGCCTGCGTGCGGCCTCCGCAGCCGATCTCCGACCGCATCTCCGCGGACGGCACGCGCAAGTGGCTGCTCGACGTCGGCGCCGGAAACGCGGTCGAGACGGTGTTCATCCCGGAAGCCACGCGCGGCACGCTGTGCGTGTCCTCGCAAGCTGGTTGCGCCCTCGACTGCGCGTTCTGCTCGACCGGCAAGCAGGGATTCAATCGCAACCTCAGTGCTGCCGAGATCATCGGCCAGCTGTGGCTCGCCAACCGCCTGCTCGGCGGCGGCGCCGACGGCGAGCGGGTGGTCAGCAACGTCGTGATGATGGGCATGGGCGAGCCGCTGACCAATCTCGACAACGTCATCACCGCGCTGCGCCTGATGCTCGACGACCACGCCTACGGCCTGTCGCGCCGCCGCGTCACGGTATCGACCGCCGGCATCGTGCCGGCGATGGACCGGCTGCGGGAGGAATGCCCGGTGGCGCTGGCGGTGTCGCTGCATGCGCCCAACGACGCGCTGCGCGACCGCCTGGTGCCGATCAACCTCAAGTATCCGCTGGCGAAGTTGCTGGCGGCATGCCGGCGCTACCTGGACCGAGCGCCGCGCGACTTCGTGACCTTCGAATATGTGATGCTCGACGGTGTCAATGACAGCGACGGCCACGCCCGCGAACTGGTCGCGATCGCCGGCGAGGTGCCGTGCAAGTTCAATCTGATACCGTTCAACCCGTTCCCGGGGGCGCCGTTCTCGCGCAGCCCCGCGTCGCGAATCCGGCGCTTCGCAGGCGCCCTCGCCGAGGCGGGTATCGTCGCCACCACGCGCAAGACCCGGGGCGACGACGTGGATGCCGCCTGCGGTCAGCTGGCGGGACGAGTGAAGGATCGCAGCCGCAGGACCATCCGGCTGGCCGAGATGGAGACCAAGTCATGAAGTCTGCCCTGGCGGGCCTGACCCTGCTGATGCTGGCCGCTTGTGCCGGCGTGGGCATGGCGCCGATCGTCGGCAGCGCCCAGCGTCCGGTGTCCGAGTTGCCGACCACGACCGACGCCCAGGCGGCGGCGAAGATCCATGTCGAACTCGGTACCGCCTATTTTCAGGCCCAGCGCTTCGGCGTGGCCCTCGACGAGGCGCGACTGGCCCAGTCGATCGATCCCGGCTATGCCCCGACCTACCATCTGCTGGGCCAGGTGTACATGTTCCTGGAGGATCCGGCATCGGCCCGGCGCAGCTTCGAGCAGGCGGCGCGGCTGGCCCCCGGCGACCCGGAGATCAACAACAGCTACGGCTGGTTTCTGTGCGCGATGGGTGAGGAGAAGCAGGGTCTCGAGCGTCTCGCGGCGGTGGTGCACAACCCCTATTACCGGACGCCGACACGGCCCTATACCAATGCCGGTCTGTGCCACCTTCGGCTTGGCGACGATGCCGCCGCGCAGGACCAGTTCGTGCGCGCCGCCGAGGCCGACCCGAAAAACGCCCTGGCGCGCTACCAACTGGCGGCGATCGCCTATCGCCGGGGCGCCGTCGAGGCCGCCAGGCACTATCTCGCCGAGGTGCACGAACTGGCCGATCCGACACCCGACTCGCTGTGGCTCGGCATTCGCATCGAGCGCCGCGCCGGCAACCGGGACAACGAGCAGGCCTACGCGGCCCAGTTGCGCTCGCGCTTCCCGACCTCGCGCGAGTACGAGAACTACAGCAAGGGACAGTTCGAGTGAACGCAGATACCGCTCCCCAGTATTTCGACAGCGATGTGCGCCCGACGCTGTCGGTCGGCGCCCAGTTGCGCTCGGCCCGCGAGATGCGCGGCCTGACCATCGGTGACGTGGCCTATTCGCTGAAGTTGAATCCGCGCCAGGTCGAGGCGCTCGAGACCGAGCGCTTCGACCTGTTGCCCGGCCGCGCCTTCGCGCGAGGCTTCCTGAAGAACTACGCGCGTTTCCTCGAACTCGACCCGCAGCCGCTGCTGGATGCGGCCGAGCACGCCGACGGTGTCGGCGCGATGGAGCTGGCGCCGATCTCGAACGCCCGTGGCACGATGCCGTCGCCGGACGCACGCCTGCGCCCGTCGGTGTTCCCGGCGGCGCTGCTGGCGGTCGCCCTGCTGATGGTGGTGGCTGCGGGCTGGTACTTCGACTGGTTCCAGCAGCCCGAAGCGCCCTCCGAGCGGGGCGTCGACAGCCTGCCGCAGGAGCGACCGGCGTTCCAGGCTCCGGCGATGACGCCACCGCTGCAGGGCGTTCCCGCCGCGGTCGAGGTGCTGCCGGCCCGGCCGGCCGACGGCACGCCGCCCGGCGGCACCGTCGACGACGGCGGCGTGGCTGCAGCGCAGCCCGGCGCTGTGCTGCCGGCGGCGGTCGAGGCGGTCGGCACTGCGGCTGCCGGCGCGATGGCCGATGGTGGCGACGAAGCGAGGCCGGCGGCCGCGACCGAGGCTGTGGCAGCGCCGGCGGGCGAGGCGCCGTCAGCCGCTGGCGCGGCGGTCGCGATGACCGGGGCAGTGGCGGGTGAACCGACGGCGACCGCCGCAGACGGCGCCGGCGACACCGCGCAGGAGGCGGCCCGGCAGGCCGGCGAGCCCGCTGCCGCCGGTCAGCAGAGCCTGGTGTTTCGCTTTTCGGAGGATGCCTGGGTCGAGGTGCGGGACGGCTCGGGGCGGATCATCATGTCGCGCATCGGCCAGGCCGGTACGGTCGAGAAGCTGGAGGGCAAGCCGCCCTTCGCGCTGGTGATCGGCAATGCCTCCAAGGTCACCCTGCAGCATGACGGGCAGCCGGTGGATCTGACCAGGCACACGCGGGTCAGCGTCGCCCGACTGAAACTGCAATGAACGCCGGCGACAAGGCCATCACGGCGGCGCCATGGCCGCGGCGCGCGACCCGGCAGGTGGACGTGGCCGGTGTCGCGATCGGCGGGGGCGCGCCGATCGTCGTGCAGTCGATGACCAACACCGACACCGCCGACGTCATCGGCACTGCGGTCCAGGTCGCGGAGCTGGCGCGTGCCGGTTCCGAGCTGGTACGGCTCACGGTCAACAATGCTGCGGCCGCGAAAGCGGTTCCCGAGATCCGCGAGCATCTCGCGCGGATGAATCTGGAGGTGCCGCTGGTGGGCGACTTCCACTACAACGGCCATACCCTGCTCGGTGAACATCCGGCCTGCGCCGAAGCGCTGGCCAAGTTCCGCATCAACCCGGGCAATGTCGGTGCCGGCGCGCAGCGCGATTCGCGCTTCGCGGCGATCGTCGAGATCGCCTGCCGCTACGACAAGCCGGTGCGGATCGGGGTCAATTGGGGTAGCCTCGACCAATCGGTGCTGGCCCGCATCATGGACGACAACGCCGGGCGCGCGGCGCCGCGTGGCGCCGGCGAGGTGATGCGCGAGGCGCTGGTCGCGTCGGCGCTGGAATCGGCGCGCAAGGCCGAGGAGTACGGCCTCGGCGCGAACCGCATGATCCTCTCGGCCAAGGTGTCCTCGGTGCAGGACCTGATCGCCGTCTACCGCGATCTGGCTGAGCGCTGCGACTATCCGCTGCACCTCGGTCTGACCGAGGCCGGCATCGGGTCGAAGGGCATCGTCGCCTCGACCGCGGCGCTCGCGGTGCTGCTGCAGGAAGGCATCGGCGACACCGTCCGGGTGTCGCTGACGCCGGAACCCGGCGGCCGTCGCAGCCAGGAGGTGGTGGTCGCCCAGGAGATCCTGCAGACCATGGGTCTGCGCGCATTCACGCCGATGGTCACCGCCTGCCCGGGCTGTGGCCGCACCACCAGCACCTTCTTCCAGGAACTGGCGGCCGAAGTGCAGCGCTTCGTGCGAGACAACATGCCGCGCTGGCGCGAGGCCCACGACGGTGTCGAGAACCTGACGCTGGCGGTGATGGGCTGCGTGGTCAATGGGCCCGGCGAGAGCAAGCATGCGAACATCGGCATCTCGCTGCCCGGCACCGGCGAATCGCCCGCGGCGCCGGTGTTCGAGGACGGCGAGAAGACGGTCACCCTGCGCGGCGCGGGAATCGCCGAAGAGTTCAAGGCGATCATCGAGCGCTATGTCGCGCGACGCTATCCCCGCAAGGGCGCTGTGCGCTGATCGCGGCTACGGCAAGTAACGGATCCATGAGCCAGATATTGCAAGCCGTGCGCGGCATGAACGACATCCTGTCCGACGAGGCGGAGGCCTGGGACGCGTTCGAGGAGATCGTCCGCGACTGGCTGCGGGCCTACGGCTATCGGCCGATCCGGATGCCGCTGGTCGAGCCGACTCCGCTCTTCAAGCGCGCCATCGGCGAGGTCACCGACATCGTCGAGAAGGAGATGTACTCCTTCGTCGATGCATTGAACGGCGACGAACTGACATTGCGTCCGGAGGGCACCGCCTCCTGCGTGCGCGCGGTGATCCAGCACAAGCTGCTGCACGCCGGCCCGCAGCGCCTCTACTACCATGGCCCGATGTATCGCCACGAGCGGCCGCAGAAGGGGCGCTACCGCCAGTTCCACCAGATCGGGGTGGAGGCCCTCGGCCATGCCGGGCCGGACATCGACGCCGAGCTGATCCTGATGGGGGCGCGCCTGTGGGACGACCTCGCGCTGCACGACCTCAGGCTCGAGCTCAATTCCCTCGGCAGCGCTGCCGAGCGCGCCGCCCATCGCGGCGCGCTGGTGGACTACCTGCAGGCCCGCCACGAGCAGCTCGACGACGATGGCCGGCGGCGGCTCCACAGCAACCCGCTGCGCATACTCGATACCAAGAACCCCGAACTGCAGGCCTTGGTCGAGGCGGCACCGAAGCTGATCGACTACCTCGGCGAGGAGTCGCTGGCCCATTTCGACGCGGTCCAGCGGGTACTGAAGGATGCCGGCATCGCGTTTTCGATAAACCCGCGGCTGGTACGCGGGCTCGATTACTACAACCGCACCGTGTTCGAGTGGGTGACCGACAGCCTCGGCGCCCAGGGTACCGTTTGTGCCGGCGGACGTTACGATGGCCTGGTCGAGCAACTCGGCGGCAAGCCGGCGCCGGCGGCCGGGTTCGCGATCGGCGTCGAACGGGTGCTGGCGCTGTGGCAGGCGGGTGGTGGCGGTGGCGAGCGCGTCGTACCCGATGCCTACCTGGTCCATGTCGGTGACGCCGCCGGGCGCCTGGCGTTCCGGGTGGCCGAAGCCTTGCGTGGGGCGGGCCTCGACGTGCTGATGCATTGCGGCGGCGGCAGCTTCAAGTCGCAGATGAAGAAGGCGGACGCCAGCGGTGCCGAGATCGCGCTGCTGATCGGCGAGGACGAGGCGGCAGCCGGCGAGGTCAGCCTCAAGCCCCTGCGCGGGGGCGAGCAGCGACGGGTTGCGGTGGATCGGCTGGTCGAAGCAATGATGGACGAAATCTTACAAGTGGACGGTGACGATGGCGGCGTTTGACCTCGAGGAACAGGAGCAGATCTCCCAGCTGAAGGCGTGGTGGGACGAGTACGGCAAGAAGCTGGTGGCGCTGGGCGTCATCGTGCTGATGGCGGTGGTCGGGCGATCGGTGTGGCAGAACCATCGTGATGGCCAGGCCAGCGAAGCGTCGGCGCTGTACGCCAGCGTGTTGACTGCCGAGGGCAATCCGCAGCAGGCGCGCGAAGCCGCCGGACGCATCCTGCAGAACTACGATTCGACGGCCTATGCCTATCTCGGCGCGTTGGCATCCGGCAAGATCCAGGCCCAGGCCAATGATCTGCAGAACGCAGCGAGCCAGCTGTCGTGGGTGGTGACGAATGCCCCGGAGGCGTCGGTGAGGGACATTGCGCGCCTGCGACTGGCGGCGCTGCAGTTCGACCAGGGCGATCATGCCGCCGCGCTGTCGACGCTGGCGGCGGCACCGGTGGACGAGCTGGCGGCCGGCTTTGCCGACCTGCGCGGCGACATCCTCGCCGCCGACGGCAATCTCGACGAGGCCCGCGAGGCCTACCGCAAGGCGCTCGACACGGCGACCGGTGGCAGCGCGGCACGTGTGCGCGAGATCGTCCAGGTCAAGCTGGACGCGCTGGGGGGCGCCCGGTGAGACGGCCGGCCTGCGGATTCGCGGCCGCCGCGCCGAAGCCCCGAGCGTCGGGCTCGAAGGCCTGGCGGCGGGTGGTTCCGCTGCTGGCCGCCGCGACGCTGGTCGGCTGCGGTACTTTCGGTTCCGACCGCGAAATGCCGCCGCTGCCGGAGTTCGTAGCGGAGGCGCGACTCGAACTGGCGTGGAAGACACGCGTCGCGGGGTCGCCGGTCTATCATCCCGCGCCGGCCGTGATCGGCCGGCAATCGGTGATCGTCGCCGGTGTCGATGGCGTCGTCGAGCGTCGCGACGACGGGCAGCAGAAATGGCGGGTCGACCTCGATCGCCCCTTGTCCGCCGGTGTCGGCAGCGACGGTCGGCTGGCGGTGGTGATCACGCAGAGCGGCGACGCGATCGCGCTGGACGCTGCCGACGGTTCCGAGAAATGGCGTGCCAAGGTCGGCGCGGAGGTGCTGGCGGTGCCGGCAGTGACCGGCATCGCGGTGGCGGTGCGCGCCTCCGACAGCCGGGTGTTCGGCTTTTCGCCCGCGGACGGCCGCCGCATGTGGGTCTACCAGCGGCCGACCCCGGCCCTCGCGTTGCGTGCGAGCGTCGGCATGCTGACCGACGAGAACGTCGGTGTCACGGGTTTCCCGGGTGGCAAGATGGTCGCCATCAACCTCTCCAACGGCGGTGCGTTGTGGGAGCTGACGGTGGCTCTGCCGAAGGGTACGACCGAACTCGAACGGATCGCCGACGTCGTCGGCACGCCGGTACTGGCCGGCCGCAACATCTGTGCGGTGGCCTTCCAGGGCCGCGTCGCCTGCTTCGACGCGAGGGACGGCAACCTGGTGTGGTCACGCGAGATCTCGAGCGCGGTGGGGCTGACCACCGACGGCAGCCATATCTACCTGACCGACGAGGGCGATGCGGTGATCGCGCTCGATGCCGCTACCGGTGCCAGCGTCTGGAAGCAGGACAAGATGGCGGGCCGGGCCGTCGGTCGGCCACTGCTGCTCGGCGATTTCGTGCTGGTCAGCGACGCCCAGGCCTACGTCTCGATGCTGCGTCGCGACGACGGTGCCCTGGTGGCCCGCGCCGAAACCGACGGCAGTGGTGTCGCGGTGCCGCTCGAGCCGCTGGCGAAGGACCGGGTCGCGGTACAGACCGTCGATGGCGGCATCTTCGTGTTCATCGCGCGCTGAGCGGACGGCCTGGCAGTGAAACCCACGATCGTGCTGGTCGGCCGGCCCAATGTCGGCAAATCGACGCTGTTCAATCGGCTGACGCGCAGCCGCGACGCGCTGGTCGCCGACCAGCCCGGCCTCACCCGTGACCGCCAGTACGGCATCGGCCGGCTCGGCGGTCGCGATTACCTGGTGGTCGACACCGCGGGATTCGACCCGGTGGCCAAGGATGGCATCGTCCATGAGATGGCGCGGCAGGCGGAGCAGGCGATCGCCGAGGCCGACGTGCTGTTGTTCCTGGTGGATGGGCGCAGCGGCCTGTCGCCCCACGACGAGGAGATCGCGGTCTATCTGCGCCGCTGCGACCGGCCGGTGCGGCTGGTGGTCAACAAGGCCGAGGGCCGTGACCGGGGCGTCGCCGCGGCAGAATTCCACGCGCTGGGGCTGGGCGCGCCGATGGCCATCTCGGCGGCCCATGGCGACGGTGTCAGGGCGCTGATCGACGAGGTGCTGGAAGGACTGCCGGCGCCGGCCGAAGGGCCCGACGAGGAAGACTCCGGCCGCGGGCCACGGGTCGCGATCGTCGGGCGGCCGAACGTCGGCAAGTCGACCCTGGTGAACACCCTGCTCGGCGAGGAGCGGGTGATCGCCTTCGACATGCCGGGCACCACCCGCGATGCGATCGCGATCCCGTTCGAGCGGGGCGGGCGCGGCTACACGCTGATCGACACCGCGGGTCTGCGCCGCCGTGGCAAGGTGTTCGAGTCGGTCGAGAAGTTCTCGGTGGTCAAGACCCTGCAGGCTATCGAGCAGGCCAACGTGGTCGTGCTGGTGCTCGACGCCAGCCAGGACATCGCCGACCAGGATGCCCACATCGCGGGGTTCGTCGTGGACAGCGGCAGGGCGCTGGTGGTCGCCGTGAACAAGTGGGACAGCGTCGACGACTATCGCCGCGAGCGGCTCAAGCTCGATCTCTCGCGCAAACTGGGCTTCCTCGGTTTCGCCCGCTTTCACCACGTATCGGCGCTCAGGCGGCAGGGCATAGGTGCCATCATGAAGTCGGTGGATGCCGCCTACGCCGCGGCAATGGCCAAGATGGCGACGCCGCGCCTGACCCGTACCCTGCTCGACGCCGTAAGCCGCCAGCAGCCACCCCGCCACGGCCAGTTCAGGCCGAAGTTGCGCTACGCGCACCAGGGCGGCAGCAACCCGCCGGTGATCGTCGTGCATGGCAATGCGCTCGAGCACGTACCCGCGGCCTATGTGAGATATCTTGAGAGATCCTTCGTCGAGGCGTTCAAACTGCAGGGGACGCCATTGCGGATACAATTCAAGACGTCGCACAACCCTTACGCGAACAAAGCGTGATCCACACCCTGAAGGCCGATACGCCGACTGCCCGGGCGGCATGTTGCAGTGCAGCGTAAAATCCTTTAGATTAGCCAGCCAACTACAAAGAGGTCCATAAAATGAGCAACAAGGGGCAACTTCTCCAAGACCCTTTCCTGAACACGCTGCGCCGCGAACACATTCCGGTATCGATCTACCTGGTCAACGGCATCAAGCTGCAGGGCCAGATCGAGTCTTTCGACCAGTATGTGGTCTTGCTCAAGAACACTGTTACGCAGATGGTCTACAAACATGCCATCTCCACCGTGGTGCCGGCCCGCCCGGTCAATTTCCAGCACGACCAGGGTGACGCCAGCTGAGTCGGCCATTGGCTTTCGGGGGCGGTGACGAAGCCCCGATGAGCATCGATGTTTGAGCGTCCGGCCTCGGGTAGTCGGGCGATCCTCGTCCAGCTCGACTTCGGCGAGGGCGCGACCGCCGAGCGCATGTCCGAGGCTGCGCTGCTGATCGCCAGTGCCGGCGCCGAGGTCGTCGCCACGGTCGCCGCGCGCCGGCGGGCGCCGGACCCGGCGTTGTTCGCGGGCCGTGGCAAGGTCGCCGAGATCGCGACACTGATCCGTTCGTCCGGCGCCGACGTGGTGATCTTCAACCACGAGTTGTCGCCCGGCCAGCAGCGCAACCTGGAACGCGAACTCGAGTGCCGGGTGGTCGACCGCAACACCCTGATCCTCGACATATTCGCGTTGCGGGCAAAAAGCCACGAGGGCAAGCTGCAGGTCGAACTGGCCCAGCTCGAGCACCTGTCGACGCGGCTGGTGCGCGGCTGGACCCACCTCGAGCGCCAGAAGGGCGGCATCGGCCTGCGCGGACCCGGTGAGAAGCAGCTCGAGACCGACCGCCGCCTGCTGGGCCAGCGCGTCAAGTTGCTGCGCTCACGCCTGAAGACCCACGAGAAGCAGCGCAAGGTGCGGCGGCGGGCGCGGGAGCGCCGCGAGGTCGGGTCGGTGTCGCTGGTGGGCTACACCAACGCCGGCAAGTCGACACTGTTCAATGCGATCACCAAGGCCGGCAGCTATGCCGCCGACCAGCTGTTCGCGACCTTGGACACCACCAGCCGCCGGGTCTTTCTGGGGGAGGCCGGCCACGTCGTGCTGTCCGACACGGTCGGATTCATCCGCGACCTTCCCCACCAGCTGGTGGCGGCGTTCCATGCCACGCTGGAGGAGACGGCCAGCGCCGATCTGCTGATCCACGTGGTGGATTCCGCGAGCGACGATCGCCAGGCGCAGATCGCCGCGGTCAATGCCGTCCTCGAAGAGATCGGCGCGGGTAGCATTCCGCAGTTGATGGTCTGGAACAAGATCGACCTGACCCACGCCGAGCCGGGTGTCGAGCGGGACGACTGTGGTACCATACGCCGCGTTTTTCTGAGCGCTCGCAGCGGGCTGGGGCTCGATTCTCTGCGCCAAGCGCTGTCCGAAAGGGCGCTCGCCCGGCCCGGGCGGGGCCAATCCGATCCTGACCACGTGACCACCGCGCTATCGGCCGATGCCGGCTGACAGCCTTGTAATGACGGGCCGAACGAACTATGTCACTTAACGATCCGCGCTGGGGCAAGCAGGGGAACGATCGAGACCGCAACGAAGGCAACCAGGGACCACCCGATCTCGAGGAGATCTATCGCGATCTCAGCCGCAAATGGCGCTCGCTGCTGGGCAAGAAGGGTTCCGGGGGCCAGGGCGGGGGCGAAGGCGGCGGCAACTTCAACTTCCGATTCTTCGGCAGCGGCATCGGCGTGCTGGCGATACTCGGTCTCGGCATCTGGGCGGCCAGCGGCTTCTACATCGTCGACGCCAGCCAACGTGGCGTCGAGCTGCGTTTCGGCCGCTACACCGAAACCACCGAACCGGGCCTGCGCTGGCGCTGGCCCTATCCCATCGAGACCCACGAGCTGGTCAACCTGACCAGCGTGCGGACCGTCGAGGTGGGCTACCGGGGCGCTGCGCGAAACACCATCCTCAAGGAAGCGCTGATGCTCACCGACGACGAGAACATCATCAACATCCAGTTCGCGGTGCAGTACATCCTCAACAATCCGGAAAACTACCTGTTCAACACGCGTGAGCCGGACGAATCGGTGATCCAGGCCGCCGAGACCGCGATGCGCGAGATCGTCGGCAAGAGCAAGATGGATTTCGTGCTCTACGAGGGCCGCGAGGAGATCGCGACCACCGCCCACGAGCTGATGCAGTCGATCCTCGACCGCTATGGCACCGGCATCCAGATCAGCAAGGTGACGATGCAGAACGCGCAGCCGCCGGAGCAGGTGCAGGCGGCGTTCGACGATGCGGTCAAGGCCGGTCAGGATCTGGAGCGCCAGCGCAACGAAGGTCAGGCCTATGCCAACGACGTCATCCCGAAGGCGCGCGGTACCGCCTCGCGGCTGCTGCAGGAGGCCGAAGGCTACCGGGCGCGGGTGGTGTCGCAGGCCCAGGGTGATGCCAGCCGCTTCGAACAGGTGCTGGCCGAGTACAGCCGGGCGCCACAGGTGACCCGCGAGCGGATGTACATCGAGACCATGCAGCAGGTGTTCAGCAACACGTCGAAGATCGTCGTCGATGCGAAGAGCAACAGCAATCTGCTGTTCCTGCCGCTGGACAAGCTGGTTTCCCAGTCCGCGGCCGGGCGCGATGGCGGCGCGGTGGTCACCGAACCGGGGCCGCCGATGGTCGTGCCGCCCGATTCGTCCCGCAGTTCCAGCACGGATTTCCGCGATCGCGACGCGTTGCGCAATCGCGGTGGAGGTCGATGATGCGCGACAAGCTGTCGGTGTTCGTGGGATTCCTGCTGCTCGTCCTGGTCATGGCCTCGATGTCCCTTTTCACGGTCGACCAGCGCCAGTTCGCCCTGGTCTTCCAGCTCGGCGAGATCAAGAAGGTGATCAGTGATCCCGGTCTCGACTGGAAATGGCCGCTGATCCAGAACGTGCGCTATTTCGACAAGCGCATCCTGACGATGGACACGCCCGAACCGGAACGCTTCATCACTTCCGAGAAGAAGAACGTGCTGGTGGACCTGTTCGTCAAGTGGCGCATCTCCGACCCCAACCTGTACTACATCTCGGTGCTCGGCGACGAGGCGCGGGCGGTCACGCGGCTGCAGCAGACCGTCAATGCCGGCCTGCGCGAGGAGTTCGGCAAGCGCACCGTACACGAAGTGGTGTCCGGACAGCGTGACGCCATCATGGAGGAAATGCGCGAGAAGGCCGACCTCGACGCGCGCAAGATCGGCGTGCAGATCGTCGACGTGCGCCTGAAGCGGGTGGACCTGCCGGTGGAGGTGTCGGAATCGGTCTACCGCCGGATGGAAGCCGAGCGCAAGCGGGTGGCCAACGAACTGCGCTCGGAGGGTGCCGCTGCGGCCGAGAAGATCCGCGCCGATGCCGACCGCCAGCGCGAAGTGATCATCGCCGAAGCCTACCGCGAATCGCAGCATGCCAAGGGCGACGGTGATGCCAAGGCGGCGGCGATCTATGCCCAGGCGTTCCGCCAGAATCCGGAATTCTTCGCCTTCTACCGCAGCCAGGAGGCCTACCGCCAGAGCTTCTCCGGAAAGTCCGACGTGCTCGTGGTGGAGCCCAACAGCGATTTCTTCCGTTACCTGCGCAGCGCTACCGGGCAGCCCGTCAAGAGCGCCCAGTGATGGGCGTCACGCTGCTGACGGCGTTTGCCCTGATGCTGGTCGTCGAGGGTATCCTGCCGCTGGTGGCGCCCGACCTGTGGCGGGACACCTTCAAGCGCGTCACCGAACTGGCCAATGGCCAGATCCGCTTCATCGGCCTGAGCTCGGTCCTGCTCGGCCTGCTTCTACTTTCACTGGCTGCCTGATACCGTCCATGCGCTGGGTATTGCCCGAATTCATCCAGGACGTGCTGCCCTCAGAGGCGCGCACGATCGAGGACCTGCGTCGCCGCCTGCTCGATGACTTCCATCTGCGCGGCTACCAGCTGGTCGCGCCACCGCTGCTCGAATACCTCGATTCGCTGCTGACCGGGGCCGGCGAGGATCTCGCCCAGCGCACCTACAAGCTGTCCGATCACCAGTCGGGGCGCCTGCTCGGCCTGCGTGCCGACATGACACCCCAGGTCGCCCGCATCGACGCCCACCTGCTCAACCGCCGGGGCGTCACCCGCCTGTGCTATTGCGGCAGCGTGCTGCACAGCGAGCCGGCGTCGCTGTCGGCGACCCGCGAGCCGTGGCAGCTCGGCGCCGAGATCTACGGCCACGCCGGTCTCGACGCCGACATCGAGATCGTCCAGCTGCTGGCCAGATCCCTGCGCCAGGCCGGCCTCGCCGCGGGCCGCGTGGACCTCGGGCACATGGGCATCTTCCGTTCGCTGGCGGCGATGGCCGCACTCGACGCGGCCCAGCAGCGTACCCTGTTCGCGCTGCTGCAGGCCAAGGACGTGCCGACACTGCAGGAATTTCTGGCGGCGGTTGCCGAGGTGCCGAGGCGCGCGCTGCTCGCGTTGCCCAGCCTCTACGGCGATCGCTCGGTGCTGGCCGAAGCCCGCGCGGTGTTGCCGGACGAAGCCGGCCTGCGCCTGGCCCTCGACGAACTGGAGCGCCTCGCCGACGCGCTGTCGGAGCTGCCGCTCGGTTTCGACCTGGCGGATCTTCGTGGCTATCACTATCACAGCGGTGTGGTGTTCGCGGCCTACTGTGGCAATTCGCCGAGCGCGATCGCGCTCGGCGGACGTTACGACTACATCGGCGCGACCTTCGGAAGAGGGCGTCCGGCGACCGGCTTCAGCATGGATCTGCGCGAACTCGCGCTGCGCATCGAAGCGCCTGCCCAGGCCGGTGCGGTGCTGGCGCCGGCTGCCGGTGGCGCGGAGCTGGCGGAAGCGGTGGCGCGGCTGCGCGCCGCGGGGGAGGTGGTCGTGCCGGAATTGCCCGGTCACGACGGAAACTGGCGGGAGGCCGGCTGCGACCGGCGTCTCGCCTTCGTCGACGGCGGCTGGAATACCGTGCCGCTCGAAGGAGGCTGAGCGGCATGGCTAAGAACGTGGTGGTGGTCGGTACCCAGTGGGGCGACGAGGGCAAGGGCAAGATCGTTGACTGGCTGACCGACCATGCCGAAGGTGTGGTTCGCTTCCAGGGCGGTCACAACGCCGGCCACACGCTGGTGATCGGATCCGACGAATACAAGCTCAACCTGGTGCCCTCGGGCATCGTCCGCCAGGGCGTCAGGTGCTTCATCGGCAACGGCGTGGTGCTCGACATCCACCACCTGCTGGCCGAGATCGACAGTCTCGAGGCCGGCGGCATCAGTGTCTCGGACAGGCTCAATATCAGCCCGGGCTGTCCGGTGATCCTCGGCTGTCACACCGCCCTCGACCATGCCCGTGAGGCCGCCCGTTCGGCCGGCGACAAGATCGGCACCACCGGCAAGGGCATCGGGCCGACCTACGAGGACAAGGTGGCGCGCCGTGCGCTGCGGGTCTACGACCTGTTCGACCCGGAGCGCTTCGCGGCCAAGCTGAAGGACAATCTCGCGTACCACAACTTCGTTCTGACCCAGCATCTGGGCGCCGAGCCGGTGGACTTCCAGAGCGTATTCGACCAGGCGATGGCCGATGCCGAGCGCATCCGCCCGATGGTCGCGGACGTGTCGGCGGAGCTCTATGAAATCAACAAGGGCGGTGGCAACCTGTTGTTCGAAGGCGCGCAGGGTACCTTGCTCGACATCGACCACGGCACCTTCCCGTTCGTCACCTCGAGCAACTGCGTCGCCGGGCAGGCTGCTGCCGGTTCCGGCGTCGGCCCCGGGCGTCTGCATTACGTGCTGGGCATCACCAAGGCCTACTGCACGCGGGTCGGCGGCGGTCCGTTCCCGACCGAGCTCGATATCGAGTCGGATGGTGCACCGGGCCGCCAGATGTCGGTCAAGGGGCGGGAATTCGGCACCGTGACCGGACGCAAGCGCCGCTGCGGCTGGCTCGACCTGGCGGCCTTGAAGCGCTCGATCATCATCAACGGCGTCTCCGGCCTGTGCATCACCAAGCTCGACGTGCTCGACGGCATGCCCGAACTGAAGCTCGCCACCGGCTACATGCTCGATGGCCGGCGTATCGACCTGCTGCCGATGGGGGCCGACGAGGTGGCGCGCTGCGAGCCCATCCTGGAGGCGATGCCGGGTTGGAGCGGCACCACCTTCGGCGCCCAGAAGTGGGACGATCTGCCACCCGAGGCCCGTGCCTACCTGCACCGCATCGAGGAGATCTGCGAGGTGTCGATCGACGTCGTGTCGACCGGGCCGGAGCGTGACGAGACGATCCTCCGGCGCCACCCGTTCGGCGCCTGATAACCTAGCCTGCGTGCGACAGTGGCCCCGCGGGCGATGAAAAAAGGCCGGTCGAGCGACCGGCCTTGTCGAGCGGTGAATCCTGGTGCCCAGAAGAGGACTCGAACCTCCACATCCGTAAGGACACTAGCACCTGAAGCTAGCGCGTCTACCAATTCCGCCATCTGGGCAAGACGGGGAATTATAGTGGCTGACGAGCGGGCTGTGAACAGATATTCGGGCGACTGCGACATCGGCGGCCGCAAAGCAAGAAGAGCCGGTCATCGACCGGCTCTCCTGCGGATCTGGTGCCCAGAAGAGGACTCGAACCTCCACATCCGTAAGGACACTAGCACCTGAAGCTAGCGCGTCTACCAATTCCGCCATCTGGGCAAGAGGCGCGCATTATAAATAGAAGGAATCGATTGTCAATGGCTACCGACAGGTCCGGCAAGGCGCACCCGAAGCGTGGCGATGCCGGCATCAGGGCTGCGGATCCTTACCTCGAGCGCGAACGCGAACGTTATCCCGATCCGCTGCCGAGCCGCGAGTACATCCTCGAGATCCTCGAGGAGCGCGGCGTCCCGCTCGGCTTCGAAGCGCTGGCGGCGACGCTCGAAATCGAGCCCCGCGAGGGCGAACATTTCCACCGTCGACTTTCGGCGATGGAGCGCGACGGCGAGATCATGCGCAACCGCCGGGGCGCCTATCTGCTGCCCGACAAGGCGGACCTGATCCGCGGCCGGGTGCAGGGCCACGCCGACGGCTTCGGCTTCGTGATCCGTGACGACGGCGGTCCGGACCTGTTCATCGGTCCGAAGGAGATGCGCGAGGTGCTGCACGGCGACCGCGTGATCGCCCGCGTCGTCGGCAGCGACCGCCGCGGCCGCCCCGAAGGCAAGCTGGTCGAGGTATTGGAGCGGGCCAATACACGGATCGTCGGGCGTGTCATCGAGGAGCACGGCGTCACCATCGTCGTGCCCGAAGACCGGCGCATCGCCCAGGACATCCTGGTGACGCCGGCCACCGGACGCGGGCGGCGCAAGCCCCGTCCCGGCCAGGTGGTGGTGGTCGAACTGATCGAGCAGCCGACCCGGCACGCCCAGCCGATCGGCCGGGTCTGCGAGGTGCTCGGCGACTATGCGGACCCCGGCATGGAGATCGAGATCGCGCTGCGCAAGCACGACATGCCGCACGAGTTCTCGGCGGAGGTCAAGGCCGAGGCGCGGCGGCTGCCGCGCGCGGTGCGCAAGAAGGACCTGAAGGGGCGCGAGGACATCCGCGAACTGCCGCTGGTGACCATCGACGGCGAGACCGCCCGCGACTTCGACGACGCGGTCTATTGCGAGCGCCAGGGGCGCGGCTTTCGCCTGATCGTCGCGATCGCCGACGTCTCCCACTACGTGGAGGCCGGTTCGGCGCTCGATCACGATGCCTTTGATCGCGGCAACTCGGTGTATTTCCCGCGCCGGGTGATCCCGATGCTGCCGGAAAAGCTGTCCAATGGCCTGTGCTCGCTGAATCCCGATGTGGATCGGCTGTGCATGGTCTGCGACATGGCGATCTCGATCAGTGGCCAGGTGAAGAACTATCGCTTCTATCCCGCGGTGATGCACTCGCATGCCCGCCTGACCTACGATCGGGTGGCGGCCGCGCTCTACCAGGACGATGCCGCCGAGCGCGAGCGGCTGGCCCCGCGGCTGGGCGAACTGGAGCGCCTCGACGCTGTCTTCCGGGTGCTGCTGAAGGCGCGCCACAAGCGCGGTGCGATCGATTTCGAGAGCACCGAGACGCAAATGATCTTCGACGACGACGGCAAGATCGAACGCATCGTTCCGGTCGAGCGCAACGACGCCCATCGCCTGATCGAGGAGTGCATGCTGGCGGCCAACACCTGCGCCTCGGACTTCCTCGAGAAGCGCGGCCAGCCGACCCTGTTCCGCGTTCACGAGGGACCGACCGAGGACAAGCTCGCGCGCCTGCGAACTTTCCTGGGCGAGTTCGGACTTTCTCTGGGAGGCGGCGACGACCCGACGGCGAAGGACTATGCGCGCCTGCTCGACAGCGTCCGCGAGCGTCCGGACGCCCAGCTGCTGCAGACCATGATGCTGCGATCGCTGCGCCAGGCCGTCTACAGTCCCGACAACGCCGGCCATTTCGGGCTCGCCTACGAGGGCTACACCCACTTCACGTCACCGATCCGCCGCTATCCCGATCTGCTGGTCCATCGGGCGATCAAGGCGGTGCTGGCCGGCGACAAGTACCGCCCCGGGGACTGGGACGCGATCGGTGTGCACTGTTCGATGACCGAACGCCGGGCCGACGAAGCGACGCGGGACGTCGAGAACTGGCTGAAGTGCTACTTCATGCAGGACCGGGTCGGCGAGGAGTTCAGCGGCAGTGTTTCGGCGGTGGTGCCGTTCGGACTGTTCGTCGCCCTCGACGACGTCTTCATCGAGGGACTGGTGCATATCTCCGAACTCGGCAGCGACTACTTCCACTATGACGAGACACGCCACGAGCTGCAGGGCGAACGCACCGGATTCGCCTATCGTCTGTCGGACCGGGTGCGGGTGCAACTGGTGCGCGTCGACCTCGAGACCACCAAGATCGACTTCCGGCTGCTCGAGGGCCCGCGGCGGGTGACCGAGCGACGCGGCAAGAGTGCCCGCGACAAGGGCGCGGCGACGACCGACGGGCACCCGCAGAAATCCGGCGGCAGACGGGGGGCGCGCCGCCGTGGCTAGCTCCACGACCCGCCATATCTACGGCTTCCATGCGGTGCTGGCGCGCCTGCGCCAGTCGCCGGACAGCGTGCTCGAAGTCCACGTCGCCGCTGCCCGCAGTGATGCCCGCGCCCGCGACCTGATCGCCCAGGCGGAGCGCTGCGGCGTCAAGGTGACGCCGTCGGACGTCGATCGGCTGCAGCGTCTGGTCGGCACCCACCATCACCAGGGCGTGGTCGCGCGCATCGACGGCCGGCGCCGCGAACTCAAGCTGGCCGACGTGCTGGAGACGCTGACCGAACCGGCCCTGCTGCTGGTGCTCGACGGCGTCACCGATCCCCACAATTTGGGCGCCTGCCTGCGGGTCGCCGACGGCGCCGGCGCGCATGCCGTGATCGCGCCGAAGGACCGTTCGGCAGGGCTCAATGCCACCGCCGTCAAGGTCGCCAGTGGTGCCGCGGACCACGTTCCCTACGTCACCGTCACCAACCTCGCCCGCAGCCTGCGGGAGATGCAGGAAGCCGGGGTGTGGGTGCTGGGCGCCGCCGGCGATGCCGCGCGCAGCCTCTACGAGGTCGCGCAGACCGGGCCGACGGCGTGGGTGCTCGGTGCCGAGGGCCAGGGCCTGCGGCGCCTGACCCGGGAGACCTGCGACGAACTGGTGCGGATCCCGATGCACGGCTCGGTGGATAGCCTCAACGTGTCGGTGGCGAGCGGCGTCTGCCTGTTCGAGGCGCGCCGCCAGCGCGCCGCCGCTGCGCCATGAAGCTCGACGCGCGCGAGGCGCGCAATCTGCTCGCGGCGAGCGATTTCGTCGCGCTGGCGACCCAGTCGGCGCGGCTGCCCGGGTTTCCGTTCGTCTCCCACGCGCCGTTCGCACGCGACGGCGCCGGCCGCGTCGTGATGCTGCTGTCGCGACTGGCCGAGCACAGCCGCAATCTGGCGGCCGACCCCCGGGTCAGCCTGATGGCGACGCTGGGCGGACCGGATCCGCAGGCGCAGCCGCGGCTGAGTCTGGTCGGCGAATTGCGCGGCGAGCGGCCGACTCCGGCCCAGCAGGATCGCTACCTGCGCTATCACCCGGAGGCCGGCGCGTATCTCGGCTTCGGCGACTTCCGCTTCTTCCGTCTGGAAGTGATCCGTGTCAGGCTGGTCGGAGGGTTCGCCCGGGCCGGCTGGATCGAAGCCGCGGACTGGAAGCCGCGCCCGCTCGATGAAGGCCGTGAGGTCGCGCTGCTGTCCCGTTTGCCGTCGCCACCGGCCGGCGCTCCGAAGCCGATCGGCCTCGACTGGGACGGCCTCGATCTGCGCGACGCCGACGGCGGCCGGAGGCGCGCCGCGTTCGCGCGACGGCCCGACGACGAGGACGCGCTGCTCGCCTGTGCCAGCGATGCCGTGCGTGGGGCAAGCTGATACAATGAGCCGTGGCGGGTCTCCTCGCATTGTGGCGCGGTGAACCTGGTCAGGGCCGGAAGGCAGCAGCCACAGCCGTTTCCTGCAAGTGCCGAGGGTCAGGCTCGCCACCCTGACATGCGAGAGGGCGTCGGATCACCGACGCCCTCTCCGCTTGTTCCCTGCCGTTCGTTCAGCCCAACGCGGTGTCGAGCAGCATCATCAGGCAGAAGCCCGCCACCAGACCGAGACTGGCAGCGGTCCGGTGGCCGCGGCGCTGCGACTCGGGAATGATCTCGTGGGCGACCACGAACAGCATCGCACCGCCGGCGAAGCCCAGCGCCCACGGCAACATCGCTCCGAACACCCCGACCAGCGCCGCGCCGGCGAGGGCGGCGACGGGCTCGGCGAGCCCCGAGGCGGCGGCCACCGCGAAGGCCAGGCCGCGCCCATAGCCGGCGGCGACGATCGCCGCGGCGACCACCAGGCCTTCGGGAATGTCCTGGATCGCGATGCCGCTCGCCAGCGCAGTGGCGCGTGCCAGCGATTCCTGGCCGAAGCCGACACCGATCGCGAGTCCTTCCGGGACGTTGTGCAACGCGATCGCGGCGACGAACAGCCACACCCGCGCGACGCTCGCGCCGCCGGCTCCGGAGGCACTCTCGACGTGCTCGTGGGGCAGCAGCCGATCGGTGGCGAGCAGGGTCAGGGCGCCCAGCGCCAGCCCGGCGACGACGATGCCGCTGGCGGCGAACCGTCCGTAGCCGAGCACCGCGGCGGCGTCGATCGCCGGCAGCACCAGCGAGAAAGCTGTCGCGGCGAGCATCACGCCCGCGCCGAAGCCGAGCAGCGTGTCGATGCTGCGGCCGGATATGTTGCGCGCCAGCAGCACCGGGAATGCCCCCGCAGCGGTGGCCAGCGCGGCGATCAGCCCGCCCTCCAGAGCGCTGCCGACGGCCGGCCGGGCGAGCGCGTCGATGGCGACATCGATGGCCTGGGCGGCAAGGATCAGGGCGCCCGCAACGGCGATCAGGAGGCCGGCGGTGCGGCGCGCCGGAATCCCCTGGCCGGCGCCGATCGCCTTCAGAATCATCGTGCTCATGGCTGCGCTCCAGGAATGCGGTGTCGAACTGCGATACCTGGAGACTATTGAATGTTTTCAAATCGATCCAATTGATTTATTGGATTGCGCTGATAGGTAGGTCGAATCGGCACGCCGGGGCCCGTTTCGCCGAGGGGCGGGGCGCCGCGGCTTTGCCCGCTGCGGCGGCGGCCCTCGGGTAGAATGGCGCCCATGTCGTATCAAGTGCTGGCCCGCAAGTGGCGACCGAAGAGCTTCGAGACCCTGGTCGGGCAGGAGCACGTCGTGCGCGCGCTCAGCCATGCATTGCAGACCGGGCGCCTGCATCATGCGTATCTGTTCACCGGCACGCGCGGCGTCGGCAAGACGACGATTTCCCGCATCCTCGCCAAGTCGCTGAACTGCGAGACCGGGGTCGGCCCGGCACCTTGCGGCCAGTGCGCGGCCTGCAGCGCGATCGACGCCGATCGTTTTCCGGACTACGTCGAGATGGATGCAGCCTCGAACCGCGGCGTGGACGACATGGCGGCGCTGCTCGACAAGGCGGTGTATGCGCCGGTGCAGGGCCGCTACAAGGTCTACATGATCGACGAGGTGCACATGCTCACCGGGCATGCCTTCAACGCGATGCTGAAGACCCTCGAGGAGCCGCCCGAACACGTCAAGTTCATCCTCGCGACGACCGATCCCCAGAAGATCCCGGTGACGGTGCTGTCACGCTGCCTGCAGTTCAACCTCAAGCAGATGCCGCCGGTGCACGTCGTCGAACATCTGCAGCGCATCCTCGAGGCCGAGGCGGTACCCTTCGAGCCCGCCGCCCTGCGCCATCTGTCGCGGGCGGCCAACGGTTCGATGCGCGATGCGCTGTCGCTGCTCGATCAGGCCATCGCCCACGGAGCCGGCGAGATCCGCGAGCGGCAGGTGGTGGACATGCTGGGCACGGTCGGCGACGACCATCTGTTCGCCGTGCTCGACGCGTTGATCGCCGAGGACGTCGCGGCGCTGATCGGCGTGGCCGACCAGATGGCCGCCCGCAGCCTGTCGTTCGAGGCCGGTCTGCAGGCGCTGGCCTCGCTGTTGCAGCGCGTCGCGGTGCTGCAGTTCGCGCCGGACGCCGAAGCCGACGAGGTCGAGCGCGAGCGGCTGCTCGGCTACGCCGGCCATTTCGACCGCGAGTATCTGCAATTGGCCTATCAGATCGCGATCCATGGCCGCAACGACCTGCCGCTGGCCCCCGACGGCTACGCCGGATTCACGATGACCCTGCTGCGGCTGCACGCGTTCCGTCCCGAACAGCCCGCCGGCGATGCGCCCCGGCCGCTGTCCCAGGCACCTGGCGGTCGCGCCCGTCCGCTGCCTGCCGCCGGCGGAAGCTCGGGCGTCGCGGCGGCACGGGCGGTGCTTGGCAAGGGGCCGCCACCGGTTGCCGCGACCGGTGCGCCGACGCAGGCGATGGCAGGCGCGGCGGCTGCGCACGCGGCGGTGAGGGACGCCGGTCCCCCTGTGGTGATGCCGGACGACGCGGTGCCGGTGCCGCCGTGGGAAGACTGGCCGCAGCCACCCGCCACCGGTGGCGATGCCGATCCGCCATGCCCGGCGGGTGAGTCTCGCCCGACCTTGCCGCCGCCCGAGGCCGGGGCACACATGCATGCGGCTTCGAGCGTGGGCGATCGCGGCGACGACTGGCACGGCCTGATCCGGACGATGGGTCTAGGCGGCATGGTGCGGGAACTCGCCCAGCATTGCGAACTGGTGACGATCGGCGCGCAGGAGGTGCGATTGCGGCTGGGCGCCACCCATCGCCATCTGCTCAGCGTCAATCGGGCGGCCGGTGACAAGATCGAGGCGGAACTTCGCCGGCACTTGCGCCGCGACGTCCGCCTGTCGATCGAGATCGGCGAAATCGCCGGCGAGACCCCGGCCCAGCGGGATCGGCAGATGCGGGCCGAACAGCATGCCGCGGCGGTGGCGTCGCTGGAGCGCGACCCCTTCGTGCGCGAACTGATCGAACGCTTCGATGCGACTTTGCTGGAGTCCTCGGTCAGGCCATTGAGAACATTGCAAGTGGAGTCGAACCCATGATGAAAGGTGGAATTGCCGGGCTGATGAAGCAGGCCCAGCAGATGCAGGAAAACATGAAGAAGATGCAGGAGCAGCTCGGCTCGATCGAGGTCGAGGGCGAGTCCGGCGCCGGCATGGTCAAGGTCGTGATGACCTGCAAGTACG
>JAGRGB010000004.1 GCA_020445745.1 Rhodocyclaceae bacterium | reverse complement strand
GCGATGCCGCCACCATTTCGATCACCTTGAGACCTGCCGTTCCAAGGCGCTGAAGGTCGTACGGCGGCAGGTATGGGCCGCATTGCAGGCGTTCAGTTGGCGCGGGCTGGCCGGCAGCTCAGGCCGAGCACCCGCCGCTGGGCCGGCGGGACACTGGTCATCGCCAGCAGGCGTCTGCGCCATCCGCATGGATGTCATGGAGCGCACGATCCCGACCCGTCGGGTGGTGTCTGGCTGGGTGCGCGCGGAACCGTAGACCGTCGATAGGGGCCACCGGCTGGCTACCAGACGCAGCGAGCCGATCGACATCGCCGCGTCATGACTGCTGCCGCTTCATGCTCTGTCGGCAGGTGCAGACTGCAGGGGGGCAGGTGTGCCGTCTCGAAGACGCTTGCTCGATTCACTATGATCGATAGGACAGGTGCACGGATCCAGGCTCATGAGCGCCAACGACGCCGCCGGGGCGGTCTTCATCAGCTACAGTCATGCAGACGAGCTTTGGAAAGACCGTATCCGCGAGTGTCTGCTGAAGGCAACCCCCGGCGAATCCCCGCAGATCGACGTCTGGGATGATCGCGATATCGGCGGTGGCGAGCAATGGTACGACGCCATCCTGGATGCGATGGATCGCGCTCGCCTGGCATTGTTGCTGCTCTCCGAGGACTTCCTGAATTCGGCATTTGCGCGCGGCGAGGAAGTGCCCTTCCTGCTCAACGCCCGCGGGCAGAAGCGGATGCCGGTCATCCCGATCCTGCTCCACCCGTGCGCGTGGGAGAAGAAGCGGTGGCTGCGGGAATTGCAGCTGCTGCCCCGCGACAACAAACCGCTCTCCCGGATGCCGAGGGAAAGATGCGACGCCGAAATCGCGCGCATCGTCGACTACGTTGCCGGGCTGCTCTCAGGCACCGTCGCGCCTTCTCATCTCGCAGCAGCGCCGAAGTGGGCAACACCCGATGAAGTCGATATCGACCGCCTGCCGGTGACCGGTGCCGAGCTTTTCGGCCGCGATGCAGAACTCGACTGGCTCGACGATTGCTGGGAGCAGGAATCCCACAACGTCGTGTCGCTGGTCGCCTGTGGTGGTGCGGGAAAGTCCACGCTGGTGCGCAGCTGGGTGGAGAGCCTGGAGCGGGACCACTACCGAGGCGCGCGCAAGGTGTTTGCGTGGTCGTTCTATAGTCAGGGCAGCGGCAAACGGGTGACGTCGTCCGATCTGTTCATCGAGACGGCTTTGCGGTTCTTCGGGGACCCGGACCCGGCGAAGGGCACGGCCTGGGCGCGCGGGGAGCGCCTGGCCGGGCTGCTCCGCGAGGAGCGCACCCTGCTCCTGCTCGATGGCCTCGAGCCGCTCCAGTCCCCGATCGAGTCCGGGCGAATCATGGATCCCGCGCTCACCACGCTCGTCCAGGAATTGGCGCAAGAGAACCCCGGCCTGTGCGTGATGACCTCCCGCGAGTCCGTGGCGGAATTGCGCGACCATCCAGGCGCCACCGCCGAGCGAAACCTGGAAGAACTCTCTGCCGAGTCCGCGCGAGCCCTGCTGCGGATCGCCCGTGTCAGTGGTTCGAATGCCGAACTCGAAGCTGCGGCGGCGATGTTCGGTAATCATGCCCTCGCAGTCAGCCTGCTGGCCCGCTTTCTTCGGGACGTTCCGGGTCATCCGGCGTCAGCTGCCGCCGACATTCCGGAGTTGGCGATCGCCGACGAAGTCGGGCGGCATCCGCGACGGTTGATGGCGGCTTTCGCCGCGCGCTTCGGCGACGGGCCCGAGTTGGCGCTGTTGCGCGTGCTGGGACTGTTCGATCGGCCGGCCGAGTGGTCGGCGGTGGCTGCGGTATGCGCGGCGCCTGCGATCCCGGGGCTTACCGAATCTCTCGTGCCGTCTGCGGAGTCGAACTGGCCGGCGCTGCTCGCCCGGCTCAGGGCGTGCGGCCTGCTTGCACCGGAGGCGGTTCACCTGCCCGCCGCCCTCGATACGCACCCGCTGGTGCGTGAACATTTCGGTGAGGAGTTCGAGACGAGGTTCGCCGGCGCATGGCGCGAAGCTCACGGGAGACTCTTCGACCATTACCGTCAACTGCCCGACAAGGAATATCCGGACACACTGCAGGAGATGATCCCGCTGTATCGTGCCGTTGCGCACGGCTGCAAGGCTGGAAGGCACCAGCAGGCCTACAGCGACGTCCACTTCAGGAGAATTCGGCGAGGCAACGAGTACTTCAGCGTGGATTCGCTCGGCGCATGGGGCGAACAACTCGCTTCGCTCAGCCACTTCTTTGAGCGTGCCTGGGACCAGCCTGTGGCGTCGCTGAGCGAAGCCGATGCGACCGTGCTCCTCGACGAGGCTGCGAATGCGCTGCGCGCCACCGGTCGGTTGCGGGCGGCGGTGCAGCCCTGCGAGGCAAGCGTCGAACGCTTCGCGCAAAAAGGCAGACGCGATTTCGCGTTGATCAGCGCCGGCAATCTGAGAGGATTGCTGACCGTGCTCGGTGAGCTGGGACAGGCAAGAGAGATCTGCGCGCGGATGGCCGAGTTGGCGGCCAAGAGCAATGATCCCGACGCAAGGGCCGATGCGCTGACCAACCTCGCCGAAGTGCAGCATCTGTGCGGCGAGGCGGACCGTGCGCGGGCGAACTACGAAGCGGCAGAGGCAGACCGCAGGCGCCGCGAGCCGAGGATCCCGATCCTGACGGCGTTCCCCGGATATGCGTTCTGCGAGCTGGTCCTCGACCTCGGCGATCACCAGCAGGGGCTGGCGCGTGCGAAGCAGATGCTCGAACTCGCCTCGGCGCCCTGGATCGTCCGTGTCTCGGTGTTCGATCTGGCGCTCACTCACCTCGCATGCGCGCGTGCGCTGTTGCAGACCATGAGGGCCCTGACGACCCGCGACCTCGCCGACGAGACAGCGCACCACCTGCAGGTGGCGGTCGATGGACTCCGGCAGGCGGGAAAGCTTGACGATATCCCCCGTGGCCTCCTCGTCCGCGCGGCGTTTCACGCCTATATGGGCGCGTCGGAAAAGGCCCGGCGGGATCTGGACGAGACCTTGACGATCGCCGGACGGCTCGGCGCGCGGCTGTACGAGGTGGACGCAAGGCTGGAATATGCGCGCCTGTACCTCGCGGGCGGCGAAACGGCACGCGCGCTCGACACCTTGGCCAGGGCACGTGGGAGCCTCGAAAAGCTCGGGTATCACAGGCGGGATGCCGACGTCGCGGAACTGGTGCAGGCACTGGACTGAGCGGCGGGCGTGCATGGATGGGGTCAGGTCCCTCTTGGTAGCCTGTCGGCGGTGTTCCTGCGCTGCCTCTCACATGACGTGAGATTTGCTCGTCATCTGCCTGCGTCGTGCGCTCATTGAGCGCTGGCATTGCAGCCGACACCTCCCGCCGGAGGCCGACGGGTGGGAAGCGAATCGTGCATCATGAAAGGAGGGAGGTCGGATTTTTGCTGATGAGATACGATGCGAGACCTGACCCCCACGCGCTCTTACGAGACCTGACCCCCACGCGCTCTTACGACCTCCCGGGCGATCGCCCGCAAGCTCTGGCCTTGCTTCTTCAGGATCCGCATCTCCATACATCGCTCCAGTATCAGCACCGCCGTCCCCTCTGCGTACGCAGATGGCGGTCAGTTTCAGGATTGCTGTATCAAGATTCAATTTCCGGTCTGTAGCAATTTACGGGTTCCGCTAACAGAGTCGCTTCCGTAGGCCGTACGACTGCTTCCGAAGTGGTGCAGCCGCTCCGGTGACAGCTCTCTCCGACTCCCCACCGGCCGGTCATGGCCGGCTGCCGACGACGAGCGACTTCCCGCTGAGGATTGCTGCAATGCAGCGAATGGGCCTTGCCGGCGACTGCGGCCCATTGAGTCCCGTGCCCATTGCTCCAGAGGGGTCGAGAGCTGCGGATTGAGAGCTCAACTGACTCCGATGTTCCACCGCTCCCGAGCCCCAATGCATTTTCCCAACCTACCCGAGTGCTGCTCTGAGATCCGCCACCGTCGTCATCATCGTCATCGGC
>JAGRGB010000070.1 GCA_020445745.1 Rhodocyclaceae bacterium | reverse complement strand
TGCTGGCACGGAAGCTATCAGGGTGCGCCCGCCGATGGCAGCGCGTGGACCGCTGGCGGATGCGAGCGGCGGGTGGTGCGCGGCGGCTCGTGGTACGACGTGCCGGGCAATGCGCGTGCGGCGCTGCGCGTCAAGTTCCATCCCGGCCTGCGCAATCTCGACCTCGGTTTTCGTGTCGCCAGGACGCCGTAGGTCCGGCTCGGGCACCCATCCCGGCCGATCGGGCGACGCGCGTGGCTCGAGCCTCGCGAGCCGCTTGGAGTCTCGCCCCAGCGCTTCCGGCCGCACGGGTCCACAATGGCAGTGGGTCGCACGGAGCGAAGCGATGGATGGATTGCCAATGACGCGCGGCGGCTGCCGGGCCGCGGTACTCGTGGCCGCCCTGCTGCTGGCCGGCTGCGGTGGCGGCTCGGTGGAAGTGGGCTTCAGCAATCGCGGCGACGATGGCGGCGAGACCAAGGATCCGCCAAGTGTGACACTGATATTGATCGTCGACGGCTTCGATGCGCCGTTGCTGCTGACCCATGCCGGCGACGGCAGCGGACGGCTGTTCGTTGTCGAGAAGGCCGGCCGGGTGCGGGTGATCGACAAGGGCATCGTCGAGGCCGGGGCCTTCCTCGACATCCGCGACCGGGTGCGCGCCAGCGGCAGCGAGCAGGGCCTGCTGTCGCTCGCTTTCGCGCCGGACTACGCAGCGAGCGGTCGTGTGTACGTGCTCTACACGGCCGACACCGGCGTCGGCGACGTGGTGCTGTCGCGCTTTACGCAGGCCGCCGACGATGATGCGCTCGATCCGGCCTCCGAGGCGGTGCTGCTGCGTGTCACCCAGCCCTTCACCAATCACAACGGCGGCCATCTTGCCTTCGGCCCGGACGGCATGCTCTATCTTTCGCTCGGCGACGGCGGCAGTGCCGGCGATCCCCGTGGCAATGGTCAGCGCGCCGACACACTGCTCGGCAAGCTGTTGCGGATCGACGTCTCGGTCGAACCGTATGCAATTCCGGCGGGCAACCCGTTCGGCGACGAAATCTGGGCGCTGGGCCTGCGCAACCCGTGGCGCTTCTCGTTCGATCGCACCAAGGGCGACCTCTTCATCGGCGACGTCGGCCAGAACGATGCGGAGGAGATCGATTTCGTGCCGGCCGGCGCGGCGGGCGGGCAGAACTTCGGCTGGAACCGGATGGAGGGTTTCGACTGTTTCGCCGCGGCGCCCTGCGACGATGCCGCGTTGACCCGGCCGGTAGCGGTGTACGGGCATGACGGCGGCGACTGCTCGGTGACCGGCGGCCACGTCTATCGGGGCCGCCAGCAGCCGGCGCTCGCCGGCATCTACTTTCATGGCGACTTCTGCAGCGGTCGCGTCCGCGGGCTGCGCCAGGCGGCGGACGGCAGCTGGTCGGACGAATTGCTGCTGGAGAGCGGGCTCGGCATCGCCAGCTTCGGCGAGGACGAGGACGGCGAGGTCTACGTCGTGGATCTGCCGGGCGGGGCGATCCATCGGCTGGCCTCGCGGCCGTGACCGTTCAATTGCGCGCCATGCCCTCGATGGCGCCGGCGAGCCGTCG
>JAGRGB010000069.1 GCA_020445745.1 Rhodocyclaceae bacterium | reverse complement strand
TGACATAGCCGGCGGTGTCGAGGCCGGCACGCTGGTCGCGCAGGCGCTGCATGATCGCCAGGCGCACCAGCGCCTGGATGCCGGTCATGTAGGCGCGGCCGCCCTCCAGGGTGTATTTGTCCGACAGGCGGACGTCGTTTCGGGTCTTGGCCATGGTCTGGTCCGGGCCGCCGACGACGGTTGCGACGCTCGTGGCGCCGGCCGTCGTCGGAAGGCCGCTCTCCTTTGCTTGTGGGTCGGGGTCAGAGGCTGCTGATGAACACGATCAGCACGCCGATCGGTGCGACGAAGCGTGCCACCAACTGCCAGATCGAGAATCCGGTGTCGCCGAGTCGCAGGTCGCGCTGCACGCCGTGGGGTTCGAGGCGCCAGGCGACGAACAGGATCGCGCCGAGGCCGGTCAATGGCAGCAGGAACTTGCTGGTCAGCCAGTCGAGCGAATCGAACACGTTCCTGCCGAAGATCAGCACCTCGCTCCAGGCGTTGAAGGACAGCAGCGCGGCGATGCCTAGCAGCCATACGGCGATGCCGGTGACGAAGGTGGCGCCGAGCCGGCCCAGTGCCGTGCGCTCCTCGACCATCTCGACGGCCGGCTCGAGCAGCGAGATCGCCGAGGTGATCGCGGCGAACACCAACAGCGCGAAGAACAGGCTGGCCAGTATGCTGCCGCCGGTGATGCCACCGAAGGCCAGTGGCAGTGTGACGAAGACGAGGCCCGGGCCGGCGCCGACATCGAGGCCGTTGGCGAAGACGATCGGAAAGATCGCGAGTCCTGCCGCCAGCGCGATCGCGGTGTCGGCGATGGCTACCGTGCGCGCCGCCCGCAGCAGATTGACCTCGTCGCCGAGGTAGGAGCCGTAGGCCATCATCACGCCCATGCCGAGGGACAGGGTGAAGAAGGCATGGCCGAGGGCAGCCAGCAGGACCTCGCCGGTGAGCTTGCTCCAATCCGGCGCGAACAGGTACGAGACCGCGGCGCCGAAACCGTCGGTGCTCATGCCATAGCCCACCAGCACCAGCAGGATCACGCCCAGCGCCGGCATCAGCAGGCGGGAGGCCCGCTCGATGCCACCGGAAACGCCGCGGGCGACGATGGCGATGGTGATCGCCATGAACAGCGTGTGCCACACCAGCAGGGTGCCGGGGTCGGCGAGCAGATCGTCGAACAGCGCAGCGGCGGCCGCCTTGTCGATGCCGGCGAGGTTGCCGCTGGCGGCGTCGCCGAGGTAGGCCAGCGCCCAGCCGCCGATCACGCTGTAGAAGGAGAGGATCAGAAAACCGGCCAGCGTGCCGGTGATGCCGACCGTGATCCACAGTCGGCTGCGCCGGTTGGCGCGGGCCAGCTCGGCCATCGAGTTCACCGGATTCTTCTGGCCGCGGCGACCGATCAGCCATTCGGCGGCGATGATCGGCAGGCCGATCAGCGCGATACACGCGAGATAGACCAGCACGAACGCGGCGCCGCCGCTCTGGCCGACCATGTACGGAAACTTCCAGACGTTGCCGAGCCCGACCGCGGAACCCACGGCCGCGATGATGAAGCCCATCCGCGAGGACCAGTGTCCGTGAATCTTGCCTGCCGCGGCGCCGGTCGCGCCCTGAACCATCGAAACTGCCATTGGATCTCCTCCTGCCTTCGGGCTCCGGTCGGGAACCCGGTGGAGACCGGCAGTACCCCGCGGACGCCTTCTGGGCGTTTGTCGGGCTACTCCACGAAAAGGGCAGTCTCCACTCTTGTATTTTGATTCGCCGGCGTTCGTGGGGCGCCGACGCTGATGGGAAATGTTAGGCGTGCGTGCCGGGCAGGATCTTCCACCTTCCCGGCCGCCCGTCGGCTTGGCGAGGCAAAATCTGCCCCGGTGCGGGGGAATTGCTATCTTTTCTTGCGAGGGCACCGGAAAGCGGGTCCAAATCCACCTCGGTGGCCCCGCCTCGCA
The DNA here is from genome assembly GCA_020445745.1 of Rhodocyclaceae bacterium. Classification (GTDB taxonomy): domain Bacteria; phylum Pseudomonadota; class Gammaproteobacteria; order Burkholderiales; family Rhodocyclaceae; genus Cognatazoarcus. The sequence continues at coordinate 58,203 of JAGRGB010000069.1, read as the reverse complement.
CCGCCAACGGAGTTCCCGATGGACCGCACCGATCGCACCATCCTGGAACTGCTCCAGCAGGACGCGCGCCTGAGCGTCGCGGAGCTTGCCGAGCGTGTCGCGCTGACCTCGTCGCCATGCTGGCGGCGGGTCAAGGCCCTGGAACAGGCGGGCCTGATCCGCGGCTACCACGCCGAACTCGACGCACGGCGGCTGGGCTACGGTGTCACCGCATACGTCAGCGTGATGCTCGAACATCATCGGGCGGACCTGGAGGAGCGCTTCGAGAAGGCGGTGATGGGAATCTCGGCGATCGTCGCGTGCCATGTCGTGTCCGGGCGCTACGACCTGATGCTGGAAGTCGTGGCGCCGGATCTGGAGGCCTTCGGGGAGTTGTCGCAGAAGGTGTTGCGCACCCTGCCAGGCGTCAAGGAGCTCTACACCAGCTTCTCGCTGCGCACCGTCAAGGGCGGGCGCCAGTTGCCTGTGCCCTAGTGGTCTGCTGCGCAAGTGGCGGAACACGAACGCGCGCCTTGCGCCCCGTGGCGGTGTTGCTGGTCCGCGAGATGGTCTCGGCCATCGTTGTGGCTCGCGCCGTGCCACGAGGTCCGATGCATCACGTTCGTGATGTCCCTGGATCGACGACGCAGACCACCAGCGCCGAAGCATTCGCCTCGGGCGAGCGGGGCGCGGAGCGTGCGCGGCGGGTGCCGACCCGGTCGATGGCGCGATCCTTGGCCATGCTCGGAAGATCGCATTCGCATCGCCGGTTCGGTACCTCGCCGGCGCCCAAGATTTGCACCAGGGAGCAGCGAGCGTGACGATCCACTTCGATAAGGTGCCGCCGATTCGCCGTTCGTCTGCTGGCCGGCGCCGCATGGTGTCCGACACGAACTGATCACGCGGGCGAAGGAATGAACGCAGCGGCGAGACTTCGAGGTGGCCGGGTCGCGAGCGGATCGGCGACACCCGGGACGGACCCGTGTCGGAGGAAACGATGACCACCATGGGCCCGCCGGCGCCGATCCTGCGCATCTTCGACGAAGCCACTGCGACCGCGTTCCATCGTGATTTCCTCGGATTCCGGATCGACTGGCGTCATCGCTTCGAGGCCGACGCGCCCCTCGACATGCAGGTCTCGCGTGGCGCCTGTGTGCTGCATCTGTCAGAGCATCACGGCGACTGCTGCCCTGGCGCGGCGACGCGGATCGCCGTGGACGATGTCGACGCACTGCGTGCCGAATTGTCCGCGAAGGCCTACCGCCACGCGCGGCCCGGAATCGAGACAATGCCCTGGGGGACACGTGACATGAGTATCAGGGATCCGTTCGGCAATCGCCTGGTGTTCACCACCGCGGTCAGTGCCTGACGGGGCGAGGCCGGGCGCGCAGTCGATCCGGTTTCGGCGCGTCGCGGTGACCGCGGTCGACGGAACTGCGCCGATCGCCACCCGGATCCGGGTGTAAACTCGGCGGCTCGCCCGGCCTCGGGCCGGCCTTCGTTCCCGAACCGTAGCAAGGACCAGCGATGCGCAAGCGCGACAATACCCTGACCACCGACCAGAAAGCCCTCGCGATCAACCTCGACAAGTACAAGTACGGCTCGATTGTCGAAATTGGCGCCGGCCAGGAGGTGGCCCGGCGATTCTTCTCGGTCGGGGCCGCGGCCGGGACGATCGCGAAGACGATGTCGGCCTACGACATGGCGGTCAGCGATGTCATCTACGGCCACGTCGACCGCTACGTCAGCCGCGCACGGTTGCTGCAGATGCTGGACAAGGAGTTCACCCAGGTCGTCGAGCGCCTCGCCCACTTGCGCGCCAAGAACACCACCTTCTTCGCCTACGCGGCGACCGTCACCGCGCGCAGTTTCAAGCAGAAGAACGAATGCCACGGCTGGGTCGGCATCCGCCTGCAACTGCACCCGGGAGCCGAGCCGAGCGACGTCGTGATGCACGTGCGCATGCTCGACAACGACAACGCCCTGCAGTCCGAAGCCCTCGGCATCCTCGGCGTGAATCTCGTCTATGGCGCCTTCCTGCACTACCAGAATCCCGAATGGGTGGTCGAAGGTCTCGGTGACGGGCTGAGCCCGGACCGGATCGAGGTGGACCTGATCCATTTCTCCGGTCCCTACTTCGACGAGGTCGAGAACCGTCTGATGAACCTGCACCTGATCCGCAGCTGGCTGACCCGCGCGGTGGTGTTCAATCCGGAAGGCGATCTGGTGGTGCCGGGCGAGCTGTTCTATCGCAAGCCGGTGATGGTGATGCGAGGCAGCTTCAAGCCGGTGACGCTGGTGAACGTCGACATGATGAGCGCCGGCGTCAAGCAGTTCAGCAGCCTGGCCGCGGTGGATGAGAACGAGATCGTGTCGCTGGCCGAGGTCACGATGAATTCGCTGTCTTCCGGCGACAACGTCGACGGCGCGGACTTCCTGGCGCGAATCGATCTGCTGGCCTCGCAGGGCTACACCGTGATGATCTCGGACTATGTGCGCTTCTTCCGCCTGCGCGCCTATCTGCGCCGTTATACCCAGAAGCCGATCGGCATCGTGCTGTCGGTGCGCGACTTCGATTTCCTGTTCGACGAGAAATACTACGATGGTCTGGAAGGCGGCATTCTCGAGGCCTTTGGCAAGCTGTTCCCGGACAACACCCACGTCTATGTGTATCCGTCGCGCCCGCGCCGTGGCGACGACAATACGCTGGTAACCCTCGACAACGTCGAGGTGCCGCCCCGCCTGCGCCACCTCCTGGCCCACCTGAAGGAGAACCAACGCTTGCTGGACGTGCGGCCGCACGACGACAGCCACCTGCACATCGACGTCAGCGACGTGCTCGCCGGGCTGCGCCGCGGCCGTGGCGAATGGGAACAGGATGTCCCGGAAGCCGTGGTCGAGCGGATCGTCGAGCAGCGCCTGTTGGGCTTCGACACCGAATGAGGTGTCGCCGCTGTCGACCGGCGGCGATCCGCTTGCGCTGGCCACGCCGCCGTGATGCCGGGGCCGGGGCGCTACGCACGCGCCTGGCGCAAGCGTTCGAGCAGCATCCGCCACGCCGCACGTGCCGCCGCAGCCTGGGCCGCGGCGTAGGCGGCGCGCTGCCGGCCCGGTACGGCCAGAGCCGCGGGCAGCGCGTCGGCCAGCTGGTCGGGGGGCACCAGCCAGCGCGTCGGTTCGCGCGCCCAGGTGCCGAAGTAGGCCTCGAGCTTGGCGGCGCCGGCCGCACCGCAGGTCAGGCTGAGCGCTGGTCGCGCAAAGGCCTCGGCGACGATCCGGGCGTGAAGGCTGGTGGCGACGGTGGCGCAGGAGGCGGCGACCAACGCGCACAGGGTCCACATGTCGTGTGCGTCGTGCACCATCCCGTCACCCGGGATGCGCCGCAGCAGGCGGTGATACGGCTCGACATCGTCGTGCCATGGGGCGCGTCCGGCACAGAACATGACCACGCCGAGGCCGTGCCTGGCGCTGGCCCGGGCAATCTGCGCCGCCAGCACGTCGAGCGTCGCATCGTCGCCGCAATCGGCGCTTAGCTGCAGCGCCAGATAGCCGTTCGCGAAGCGATGCCGGAGGGCTGACAAGGCGCCGAGACGGCGACCGATCCGGTGGCCGAACAGTGCCGCCACCAGCACCGCGGGATCCGGCGCCAGCGGCGCCGTCACGCCAGCCGCCGCCAGGTGGCCCTGCGTCCGCGCATCGCGTACCCACAGGCCGTCGGCTGCGCGCATCGCGTCGATCGCCTCGCCGCGTGCCGCTGCCGGCAGCCGGTCCAGGGTGGTCCCGCCGATTCCGGCATAGAGCCGCCGGCCGCGGTCGCCGGTCGGGAACAGATAGGGCAGGTGGCGCACCGTGCCGATTCGCTGGCGGGCCCACGCCGTCGCCGCCTCGCGGTCGCGGTCCAGGCGCGCGACGATGCGCGCGGCGGCGGCCGGCGATTCCAGCATCACCGCAGCTTGATAGGCTTCGCAGCACAGCAGTTCGCCACCGACGTGCAGGACGTCGACAGCTTCGTCGAGCGACGAGATCGGCACGACGGCGTGGCCGCCACTGGCGCCGAGATCGCAGCGTCGCAGGCCGGCTGCGATTGTCGTGCGTGGCGCGCACAGACGGGCGGCGACGTGGCCGAGCAGCAGGTCTCCCAGGTTGTGGCGGTCGAAGGCGCCGAACAGGACCAGGGGCGGTGGGCTGCCGCCCGCCATGCCAGGGCGCGATGTCAGGGCTCGCTCGCCCCGCCGCTGCCGGGCGTCGTACCGTCGCCGGTCATCGGCGTGGCGAGCACCTGGTCGACCCGGTTCTTGTCCACGTCCATGACCTCGAACTCCCAGTCGGCGCAGCCGAAGCGCTCCGATTTCTTCGGGATCCGCCCCAGGCTCGCAAGCACGAAGCCACCGACCGTGTGATAGTTGCCGAGGGAGTCCTCCGGCAGTTGCCGGATCTCCAGTTTTTCCTTCATCTCGTCGAGCGGCAGCAGGCCGTCGAGCAGCCACGAACCGTCCGGACGCCGCACCGCGAGCGCTTCCTCCGGATCGGCCGCTCCCGGCATCATGTCGCCGACCACCGTTTCGAGCAGGTCGCCGAGGGTGACCAGGCCCTCGGTCTGGCCGAATTCATTGACGACGAACGCGAAGGAGGCATGCTGCTGGCGAAACGTGCGCAGCAGCTCGATCAGGGTCAGCACGCTCGGCACGTACAGCGGTGGCGTCATCGGGGTCTCGGCGAAATCGATCTCCCCGGCCAGGGCGGCCTGCAACAGCACGCGACTCTCGGCGACGCCGATGACCTCCTGCAGGCCGCCCTTGCAGATCGGGAAGCGCGAGTGCGGCGCGTTGCGCAGGATCGCCAGGTTGTCCGCACGCGGGCGGGTGAGATCGAGGAACACGATGCCGCTGGCCGGAGTCATCACCGCCGCGACGCGGCGATCCTCGAGGCGGAAGACGTTGCCCAGCAGATGGCTCTCCTCAGGCTGGATCGCGCCGGCGCGCTCGCTCTCGTCCACGTACACGAGGATGTCCTCGACGCTGGCCACCGCCGGGGCCGACTGCAGCGGCAGGGCACGCAGCACGACATCCGCCGACCACGACAGGAAGCGGATTGCCGGGTTGAGCAGGCGGATGAAGAACCGCATGAACGGGGCGCAGCGGACTGCCACCTGCTCGGGATGGGCGATCGCGATGCGCTTCGGGATGATCTCGCCGAAAACGATCGATAGCGCCGTGACGACGACGATCGTCACCGCCAGCCCAAGCTCCTCACGCAGGCTCGCCAATGCCGGCAGCCAGCTGTCGATCGCGCTCTCGACCGAGGCCTTCATCGCCGATTCGCCGTAGATGCCGGCCAGCAGGGCGGCCGCGGTGATGCCGGTCTGGGTGGCGGCGAGGAAGCGGCTCGGCACGTCCTTGATCGCCAGCGCGACGGCGGCGCGGCGGTCCCCGGCCTGCTGCATCTGAAACAGGCGCCCCTTGCGGGCGGAGGCCAGTGCCATTTCGGTCAGCGAGAAGAAGCTGGAGATCGCGATCAGTGCGATCAGGATCCAGATGGCGTTCATCGTCATGCTCCGGTTCGCACTCCCGGTACATGGCGATGGCCGGGAGCGGCTGCCGGAGTCTAACCGATCGGCGGTCAAGCCATCGCCCGTCACGCGCCCCGCGAAATAGGGCGATGGAATACCGCAGGGCCGTCGCCTGTCCACCAGTCGAGCCGGTCGCAACGATCGGCGGAGGTGGGCCGCCGGCGGCCGATGGCCCCGGCGGCGGCCAGTTTCCGACCCGACGAAGAGGAGTCGATTCATGACCAAGAAATTGTTCGCGCTGGCCCTGGGCCTCGCGCTTGCCGGCGGCGCCGTCGCGGACTCCGCGATGAAGTTCGACGCGCATCTTGAGGGCTTCACCCTGGCGGGCGCGCCGGTCGATACCAATGCGACCGGGAATGCCCGGGTCGAGGTGCTCGATGGCGGCACCGCGCTGCACTTTCGTGTCAACGTGGCCGGCATCGACAATCTGCTGATGGCGCACATCCACGTCGCGCCGATCGGCAGCCCGACGCCGGTGGCGCTGACCGACCCGGCCGGTCCGGTGGCATTCTGGATCGTTGCCGACTTTCCCCCGGGCGATACGCTGAGCGACACCGTCAATGGCAGGCTGGCGGAGGGCTTCATCATCACCAAGTCCGACCTGTCGGACTGGAACGACCCCAACGACCCGAACAGCAGCACCATCGAAGGGCTGATCGGTGCCATTGTCGACGGTCGTGCGTCGGTGATCGTGCATACCAGCGATGGCAATCCCGACACCATGGAGCCGGTCGCCGGCGATTCCCCGGCCGGCGAACTGCGCGGCACCCTGCAGTGATCTGCGGCGGGCCGGCGGCCGACCTCGCCGGCCCGCTGTGATCGCCGCGGCTGTTGGCGGGTGCGCGCTCGCGGCCAACAAAGGCTCACACTTGAATTCTCCCTGGTGCAGGGCGCCGGGCTATGCTCGCGGGCGTTCGCGAAACCCGACAATCCATCTGGGATTGTCGGCAGCGCGACGACCCTTGCCGACAGCCCTGGACTGCATCAAGTGCGCGTATTTGCCGATGCCCGTGAGTTGCCCGACAGCAGCACGCTGGATGCCGATCTGGCGATCATCGGCGCCGGCCCGGCCGGCATCACCGTGGCACGACAGTTCGCCGGGACAGGCACGCGGGTGTGCCTGGTCGAGGCCGGCGGCCTCGAACGCGACGAACAGGACCAGGCGATGTACGACGGCGAGTGCGTCGGCATCGACTACCCGCTGCGGGAGAGCCGGTTGCGCTATTTCGGCGGCAGTTCCAACCACTGGGGCGGTTTCTGCCGGCCCCTCGACGGGATCGACTTCGCCCGTCGCGACTGGGTCCCCCACAGTGGCTGGCCCTTCGACAGGGACGTACTGACACCCTACTACGCAAAGGCCTGCGAGCTGGTCGAGATCGCGCCCGCGCGCTTCGCCGACAGGGACTACTGGCAGCGTGCCGGCGGCGAGCAGCTGCCGCAACCGGCCACCGGGCGCATCCAGATGCGCTATGTCCATTTCAGCCCGCCGACCCGCTTCGGCCAGCGCTATCGTGCCGACCTGGAGGGCGCCGGCAACCTGCAGGTGCTCCTTCATGCCAACGTCGCATGCATCCATGCCAGCGCCGATGGCCGTGCGGTCACCAGCCTCGACATCCGGACCCGCAATGGCCGCAGTCACCGCTTGCGGGCTCGCTGCTTCGTGCTTGCCAGCGGCGGCCTCGAGAATCCGCGGCTGCTGCTGCTGTCCGATTCGGTCAATCCGGCAGGTCTCGGCAACGATCACGATCTGGTCGGGCGCTTCTTCATGGAGCACCCCCATCTGTCGAAGTTCGCCGAGGCCGTGGTCGCCGATCTGCGCCGTCTGCCGCGCATCTATCGCCAGCAGATGTTGATCGACGGGCGCCACGGCCAGGCCGCATTCAATCCGTCGGAGCACTGGCTGCGCGAGCAGCGCCTGCTCAACGCCACCTTCATGGGAGGCATCGGCACCACCTACGCGAGCGACGACGTGGCGTCCGACGACCGGGCCGGGCAGCGCCAGCGGATGCTCAGGGCGGCGCGACCGTGGCTGGGGGGCGGCGCCCCGGGAGCGCCGCTGGGACACGTCTTCAGCCTCGGCTGTGCCTGCGAGCAGGCGCCCGACCCGGACAGCCGCGTCAGCCTCGCCGACGATACCGACGCGCTCGGCCTGCGCAGGCTTCGACTCGATTGGCGACTGGGCGAGCTGGATCGTCGCAGCATGGTCGCCCACGTCCGCTCGCTGGCGCAGGAACTGGGAGCGCTCGGCGTCGGGCGCACGCAGGTGCGGATCGCCGATGACGGCCGCTGGCCGCCGCGGGTCGATGGCGGCAACCACCACATGGGCACGACCCGGATGCACAGCGACCCGCGGCAAGGCGTGGTGGACGCGGACTGCCGGGTCCACGGCGTCGACAATCTGTACGTCGCCGGCAGCTCGCTGTTCCCGACCAGCGGTGCCGCCAATCCCACCCTGACGATCGTCGCGCTGGCGCTGCGTCTGGCCGACCACCTGAGCGGGAGGCTCGCGCAATGATCGCGGTACGCCGGTCGCGGTCGGGCACCAATTCCCGTCGCCGATTCCACGCCCTGGTCGGATCGGGCCTGTTGCTGGCGGTGCTGCGTGCCAGCGGCCTGAGTGCGTCGGAACGGACCCGGTCGCTGCCGGGCTGGCTGACGGCGATCGACCGGTCGGCCGCCGAAGCGCTGGGGACCGCCTACCTCGCCGGGCATGCAAACGAGGGCGATGCCGGCATCCTGCTGGGGCTGATCGAACAGGTGCTGGTGGCTGGGCGGCGGGCCTCGGGCGTGGCGCAGCCAGCCGTGGACGTGCTCGCTGCGGTGGTCCGCGAGGAGTTTCGGGTCGCCGAGGTGGTGTTCGTCAACGGATGGATGCTGAGCCGCAGCGAGGCCCGGATCTACGCCCTGGCCGTGCTCGCCTTGCCGGCCGGGCGCTGACCGCGGTTTGCCGGATGACGTGGCCGGTCAGGTCGCAGTCGATGGCGGCGTCAGGACCGGCAGCTGTGCGAACACCTCGCGCAGCTCCGGATCCGCCGAGCCGAGCGACGAGAACATCGACCGATCGACGACCTCGACGCGGCCGTTTCGTGCGTACAGGTAGACGTCGCCATCGCTGCTCGCAAATTTCACGGTCTCGATCGCGCGCAGGCAGTGGAGCAGAAAACCCATGTTGTCGGCGATCGCCAGCCGGGCTGTCGGCGGATCGACCTCCTGCGGGTTCCTGGCGTAGATGTTGATTCTGCGATAGCGCTCGATGTTCACCAGCACCAGCGGGTCGACGATCGTCATCTCCCGCTGATCACCCGACGCGGCGAGCTTCGGGAATTCGCCCTTGGGGACGCGGTTGTCGAGGAAGACGTAGCGGTAGTCCGGACGCCGCTGGGCGAGCCAGCGAAAGAAGATCTTCGACATGCCGCTGTAGGCCTCGACGCTGTGGCCGAGGAAATCCTCGACCGACTTGTAGCGGCCGCGTTCCAGCGCGCGTCGCCAGCCGCGCTCGACCGTCTCCGACGGTGGCGTCACGACGAAATACATGTACATCGTGTGCACGAAGCTGGCGTAGGTCTTGTGCAGTACCCGGGCGACCGCGGTGCCGTCGAAGCTGTCGAAGCGGAAGCGGTCCACGAGGATGTCCGGAATCGTCTGGTCGCGCTGGGCCTTGTCGCGGATGTGGCGGTCGAGCTTGGCATCGACGACCATGACCTCGCGGCTGGTGAGCTGTCCGGCGTACTTGCGCGCGTCGCCGAGGGACTCGAAGTCGAGCAGCAGTCGCCGCCAGATGTCGGGACTGATCGTCACGAAGCGCTCGGCTTCGATGCCGTGCTCCCGCATCACTCGCTTGAGCATCGGACGCAGCGAACTCTTGCCGGCTGCGGACGGCCCCTTCAGGCTGATCAGTATCGGCGTCTCGCGCAGCGGTGCGCGCTGCAGGCCTTCCCGCTCGATGGCCTGCTCGAGCAGCGGTGCGATCGCCTCGCCGACGATGCGGCTGCCATAGGTATTGCCGACATGGTGGCGGACCAGCCGGACCAGCAGCTCACGATCGGCGCCGAGGCTGCCGCGCGTCAGCAGGATGGCGCCGAGCACCCGCGCCAGGCTCTTGTGGATCGCCCTGGTCTCGGGGTCATTCGCCTGTTCGGCCAGCGTCGTGAAGCGGGCGACGGTCTGTTCGTCGGACTCGCCCGGCGGCTCGGGCGGGGCTTGGCGGGGGCCGGGGGCGAGCAGCCGCGACAGCCAGTGACGCGGCTTCGGCACGGCCGGCGCGGGGGCCGGTCGGTGGCCGCCGAGCAGCTCGGAAACCGCCCGTTCGACCCGGCGACCCAGTGCGACGTGGCGCGCTTCGATCTCCGCCAGGTGGGGCGCCACGTAGCGTGTCAGCACGGTCAGCGCGATATGGCGGAAGTTCTTGCCGAAGGCCTCCTCTTCGGCGCCCTCCGGCACGGCGATCTCGGCGGTGACGCGGACGATCAGTTCGTGCAGCACCAGGCGCTCGGGGCGGAACACTGCCAGCCGTTCCGGCGGCAGCCCGGTGAGCGACATGTAGGCCTCGATTTCGTCGCGGGAGGCCAGCGTGCATTCCGGACGGTACAGCGTTTCCAGGTCACGGAAGGCGGCAGGAATGCCGGTGCCGATGCCCGGATTCCAGGCGTGAAATCGCTCCCCGCCGGCGTTCGTGGTGGTCATCGGAGGCCCGGCGGAAGCGGCGTCGGGCGGGGTGGGGGAGGCCCGCAGCGCATGCCGCATCCTCAGCCGAGAATTGCCGAGGCGATGGCCCGGCCAAGCGTGGCGGTGCCGCCGCGGCCGCCGAGATCCGGGGTCCGGGTGTCGTCGTCGGCAGTCGCGAGAACGGCCTCGATCGCGGCGACGATCGACGCTGCGGCGTCGGCGTGGCCGAGGTGCTCGAGCATCATCGCGCCCGACCAGACCTGGCCGATCGGATTGGCGATGCCACGCCCCGCGATGTCGGGAGCGCTGCCGTGCACGGGCTCGAACAGGCTAGGGTGGCGGCCCTCCGGATTGATGTTGGCCGACGGCGCGATGCCGATCGTGCCGGTGCAGGCCGGGCCGAGGTCGGACAGGATGTCGCCGAACAGATTGCTGGCGACGACGACGTCGAACCAGTCCGGATGGAGCACGAAGTTGGCGGTCAGGATGTCGATGTGAAACTGATCGACGGCGACGTCCGGGTATCGTGCGGCGACTGCCTGCACGCGCTCGTCCCAGTAGGGCATCGTGATCGAGATGCCGTTGGACTTGGTGGCCGACGTGAGCTTGCGCCGGGGGCGCCGCCGCGCCAGTTCGAACGCGTATTTCAGCACCCGGTCGACGCCGACGCGGCTCATCACGGTCTGCTGCATGACGATTTCGCGTTCGCCGCCCTCGTACATGCGGCCACCGACGCTCGAATACTCGCCCTCGGTATTTTCGCGTACCACGTAGAAGTCTATGTCGCCGGGCCCGCGGCCGGCCAGCGGGCTGCGGATGCCGGGCATCAGGCGGCACGGGCGCAGGTTAATGTACTGGTCGAAGGCCCGCCGGAACTGCAGCAGCGATCCCCACAGCGACACGTGGTCGGGTACCTTGGCCGGCCAGCCGACCGCGCCGAAGTAGATCGCATCGAACGCCTGCAAGGTGTCGAACCAGTCCTCGGGCAGCATGCGGCCGTGGGCCAGGTAGTAGTCGCAGCTGGCAAAGTCGAAGTGCTCGCAGGCGAGGCCGATGTCGAAACGGCCGGCGGCCGCTTCGAGGGCCCGCAAGCCCTCCGGCATCACCTCGACGCCGATGCCGTCGCCGGCAATGACCGCGATGCGGTGCCGAATCATCGCCCGCCTCCTGCCGGCCGGCTCAGCGGCCGGCAGGAATCGCCGTGGCAGGTCGACGTCGGCGCACCACACCGGCCGCGACGACGGCCATGCCGATGCTCATCAGCCAGGCCGAATCGGGCCCCGGAACCGCCGAGATCGGGCCGATCCCGGAATAGACGGCGAGGCCGCTGGCGTCTTCTTCGAACACGAAGAACGCGGCGGCGCTGGCCTTGCCGGGATCGAACAGGGCGGTGTCGGAAGGGCCGGCGAAGGTGGTCGGCGAGAAGACGAAGGACAGACCGACCTCGATGCGACCGCCGCCGGCACCGGTGTCGCCCTCGATATCGACCAGATCGACGACTTCGCCCGCGGCGAAGCGCCCGGCGCCGGCAAGCTGGTTGAACAGCGCCGCCTGATCGGCGTCGAGGACCAGGTCGTTGGTGAGTTCGAAGCCGCCGGCGGCGATGCAGCAGTCGAACACGGTGGTCGTCCGGCCGTCCGAGATCGAGCCGGCAAAGCTGGTGTCGTCGATCATGCCCGAGAACAGGGTGCCCAGCGGCACGCCCGAATAACGGCCCCCTCCGTTGTCGAATTCGACGATCTGCAGGGGGCCGGAGAACGCGATACCGGCGGCCTCTGCGCCAGGAACGGCGACCGACGAGGCAAGCAATGCGGCGACGGCAGCGAGCTTGTGTTTCATGTCGCTCCTCCTTGGCTCGATTGAGCGCGACCGGGCCGGCAACGCGAAGGCCTGCGACCGGGTCGGTCCGCTACCGACTATAGGCGGGTGCCCAGGTCCTTACAAGCAGGTGGGGTCGGGCGGCACGTTCGCGACGGCGCGAATGTGCCGCCGCCGGGTCAGCGATCGCGTACCAGCAACATTCCGCACTCGAGATGGTCGGTGTAGGGGAACTGGTCGAACGCGGCGGCGGCGGCGATGCGGTGGCTCGTGGCGAGGCGCGCGACGTTGGCATGCAGGGTCCGCGGGTTGCACGAGATGTACAGGATGTGGTCGAAGCGGCCGGCGAGCGCGAGGGTTGCGTCGTCGAGTCCGGCGCGGGGCGGATCGACGAACAGCGTGGAAAATGCGTGCTCCGCCAGAGCCACGCCCTCCAGCCGCCGGTAGCGGCGCCCGCCATCCAGCGCGTCGCTGATCTCTTCGCTGGCCATGCGCACCAGGGCGACGTTGTCGACACCGTTGGTCGCGAGGTTGTGCCGCGCGGCACCGACCGACGACTTGCTGACCTCGGTCGCCAGCACCCGGCCGAACAGCGGTGCCAGGGCGACCGTGAAGTTGCCGTTGCCGCAATAGAGTTCGAGCAGGTCGCCACCGATGCCGCCAAGTTGCCGCCGCGCCCAGGCCAGCATGCTGCGATTGACCTCGCCATTGGGCTGGGTGAAGCTGCCCTCGTTCTGTCGATACGCGAGTTCGCGGCCATCGACCTCGATGCGTTCGAGCAGCCAGTCCCGCTCGAGCACCAGCTTCTGGCCGCGGCTGCGGCCGATCAGCACGATGTCGAGCGCCGCCGCCAGCTCACGGGCGGACGCCAGCCACGCGTCGCCGAGCCTGCGATGGTAGACCAGGCTCACCATCCGTTCGCCGCTGAGGGTCGCCAGAAATTCCGCCTGGAATATTCGCCGTCGCAGTTCCTCGTTACGGTTGATGCATTCGAGCAAGGGCGTCATCACCTCGGCGATCGGCGTTGCAGCCGGCGGAAAATCGTCGATCAGAAGTGGCTTCCTGGGCTCGGCCGGATCGAACATCGCATAGTGCACGCGACCGGCGACGTGCCACAGGCGGAACTCGGCGCGCATCCGGAATGCCAGCGGCGGCGAGCGGAACACTTCCGGCTCGGGCAGGGCGAGATCGGCGAAGTCGGCGCGGTAGCGCGCCAGTTTGGTGGCGAGCTGGGCCTCGTAGAGGGCGGGGTCGAAGTCGGGCAGCGGCATCGGCGAGGAGGTGGCGGCGGGACTGGGGACTATACGTGGTGCCAGCCTGCCGTCAATCGATGTCTGGACGACACCGGGCACGGCCTGTCGGTGATCCAGGAGGGAACATGTGGCTGCCTGGCGCGGCAGCCGGGTCGCCATTGCCACTGCCCTCGCCATCGCCGCGAGGTTCGGGTTCGTGACGGCCTGCCTCTGCGCCTGGAGGACGAGTTCCCGTGGCGGCTGGCGGCGCTTCTTGCCACGGCTGCGGGCCGTCGCGCCGAGAGCAGCGAAGTCCTGGTGCAGATCAGGGTGGCCGAATCGCGCGGCGGGTTGTCGCCGGAGGAGATGCGCTACCGCCTGTGCCACCTCGCCTGAAATTGCATGTCGCGCATGCGCCAGCGGCTCGACTCGGCGTTGCCGTGGTTCGAAGGATCGAAATCGCGCGGCGCTGATCTTCTCGACAGCCGGATCCGCGGGCCGGAACAAAGGATCGCAGAGCCGACCCGCCACGCTCTGCCGGATGCCCCCGGGCGCGCCGAACTAGAGCGGCAGGCTCCAGTATTCGGAGACGATCTGGCGGCCATACTTGTGTTCCGGTGCGTGGGTCTCGACCAGCCGGAAGCCGACACGGCGGTACAGGGCGCGTGCCGCCTCGAGGCACTGGTAGGTCTCCAGGCGGGCTTCGCGCTGGCCGCGGCGGCGGGCGTGGTCGAGGGCGGTCATCAACAGGTGGCGCCCGAGCTGACGGCGCCGGAAGGGCGCAAGCACCAGCACGAAATTCAGGAATGCGGTGCCGTCGCCGGCATCGGATATCGCGATGCAGCCGACCCGCCGGCCGTCGCTCTCGGCGATCCACATCCGCTTGAGGGGATCGGCGCGGGCGAGCCACTGGCGCATCTTCTCGTCGATGCTGAGGGCGAAGGCATCGTCGAAGCCGAAGTCCTGGCGATAGACTTCGACATGGGCGCAGATCACCCAGGACATGTCGTCGGGTCGAAAGTCCCTCAGTTGCACCTTGATCGGTGCACGTTGCGGCGGTGTCGTCGGCGTGGCCATGCGCTGCGCTCGTCAGCCGGATCGCGGCAGCAGCGGATCCGCGGTCGGGCCGATCCGCCCGAGGCCCGGAAGCTTCAGTGCCGGCGGCGTGAAATCGAGGCCGACGGCAAGCCCCAGCAGGTTGAGCTCGATGCCTTCTTCGGGGGCCACGATCAGGCCGACCAGGCCGCCCAGCGAAATCTGCAGGCCGCGGCCGCTGGGTGCCGTCGCGTGCCAGTGCCCGTCCGGCAGGTAGTCCTTGCCGATCGCGGTCGGCGGCAGGTCGAGCGAGAGTTCCGGCAGCTCCCGGGCCAGCCAGGCGACGAAGGTATTGCTGTTGGGGCCGGGCCAGATCCGGTAGCTGGTATCGTAGGGATAGCGTCGCGCGGCGCGGTCGAGGCGCTCGATCAGCCCGTCGACGCCCGCGCCGCCGCGCAATTCGCGCAGCAGCTCCGGGCGGTTGCCGAACCAGTAGGCATCGGGTGTGCCACTGTGGATACGCACCGCCGAGTTGCCGTGGCGCAGCCCGAATCCCATCACTTCGTAGCGGGTATAGCGCCTGGCGCCGGATGGCTTGGCCGCAATCCAGGTATGCACGCCGAACGCGCCGCGCCAGCGAAAGGCACGTGCCGCATAGACCTGGACCACCGCCTCCGGCGTGGTCGCCGGATCCGGCGCCATGCCGGCGCTGTCGCGCCGTGCAGTGCGCCAGTCGACGGCGCGGTCCTGCAGCAGGTGGCTGGCGACGCCGGCGGTCACCGGGGCCAGGAACACCAGTGCCAATGCGGCCAATGCTCGCTGCAGAAGGCGGTGGAACAGGTTGCGGGACATGCTGGTCCGTCGACGGTTGTATCGGGAATTCGCGTGCGGCAGCCGGCCGCTTGCCGTCACATTCAGAATCTTACCTTCGGGCCTCGCCACTGGTCGTCGCGAGGCGTCGCACTGTCGATTGCGTATCGGGCGCTGCACCAGCCGTCACAGGCATTGCGGCCAGATTGTCCGCGGAACAGATTCAGCGCCGCCTTGCATGCGGCGTAGAAGTGGAAGAAACGCAGCACGAATCGCATCTGGGCATCGCTCGGGCGCTGTGCGCTGCAGACCAGCTTGTGATCGACCAGACCGCGGTCGGTGAGCACGATGGCGCCCCAGCTCGGCACTTCCAGGCGTCCGCCCAAGGGGGCGCGCGGGCCGAGCACGAGGGCGTCGAGCAGGTCGCCTTCGAGGCCGACCCAGCGGGGCACGGCACCGTAGTTGAACGGGCAGGGCAGCGGCGAGACGAAGTCCACGCGGCCATTCGAGCCGCGTTTCAGGAAGCTGCCGCGCGGGACTTCGACGACCACTTCGACGGTCGGGCCGCGGCTCGCGATCATCGGGAGAACGAGGGTGGCTGGCGGTTGCCGCGCTGGAACGCCTCGACGGTCGCCAGCATGGCATCGGCGTCGAGTTCGCCGACATGACGAAGCCAGGTATGTCCGTCCGGCCCGATCAGCGCATGCTGCGGCAGCATGCGCTGGGTGACGCCCTCCGACACGACGTGCAGCGGATCGAGTTCGAAGTGCCTGGCGCGCGCCTGCAGGTCGGCGGCGGTGGCCGCCTGGTGGACATGGTGGCCGCCGCCGACCACGACGACGAATACGCTGCTCTCCGGTGCGCGACGGGCTGCATCGGCACTGGCCTGGAGCTGGCGTTCGCAGTTGTTGCACCACAGGGCGTCGTAGGTGATCCACAGGAATCGCCCGGGGAACATGCACGGGCCCAGCGCGGCACCACCCACCGACACGCCCCATGGCCGGGTGTCGCCGCTGCCGCAGCCGCCGGCCCGATCCCACTCGGTATAGATGTCGCCGACCGCCGGATTGGACCCGCAGCCGCCCGCGAGCATCGCAACCAGCATGCAGGCGAAGGGCCGGATCAGCATCGGGCGTAGGGGAGCCATGACCCCAATCTTGCCCGTGCGCGACGCGACGTCAAGCGGCGCTGCCACAATCGGGGGCAATTTGCCGCGGCGAAGCGGCCATCGGCGCCGTGGGCCGGGATTGCGAAGGGGCGCCGGGGCGGCGGCGACCCTTGTCGGCCGGCCCGCGGCGGACTAGATTGACGATCCCTTGGCGCGCATTGCGCGCCGGTGACGAAGGAGGTATGCCGATGACCCGATGCAGACCCGGCCTCGGCTGGCTCGATCCTTCGATGACCGATCAAGAGTCGACCGGGGAAGTTTCGATGGTGCGCGACACCGCCCGTCGCTACACATTCGCGCCGACGGCCAGCGACCATGTGGCGGGCAGCGGCATCTCCGACGAGTTCGGACTGATCCGCCCCATCGTCGATCCGGAGGTGGTCAATATCCGCCAGGACACTCACGACATCCACGCCCTGATCCCCGGCCTGCCGGCCTTCGACGGTTGATGGGCGCGCTCTCCGGAATCCGCGTACTCGATCTGTCGCGCATCCTCGCGGGACCCTGGGCGGCCCAGATTCTCGGCGATCTGGGTGCCGAGGTGCTGAAGATCGAACGCCCGGGCAGCGGCGACGACACCCGCCACTGGGGGCCGCCTTGGCTGCAGGACGACAGTGGCCGGGACACCGACACGGCGGCCTATTTCCTGTGCGCCAACCGCAACAAGCGGTCGGTGACGATCGACATCGCGCGGGCCGAGGGGCAGGCGCTGGTGCGAGAACTGGCCGCCGCCTGCGACGTGCTGATCGAGAACTACAAGCGCGGCGCGCTGGTCCGTTACGGCCTCGACTACGCATCGCTGAAGACGCTCAATCCGCGCCTCGTGTATTGCTCGATCACCGGCTTCGGCCACAGTGGTCCCTATGCCGCGCGGGCGGGCTACGACTTCCTGATCCAGGGCCTCGGGGGCTTGATGAGCATCACCGGCCGCGGCGACGACGAGCCCGGCGGCGGGCCCCTCAAGGCCGGTGTCGCATTGACCGACATCCTCACCGGCCTGTATGCCGCCAACGCGGTCCAGGCGGCATTGATCCGCCGCGAGGCCAGCGGCTGCGGCCAGCATGTGGACATGGCGCTGCTCGACGTGCAGGTCGCCTGCCTGGCCAACCAGGCGATGAATTTCCTGACCACCGGGCGTCCGCCCGGGCGGCTCGGCAATGCCCACCCGAACATCGTGCCGTACCAGGATTTTCCGACCGCCGATGGCCATATGATCCTGGCGATCGGCAACGACGCCCAGTTCGCGCGCTTCTGCGACGAGGCCGGTGCGCCGGGGCTGGCCGCCGACCCGCGCTTTGCGAGCAATCGGGCACGGGTCGTACACCGCGCGGAGCTGATTCCGCTGCTCGAAGCCCTCACCGTGAAACGCGAGACCGCCCGCTGGATCAGCGCCCTCGAAGCGATCGGCGTGCCCTGTGGGCCGATCAACGATCTGGCCGCGGTGTTCGCCGACGTCCAGGTCGCCGAGCGCGGCCTGCGGCTCGACCTGCGGGGTGACGACGGGGTGGCCGTGCCCCAGGTCGCGAGCCCGATACGCCTGTCGGAATCGCCGGTGGCATATCTCAGGCCGCCGCCGCGGCTGGGTGCCGATACCGATGCGGTGCTCGGCGAACTGCTGGGCCGCTCGCCCGACGATCTGGCACGGCTGCGCCGGGAAGGCGTGATCTGATCGGCGTAGCCGGACGCGCGAGACTCAGGCCATCTGCAGGCGTGCCCGTCGCAGGCGCTCGGCCATGACCTTCATCAGGTCCACCGCGAATTGCGGGTGGCGGGCGACGATCTCTTCGAAGCGGTCGGCGTCGATGCGCGACAGCCGGCAATCGGTCACCGCGCGAACACTCATCGGCCGCGGCTGGTCGGGCTCGATCAGCGCCAGCTCACCCAGGAACGCCCCGGCCTGGGCGACTTCGATCGTCTGCCCCTGGACCAGCAACTCGGCTCTGCCTTCCACCAACAGGTACATCACGTCGGCGGCCTCGCCTTCGCTGAACAGGATCTCGTGCTCCGGCAGGCGGAGAAGTCCCGTCGCGGCGGTAATCAGGTCTGCAATCTCCATCGTCCGGGGGCTCCGTCGGAAGTTGGCGTGGATGCCCCTACTACGGGCGCCGGTGGACCTGCCTGAAGGGTTAGATGAACTGCAATGGCGACCATCCGTGACCGCCTTGGCGCTCAAGCTGCATCGGACCGTGGGCGCCCCGTCAGGTGGCGATCGGCTTCTCCATGAAACGTGCGGTCCCGGCGTCGGGGTCCAGTTGGTAGTCGCGAAAACCGAAGCGGCGATAGCTCGCCAGCGCGCGCTGGTTGTTGGACAGGACCTCGAGCGTGAGCTTGCAGCAGCCGCGCTCGCGGGCCGCCGCCTCCATCGCCCGCAGCAGGCGCTGGCCGATGCCGCGGCCCCGGCGATCGCTGCGCACGACGATGTCGTGGAGGTTCAGCAGCGGTCTCGCCGCGAAGGTCGAGAATCCCTCGAAGGCGTTCGCCAGGCCGACCACGTCGCTGCCCGCCCAGGCCAGCATGCCGACGAAGTCGGGGCGGCTCCGCAGACGCTCGACCAGGTGCGCGCGGGCGTCGCCCGACAGCGGCCGCCCGCCGCCCATCGGGTCGCGGGCGTAGTGGTCGAGCAGCCGCAGCCAGGCGTCGGCCTCGGCCGGCTCCGACAGATCGGTGGGGCGGATGTCGATGGTCTCGTTCATGGACGGCTGCTGCCGGCCGCGTCGCGCGATGCCGGCGGCGGCGGGGTGCAGGTGCTATCGTTGCGGGGTTCCATTCTTGCGCCGGAGTGCAGTCATGGCCCAGACCGTATTGCTCGACGTCGAAGCCGGCGTCGCCACCCTCACGCTCAATCGGCCGGAGGTGCTCAATGCGCTGTCGGTCGAGATGATGGATGATCTGGCACGCTGCCTCAAGCAACTGCGCGGGCGCGGCGATTTCTCGGTGCTGGTGATCGAGGGTGCCGGAGAACATTTCATGGCTGGTGGCGACATCCGGGAGTTCGCGGCCCATCTCAAGGTGTCGCCGGAATCCCGGCTGGTGGCCTTCCGCGCGATGATCGAGCAGTACATCAACCCGGCCATCGTCATCCTGCAGGAGATGCACCAGCCGGTGATCGCCAAGGTTCGCGGTGCCTGCGCGGGCTTCGGATTGTCGCTGATGCTCGGCTGCGACCTGGCGATCTGCGCCGAAGACGCGAAGTTTACTTCGGCCTACACGGCGATCGCGCTGTCGGCCGACGGCGGCATGTCGTACTTCCTGCCGCGCCTGGTCGGCACCCGGAAGGCGATGGAGATGCTGCTGCTGGCCGATCGCATCGGCGCGCACGAGGCGCAGCGCCTGGGACTCGTCAACCGGGTCGTGGCCGATGCCGAACTGGATGCCGAGACCGCGGCGCTCGCCCGCCGGCTGGCCGGCGGTCCGCGTCAGGCCTACGGCGAGATCAAGCGTCTGCTGCTCGGTGCCCACGACAAGCATCTCGCGGCCCAGCTCGAGAGCGAGGCCGAGGCGTTCGCCCGCTGTTCGGCGACCGGGGATTTCGCGGAAGGAATCACTGCCTTCCTCGACAAGCGCAAGCCGGGCTTCGAAGGCCGGTGACCACCGTCGTCGCCGCGGCCGCCGGTCGGCCGGCGGCCCGCTCTGCCGCGATGCGATCGGGATGGGCGGTGTCTCGTGGCGGAGTTGCCCGTGGCATACTGCCGGCATCTCGGACGATGGGGGGCGGAGATGACGGAGATTGCGAAGCGCGGATGGCTGGCCGCACTGCTGATGGCGCCGCTGGCGGTGGCCGCGCAGGTGCTGGAGACCCATGGCAGCTGGGCGGGGCTCGATGTGACGATGCGATCTCCCGCCGACAAGATCACCTTCGGCACTCCCTTCGATGTGGGCTTCGTCGTCGACAGTGTTTCATTGCCGGACGACAGCGATTTCGTCGCGTTCGCGAGTACCGTGACGTTCAGCAACACCGTCGATCTGTCCGCGGCGCAATGGAGCTACCAGTTATTCAGCGACGATCCGGCATTCAACGCCAGCTTTTCGGGCGCGATCGGCGATTCGATCGCACCGGTCAGCGGCAGCTTCGAGATCGACCTGCTGGATCCGTTCTTTCTTGGCCGGACCTTCGACGGCTTCGGCTTCAGTCAACTCGACGGTGACTTCAACGACCGCATCGAGTGGTCGATCACCAACATCGTCATCGCCGGCGACACCGACTTCGGCTTGCGGCTCGACGACGGCGGCATCGTTGGCGTCGCCGACTTCGGCGCCAGCGTGCTGGTGATCGATCCGCCGGCGGTGCCGGAACCCTCGCTGCTGTCGCTGATGCTGGCCGGCCTCGGCGTGGTCGCCTGGCAGCGCCGCCGCAACGGCGGCGTCCACGGTCTTCAGAAGCGCTCCCGCAGCGAGTAGGCCAGTCGCCCCAGCCATTCGTGGGCGGCATACCAGCCGGCGAATGCGGCGCGCGGCGTCGGTAGCAGGTCCAGGGCGTCGCGCTCGCGATCGGGATCGCCCAGCCACGCCGTCGGCGCCGGCAGCACGGCCAGGCCAGTGGCCTCGAAGCTGGCCCGCGCGCGGGCCATGTGGGCCGCGTGGGTCACCAGCACGATCCGGCGAATGCCATCGGCAGCCAGCAGTGACGCGCTGTTGCGGGCGTTCTCGCCGGTATCGCGCGACTCCGTATCCAGCCAGCGCGCGACGACGCCGAAATCTTCCGCCAGCGCTTCGGCCATCAGTTCGGCTTCCGGCCGACGATCGTCCCTGACGCGGCCGCCGCTCACCAGCACCGGCAGGCCGGTCCGCCGGGCCAGTCGGGCGCCGTGGCGCAGGCGTTCGAGGCTCAGCGCATTGACCGTCGCGCCGCCGAACTCGGGAGCGTAGCGGCGCTGCCCACCGGCCAGGATGACGATCGCCTGGGTGTCGGCGAGTTGCCCGGCGGTCGGCAGCGGCACCGCTTCCAGCGCATCGAGCATCCAGCCGACGCTTGCCGGGGCGCTGAACAACCACGCACAGGCGAGTCCGCACCAGGCCAGCCAGCGCCCGCGACTGCCGCGCAGCAGGCCGAGCATGATCACCAGCATTGGCCCGAGCGGCGGCAGCACGAGCAGCGCCGCGGATTTCTTGGCCCAGAACAGCAGCAGGTCGGGATCCATTGGCATGTGCGTTGTGGGGAAACCCGGTGACCTTTATTATCCCCGAGTCTCCAGCCGAGCCGAACCGACCATGCCCGACCACCGCTATGGCTTCGAAAGCCTGTGCCTTCATGCCGGGCAACAACCGGATGCCGTCACCGGCGCGCGTGCGGTGCCTATCTACCAAAGCACGTCGTTCGTCTTCGACTCGCCCGAACAGGCGGCAGCGCTGTTCAATCTGCAGACCTTCGGCAACGTCTATTCGCGCATCTCGAATCCGACCGTCGCGGTCTTCGAGGAGCGCATGGCGGCGCTCGAAGGGGGAAGCGCGGCGCTGGCCACGGCGTCCGGCCTGTCGGCCCAGATGACCGCCCTGCTGACCCTCTGTCAGCAGGGCGACCGTATCGTCGCGGCGCGCAACCTGTACGGCGGCAGCTATTCGCAGCTCGATGTCAGCCTGCGCAAGCTGGGCATCGAGACGGTATTCGTGGATCCGCGCGATCCCGAGAACTTCCGCACGGCGATCGACCAGCGTACCAAGCTCGTCTATGGCGAAGTCATTGGCAATCCCGGGCTCGACGTGCTCGACATCGCAGCGGTCGCGGCGATATCGCGGGACGCCGGTGTGCCGCTGGTGGTCGACAGCACGCTGGCGTCGCCCTGGCTGTGCCGCCCGCTCGAGCATGGCGCCGACATCGTCGTTCATTCCGCCACCAAGTACATCGGTGGCCACGGCACGACGATGGGCGGCGTGATCGTCGAATCGGGAAGGTTCCCGTGGGACAACGGTCGTTTCCCGCAGATGACCGAGCCCTCGCCGGGCTATCACGGGGTGGTCTTCTTCGAGACCTTCGGCGATTTCGGCTTCGTCACCAAGGCGCGGATGGAAACCCTTCGCACCTTCGGGCCTGCGCTGTCGCCGTTCTCGGCATTCATGCTGCTGCAGGGACTGGAGACACTGCCGGTGCGGATGGACCGCCATGTCGCCAACGCGCGCGCGGTGGCCGGGTTCCTCGAGGCCCATGCCGCGGTCGCGTGGGTCAACTATCCGGGCACGGCGGGGCGAGCGGACGTGGCGCTGGTCGAACGCTATCTGCCGCGCGGCGCCGGCGGCATCCTGTCGTTCGGCATCAAGGGTGGGCAACGCGCGGGCGAGCGCTTCATCGACGCCCTCGAGATGTTCAGCCATCTCGCCAACGTCGGCGATGCGCGTTCGCTGGTGATCCACCCGGCTTCGACCACCCATCGGCAGCTGTCCGAAGAGGAACAGATCGCTGCCGGGGTGCCGCCCGACATGGTGCGCCTGTCGGTGGGCCTGGAAACCCTCGACGACATCCTGTGGGATCTGGACCAGGCCCTGTCACGCTGCGGAGCCGGTTGATGGGCGCGCGCACGCTGATCTGGACGCTGGTCGGACTGCTGGCGATCTACGTCGCGGTCCAGTTGCTGAGGATCGGCCGGCAGACGCGGTCGTCGCGCAGTGAACAGGGTGGCGCGGCGCCGGCGCGGATCGCGCAGACGATCGACGACGAAAATGGGGGCGATCCGGCGCCCGAGCTTGCGATGGCGGATGCCGACGCCGGCGACGACGCATTCGAGCGGCTGGCGCCCGAACTGCGTCTGCTGCGCCAGGAGGTCGGCCAGCTGCGCGCCGAGCTGGAGGCGCAGCGCGACGACTCGGATCGCCTGAACGATCGCGTCGGCCGCCTCGAGCAGGCGCTGGCCGGCGTGCATGCCGCGCAGCAGGTCTCGCCCCAGTATCGGGAAGCGGTGATGCTGGCGCGTCAGGGGCTGGAATCGGAAGCGATCGCCGAGCGCTGCAGCATCTCGGTGGCCGAAGCGGCACTGGTCAGGTCGCTGGCCCAGCGCGGCGAGGACGAAGGAGCGCGCGATGACGCCTGATCGGCAGGCGCCCGTCGGGCGCGACGAAGCGCGCCGGCAGGCGTGGATCCGCATCGCTGCCGGAGGCGGCCTGATTCTGATGCTGCTCGGCGTGCTGGCGATCCTGGAGCCGGCGCCGCCACCGGCGGCGGCGCCGGACACCGAGGCGCAGGCAGCGCAGTCCGGCGGCCCGGCTGCCGAATCCGCCGAGGCCGGGTCGACCGGGTCGGCGTCCGTCGTCGACACCCCGCGGGAACCGCTGGTCGGCACCGCGATCGCGTTGCCGGGCAAGGAGGCCAAGGCGATCGACGCGGCCGTCGGCGATCAGCAGCCGGCAGCGCCGGAGGCGCGAGCGGAGCCCGACAACGCCGTAGTCGATCCGCCGCAAGCGCACATGCCTGAAAGCGAGGGATCCGTGCCGGAAAAGGCCGCAGCGACGCCGAGCGACGATGTGGCTGGCGCGGCTGGCGATGCCGCCGACGACGGGGATGGTGGGGCGCCGGTGGCGGACGTGCCGCCGCAGGATTCCCGGCCGCCCGGCGGCCGCCTGCTGCTCCAGCTCGGCGTATTCTCCGTCGAGCGCAATGCCGGGGCGCTGCTCGCGCGCGTGCGCGAGCTCGGTGTACCGGCTCGGCTCGAAGCCCGCGTGGTGGCGGGCCCGTTCGCCGACCGGGCGGCCGTCGACGCGGCCCGCCGGCAACTGCGGCAGGCCGGCATTGCAGAAGCGATCGTGGTACGCGAGCGCTGAACGACCACGGTGAAATTGGCCGTGGAAACCCGGCCTATTCCAAGCAAGCGCTGGCATGTCGCTGCGCTAGAGTCGGACTCTGGAACATCTGCGTAACAGGGGAGAGTCCAGATGAAGATCGAAAGTCCCGTTTTCGGTTCGCTGGAGATCAGCGCCGACAAGATCATCGAGTTTCCGGGCGGGCTGCCCGGATTCGAAACGTGCACCCGATTCACGCTGATGCACGAAGAAGGCGCGACCAAGATACTGCTGCTGCAAAGCATCGACGATCCGGACGTGCTGTTTTCGGTCGCCGGTGCCGACACCCTCGGCGTGCACTACGAGTTTCCGATCAGCGACGACGAAGCGGCGCGGATCGACCTGACGGCGCCCGAGGATGCGGCGGTGGCGGTCATCGTGCATCGCGCCGATCGGCAGGATTCGCCGGCCACGGTCGGCATGCAGGCCAACTTCATGGCGCCGCTGGTGTTCAATACGCGTTCGCGCAAGGGCATGCAGAAGATCATCAGCCGGCTCGGTTGCGACCTCACGCTGCGCGCTCGGGAGTGAGCCCGGCTGCGCCGGTTTTGGCTCCGCCCCGGGCCATTGGCGGCCGCCCATCGGTAAACTCGACCAATAGCCCGCATCGAACGCCCGGCGGCCGGGGTGGTGCGGCGGCGCGGCGTCATCACCGCCGGTGATAGTTCGCGACGGCGGCCGAAGCCCGCGGCCGCCAGCGGCCAGCAGGTACAATCGGCGGCTCCGGCGGCGAGTGCGCCGCCGACTCGCAAGGAGCGACCCCCGATGAGCCGCAACATCATCTCGACCGATTCCGCGCCGGCCGCCATCGGCACGTATTCCCAGGCCGTACGCGTCGGTGACACCGTCTATCTGTCCGGCCAGATCGGCCTCGATCCGCAAACCATGACGCTGCAGGACGGCTTCGAAGCCCAGACCGAGCAGGTATTCAGCAACCTCTCGGCGGTCGCCCGGGCAGCCGGCGGCGGCCTCGGCGATGCCGTCAAGCTGACCATCTACCTGACCGATCTCGCCAACTTCGCCAAGGTCAATGAAATCATGGGCAGGCACTTCGCCGAACCCTACCCGGCGCGCGCCGCAGTCGGCGTCAAGGAACTGCCGAAAGGTGCGCTGGTCGAGGCCGACGCGATCCTCGTGCTCGCCTGACTTCGGCAACGGATGCCCGGCGAGGCGCGTGGCGCACGCGGTTGGGGCGGCATCGGTCCCCAACTGGCGGCGCGTCTGGCCAAGCTCGACATTCGCGGGCCGCGCGATCTGCTGCTGCACCTGCCGCTGCGCTACGAGGACGAAACGCGGTTGACGCCGGTCGCGATGGCGCGCGAGGGAGAGAGCTGTCAGTGCGAACTGACGGTGATCTCCGCCGATGTCGTCAGCAGACCGCGGCGGCAGCTGGTGGCGCGCGCCGCGGACGACTCCGGTGAACTCGTGCTGCGTTTCCTGAACTTCTATCCGCAGACCCGCAACCAGGTGTCGCCGGGTGTACGCTTGCGCGTCTTCGGTGAAGTCCGCCGCGGCTTCTTCGGCGCCGAGATGGTGCATCCCCGGGTGCGTGTGGTCGACCCCGGCGAACCGCTGCCGCGGGCACTGACGCCGGTCTATCCGACCACCGCCGGTCTCGCCCAGTCGGCGCTGCGCAAGCTCGTCGATGCCGAATTGCAGCGCAAGCCGCTGGCCGACCCGCTGCCGGCCGGGCTGCGCGAGCGGCTCGGTCTGGTGGCGCTGGCGGAGGCGATCGAGACCCTCCATCATCCACCGCCGGGCGTCGCCCCGGAGGCGTTGCAGGGACGCGACCATGGGGCTTGGCAGCGCATCAAGTTCGACGAATTGCTGGCGCAGCAGATCTCGCTGCGTCGTGCCTACGCGACACGCCGGGCGCGGACTTCGCATCGCCTGGTGGCGAGCGGCGCGCTCACCGGACGCCTGCTCGGGATCCTGCCCTTCGCGCTGACCAATGCCCAGCGCAAGGCCTGGCGAGAGATCGCCGCGGACATGGCAGGGGGCCACCCGATGCAGCGCCTGCTGCAGGGCGACGTCGGCAGCGGCAAGACCGTGGTTGCCACGCTGGCCATGCTGCAGGCGGCCGAAGCCGGCTACCAGTCGGCGCTGATGGCGCCGACCGAGATCCTCGCAGAACAGCACTACCGCAAGATCGCCCACTGGCTGGACGCACTCGGGCTCGAGGTGGCATGGCTGTCGGGCGGGCAGAAGAAGCGTGAGCGCAGGGCGATGCTCGACCGGCTGGCAGCCGGCGAGGCGGATTTCGCGGTCGGCACCCATGCCTTGATCGAGGAGATGGTCGCGTTTCCGCGCCTCGGTCTGGCGGTGGTGGACGAGCAGCACCGTTTCGGCGTGCGCCAGCGCCTGGCGCTGCGGGAAAAGGGCGGCGACGGGGCCGATCCCCACCTGCTGATGATGTCGGCGACACCGATCCCCCGCACCCTGGCGATGAGCTTCTACGCCGACCTCGACGTCTCGCAACTCGACGAGTTGCCACCCGGCCGGACCCCGGTGGTGACCAAGCTGGTGGCCGACTCGCGCCGTGACGAAGTCGTCGGCCGGGTGCGCGACGCCTGCCTGCAGGGGCGCCAGGCCTACTGGGTGTGCCCGCTGGTCGAAGAGTCGGAGGCGCTCGAATTGCAGGCCGCGGTCGATACCCACCGCCACCTCTGCGAAGCCCTGCCGGAACTTGCCGTAGGCCTGCTGCACGGGCGCATGAAGGTCGAAGACAAGGCCGGCACGATGGCCGCCTTCGTCGCCGGCGACATCGATCTGCTGGTGGCGACCACGGTGATCGAGGTCGGTGTCGATGTGGCGAATGCCAGCCTGATGGTGGTCGAGCATGCCGAACGCTTCGGGCTCGCCCAGCTGCACCAGTTGCGCGGCCGGGTAGGCCGCGGCAGCGACGACTCGGTGTGCATCCTGATGTATGCGCGACCGTTGTCGGCCAGTGCACGGGCGCGCCTCAAGGTGATCTTCGAGAACCGCGACGGTTTCGCGATAGCGCGCGAGGATCTGCGCCTGCGAGGCCCCGGCGAGTTCGTCGGTGCCCGCCAGAGCGGCCTGCCGATGTTGCGATTTGCCGACCTCGAGCGCGATGTCGCCCTGCTCGAACGGGCGCGGGACGTGGCGACGCGCCTGCTCGCCGACGATCCGGCCGCGGCCGACGCCTTGCTGGAGATATGGTTTTCCGGTCGCGAAGGCCTGCTCGGCGCCTGACTGCCGGACGCCGGTAACAATTTGTGTGGTGTCTTCATGGTAGGGTTTGCGGTCGAGGTTTCGCCCATCTGGAATTTTTCCCGTTTGCATGTTGCCCTGCAATGACCAGGCCCGACCGGTTCGCTCCCGCCGGTCACTGATGCGCCTGTTGGGAGGTCTGTCGTGCCTGGTCGCGCTGCCCGCGCTGGCAGCCCTGCCGGCGCCGGTGGCAGACGAATTGTCGAAGGTCGGCATTGCCGAAGAATCGGTCGCGGTGTGGGTGCGCAGAATCGGTGGCAGCGAGGCCGAAGTCGCCCACAACGACGACATCGCCATGAACCCGGCCTCGGTGATGAAACTGGTCACCACCTTTGCCGCCTTCGACGTACTCGGTCCGACCCATAGCTGGCAGACCCGCGTGTTCGGCGACCAGGCGCCCAGGGATGGCGTCCTCGACGGCAATCTCTACCTGGTCGGCGACGGCGATCCGGCCCTGACGCTGGAACGGCTGTGGCGACTGCTCCGCGGTCTTCGCCAGAAGGGCGTGGCCGAGATCCAGGGCAACATCGTGATGGATCGCAGTGCCTGGCGCCTGCCACCGTTCGACGCCTGGGCCTTCGACGGCAAGGGCACGCGACCGTACAACATCGGCCCGGATCCGCTGATGATCAATTTTTCGGCGCTGCGCCTGCGATTCGTGCCGATGCCGGCGGGCGGGCCGCCGCGCGTGATGGCCGACCCCCCGCTCGACGGCGTCGCCGTGGTGTCGGCCTTGCATTCCTCGCCGGGAGGCTGCGGCGACTGGGAAGAGCGCCTCGACGTCGAATTGATCGAGCCCGGCAACCGTCCGGTGATCCGCGTCGGTGGCGAATGGCGCGATACCTGCGGCGAGCGCGAATGGTTCGTGGCGCCGATGCCCCCGGCCGACTATTCCCGGGCGGCTGTCGCCGGCATGTGGAAGGAAGTCGGCGGCCGCCTGACGGGCCGGGTGTTCGACGGCGTGACCCCTTCGGAAGCCGTGCCGCTGGCCGCGGATCGCTCGCCGACGCTGGCCGAGATCGCACGGGACATGAACAAGTGGTCCAACAACGTCCAGGCGCGCCATCTGATGGCTTCCCTGGGGGCGAGCGCCGGCGGCCTGCCGGACAGCGTCACCGCCGGTGCCCGTGTGGTTGCCGAGCGCCTCGCGGCGGCCGGCGTCGACGGCCGTGGTCTGGTGATCGAAAACGGCGCCGGGCTGTCGCGGATCGAGGCGATCAGCGCCCGCGCCTTGGGTCAGATGCTCGAGGTCGCGTTTACGCGCCCGTGGATGCCCGAGTTCGTCGCATCGCTGGCGCTGGCCGGCTTCGACGGAACCGCGCGGCACCGGCTCGGCGGCAGCCCGGCGCGGGGCTATGCCCACGTCAAGACCGGATCGATCAACGGCGCGCGGGCGATCGCGGGCTATGTGCTGGACCGCGACGGCCACCGTCACGCGCTGGCGATGCTGGTCAACGATCCCTCCGCCTGGGCCAGCCGCGCAGCCCAGGATGCCCTGCTCGAATGGGTCTGGTACGGCGCGCAGCAGGCCCCTGCGGAGGACGGGCGCTGAGGCCGCATCGCGGGTATCATGCGCGGCGAATCGCTCCCGCCGGAACGCCATGAGAACCCGCCCGCATCGAGAAACCTGGCTGCGCCGTCCGCCGCGCTGCGCGGAAACCGACGGCCTGCGCCCGTGGTTGCGGGACCAAGGCTCGCTGACCGCACGCATACGCAGCCACTGCCGGGAATTGCAGGTGCGGGTCCTGGCGCAGCGGCTGGCGGTGCCCCATCGCGACGAGGCCCGGCTGCTCGGCCTGCGGCGCGGCGAACTGGCGTGGCTGCGGGAGGTCGCGCTGATCGCCGACGGTCGGGCCGTGGTGTATGCGCGCTCGGTGCTGCCGCGCCACAACCTGCGTGGCGGCTGGCGACTGTTCGCCGCGATCGGCAACCGGCCTCTGGGCGCGGCGCTGTTCGCCGATCCGCGGATCCGCCGCACGCCGTTGCGGGTGCGCCGCCTCGATCGGCGTGACCCGCGCCTGGCGAGGGCCGCGCTGGCCGGGGCTGCGACAGGTCCGCTGTTGTGGGCGCGCCGCTCGGTCTTCCGCCTGCGGCGCCGGGCGCTCCTGGTCTGTGAAGTATTCCTGCCGGCAATTCGGCAATTGTAAGATGGCGCCCGGGCGCGCGCTCTGCGCGCCGACAGCCCCGGCATCCCGACGGTCACCGATGACGACGATCTACGAACGACTCTCCCTCTACGAACGGCTGATGCGGCTCGACAAGCCGATCGGCATCCTGCTGCTGCTGTGGCCGACGCTGTGGGGCCTGTGGGTGGCCGGCATGGGGCAGCCGTCGGCCTTCGTGGTGTGGATCTTCGTGCTCGGCACGGTATTGATGCGCTCGGCAGGGTGCGTCATCAACGACTACGCCGACCGCAATTTCGACGGACATGTCGAGCGCACGCGAAACCGACCGCTGGCCACCGGCGAGGTCAGTACGCGGGAAGCGCTGACTCTGGCGGCGCTGCTGGCGCTGCTGGCCTTCGTGCTGATCCTGCCGCTCGATCGGATGGTGATCTGGCTGTCGCTGCCAGCCCTGTTCCTGGCGGCCAGCTACCCGTTCACGAAGCGCTTCCTGGCGATTCCGCAGGCCTATCTCGGGATCGCCTTCGGCTTCGGCATTCCGATGGCGTTCGCCGCCCTGCAGCAGCAACTGCCGGGGGTCGCCTGGCTGATGATGCTCGCCAACGTGTTCTGGGCGGTGGCCTACGATACCGAGTACGCGATGGTGGACCGCCCGGACGACCTGAAGATCGGCATCCGTACCTCGGCGATCACCTTCGGCCGTTTCGACGTTGCCGCGGTGATGGCGTGCTACCTGGCGGCGCTGGGGTTGATGGCGTGGGTCGGTGCCACGGCCGGCCGCGGCGGAGTCTATTATGCCGGCCTGCTGGCCGCGCTGCTGATCGCGACCTACCATTTCGTGTTGATCCGCGGGCGTGACCGGGCCCGTTGCTTCAAGGCCTTCCTGCACAACAACTGGCTCGGCGGAACGATCTTCGCCGGGCTGGCGCTGGATTATCTGATCCACCCGGTCGGCGGCTGACGGCCGGCGATCATCGACGGCGACACGCCGGGGACCGAACGCCGATGCGCTTCTCCGACGCCATCCATGCGCGCTGGACCGACGCCGACACGCTGCTGTGCGTCGGCCTCGACCCGGATCCGGCGCGCCTGCCGGAATCCGTCCGCGGTCGTCCCGACGCGATCCTGACGTTCTGCCGGGAGATCGTCGATGCCACCGCCGACCTGGCATGCGCCTTCAAGCCGCAGATCGCCTATTTCGCGGCACATCGCGCCGAGGATCAGCTGGAGGCGCTGATCGACCATATCCATCAATGCCATCCCGGCGTTCCGGTGATCCTCGACGCCAAGCGTGGTGACATCGGCAGTACCGCCGAGCAATATGCGTTGGAGGCGTTCGAGCGCTTCGCTGCCGATGCACTGACGGTCAATCCCTACATGGGGCGCGATTCGGTGGAGCCGTATCTGGCCTGGCCCGACAAGGGCGTGATCCTGCTGTGCCGCACCTCCAATCCGGGTGGCAGCGACCTGCAGTTTCTCGAGGCCGATGGCGTGCGCGTCTACGAGCATGTCGCGCGGCTGGCGGTCGACTGGAACCGCGCCGGCCAACTGGCCCTGGTGGTCGGCGCCACGTTTCCCGACGAGATCGCACGGGTGCGGCGAATCGTCGGTGAGATGCCGCTGCTGGTGCCCGGCGTGGGTGCCCAGGGCGGCGACGTGCGAGCCACGGTGATCGCCGGTCGCACCAGGGCAGGCGGCCTGATGATCAACTCGTCGCGGGCGATCATCTATGCCGGTCGTGACGAAGACTACGCCGCGGCAGCCCGTGCCGCGGCGCAGGCCACGCGGGACGAGATCAATCGCTGGCGACGCGCCTGAGCGATTCGGCGCCGCGGCGGCGCGCGGCTGCGCCGACCAGCCCGAGTCCGGCCAGCATCATCGCCAGGCTGCCGCTTTCAGGTACCGCGCTGGCGGACGCGATTTCCCAGCCGATGTCCGATAGCGCCGCCCAGTCGAGATCGGTATATGTCTTGCGCTGGCCGGTCCTGATACTGGGGTCGAGTGCGACCTCGAACAATGCGCCGGCGGCAAACGACAGCGTGCCTTCCGCCCAATGTCCGCCATCCGGCGCAAGGGGTACCGCGGCGCGCGGGCTGCCCACGGCATCCGCGTAGGCGGCCAGCGATGCGCTGCCGGTGAATCCGCCGGGTCCGATCTGGGCGAACCACGAGCCGGACGTGCCGACGCCGAGCACATGACCGAGTTCATGGATCGCGATCGAGTAGAAGTCGACGCCGGCGAACGGCTCGAGGGTGGCCGGGTCGTCGTCCACGTACCAGTTGGTCGACGAGTCGAACGCGATGCTGCCACCCCACGGCGCGAAATCGGTGACGCCGACGCCGGACTCGCCGCGGTCGAGGATGCGGCCGGAGGCGCCGCCCGGGCCGCCGATGCCGACCGTACTGGCGCCGAATCCGTTCAGTTCCGACGCGCCGACGTAGATCCGCAGGCTGTCCGCGGCGATGGTCTGATCGGTCAGCGTGAGGTGGGACTGGGACGGGCCGATCGAATCTGCCCCTGGGTCGCTGAAGTCGATGCTTCGATAGAAGGCCGCGTCGAGCGAATCGCCGATGCGTCGGCCGAATTCGTCTGCCACGTAGTCGAGGATGGCGCGCTGGCCGTTGCTGAGGCGGGTCGCGCCGTCGTCGAAACTGTAGTCGAAATCGATAGTGATCGCGTGGGCGGACGTGCTGGCCAGTGCGAGGGTCAGGCCGACGGCGCCAATCGTGTTGGTAGTCATGCATTCTCCCGGGTTTCGATAGATCGCCTGCGCGCGCGGCGGCGGCGATCATGCAATTCGACTACCCATTGGACCCCAGCGGGAAGGCGGGGGAAAGCGAACGACAGGATTGCTTACGCTTTTGTCACATCGGCCGCAGTGCCCTGGTAGCGCGACGGCCTGCCTGCGGCGCTCGCCCGGTGATTGCGACGGTGCCGGCATTCCGGGATAGGATTACGGCTGCCTGGCAACTGGCGGAGCGGCCGTGCAATACAGCGATCTGCGGGATTTCATCGGTCAACTCGAGGCGATCGGGGAGCTCCGGCGCATCGTCGAACCGGTGGACACGCATCTGGAGATGACCGAGATCGCGGACCGGGTGCTGCGCGTGGGCGGCCCGGCGCTGCTGTTCGAGCGGCCGACCACGCGCGCCCGCCCGGCCCGCATGCCAGTGCTCGCCAACCTTTTCGGAACGCCCGAACGGGTAGCGATGGGCATGGGGGCCGATCCGGGCGGTGGCTGGCAGGCGCCGCTGCGCGACATCGGGCGGGTGTTGTCCCAGTTGAAGGAACCCGAGCCGCCCCAGGGCCTGCGCGATGCGTGGGAAAAGCTGCCGATGCTGCGCCAGATCATGAACATGCACCCCAGAACGGTCGGTCGCGCGCCTTGCCAGCAGGTCGTGCTCGAAGGCGAACAGGTGGATCTGTCCACGCTGCCGATCCAGCATTGCTGGCCCGGCGACGTCGCGCCATTGATCACCTGGGGGCTGGTCGTCACGCGTGGTCCGGGCAAGAAGCGGCAGAACCTGGGCATCTATCGGCAGCAGGTGATCGGGCGCGATCGGTTGATCATGCGCTGGCTGGCCCATCGCGGTGGCGCCCTCGACTATCGTGACCATTGCCGGCTGCAGCCGGCGGAGCCGTTTCCTGTGGCGGTCGTGCTGGGCTGCGACCCGGCCACCATCCTGGGCGCGGTGACACCGGTGCCGGACAGCCTGTCCGAGTACCAGTTCGCCGGTCTGCTGCGGGGAGGCCGGACCGAGCTGACCGGCTGCCTCGGCTCGGATCTGCAGGTACCCGCGCGCGCCGAGATCGTCCTCGAGGGGGTCATCCACCCCGGCGAGGAGGCGCTCGAGGGACCCTACGGTGATCACACCGGCTATTACAACGAGCAGGCCAAGTTCCCGGTGTTTACGGTGCAGCGCATGACGATGCGCGAGTCGCCCATCTACCACAGCACCTATACCGGCAAACCGCCCGACGAGCCGGCGGTGCTCGGCGTCGCGCTGAACGAGGTGTTCGTGCCGCTGCTGCAGCGGCAGTTTCCCGAGATCGCCGATTTCTACCTGCCGCCCGAGGGCTGTTCGTACCGAATGGCCGTGGTGTCGATCAGCAAGCAATACCCGGGGCACGCCAAGCGGGTGATGTTCGGCATCTGGTCGTTCCTGCGGCAGTTCATGTACACGAAGTTCATCATCGTCGTCGATGACGACGTGGACGTTCGCGACTGGAAGGAGGTGATATGGGCGATCACGACCCGCGTCGATGCGGCGCGCGATACCACCATCGTGGGCAACACGCCGATCGACTATCTCGATTTCGCGAGCCCGGTGGCCGGCCTGGGATCGAAGATGGGACTGGATGCCACCAACAAGTGGCCGGGCGAGAGCCACCGCGAGTGGGGGCGGCCGATCGTCATGGACGCGGCGGTGAAGGCCCGCGTGGACCAGATCTGGAGCCGGCTCGGCCTTTAGGCCGCACGCCGACTGCGGCTGCCGCCACGGCATCGCCGGCGGCGGGAGCGCCGCCATGATCACTGCCGACAGAGAATTGCAGGACCAGTTCGCCAGCGACAATACCGCCGGCGCATGCCCGGAGGCGCTCGACGCGCTGGTCGCCGCCAATGCCGGCTGGCAGCCGTCCTACGGCACCGACGAGATCACGCACCGCGTCTGCGACCGTCTGCGCGAGGTCTTCGAAACCGATTGCGACGTCTATTTCGTATTCAATGGCACGGCCGCCAACGCGCTGTCGCTGGCGGCCCTGTGCCGCTCCTACCACAGCGTGATCTGCGCCGACTGCGCCCACGTCGAGACGGACGAGTGTGGCGCGCCGGAGTTCTTCTCCAACGGCACCAAGCTGCTGCGCGCGGTGGCGCTGCAGGGCAAGCTGCCACCCGCGGAGATCGGTCGCCTGGTGAATCTGCGTTCCGACATCCACTACCCGCGCCCGCGGGTGGTGTCGGTGACCCAGGCCAGCGAACTCGGGACCGTCTATTCACCGGCGGAACTCGCGGCGGTTTCGGAGGCCGCGCGCCTGGCCGGCCTTCGCGTGCACATGGACGGCGCCCGGTTCGCCAATGCGGTCGCCGCGCGCGGCTGCAGTCCGGCCGAGCTGAGCTGGCGCGCCGGCGTGGACGTGCTGTGCCTGGGGGGCACCAAGATGGGCCTGCCGCTGGGCGAAGCGGTGGTGTTCTTCGATCGCGAGCTGTCGGCCGAATTCGCGTGGCGGTGCAAGCAGGCCGGCCAGCTGGCCTCGAAGATGCGCTATCTGGCCGCGCCGTGGCTCGGTGTCCTCGAACACGACGCGTGGCTGCGTCGCGCCGCCCATGCGAATCGAATGGCGCGCAGATTGGCCGACGGTCTGACGCGGCTGCCCGGCGTGGCGCTCCATGCGCCTTGCGAGGCCAACGGCGTGTTTGTAAATTTGCCTGCCGTGGCGGCGAACCATTTGCGAGCGGCCGGCGTCCATTTCTATACCTTCATCGGCGGTGCCGCCCGCTTCATGTGCTCGTGGGCCACGTCCGAGGAGGCGGTCGACCGGCTCCTGTCGCTGGCGGCCGCTGCATTCGAAACCCGGAGGAAAGAACAATGAGCGAGCCCGAAATCATGCCGGGCCGGGAACTGGCCGCGACGACTGCACCGGACGGCATGGTGACCTTGGCCCACGTCATCTACGGCTTGCACGCACTCGCGGTGGTGATCGGCGTGACCAGCGGCGCGGTGACCGTTCTCGGCAGCTTCGTCGGCGGCCTGCCGTCGATCGTTGCGGTGATTCTGAACTACGTCAAGCGAGCGGACGTGCGCGGCACCTGGCTCGACAGCCACTTCAGCTGGCAGATCCGCACCTTCTGGTACGCGGCAGCGTGGATCGTCGCGTTCTACGTACTGTTCTTCACGCTGGTCGGCATTCCGCTGGCCTTCGTGGTCGGCATCGCGGCGACCCTGTGGGTGGTGTATCGGGTCGGGCGCGGCTGGCTGGCGCTCAACAACCGCTTGACCCTGCCCTACTGAGGCAGCGTGCCGGGCGCCCGGCGGGGTGCCCTCAGTACGCGTGGCGGTCGCGGAACACGACCCAGACGGTCTTGAAGACGATCCACAGGTCGAGGGTCAGCGACCAGT
The DNA here is from genome assembly GCA_020445745.1 of Rhodocyclaceae bacterium. GTDB lineage: Bacteria > Pseudomonadota > Gammaproteobacteria > Burkholderiales > Rhodocyclaceae > Cognatazoarcus. The sequence goes on along the minus strand of JAGRGB010000069.1, from coordinate 22,687 downwards.
TGCGCAGGTATTCGAGGTCGTATTCGATTCGCCGCGTCATGTGGTGGAGGTCGTCACCGCCGCGAAACCCGTTGACCTGGGCCCAGCCGGTGATGCCCGGCTTGACCTTGTGGCGGACCATGTAGCCGGGAATCAGCTTGCGATAGCCCTCATTGACCGCGACCGCATGGGGGCGCGGGCCGACGATGCTCATGCGCCCCTGCAGCACGTTGATGAACTGGGGCAGTTCGTCCAGGGAAGTGCGGCGGATGAAGGCGCCGAACGGAGTCACCCGGGAATCATTGCGCGTGACCTGGGTGTAACACTTGTCGCCGTCTTCGGTGACCGTCATCGAGCGGAACTTGTAGACGACGATCTCCTTGCCGTCGAGGCCGTAGCGGCGCTGGCGGAATATCACCGGTCCCGGCGAAGTGAGCTTGACGCCCAGGGCGGTGACGAGCAGCACGGGCGAGATCAGCAGCAGGATCAGCAGCGACAGGAGCACGTCCGAGGAACGCTTGACGAGGCCATTGACGCCGGTGAACGGCGTGTCGCAGACGGCCACCACCGGCATCCCGCTGACATAATCGAGGCGTCCCTGAATCAGATCGGTGACGAAGATGTCCGGCACGAAGTAGATCGATGCGGTGGTGTCCTTGAGATCGTCGAGGACGCTCAGGATTCTTGGTTGCGTGGCCATCGGCAGTGCCAGGTAGATCGCGTCGACGTCGTTGCGCTTGACGAAGTCCGCAAGCTCCGACAGGCGGCCGAGCAGGGGCATCTCGGTGATCTCGGGCAGCCGCTCGCGGGCCCGGTCGTCGAAGAAGCCGACGAACTTGGTACCGAGGAAAGGCTGCCGGCGAAATTCCGACGAAACGCGTATGCCGATTTCATTGACCCCGGCGACCACCGCACGGCGCTCGGCATGGCTGATCGCGAGTACCCGCGGCAAGGTCAGGCGCACCAGCACGTGGGAAGCCAGCAACGCCAACGGGGTGGCCAGGCCCCACGCGATCAGGACCTCGCGCGGGAAATACAGGTGGTAGCCGCTGGCCACGCCGAATCCGCCGAGGATCAGCACGAACAGGGACCAATTGACGAAGATCTTGCGCGCCGCCTTGCCGAGGCCGTCGTGGAGGCGGACGTTGCCCGGGAACGACAGCGAGAACGCCATCAGCGCGAGGATCACATAGGGCGCGGAAAAGCGCTGGCCGAAGGCCGAGGCGCAAAGCAGCAGCGAGGCGGCGACCACGACGGGATCGAGGAAGGCCTCGATCATGCGGGGCAGCGTGAAGCTGGCGCGGAGAAATCCGGGATTGCGGTCGAGTACGGCGAACATGCTGCTAGTGTAAGGAGGATATGTCGGATGGGATCGGCATATTCTGTAACCTGTTGCGAATCGGACCGGCGGACGACTCTGGCATGCTGTGGCAATCCGAGGCCGCCGGCCGTCGCCGGCCCGCGGCCATTGTGCAACATTCGACGGGACGGTTCCGTGAACAATCGATTTCGGCGGTATCTCGCAGCCGCAAGCGCAGGCGTGGCCTGGGCCTCCGCGTCGGCGCAGTCCGACGGCGGGCGCGGACTGATGTTCGACGCCTTCCAGCGTTTCAGCTACGAAAGCAATCTTTACCGGCTGCCGGACGGCGCACGGCCCGCGCGCGGGGCGCGTTCGGATCTGCTGTCGCTGACCCGGCTGGGCGCGAGCTACGGCCGCCCGATTGGTTTGCAGGATGTATCCGTGGCGGTTGGCCTCTCGGCCACGCGTTACCGCGAAAGCGACCACCTCGACTTCGATGGCGTGGATGCGGACGCCCGCTGGAAGTGGACCGTCGGGCGGGCGTGGCATGGACACCTGCTGGCGATGCAGTCGCAGAGCCTGAGCGGTTTCGACGACTTCTCCGGTGACGAGCGCAGCGTCAATACCTATCGTCGCCTGGAATTCGCCGGCGACCGGGCGATCACGCCGCGATGGTTCGTCGGTGCCGGCGCGAGCCATACCGACAGCGAGTACTCGGACGACACCCGTCCGGATGCCGATTACCGAGCCCGTGGGCTTTCGCTGCGGGGCGGCTACCGGCGACGTGACGGCGAGCGCATCGTCGCATCGATCGGGCGGACCCGTGGCGAATATCCGAACCGCAGCGCCAGCCGCTTCACCGACCGTGAATACCGCCAGACCGACTACCGGGTGAGCGGCAGCTGGTCGCCGACCGGGATCACCCGGCTCAGTGGCTACCTGGGTTACGTCACGCGGCGCTACGAATTTGCCGACAACCGCGATTTCCAGGGGGCTGTCGGCCGCATCGAGATGACCTGGCAGGCCGGCGGCAAGCTGTCGATCGGCGCTCATTTGCGGCGCGAACTGGGGGCGCGCGAAGACCTGGTGGACAACTACGTGGTCACCGAGGCCGTCGCGCTGCGCCCGTCCTGGCGTGTCAGCGACAAGCTCGAACTGGCCTCCGAGTTCGAGTATCGGCGCCGCGACTTCGGTGGCGACCCGGGTTTCCTCGCCGAGGCGGAATCCGATCGAAGCGAGAACCAGACCCGTATCGGGCTGTCTGCCGGCTACCGCTACTCGCGGTCACTGGGCTTCAACGCATCCCTCGGGTGGGAGGCCCGCAACGCCGATTCCGAATCCCGCGAGTTCGAAGCCACGACGGCCTCGGTAAGTGCGAATCTGCGCTTCTGACGGGGTTTTTGGGGTATTTCCCCCTTATGCCATAATGTTTTTCAATGTGTAAGGCCTGCTTGCGTGGCGTTGCGCACGGAGTATCGTGAATGCCAGCGGGAAGTGGCGAGGAGCCTCGCATCTGTCATTTCGTGGAACGAAATGGCTGTACAAGTAGGGCCGCAGAGACGGTGCCGCCGTGTCCCGGTTTCAGTGCTCTATCGGCGTGGGTGGCGTACCCCGATCGACGTGAAGGGTCGCAACTCACCGAACGGATAGAAATGGAGGTTTGCTTATGAGGTTTTCGCGCAAATTGCTGGCGACATGCATCGTCTCGCTCGGTGTCGGCGCCGCGCATGCGGCGACACAGACGCTCAGTACCACGGCGTTCGACATCACCTACGACGATGCCGTCGTCGGCTTGTTCGGCACGCCGACCCTGCTGGGTAACAGCCTGTACTTCGCCCCGGGTGGATCGCCCGGTTTCTCGGCCCAGACCGATGAAGGAATCCGAGTCGCCAACTCGACGTTCTCATTCACCATCAGTGCCAATCCCGGTTTCACCGTCGACAGCTTCACGCTGACCGAGGAGGGCGACTACTTCTTCTTCGGCCGGTCTGCCGGCGTCGCGGCCAGCGGTCAACTGCGGGTCAAGCCGCTCGATCCGAGGGGATCGACCCACATCGACCGCATCGCGACCGGAAGCTTCGTCGAGAACGCGATGTTCGATTTCACGACCAACAACTGGACAGGCGTCGCGTCGATCGACACCGGCCCGATCTCGGTCGGCCAGGTCAGCATCCAGAACATTCTCGCGGCCCATGGCGGTGGTGACGACGCCTATGCGTTCATCGAGAAGAAGAACGTCGAACTGGCGATCGGCGTCACGGCGGTGCCGGAACCGCAGGCCTACGCATTGATGCTGGCCGGCATCGGCATGGTCGGATTTGCCGCAAGGCGCCGGCTCCAGCGCGGGGATTGACCGCCCAGTGGCATCGCCGGTGGAACCGGCGTTCGGATCGCGACGGGGCGGGGTGACCGCCCCGCCGCATTTTGTCGTGGTGTGAGCAGGCTTCGAACGAAGTGTCGCAGGACCTTGCCGTTCGGGGCCATGCAGTCGAAACGGGTCGGAAATGCAGAATCGCTTGTTGTGGATGGCGGGCGCCGTCCTTGTGGCAGTGGGCCTGTCCGCGTGCGGCGGATCGGGCAGTGGTGCGTCATCGACGCAGGTGGCCGCGAAGGTGAACGCGGACGAGATCACCGTCCATCAGATCAACACCGCGTTGTCGCAGGCAAAGAATGTCGGTGGATCGGATCCGGGCGAGGCTGGTGCACGGGTGCTGGAGCGGCTCATCGATCAGCAACTGCTGGTCCAGCAGGCGGAGGCGTCGCAGCTAGACCGCGATCCCCGCGTCCTCCAGGTGATCGATGCCTCGCGGCGGGAGATCCTGGCGCGGGCCTATCTCGAGCAGAAGGCGGGGGCGGCCGACGTGCCGAGCGATGAAGCGGTCGACGCTTACTACCGGGACAACCCGGCCCTGTTCGAGAAGCGGCGCATCTACAATCTCCAGGAACTCGGCATCCGGCTCGAGCCGGCGCGTCACGAGGAGGTCAAGGCGCGGGTCGAATCTGCGAAGAGCCTGCAGGAAGTCATCGACTGGCTCAAGGAGCAGGGGATCCAGTTCTCGGCGTCCGCCAGTGCGAAGCCGGCGGAACAGTTGCCGATGGAACTGCTGCCACGCTTCGCGGCGATGAAGGACGGCCAGATCGCGTTGGTGCGCCAGCCCGGCGGCATCACGGTGGTTCACCTCGCCGGCTCCAGCGAACAGCCGATCGATCGCCAGACGGCGGGCCCGCTGATTGAAAAATTTCTTGTGAACCAGCGGCGGGCGGAATTGGCGCGTGGTGAAATCAAGCGGCTGCGCGACCAGGCCGAGATCGCCTATGCGGGCAATTTTGCACCGCACTCGCCGACACCCGTTGCCGGCGAGGCCGCACCGCCGGCCGCAGATTCCGCGTCGGGCGCGATGGAACGCGGCGTGGCCGGCTTGAAGTAGCATTTTCACGAGGCGCGGGCTGCGCCGTAACCGCGACGTCGGGTATCTGATGCAATCATCATCCGCCAGCCGCAGCTGGCTCATCCTAATCGTGTCGATCCTCCTGCCGCTGTTCGTGGGGCCGGCATCGGCCGCCGACACCGACTACGTGCTCGGTGCCGGAGACGTGATCAGGATCAGCGTATTCCAGAATCCGGATCTCACGACCGAGGCCCGCGTCGCCGAAAGCGGCAGCATCAGTTTTCCGCTGATCGGTACGGTCGCGGTCGGCGGCTCGACCATCCAGCAGGCCGAGCAGTTGATTGCCAGGCTTCTCAGGAAGGGCGGCTTCGTGATACGCCCCCAGGTCAATATTCTGCCGCTGGCGCTGAAGAGTGCGCAGGTCGCCGTGCTCGGGCGTGTCAATCGGGCCGGCCGGTTTCCACTCGAGACCGCCAACGCCCGCCTCAGCGAAATGGTGGCCGCCGCCGGTGGCATCGCCGAGGACGGCTCCGACGTGGTGGTACTGCTGGGCAGCCGCAATGGTCAGCCGTTCCGGCGCGAGATAAATCTGCCGGAACTGTTCCGCCACGGCGACCTGGCAGACGACCTGGTGCTCCAGGGCGGCGACGTGATCTTCGTCGGCCGCGCCGAGACCTTCTATATCTACGGTGAGGTGCAGCGCCCGGGCGCGTTTCGCCTCGGTCGCGACATGACGGTGATGCAGGGCCTGGCGACCGGTGGCGGCACCACGGCGCGCGGTACGATCAAGGGCCTGCAGATCCACCGGCGCGACGAGATCGGCCGGATCAGCGTCATCGAACCGCGCCTGAGCGATCATCTGCAGCCCAACGACGTGATCTACGTGCGGGAGAGCCTGTTCTGATGCCGGGGGGCGAGCCATGACCATCCAGCAGTTCCTGTTGATTCTTCGCGCCCGTGCCTGGTTGGTCGCCCTGATCACGGTCTTTGCGGCAGCGCTGGCCGTCGCGGCCAGCTTGATGCTGGAGAAGCAATATACGGCCGAAACGTCGGTGCTGGTCGACGTCAAGGGCGGCGACCCGCTGCCCGGCGTCGGCGTCCCCGCCCAATTCCTGCCCGGATACATGGCGACCCAGGTGGACATCATCAATTCGGACCGCGTCGCGCGGCGGGTGGTCGAGCGGCTCAAGCTCGACCAGTCGCCGCTGGCACGCGAACAGTGGCTGGCGGATACGGCGGGCGCCGGTGACATCCGCGTCTGGCTCGCCGACCTGCTGAAGCGCAAGCTCGAGGTCAGGCCGTCACGCGACAGCACGGTCGTCCACATCGGCTTCACCGGAAGCGATCCGGCGTTCGCCGCGCTGGTCGCCAATGCCTTTGCCGAAAGTTATATCGACACCAATCTCGAGCTGAAGGTCGAGCCTGCCCGTCAATATGCCAAGTGGTTCGACGACCGTACCTCCTCGCTGCGCGAGAAACTGGAGGCTGCCCGTGGGAGACTGTCGGCATTCCAGCAGGAGAAGGGCATCGTCGCCACCGACGAGCGCCTCGACGTCGAGAATGCGCGGCTGGCCGAACTGTCGAGCCAGTTGATCACGGTGCAGGCGCAGCGCGTGGACAGCCACTCGCGTCAAGCCCAGACGGGGTCGGCGGAGACCCTGCCCGAAGTGATGCAGAACAGCCTGATCCAGAGTCTGAAGGCCGATCTGGCTCGCAACGAGGCGGCTCGCCAGCAGCTGGCTGCGCGCCTGGGCCGCAATCACCCGGAACTGGCGCGAGCCAACGCCGAAATCGCCAGCCTGCGCGAGCGCGTCGCCGCAGAGGTGCGGCGCGTGGCCAGCTCCATCGGAACCACGACCCGGGTCAACGACCAGCGCGAGAGCGAGATTCGCGCGGCCCTCGAAGCCCAGAAGCAGCACGTCCTCGAACTCAAGGGGCAGCGCGACCAGATCGCCGTGCTGCAGCGCGACGTCGAGAACGCCCAGCAGGCCTATGACATGGTCACCCAGCGGCTGGCTCAGACCAGCCTCGAGAGCCAGAACCAGCAGACCAACGTGGTCGTGCTGACTCCCGCGGTGGCCCCGATCGAGCATTCCCGCCCGAGGACCGTGCTGAACGTCGTCGTCGCGACCTTCCTAGGCCTGCTGGTCGGCATTTCGTCGGCATTGCTGCGCGAGCTGGCCGACCAGCGCGTGCGCGGCGTCGCCGATCTCGCCGATACCCTCGACATGCCGGTGCTCGGGGTCATTCCGGGGCGGCCAGGCCGCAGCGCCCGGTTGGCGGCCTGAGCGGAGGAGTCGCGATGAACACCATCAACAATGTCATCGAGCAGGCTTCGCTGAAGGCGATCTCGCCGCGCGACAGCTCGATCGGCGCGATTCTGGTGGCGGAGGGCCGGCTCAGCGCCAGCGATGCCCTGCAGGTGCTCAAGATTCAGCACGAGCAAGGTCTGCGCTTCGGTGAAGCCGCCAAGCGGCTCGGCCTGGTGAGCGATGCCGACATCGATTTCGCGCTCGCCCGACAGTTCGATTATCCCTATCTCGCCGGCGATTCGAGCGACGTCGCACGCGAGGTGATCGCTGCCTACAAGCCGTTCTCCCATCAGGTCGAAGCGCTGCGGGCGATACGCAGCCAGTTGATGCTGCGATGGTTCCAGCGCGGTGCCGGGCACCGTTCGCTGGCGATCCTGAGTGCCGGCGAAAAGGAAGGCCGGTCGTGGCTCGCGGCGAACCTCGCCGTCGTGTTCTCGCAACTGGGCGCCCGTACGCTCTTGATCGATGCCGATCTGCGCCGGCCAAGGCAGCACAGCCTGTTCGGCGTGGACAACCGGGCGGGACTGTCCGCGCTGCTGACCGATCGTGCAGGCCTCGACGCGGCCCAGCGCGTCCCGGCCCTGCGTGCGCTGTCCCTGCTGCCGGCCGGGACGCGGCCGCCCAATCCCCAGGAGATCCTCGCCCGGCCGGCGTTCGCGCGGGTCCTCGAATCCCTCGAGAAGCACTACGAGGTCGTGCTGATCGACACGCCCCCGGGCGGCCGATTCGCGGATGGCCAGACCGTCGCGGTCCGCGCAGGAGGGGCGCTGATGGTGACGCGACGCCATGTCAGCCGCGTCGGGCTGGTGCGCGCCTATGCCGACATGGTGACCCAGGCGGGCGCGGTGATCGTCGGCTCGGTGCTGAACGAGCGATAGCGGCGGGAACGGGGTAGTGGACGCGAGCTTGGCGAATCGACCGTGGCCCCCGGCCGTGCCGTGGGCCGTCATGCTCGCCGCGCTGCTGGTCGCCTACGTGCCCAGCTTCCTCGACCTGTTCCGCACCCTGTGGTCCACCGACCAGAATGCCCACGGTCCGATCGTGCTGGCGGTGTCGCTGTGGTTCCTGTGGTTTCGGGCGAAGCAGGTTCGGGACGAGCGCCTGCCGGCCCAGCCGGCGCCGCTGGCCGGCTGGGCGACGACACTGCTCGGCGTGACCGCATTCGTCGTCGGGCGGTCCCAGGGCATCTATCTGCTCGAGGTCGGCTCGCTGGTGCCGGTGTTGGTCGGCATGACGCTGTTGTTCTTCGGTGCGCGGATCCTGCGGCGCATGTGGTTCGCGTACTTCTTCATGTGTTTCATGGTGCCGTTGCCCGGTTCTATCGTCGATGTGCTCACCCAGCCGATGAAGATCGCGGTCTCCTGGGGCGCGCAAGGCCTGCTGGATTTGCTGGGCTACCCGGTGGGCCGCAGTGGCGTCGTGCTGACCATCGGCCAGTATCAGCTGCTGGTCGCGGATGCCTGTGCCGGGCTCAATTCGTTGTTCACGCTCGAAGCCCTCGGCTTGCTCTACATGAACGTGATGCGTCACGAGTCCGCCGCCCGCAACGCCGTGCTGGCCCTGCTGATCGTGCCGATCAGCTTCTGCGCGAACCTGCTGCGGGTGGTCGTGCTGGCGCTGATCACCTATCACCTCGGCGATGCCGCCGGTCAGGGCTTCCTGCACGGCTTCTCGGGCATGGTGCTGTTCATTACCGCCCTGCTGCTGATCATGGCGGTCGATGGCGTGCTCAGCAGGATGCCGGGCATCGGCCGCCGGATACGCATGGCGGGCGCCTGGCGATGAACCTCGGCCGCACCCTGCCACGCCTGCCCGCGCTGCCTCTCAAGCACGCGCTGATGGTCGCCGCGGTCCTGCTGTTCGCCGCGATCGCCGCGCGCGCGCTGACACCGCAGCTCAGCGAGGTGGGCGACGTCGTCGACCTGCAGTCGGCGCTGCCGAGCCGCTTCGCTGCTTGGCGCGAGTTGCCCAGCCCGCTGATCCAGGTCAATGTCGCGCTGGATCGTGAAACGACGCTGGACCAGCCCTACGATCAGGTCGTGATGCGCGCCTACCAGAGGAATGACGGGGCGGTGGTGTACCTTGCCGTCGCCTGGGGAAGGCGTCAGCGCCAGGAGGTCAAGGTCCATCGACCGGACCTGTGCTACACCGCCCAGGGCTATCGGGTGGCCTCCCTCGCCAGCCAGCGCTTCGCCGACATCGAGTCGGTCAACGGCGAGGTCACCGGCAAGCGCATGTTGGCCCTGGGGCGGCGCGGCGGCGAGGCCGTGAGCTACTGGATGCGGATCGGCGAACTGTTCAGCGAGGATGCCTGGGACACCCGGTTGCACATCCTGCGCCAGGGGCTCGACGGACACATTCCCGACGGCGTGCTGGTCAGGGCTTCGGTGCGCGTCCGCGACGCCCGCGAAGCGGAGCGGGCCTGGCCGGTCGCCGAGTCGTTTCTCGTGGACCTGACGCACGCGCTCTCCCCCGCGGCGCGTCGCATGCTGCTGGGATGGGGGCGGCGATGAAGATCGCCTTCTTCGTCGCCGAGTTCCCGGTGCTCTCGGAGACCTTCGTGATCCGCCAGGTGGCGGGCATGGTTCGGGCCGGTCACGACATCACGGTGATCGCCGGCCAGCGCGGCGAAGCGGGCCTGGGCAACTCGCTGTTCTCCGAACTGGGGCTCGCGGAGCGCGTCGTCGCGATCCGCCAGTCTGGCCGTGTGCGCCAATTGCGGGCGGTGCTCCGCCTGCTGCTGTCGGCGGCAAGCTCGTGGGCCGGCGTGCGCTCGCTGGAGGTCGCGATCCGCGCCGCACTGGCGGGCAGCGCGGGGAGTCTGATCGATATCGCGAGTCTCGCCGGCCGGCCCGCGCTCGGTCGCTTCGATGCGGTCATTGCGCATTTCGGCCCGGCCGGCGTGCGCGCGATGCATCTGCAGCAGTGCGGGATGCTGGACGGGCCTCTGGCCACCGTGTTCCACGGCTTCGACGTCAGCGACCGGCGTACCGTCGCGCGTTGCCGGCGCCAGTATCGTGCTCTGTTCGCGCACTGCGCGGCGCTGCTGCCGATCAGCGAACTGTGGCGTTCGCGGCTGATCGGCTGGGGCGCGTGCGAGTCGCGCGTGCGGGTGCTGCACATGGGCGTCGATGTCGACCGGATCCCGATGCTCGACGCCGAACGTCCCGTCGCTCGGCCGCTGCGGGTGCTCTCGGTGGCGCGCCTGACCGAGAAGAAGGGGCTCGCCTACGGGATCGAGGCCGTGCGGCGCTCGCCCGGCCCGATCCATTACCGCATCATCGGCAGCGGACCGGACGAAGCCGCGCTGCGTGCGGCGGCGGCCGATCTGCCGGAAGGCAAGGTGGTCGAGTTCCTGGGGCGCCGCCCGCACGACGAGGTGTTCGCCGCCCTGGCCGAATCCGACGTCTTCCTGCTGCCGTCGGTGACCGCCGCCGGAGGCGACATGGAGGGCATCCCGGTCGCGCTGATGGAAGCCATGGCGCTCGGCGTGCTGGTGATCGCGAGCCGGCACAGCGGCATTCCGGAACTGGTCGTCGACGGCGCGTCCGGATTCCTCGCTGGCGAACGAAATGCCGAAGAGATCGCCGAGGCACTCGCCCGTTGTGCCCGGCCGGACGCCGCGTCGTCGATCGCCCGCATGCGCCGGGCCGCGCGCGCCGCGGTCGAGGCCGGATTCGACAATGCCGCCCTCGATCGTGAACTGGAGGGCGTCTGCCGGATGCTGGCCGCCAACGGCGCGATCGAAACCGACAGCGGCCCGGCGGCGCTCGATGCCGCCCGCACGTCATGAAGGTCGCGCTGGTCAACGCCTTCTACCACCCGGATGAGCCCGGTGGCGCCGAGCGCTCGGTTCGCACGCTGGCCCGCGCCCTTGCCGATCGTGGTCACCGGGTCTGCGTGATCTGCCTGTCGGAGCGCCCGGGGAAGGATCACGTCGATGGCATCGAGGTCCACCGGCTGCCGGTGGACAACGCCTATCTGCCGTCGTCGCAGCAGCCGCGCACCGCGGCCGAGAAACTCGTCTGGCATCTTCGTGACACCCGCAATGCCCGCGCGGCCGGCCGGGTCGGGGCGGTGCTGAGCCGGTTCGGCGCGGATCTGGTGCACACCAACAACCTGGCCGGCATGTCGACCCGCGTGTGGCGCGAGGCCGGGCGCATCGGGCTGCCGGTGGTCCATACCACCCGTGACTTCTACCTGCTGTGCCCGCGCAGTTCGATGGTCGGGCGCAACGGCCCGTGCCACCGCCAGTGCCTGTCGTGCCGCGCCTTCGCCTGGCCGCGGATCGCCGAGTCGCGGCGGGTGGCTGCAGTGGTCGGGATTAGCCATTTCGTCCTCGCGCGCCACCGTGCCCATGGCTGCTTCCCGAACGCGAGCGAGCACGTCATCCACAACGCCTACGATCCACCGCTGCCGCCGGTACGTCGCCCGGCGTGCGTGCTGCCGACGATCGGATTCATCGGTCGCCTGGTCGCGGAGAAGGGCGTCGAGCAACTGATTGCCGCGCTGCGCCGCCTGCGCGAGCGCGGTGTCGACGCCCAACTGCTGATCGCCGGCGAGGGCAAGGCCTGCTACGTGGATGCCCTCAGAGCGGCCGCAGAGGGCTTGCCGGTGACCTTCGTCGGGCGGCAGAAACCGCACGAATTCTTTCGCAGGATCGACGTGACCGTCGTCCCGTCGATCTGGGAAGAGCCGATGGGGCGCGTCGTCGTCGAGTCGTACGCCAACGGGCGTCCGGTGGTGATGACACCGACCGGTGGTCTGCCGGAGCTGGCCTCGGGCGCCGCCGCCATGGTCGCCGCCGGCTGCAGCGCCGACATGCTGGCGGATGCCGTCGCGACGATGATCGAGCGGCTGCGCAACCCGCGTGAAGATCTCTTCGACGCGGCGACGCGGTCGTCCGCGAATTTCGGCAGCGGCGAAATGGCGGCGCGCTACGAGGCGGTCTACCTGCGGGCGATGGCGGATTCGGCGGCCAGCCGTCCGCTCTCCGCCAAGGCCGTGTCGCTGGAAGCGCAAGGTCGCGAAGGGTCCTAGCGCAAGATGCTGTTCACGGACTTCCTGCCGGCCTTCCTGGTGATGGCGCTGTTCGCCTTCAAGGGGCCACGGGCATGGCTGGCGGTCACCGCGATCGCGGCTTTCTTCCAGGCCGCCACTCCGATCGTGCTCGGCGTCGGCGGCCGCGCCGCCGGGCTGGCCCCGGCCTATGCCTTGCTGCCGATCGGCGTCTGGCACGGCCTCGGACTGTTGTTCCGGATGGGCCGTGCGCCGCGAGGTGCGCGCCCCTTCGCGATGACCGGCCGCTTCGGCCTGCTGGCGCTGTTCACCGCCATCGGCGTGTTCGGCGCGGTGGCCTATCCGCGTCTGTTCCAGGGCCTGGTGTCCGTGCTGCCGCCGCGCGAGGGGCTCGACTCGGGTATCGTGGTGCCGCTGCGCCCATCCGGCAGCAACTACATCCAGAGCTTCTACCTGGTCTGCAATTTCACGATTGCGGCGCTGGTCTATCTGTTCCACCAACAGGGCGCGATCACGATCGAATCATTCCGGCGCTTCCTGTGGATCGGCGGCACGGTGTCGGTGGCCTTCGGCTGCTACCAGCTGCTGGCGCACGCCACCGGCCTGCCGTGGCCGGCTTCCTTCGTCAATTCCAACATCGGCGTCGCACAGTTGCCCGAGCAGACCGTGCTCGGCGTGCGGCGCATGTCGGCGACCTTTCTCGAGCCGTCGATGATGTCGCTGCATTTCCTGGTGCTGGTCGGCGCCTTCGTGTTCGGCAGCGGACGACTGCTGCAAGGCATGCCCTTCGTGTTCGCGCTGCTGGTGTCCACTTCGTCGCTGGCCTACTTCGGGCTGGTGGCGCTGGTGATCGTCTGGTCGCTGCTCGACTCGTGGCGCACCGGTGCCCGCGTGGTGCGCCCTCTGCTGGTGACGTTCGCGTGCTGCGTGCTCGCGGTCACGGTGGATCAGGTCCTGTTCGACGGAGAAATGGTCGAACGGCTGGTCTTCAACAAGTTCGTGTCCGGGTCGGGTCTGTCCCGCATCACGGCGGATCAACTCGCGGTCGACACCTTCGTCCAGACCTGGGGGCTCGGTGCCGGGGTCGGCAGTGCCCGCGCCTCGAGTTTCCTCGCGACGCTGCTGGCGACGGTCGGTTTGCCGGGTACGGCGGCGTTTCTCGCGCTCGTCGGATCGATCGTGTCGGTGCTGGCCCGGGATCGGTCCGAGAACGCCGGTTTCGTCATCTACGGCGTGCTCGGCGGCGTGCTCGCGTGGTTCCTGAGCGTGCCCGACATGGCGATGCCGCTGGTCTGGCTGTTCATCGGTTTCGGCATGCAGATGGACGTCGCCCGGCGCCCCTTTGCCGCGCTGCGGACGAGGATGGCGCACTCATGACCCGTCATTCGGGCATCTTCGCGGCCGCTGTCGGCTTGACCTTCTGGTGCTGCACGGCGCCGGCCGCCGCCGCCGGTTTCCTGCTCGGCGCCGGCACGCACGTGGGCCAGGGGCGCCAGTACGTGGGGCCGGTGCTCGAGCGCGTCGAGCGGCTGGGATTCCGTTCGGTACGTGACGAACTGTATTGGGCCAGGTTCGAGAAGGCGCGGGGCAGCTACGGCGGCGACGTCACCGCCGAACGCGTCGTGGACCTGTTCGAGGGCGTCTCGCGCCGGCCGAACGGGCGGCCATTGGTGGTGCTCGACTATGGCAACCGCCTCTACGGGGGCGGACTGCCGCTTTCGCCTCAGGCGGTCGAAGGCTTCGCCGCTTACGCCGAGGCGGTGGCCAGGCGGTTGGCCGGCAGCAGGCCGATCCTGGAGATCTGGAACGAATGGAACGGCGGCATGGGCGCCCATCCGCCGGCGGCCGGTCGCGCCGAAGACTATGCGCGTCTCGCGGTGGCTGCCGCCAGGCGCATTCGCGCAGTCGCCCCGGACGCGACGGTGCTGATGGGAGCCACGGCCGGCTACGATGGCAAGTGGACCGACAGCCTGCTGGCGACCGGCGCGCTGCGCCACGCCGACGGTTTCTCGGTGCATCCCTACAGCTTCCGGCATGCCAGCGATCGCAGTCCCGAGCAGGCAATCCGCTGGCTCGACCTGCTCGACGGCAAGCTGCGCCGCTGGGCCGGTGCCGTGGCGCTGCCACCGCCACCGGTCTACGTCACCGAGATCGGCTGGCCGGTCTCGGGCAAGGCCGCCGATGGCATCTCCGAGGCCCGCCAGGCCGCCTTCGCCGAGCGCTTCCTGCTGCTGGCGCGCGCGCGCGACTATGTGCGCGGCGTCTGGTGGTACGAACTGGCCGACGGCGGGCGTGATGCGCGCAAGGTCGAGCATGTGTTCGGCTTGCTGCGGCCGGACGGCAGCCCGCGGGCGGCCGCAGCGGTGATCGCCCGCTGGTCTGCCTGCATGCACGGCGGCGCCGGCTTCGAGGCAAGGGCGGTCACGCCGTCGGTGCATCAGGTATCGGGCTCCTGCCGGCCGGGTCACAGATTCCTCGCGTTGTGGTCGAGCGCGCCCGGCGGCACCCGGCTGTCCGTCGATGGCCTCGCCGGGTCCTGGTACCGGGGGCTCGACGGCGGTGGCCGGATCGACACGCCGGGACCCCTGTCGCTTCGGGTCGGTGAGAGTCCCGTCGTGCTGGCGAGCGACGCCGCGGCCGACTGGCCGCGGGTCGCGGTGGTCGAGTAGATGACGCGATCTGGATGCCAACCAGCCACGCGCGCGAGCCGTTCGGGACGGGTCGCCTGGATCGACGCGGCCAAGGCGATCGGCATCTGCCTGGTGGTCTATGGCCACGTCGCCCGTGGCACGGTCGCTGCGCTCGGCGGGTCACCGCCGCCCGCCCTGGCAACGGCAGACAGCGTCATCTACTCGTTTCACATGCCCTTGTTCTTCTGGCTGGCGGGCCTGTTGGCGGTGCCGTCCAGCATGCGCCGCGGCGCCAGCGGACTGATCGCCGACAAGCTCGTCACGATCGGCGCGCCCTATCTCGTGTGGTCGCTGGCGCAGGGCCTGCTCGAGGTCTGGGCTGGCGAATTCACCAACGGCTCGGTCCGCTACGCGGACGTGTTCGCCGTGCTGTGGTCACCACGCGCCCAGTTCTGGTTCCTTTACGTGCTGTTCCTGTGCTTTTGTCTGCTCGCGATCGCGCGCCATGCCCTTCCGCGCCATGGCGTGATCGTGTTGAGCGTGGCCGCGCTGGTGCTGTATCTCGGTCACGATTCCTGGCACGGCCTGTGGATCCTCCCGCCACTCGCGCGCAGCCTGGTGTATTTCTGCCTGGGCGCGCTTTGCGGCCCGTTGCTGGCCCGTGACCGGGCAGCTCCCGGACCGGCCACGCTGCTGCTTGCCATGGCGACCTTCGCCGCTGCCCAGTTCGCGTACCACGAGTTCTTCGGCCTGCGCGGCGACGACTACGGATCGGCGGCGCTGCTGCTCGGCAGCCTATCGATCGCCAGCGTGGTCATCGCCGCCCGCTGCCTGATCGGCCTCGCGCCACGGGCCTTGGCGGTGGTCGGCGAGGCGTCGATGGCGATCTACGTCATGCATGTGATCGTCGCCGCGGGCCTGCGCGTGTTCCTGACGCGGGTCGCCGGGATCGACAGCTACGCGATCAATCTGGTGCTCGGAGTCGCAGCCGGTGTGGCCGTGCCGCTGCTGGTCTGCCGGCTGGCCGAAGGGGGCCACTGGCGAGGGCTCCCCGGTGCCGCGCTCGGCATCGGGCGGAGGGCCGCAGCGCGATGAGCCGGCGCACCGTGATCGTCAATGGCCGCTTCCTCGGTCGCAGTGTCACCGGCGTCGACCGCTTCGCCGGTGAAATGCTGCGGGCGCTGGCTGCACTGCGTCGTGACGGTGCCGACGCGGTGCCCGATCTGAAGGTCGTCGTGCCGCCGGGAACGGCGTTGCCGGACTGGCTCGCAGACACGCCGGTGGCGGAGTGCGGCCGGCTTCGAAGTCACGCCTGGGAGCAACTGGAACTGGCCCGCTTCGAGCCGGACAGCCTGCTGCTGAACCTGTGCAATTCCGGGCCGCTGCTGCGCCGCCGGCAACTGGTCGTCATCCACGACGCGGCGACCTTCCGGGTGCCCGAGGCCTATGGCCGGAAGTTCCGTACCTGGTATCGAATGATGATCCCGCGCCTGTACCGCCGCTCCGAGCTGGTCGCGACGGTGTCCGATTTCTCGCGGCGTGAATTGGCCGTGCTGTTCGGTGCGCGCGACGACGTCGTGGTCCTTCCCGAGGGCGCCGAGCACATCCTGCGGGGCACCGCGGACGAGGCGACGCTGGATCGACACGGCCTGCGGCGGCGCCCCTTCGTGCTCGCGGTCAGCAGCCTGTCGCCGCACAAGAACTTCGCCGTCGTCGTCGAGGCCCTGGCGCGCCTCGACGACCCGTCGTTCGATGTCGTCATCGCCGGAGGACAGAACCCGAGGGTGTTCGGCGGCGGCAACGCGCTGCCGCCCTTCGTCAAGTACGTGGGCTACGTCTCGGACGCGCAGCTGCAGGCGCTGTACCGGCACGCCGCCTGCTTCGTCTTTCCCTCGGTCTACGAGGGCTTCGGGTTGCCGCCGGTCGAGGCCATGGCCTGCGGCTGCCCGGTGCTGGCGGCGAATGCGGCGTCGATCCCAGAGGTCTGTGGCGACGCGGCGCTCTACTTCGATCCCCGGGATGCCGGCGAACTGGCGCGACGGCTCGACGGCTTGCTGGCGGATCCGCGGGGGCGCGCCGAGCGGGCAGCCGTCGGCCGCAAACTGAGTGAGAACCTGACATGGGAAAATGCGGCGAGATGCCTGCTGCGAACGATGTTGCCAGCCCTGTGACCGGGCCGCGCCCATTGCGGGTCGCCGTCGTCCACGACTGGCTCACCGCCTGTGCCGGCGGCGAGCGTGTACTGGAGCAGATCCTCCACATCTGGCCGGGTGCCGACCTCTTCGCGGTCGTCGACTTCCTGTCCGACGAGGACCGTCGGCAACTGCACGGCAAGCGCGCCACGACGACCTTCGTGCAGCGGCTGCCGTGGGCCCGGCGCAGGTATCGCGCCTATCTGCCGCTGATGGCGCTGGCGATCGAGCAACTCGACCTCGGCCGCTACGACCTGGTGATCTCGAGCAGCCATGCGGTGGCCAAGGGCGTCATCACCGGCCCCGATCAGCTTCACGTCAGCTACGTCCATTCGCCGATGCGCTATGCCTGGGACCTGCAGCATCAGTACCTCGCCGAGGCCAGGCTGACACGCGGCATCCGCAGCGCGCTGGCACGCCTAGTGCTGCACTACATGCGGATCTGGGATCTGCGCTCGGCCAACGGCGTGGACCGTTTCGTCGCCAACTCGGACTTCATCGCGCGGCGCATCAGGAAAGTCTATCGGCGGGACGCCGAAGTCGTACATCCGCCGGTGAACATCGATCGCTTCAGCCTGCGCGAGGACAAGGAGGAGTTTTACTTCACGGCATCGCGGATGGTGCCCTACAAGAAGATGCCGCTGATCATCGAGGCATTCTCGCGAATGCCGGGGCGGCAGCTGGTGGTGGTCGGCGACGGGCCGGAATTCGAGCGCGCGCGTGCTGCCGCAGGACCCAACGTGCGTCTGCTCGGCTACCAGGGCAACGAGGCGCTGGTGGACCACATGCAGCGCGCGCGGGCCTTCGTCTTCGCCGCCGAGGAGGATTTCGGCATCACGCCGGTGGAGGCCCAGGCCTGCGGCACGCCGGTGATCGCCTATGGCAAGGGCGGTGCGCTGGAGACCGTGGTGGGCGATGGTGAGCATCGCACCGGCCTGTTCTTCGGCGAGCAGACGGTGGACGAGATCTGCCGGGCGGTCGAGCGGTTCGAGGCGATCGCCCCGGCGATCGACGCGCGCGCATGTCGCGCCAACGCCGAGCGTTTCGCGGAGGCGCGGTTCCGGACCGAATTTCAGCGGGTGGTTCTCGGCGCCCTGGCGGGCGTCGGCGAGGGCGGCGGCACGAACGCGCCCGCCGTGTCCCATCTCGCCAGGCAATGATGGCATCGTGATATTGAGCGGAGGCGGATCGCTATGAATGGCGCAATAGGAAACGAACGGGACGGCGCGGCCGGGAAAGTCCTGCAATGGCGGGTGCTGATCGCGAACGCGTGGGGTGGCAACCGCGGAGACGAAGCGATGCTCAATACGCTGAACCGACTGCTCAAGTCGATCACCGGCGAAGTCTCGGTCTCCGTGCTGCCGTTTCGCAACGAGGACCTGGACATCGACGCCGACATGCGGGTCGAGCGCTCCAGAATCGGCGAGTACTGGTATGCGGAGATTCCTCGCGGCATGCACTCGGCGCTCAATGCCCGGGTGCCGCGCAAGCTCGCGCGGATCGTCACGACCACGCTTCACCGGGCCGGATCGCTCGCCGACGAGTCTCTCGTACGGCCCTACGACCTGATCCTCAGCGCCCCCCAGGGGCCGACCCTGGGCGACATGTACAGCGCCAAGGAGAGAATCGTCGAGCCGCTCCGGCTGGCCCAGCGCGTCGGCAAGCCGTACATGATCCTGGCGGTCTCGGCGGGGCCGTTCGAGGCGTCGACGGCTTCCGATGGCCTCGTGCAGTCGGTATTGCAGGGCGCCAGCCGGATCGTCGTACGCGAAGAGGTGTCGCTCGGGCACCTGCGGCAGAAGTTTCCTTCGCTCGCCAACGTCGAGGCGGCGATCGACATAGTGTACGCGAGTCGCTGGTCGCTGACAGGAAAGCCCGAACCCGAGCGACGGGCCTATGAGGATTTCATGGCAGACATCGGGGGGGACGCCGTCGGCGTCTGCATTTCGATGACGCCCGCCCGCAAGCCCACCAATCCGTTCGATCGCGAGGCCTATCTGAGGCAATTCTGTGCGCTGATGGACCACGTGCTGTCGCGCAGCGCGGGCAGGCTGCTGCTGTTTCCGCACCTGGCCTTCGACATGCCGGCCCTCGAACAGATCCGTGCCGCCGTCAGCCAGCCGCAGCGGGTCAGCATCCTGCCGCCAAATCTCGATTCGGACTTCCAGCGCGATGCGATTTCCCGCACCGGATTCTTCATCTCGTCCCGCTACCACCCGACGATCTTCGCGATCCAGGCGGGCGTGCCCTTCATGTGCATCAAGAACCAGTTCAAGGTCGAGGGCATGATGGAGAAGATCGGCCTCGGCGCGATCCCGAGCTGCTGGCAGGACGAATCGCTGGATCGCTTCAAGGACACTTTCGATGCCTGCTGGCGGGAGCGCGACGGCATCCGGTCGCAGGTGCGGGTGGCGTCGGAGCAGGCTGGATCGATCGCCTCGATCTACCGTGAAGTACTCGCCCGGGCGCATCGCGAGTGGCTCGGGCGCATGACGGATGGCGACATGACCGACGTTCGCGCGGTCGACGCCGCCTGAGGGGGCGCAGCGTGAAGGCTGCGGCACCGCCCGCCGGCGTCGGGCGCGGCATCGCCTGGGCGCTGGCATCCCAGGTCGGGCGTCAGCTGATCGTCTTCGTGACCACGATCGTGCTGGCGAGATTGCTGACGCCGGCAGATTTCGGGCTGATCGGCATGGCCACCGTGTTCACCGGCTTCGCGATGATCATCAACGATGTCGGCGTCAGCGGCGCGCTGGTGCAGCGCCAGCAGATCGACGAGCGTCATCTGTCGTCGATGTTCTGGCTCAACCAGATCGTCGGTCTGGCCTTGTGCGGCCTGACCAACCTGCTCGCGCCGGTGATCTCCGCCTTCTTCGACGCGCCGGAGCTGGCGGCGGTCCTGCGAGTGTTGTCGTTGCTCTTCGTCGCGGGTGCCCTCGGCATCGTCCAGCAGGCCGTCCTGGTAAGGGCGATCGACTTTCGCCGTCTCGGCCTCGTCGAGACGGCTGCCGTGCTGCTGGCCGGCGGGATCGCGATCGCCCTCGCGGCGGCCGGATTCGGCGTCTGGAGCCTGGTGCTGCAACTGGTGCTGATGCCGGCTTTGACGACCGCCGGACTGTGGCTGTCGTCGGACTGGCGACCACGCTGGTGCTTCGACCGCGGCGCGCTGGGCGAACTGGTGCCGTTCGGCCTCAACATGGCCGGCTTCAATTCGGTGAACTACCTGGCGCGCAACCTCGACTATCTGTTCGTCGGCAAGTTTCTCGGCGCCACCTCGCTGGGCTACTACACGCTGGCCTACCGCCTGATGGTGTACCCGCTGCAGGCGGTCTCCACCGCGGTCGCCCGCGTCTCGTTCCCTGCGCTGTCCCGTACCGCGGAGAACCGCGAGATGCTGATCGAGGGCTTCCTGAAGATGACCAAGGGGGTGTCGATCGTGACCTTCCCGATGGTGCTGGGCATTTTCGCGGTGGCGCCGTCCTTCGTCGAAGTGGTCTACGGTCGTGACTGGCTGGTGACCGCCGATCTGCTGCGGATCCTGTGCGCGGCCGGTCTCGTACAGTCCGTCGGCACCACCGTCGGTGCGGTCTATCAGTCGATCGGCCGGCCCGATATCCAGTTGCGCATGTCCCTGCTGAACACGACGCTGACCGCAATCGCGCTGTGGATCGGGCTCCGCTGGGGACTGAGCGGGGTGGCGCTCGCCTATTCGACGCTCGCCGTCGTCTGGGTGCACTTCTCGATGTTCGTGGTGACCCGGATCATCGGCCTGTCGTTCCGCCGCATGTACGTGCGCTTTGCGCTGCCGCTGACCTGCAGCGTCGCGATGGCCGGCCTGGTGTTTGCGCTCGAAGCACTGCTGCCGGGGCCGGCGCCGTGGACCCTGGCGCTCGAAATGGTCACCGGCGCTGCAGCCTACGGGCTGCTGATGACGCTTTCCGGCCAGATTCGCTGGCGGGGCCGGCGCCCCGCCCTGGCGATCTGATCCACCGCCCGGGCGTGTCGCCGCTCAGCTGTCGAGCAGGATGCCGTGGCTGCGCAGCGCTGCAATCACCTGGTTGGCCGCCTCGTCGGGGGTGCAACGTGAGGTGTCGATGCGCAGCTCCGGAGACTCCGGCTCCTCGTATGGAGAATCGATGCCGGTGAAGTTCTTCAGCTCGCCGCGCCGAGCCTTCTTGTAGAGGCCCTTGGGATCGCGCTCCTCGGCCACCGCCAGCGGCGTCGCGACGTGCACTTCGATGAACTCCTCGGCCTCGACCAGGGCTCGCGCCATGCGCCGCTCCGAGCGGAAAGGCGAGATGAAGGCGGTCAGCACGACGAGGCCGGCGTCGAGCATCAGCTTGGCCACCTCGCCGACGCGGCGGATGTTCTCGACGCGGTCGGCGTCGGTGAAGCCGAGGTCCTTCGACAGGCCGTGGCGCACGTTGTCGCCGTCGAGCAGGTAGGTGTGGTGGCCCATCGTGTGCAGCTTCTGCTCGACCAGGTTGGCGATCGTCGATTTGCCGGCGCCGGACAGGCCGGTGAGCCACACCACGCACGGCTTCTGATGCTTGAGCCGGCCGCGCGCCGCCTTGTCCACGTCCACATGCTGGATGTGGATGTTGTCGGCGCGGCGCAGCGCGAAATGGATCATGCCGGCGCCGACCGTGTTGTTGCTGAGCCGGTCGATCAGGACGAAGCCGCCGGTGTCGCGGTTGTCGTCGTAGGGATCGAAGGCGATCTGGCGGTCGAGGCCGAGATTGCAGATGCCGATGGCGTTGAGCTCGAGCTGCTTGGCGGCGACGTGCTCCATGGTGTTCACGTTCACCTGGTGCTTGATCTCGGTGATCGTCGCGGTGACCGTCTTGGCGCCGATCTTCAGCAGATAGTTGCGGCCCGGCAGCATCGGCTCGTCGTGCATCCACACCAGCGCCACTTCGAACTGGTCGGAGGTGCCGGCCGGCGCCGCGGCGGTGGAGATCACGTCGCCGCGGGAGATGTCGATCTCGTCGGCCATCGTCAGCGTCACCGACTGGCCGGCGACGGCCTGGTCGAGGTCGCCGTCGCGGGTCACGATGCGGGCCACCGAACTGCTCTTGCCGGAGGGCAGGACACGGATCGCGTCGCCGACCCTGACGGTGCCACCGGCAATCGTGCCGGCAAAGCCGCGGAAGTCGAGGTTGGGGCGGTTGACCCACTGCACCGGCAGGCGGAACGGGCCGCGCTGCAGGCGTTCCTCGTCGATGCCGACGGTCTCGAGATAGCCCATCAGGGTCGTGCCGTGATACCACGGCATGGCCTCCGAAGGGGTCACGATGTTGTCGCCGCGAAAGGCCGACATCGGGATGAAGGTGACGTCGTCGATGCCGATCTGCGCGGCAAACGCGCGATAGTCGTCGACGATCCGGCGGAAGGTCGATTCGGAATAGCCGACCAGGTCCATCTTGTTGATCGCCACGACGACATGGCGGATGCCGATCATCCGCACCAGATAGCTGTGGCGCCGGGTCTGGGTGAGGATGCCCTTGCGGGCGTCGACCATCAGCACGGCGGCGTCGGCGGTGGATGCGCCGGTGACCATGTTGCGGGTGTACTGCTCGTGGCCCGGGGTGTCGGCGACGATGAACTTGCGCCGATCGGTGGAGAAGAAGCGGTAGGCGACGTCGATCGTGATGCCTTGCTCGCGCTCGGCGGCGAGGCCGTCCACCAGCAGCGCGAAATCGATCTCCTCGCCCTGGGTACCGTACTTCCTGGAGTCGGCCTCCATCGCCGCGAGCTGATCCTCGAACAGCATCTTCGATTCGTAGAGCAGCCGTCCGATCAGGGTGCTCTTGCCGTCGTCGACGCTGCCGCAGGTGATGAAGCGCAGCAGGCTCTTGTTTTCGTG
>JAGRGB010000068.1 GCA_020445745.1 Rhodocyclaceae bacterium | reverse complement strand
GCATCGCCACACCGTGACGCTGCGCCTGATGAACGCCGCGCTGGATTGCCAGGAGGCGGTGTTCGCGGCCCAGAGCACGCGGGGCCAGCGCCGTCAGGACGCGCTGCAGGACGCCGACGCAGCGCTCGACCGGCTTCGCCTCTACCTGCGCCTGGCCCATCGCTGGCGCTGGCTCAACGATGGCCAGTACGCCCATGTCAGCGAGCAGGTCGCGGAGGTCGGCAAGCTGCTCGGCGGCTGGATCCGCCAGAGCCGGAGCTGAGGCGGGTGGGCGCCACGGGAGCGGATCCAGGTGGCGCCCGGCTTCGATATGCGCCCGACGCGATGCCGCCACGTGCGGACGGGATTCACCTGTGCCATCGATCTCACTCCGACCTCGTCCGGCAAACCTTGGTCGGCCGGAAATTCCGTCGGCGCACAAGCGCCTTTCGGGGAAGATCACGATGTGGAACGAACACAACACCCGAAAACCTATTGTGTCGTTGCGGTTGTCCGGATTGATGTCGTTGCGGGCGGACGAGCGCATGTTGACGGCATTGTTGTTCAAAGACCTAACGCGCACCGCCCGGGCCAAGTCCAAGGGAACCCCGCAGAACTGAAATCTGCCGGCCAAGTATGGTTCGCCGCGACGCACCGCGCCAGAAATTTACGTGCGTCGCTGCGCGACGCGAAAAATGAACTGCAAACCCGCGGTCCAGCGGCCAGCGGCGCCGTGTCCCGCTATTCGATGTGGGACGAACACAACACCCGAAAACCTAAAGCATCATCACGATTGGAGATTGCGTTGGATTCGCGCGAAGACGAGCGCACCCATTCGAATTGGTAGATCCAGGACCCGCCGCGCACCGCGCGGGGTACCGTGTAGTCCGCAGCCAAACATTCCGCCTCACTGCCATCGAACGCTTCCCGCCAGGCCGAGCAAGTCCATTCCCAAACGTTGCCAGTCATGTCATGCAAGCCGAAGCCGTTGGCCGGGAACTGCCCGACCGGGGCGCTCTGGTCTTCGTCCCATTGGCTACCGCAGCCGCTGCAATTCGCCATCGGCGATGGCCCGCCCTCCGCCTGAAGCTGGATGTCGTCGCCCCACGGATAGGCAGTGAGTGTACCGGCCCGCGCAGCGTATTCCCATTCGGCCTCGGTCGGCAGCCTGCACTTTTCGCCCCGCCGCTCGCCGAGCCAGCGCGCGTATTCGCCGGCCTCGCGCCAATTCACATTGACCACCGGCCTCGCGCCGCGGCCGCCCTTGGCGGTGGTAGGGTATTGTGGCCAGGTGTTACCCGAGCGGCGCTGCTGCCAGACGTAGTAGTCATACTCGTCGTAGGTGATCTCATACCTTCCGAGGCGAAAGTTCCGTGCGATCTTGGACTGCGTGCCCGGGTATCCCAAATTCGGCCACAACTTCTCCGCAAGGCCCCTGACGAACGCCTCGTCCCGATCGCCCAGTACGATGGCGCCGTCCGGCGCTTCGATATCGACCATCGCGGGCAGCGGCATGTAGCCGAGTCGGAAGCGCTGCAGCCTGACGACGGCCTCCAGCGGCAGTTCGTGCCGCTTCGACCAGACATAGGATTCGGCCCCGTAGCCGACCAGAAACAGCGCGGAGCTCAGAAGCGCGCCGCGGGCACGACGGCTCCACGCCAGGTAGCGCGCCTCGTCAGAGCCGGGCGGCAGGCGCAGCGGCCGGTACTGCCACAGCCCGATAAGCCCGAGGTGCGACAACCGGCCAAATCCGCGGCTGCGCTGCCACCGTTCGCTCTGGAAGCGCAGCTGCTGGCGCACGATGTCGCGGTCGCGGTTGTCTTCGATGTAGCGGTAGAGCTGGGGCCAGTAGCCGATGCGCTCGCCGGTCTGCGGGTTTCGGCTGCGGGCGCGCAGCAGGGTCTCGTGGATAAGGTCTACGTAGCGCACGTCCCCCTCGCTGCTGGTGGTGATCAACCACAGTGCGCCGTTGTGCCCGTTTCCGCCGGGGGCATCGGCGCGCCGCTCGCCGGCGAGCATCTGCACGACCCGCTCGCCGTCCGCATGCCGGCCAGCGCCGGCCACCAGCACGGCCTCCTCGCGGCTGACCCGCTGGCGTGTGTGCCGGCCCTCGTCGTTGATCCGGGTCAGGCGCAGCAGCAGTTCCAGCGCCGCCCGTTTGCCCTGCGGCACGGCCCGGTCGATGCGTGCCAGCAGCGCGTCGGCCTGGGCGCTCAGCATGCCGGCGATGCCGCTGCACGCCCGGTAGCGTTCCCCGGACAGGCGCCGGCCCTCGCTCGCCTGCCACAGCGTGTACAGCGCGTTCTCGACCAGCGGCAGCGCACCGATCTCGCCCCGCGCATCTTCCAGGATCGCCGTCGTCACCTCGCCGACATCGAGGGCCGCGAGCCGCGCCGGCTCCTCGATGATCTCGCGCAGGCCATGTTCCGAGATCGTCGGCAGGAAGTAGCATTTGCAGCGATGGTTGTAGATCTGCTGCAGTGCCGGCAGTTGCTCGAAGCGGTCGAGGAAATCCGCGCGGACGGTGCTGATCAGGAAAAGCGGACACTCCGGGTCCTGCAGCGCGCGAGCGAGCAGCGCGTCGAACTGCTTGCGTGGCGCGTCGTCGGCAAACGTGAATAACTCCTCGAACTGGTCGACGATGAGCAGGAACGCGCCACTGTCCTGCCGGGCATCGCGCAGCGCGAAGGCCAGCGCCCGGTTGTCCGCCTCGAGCCGCTGCAATCGGCGCAGCGAATCGCGCTGCGCGGCATCCGCCACCAGCGCCTGCTCGAGCACCTCGGCGAGCTTGGCGAGCGGGTCCATGCCCGGCATCATCGGGCCGAGCACCGTCCACTGTTCGAAGCCGGTGCGGGCCCACAGCGCGCCCTGCTCGATCATCGGCAGCATGCCGGCCTGCACCAGCGAGGATTTGCCGGCGCCGCTGTTGCCTTCGATCTGCAGCCAGCGATGGTAGGCGCCGCCGGCGCCGCCGGTGAGTTCGTCCGGGTTGGTCTGCTGCTGGTCGCCGAGGCCGGCCAAGGCCTCCAGGGTTTCCTTGCGGCGGCCGAAAAACAGCCGCGCATCGCTGCGCGCGAAGGCGTTGAGGCCCAGGAAGGGACAGCCCTCGATCGCCGGCTGCTCTTCGAAGTCCACCGCCCGTGCGCGGATCGCTGCCAGCAGCTCCTGCGGCAGCGGCTCGCCGGGCGTCCAGCGCATGCTCTGGCTCAGCGCCAGGAACGGCGGCAGCGCATCCGCCTGCGCGCCGTCGAGCAACACCGGAATGATCGGCAGGGGTGGCGCACCGTCGGGCGGCGACAGGTGCCGGATCAGGGCGACCTGCACCTCGGCAACGACCCAGCGCCGGATGCCGTCGCGACCGACCAGCACGACGAAGGCCGAACAATCCACCAGCGCCTGTTCCAGACGGCTCAACCAGCGCTCGCCGGCGCGGATCGAATCCTCGTCGCGAAACGGCTTCAGCCCCACCTGTTCGAGCGCCGACTTCAGCGCAATGCATGCGTCGCGGTCGGTGCGGCTGTAGCTGAGAAAGACCGCTCCCGCCCCGGCGGCGTCCTCTACTGCG
>JAGRGB010000067.1 GCA_020445745.1 Rhodocyclaceae bacterium | reverse complement strand
GGGCGCTGCCGAAGATCGACACCGCCGGACGGATCGCGTTGAGCCGTTCGGTGGCCTCGACGAACTCTGACATAATCCCGAAGATCCGCCACGACTCGCGGGCGTTGTATCTCGGCTGGGTGCCGTTCGGGGCCATCCGGGGGAGTTTTTCCTTGGCGCTCATGTCTCGCTCGCGGTGTACGTGGGGGCCTCTTGCCGCAACCGCCCGGAATCTTGGACCCCCTCCGACGGTTTCGGTGCCTGCCACGGATCTTGCCCATGCCGACACTGCTGCTGGTCGACGGTTCCAGCTATCTCTACCGGGCGTTCCATGCCCTGCCCGACCTGCGCACTTCCGCCGGCGAGCCAACCGGCGCGGTGCGCGGGGTGCTGTCCATGCTACGGCGCCTCATCGCCGACTACAAGGCGGATTATCGCGCCTGCGTGTTCGATGCCAAGGGCAAGACATTCCGTGACGACTGGTACCCGGAGTACAAGGCCAACCGTCCGCCGATGCCGGACGAACTGCGTGTGCAGATCGAACCGCTGCACGAGGCGATCCGGGCCGAAGGCTGGCCGCTGCTGTGCGTCGACGGGGTCGAGGCCGACGACGTCATCGGTACCCTGACCCGCGAGGCCACCGCGGCCGGCTGGCAGGTGGTGATCTCGACCGGCGACAAGGATCTCACCCAGTTGGTCGGGCCTGGCGTGCGCTGGGTCAACACGATGAACGAGGAAGTGCTCGACGAAGCCGGTGTCGAGGCCAAGTTCGGGGTGCCGCCGGCGCGCATCGTCGACTACCTGGCGCTGGTCGGCGACAGTGTCGACAACGTGCCGGGTGTCGAGAAGTGCGGGCCCAAGACGGCGGTCAAGTGGCTCACCCAGTTCGGCGACCTCGACGCGCTGATCGCGCGCGCCGGCGAAATCGGCGGCAAGGTCGGCGAGAACCTGCGCAAGCACCTGGACTTCCTGCCCCTCGGGCGGCGGCTGGTGACCGTCGATACCGCCGTCGCGCTGCCGGTCAAGGTCGTCGCGCTGTCGCCCGGCGCGCGCGACCGCGAGCGGCTGGCGGAACTGTACCGCCGGCTCGAATTCCGCAGCTGGCTGGCCGAGCTCGAGCGTGGTGACGCCGCCACCGCGGACGACGAGGACGACGAGGACGAGCCGGCCGCGGGCGGCGGCGGCCGGGAGGCGGCGCGCGACTATGTCGCGATCCTCGATGCCGCCGCCCTCGACGACTGGCTGGCGAAGATCCGGGCTGCCGAACTCACCGCCTTCGACACCGAGACCACCAGCCTCGACCCGCTGGCTGCCCGCTTGGTCGGCATGTCGTTCGCGGTGACCGCGGGCGAGGCGGCCTACCTGCCGCTGGCCCACCAGGCGCAGGACGGGGTGGAACAGCTGCCGTTCGAGGGCGTGATCGAGCGGCTGCGGCCATGGCTGGAGTCCGACGACCACGCCAAGGTCGGCCAGAACCTCAAGTACGACGCCCACGTGCTCGCCAACCACGGCATCCGGCTGGGCGGCATCAT
This sequence comes from Rhodocyclaceae bacterium, assembly GCA_020445745.1. Taxonomy (GTDB): domain Bacteria; phylum Pseudomonadota; class Gammaproteobacteria; order Burkholderiales; family Rhodocyclaceae; genus Cognatazoarcus. The sequence goes on along the minus strand of JAGRGB010000067.1, from coordinate 60,699 downwards.
GCATGACACCCTGCTCGAATCCTACGTGCTGGAGAGCGACCGAACACGCGACATGGATTCCCTCGCGCGCCGCCACCTCGACCTCGCGACGATTCCCTACACCGAGGTCTGCGGCAAGGGCGCCAAGCAGATCGGCTTTGACGAGGTGGCGATCGACCGCGCCACCGAATATGCCGCCGAGGACGCCGACGTCACCTTGCGGCTGCACCGCCATCTCTATCCGCGGCTCGCCGCCGAGCCGAAGCTGGCGGCGCTGTACCGCGACATCGAGATGCCGGTGATGGCGGTGCTGCTGGAAATGGAACGAAACGGCGTACTGGTCGATGGCGAGCTGTTGCTGCGCCAGTCCGGCGAGATCGGCAAGCGCCTCCATGCCCTCGAACAGCAGGCCTTCGAGCTCGCCGGCCAGCCGTTCAACCTGGGCTCGCCGAAGCAACTCGGCGAGATCCTGTTCGGCAAGCTCGAACTGCCGGTGGTCAAGAAGACCGCCAAGGGACAGCCGTCGACCGACGAGGAGGTGCTGCAGAAGCTCGCCGAGGACTATCCGCTGCCGAAACTGCTGCTCGAATACCGGATGCTGGCCAAGTTGAAGAGCACCTATACCGACAAGTTGCCGCAGTCGGTCAATCCGCACACCGGCCGTGTCCATACCAGCTATTCGCAGGCGGTGGCGGTCACCGGCCGGCTCGCCAGCTCGGACCCCAACCTGCAGAACATCCCGATCCGCAGCGACGAGGGCCGCCGCATCCGCGCCGCCTTCATCGCCCCGCCCGGCAGTCGCATCGTCAGCGCCGACTACTCCCAGATCGAACTGCGCATCATGGCCCACCTGTCCGGCGACGAGGGCCTGCTCACCGCCTTCGGCCGCGGCGAGGACGTCCATCGGGCGACCGCCGCCGAGATCTTCGGCGTCGCGCCGGGTGAGGTCGCGGCCGAGCAGCGGCGTACCGCCAAGGTCATCAATTTCGGACTGATCTACGGCATGAGCGCCCACGGCCTGGCCCGCAACCTGGGCATCGAGCGATCGGCGGCGGCCACGTACATCGATCGCTACTTCGCCCGCTACCCCGGTGTCGCCGCCTACATGGACCGCACCCGCGGCGAGGCCCGCGACAAGGGCTACGTGGAGACGGTGTTCGGCCGCCGCCTGCACCTGCCCGACATCCGCGCCAGCAATGTCGGCCGCCGCCAGGCCGCCGAGCGCGCCGCGATCAACGCGCCGATGCAGGGTACCGCCGCCGATCTGATCAAGCTGGCGATGATCGCCGTCTCGGGCTGGTTGCGGGACGATGACCTGCGGGCTCGTCTGATCCTGCAGGTGCACGACGAACTGGTGCTGGAGGTGCCGGACGACGAACTCGACACCGTGCGCAGGCGGCTGCCCGAGCTGATGGCCGGCGTCGCCGAGCTCCGGGTGCCGCTGCTGGCCGAGGTCGGAGTCGGCGCCAACTGGGACGAAGCCCACTGAGCCCGCCTCGGTGGCGGGCGACGGCGCGCCGGCGAGCAAGCACGTCACGCCGGCCGGTCGTCGCGGATTGCTTGGCGCGCGCGGCAATGCTAAACGTGCCTGGTTGATTTGCAGGAATGCGTCGATGCCCGATTACTCCGTCCCGGCCCGTGGGGCCCGCGCGCTGCCCGGCTGGCTCGCCGGACTTGCCCTGCTGTTTCTCGCCGCCTGTGCGCCGGCACCCTACAAGCCCGGCTCGCTGCCGCCGGGGAGTCTGCCCCGCCAGGCCGACGTCGCGCCGGGCGTGGCCTCCGCGATCGACGGCGTGTGGACGATCTCGACGATCGGCAAGCGCATCCGCATCGAGCGCGGCCGTGCCTGGGCGCTGGAGCCGTGGGCGCACTTCGGGCTCTACGAGATCCAGCCGGGCATGGTGGTCTATCGCAACCTCGAGCGCAGCGCGCCGGGGCGCTACGGCGCCGACGATCTGCCGCTCGCCGGCCGCTTCGAAGGGCGCCTGAACGGCGAGCGCATCGACGTCGCGGTGGGCATGGCGCTGGGCGCGGCCCGCTACCAGTTGATCCCGGTCGAGTTGGACGATCCGCAGCGCTATCGGCGCGAACTGGCGCTTGCCGACAAACCACCGCCGGTGGCGGTGCTGCCGGCGCCGCGGCCGCAACCGCGCAAGCCCAGCGCCCGCGGTTGCGGCGGCGAGGGCGAAGAGCCGTGCGCGACGATTGCCGCGAAGCACATGGGCAAGGCCCGCAAGCTCGGTTGTCCGGGCAAGCAATCCTATTTCTCGACCCTGCAAGGCGGCTCCTGCTGGACCTGCCCGGAGGGCTACGTGCGGGCCTCGCCGACGCGCCGCATGGACGACCCCAAGGCCTGCCGCAAGCGCAAGTCGCTGACCGGGCCGTGGGTGCGCGCCAAGTACCAGAAGCGGGCCTGGGGCTGCCCGCCGGGCCAGTTCCACATGGCCAGGGGCGGCGGCAGCTGCATGGCCTGCCCGGCGGGCTACGAGCGCATCCACGCGGCCGGCATCGATACCGGCAATTGCCGCGCCGTCGAGCCCTGCGATCGCGGCCTGCGGCTGGCCAAGCAGCCGCCGGAGAAGAACCTGTTCGCCAGCGTGCTCGGCTTCCGCTCGGCCAAGCTGTGTGCACCGCCGTTCGACATCCGGGCGGCAGCAAAGCGCGACGCGCCCGGCTATCAATTCGTCAGCGGCGCGATGAAGGATCTCGCCACCGCGCTGCTCGACGACATCCGCCGTGGCCGCACCCGCAACGTCAAGCGGCTGTTCAAGGAGGGACGCTGGCGCGAGGCCTACGAATACCTGCGCGGGCTGCCGACTTTCCGGGCATTCCAGGCCGCCGCCCGCGAAGCTGGCAACCGCTCGATCTCGATCGGCTTCAGCGGCGACGTGCAGCTCGGCGTCGGCGGCAACGGCGAGATCGGCATCGCCATCGATTTCGCGGAAGGCCGGATCAAGCCCTACGAATCCGGTGGCATCTCCAAGGGCCTGTCGGTCGGCATCGACGCGGCGGTCACCGTCGGGGTCTGGAAGGGCGCCTTCGAGAGCGGCTATGCCCAGGGTTTCACGACCTCGGTCAGTGCCGCGGTCAGCATCGGCGTCGGCATGTGGTACAGCTACTACCATCCCGAGCTGGGCCAGGAGCGCCTGCTCGGGGCGACGGCGTCGGCGGGCCTCGGCCTCGGCACCGAGATCGGCGAGTACAACGAGGTCGGAACCTGGCTGCTGAAGGACGTGATCGAGCAACTCTGAGGGCTGTGCGGCCCGCCGGCGGGGCAGCGCTCAGCTGCCAAACCAAGCCGCCACCGCCCCCTCGGTCGGCACGCCACCGGCATGCACGACGCTGCCGTCGATCACCACCGCTGGCGTCGACATGACCCCGTAGCTTGCGATCGTCGGCATGTCCTCGACCTTCTCGAGGGCAATCGCGGCGCCCTGCGCCGCTGCCACCCGCTCGATCAGCGCGACCGTGCTGCGGCACTTCGCGCATCCGCTTCCCAGTACCTTGACCATTTTCATCGTCGATCTCCAGTTTGCCCGCCCGGTCTCTCGGCAGCGGCGCTTTCCGGTTCACAGCACCAGGTTGAAGACATAGCCGACCAGCAGAATCCCGACTGCCACGATCCCGGCGAAGCTGGCTATCAGCGCCGGCTTCAGCGCCTTGCGCAGGATGATCATCTCCGGTGCCGACAGCGCGATCACGCTCATCATGAACGCCAGCACCGTGCCCAGCGCCGCGCCCTTGCCGATCAACGCCTCTACCACCGGGATGATGCCCGCTGCGTTGGTGTACATCGGCACGCCCAGCACAACCGCAGCCGGCACTGCCCACCAAGCGTCGCGGCCCATGAACGACGCCATGAAATCCTCCGGCACGTAACCGTGGATGCCCGCGCCGAGCGCGATCCCGACCAGCACGTAGGGCCAGACGCGGCCGACGATGTCGCGCACATGGGCGCCACCGGCCTCGAAGCGTGCCACCCAGTCGAGTCCGTCCGTGCCCCGGTTCGTGTGCTTGCCGGCGAGGATCTGCTGCACCCAATCCTCGAGGTGGCGTTCCATGCGCAGGTGCCCGATCACCAGACCGGCGACGATCGCCACCGCCAGCCCGAGCCCCAGGTACAGCGCCGCCACTTGCCAGCCGAACATGCCGAGCAGCAGCACCAGCGCCACCTCGTTGACCATCGGTGCCGAAACCAGGAACGAGAAGGTCACGCCCAGCGGCACGCCTGCCGACAGGAAGCCGATGAACAGTGGTACCGCCGAGCACGAGCAGAAGGGCGTGACGATGCCGAGAATTGCCGCCAGCACGTTGCCGGCACCGGCGCGCCGCCCCGACAGTAGCGCCCGCGTGCGCTCCGGCGCGAAGAAGGTTTGCACGATGCCCATCACGAAGACGATGCCGGTGAGCAGCAGCAGCACCTTCGGCGTGTCGTACAGAAAGAAGTGCAGTGCTTCGCCCAGCCGGGTCTCGCGCGTCAGCCCGGTCGCCGCCAGCAGCGCGTCGGCGATCTCGGTCAGGTGCGTGTAGGCAAGCAGCCATGCAGAGGCGCCGAGCGACACCGCAAGGCACCACGGCAGCAGCTTCTGGGGTCGACGTACCAGTTCGCCCATTGCCATCTCCCAATGCGCTTCCAGTGTGGCATCGCCCGTACGATTGCGTATTGATCCGGAGCAAGGGATTGCTGCGTGCGCGGATGACGGGCCGGGCCTCGCTCCCCATCCGCCAGGTTATTCGATGGCCGCGGGAATCCTTCGTCACGGCAGCGGTCATCTCAGTCGCACGATTCGAATGGCTCGACAAGTACCGGAGACCCCACCATGACCCGACAGACCCTGGCCACCCTGCTCGCGGCCGCCAGCCTTGCGGCGCCGGCCGGCGCCGCGCTACCCGTGGGAGCCGCTGCACCCGATTTCGAGGGCGCTGCCGCCCTCGACGGCAAGGAGATCGCATTCGATCTGACCGCGGCGCGCCGCCATGGCGCCGTCGTCGTCTACTTCTACCCGGCTGCCTATACGTCAGGCTGCAACATCCAGGCCCGCGCATTCTCCCGCGAGCACGAGCGTTTCGCCGAGGCCGGCGCCAGCGTGGTCGGCGTGTCGCTGGACGGCATCGACCGCCTGCAGGCCTTCTCGGCCGACCCGGATTATTGCGCCGGCAAGTTCCCGGTGGTGTCCGATGCGGATGGCCGCATCGCCGAGGCCTTCGATCTCGCCGTCAGCAGCGGCGGCGCCGGCTACCGCAACACCCGGGGCGAAGCGATCGGCCACGGATTCACGGAACGGACGACCTTCGTCGTGGCACCGGACGGGCGCATCGCCGCGGCGATCTCGGGATTCGGGCCTGAGCAAAACGTCGCAGCCGCACTGCAGGCGGTCAGATTGCTGCGCCGCTGACGGCGGTCCGGATCTCCGCCCTCAGCGTTGCACCCAGCCGCCGCACAGCGGAAACACCTGGCCGACGAAGCAGTCGGCGGCGTCGCTGCACAGATAGGCGGCAAGATGCGCTTGCTCCCGCGCCGAGACCAGGCGCCCGAGCGGTACCTCGCGGGCCAGCCGTTGCCGGAAGCGGGGATCGTGCTGGACTTGGGGCGGGAAGTAGGTGGGGTTGTCGACGAAGTTCTGGGCGATCGCGTTGATCCGGATACCTTGGCTCGCCAGTTCGACGCCGACCGCCTGGACGTAGGCAAGCTGGGCGCCGCGTGCCGCGCTGTAGGTCGATGCACGGCGAATGCCGCGCAGTGCCGAGGCGCTGCCGATGACTAGGATCCGGCCGCCGCCGCGGGCGATCATGCCGGGCACCGCCGCGCGCACCAGCCGCGGCAGCGGATCGACAAGCATCGCGAACACCCGCCGCCATTCGTCGTCGCCGACGTCGAGGGCAGGTGTGGTCGGCGCTGCGATGGCCAGGTTGGCGACCAGCGTGTCGAACTCGCCGGCTGCGCCGACGATGCCGGCCATCGCATCCGCGGGCGACGGATCATCGGTGCTGGCGATCACCTCGGCGCCCTGTTCGGCGAACACCTCGCACAGCGCCGGGCCCATGAATGCGTCCGCCTGGGTGATCAGTACACGTCTGCCTTGCAGATCCATGGTCGCCTCGGTCCTTGTCGTCGCCAGCAGCGCGCCGCCGGCGCGCCGCGCGCCAGCGCCGATGTGCTACCGGTAGCGGCGCAGGTAGGCGCGCTCGAAACCGCGCTTGATCCAGTGGAACACCGGCGATGACGGCAGCACGATGTTGCGGCGCTCACTGCGGGCGACCAGCATGCCGGCATCGAGGCTGTCGACGATGCACATCAGTTCGGTCCGGAACGTGGCTTCCGCCGGCTCGCCGTTCAACTCGGCGAGCATGTTGCGGGCGGCGGCCGCGGCCTGCAGGTCGGCCATGTGGGCCTGCTTGGGCATCCAGTCCGGGCCCGGAAAGCTGCCGGAGTCTCCCGCCACGTAGACCCGTTCGAAACCGGCGACGCGGCAGTGGCGGTCGGCACTGACCAGACCGCCGGGCGAGCGGGGCAGGTCGGTGGCGTCGAACCACGCGTTTCCGGTCATGCCGGGCTGGAACAGGATCAGGTCGGCGCCGATGCTGCCGCCCTCGGTGTGCACCCGATCGGCCTCGAGCCCCTTCATCTTGTGGCCGAGGTGGGTGGCGATGCCGCGCCGCCCCATTTCGTCGAGCAGGCTGGTGACGGCGCGCGGCCCGAGCCGATTGCCGGGTTTTTCGGCCGGACTGAAGAACACCATCTCGAAGCGCTCGCGGCGACCCTCGCGTCGCAGCTGACGATCGATGCCGAACAGGAACTCGAACATCGGTCCGCCACGCATGGCCGAGGGCTCCTGGGGATTGCCGGCGAACCCGACGGCGATCGTGCCGCCGGTCATTTCCCGCAGCCGGTCGCGGATCCGCTCACCGGCGGCGATGCCCTCGCACGGCGTGACGGCGTGCTCGATGCCGGGCAGCTTGCGGATGAATCGGCCGCCGCAGGCTATCAGCAGCGCGTCGTTGGCGAGTTCGCCGGCATCGGTGAGTACCCGCCGGCCGCCATCGGCGAGGCCGGTGACTTGGGCTTCGTGGAATCGTACGTTCATGCGCTCGAGGAAACGGTCGAGCGGAACGACCAGGTCCTCGCGCCGGCGCAGCCCGGACGGGATCCAGATGATGCCCGGCAGGTAGTGCAACTGCTTGCGCGGTGCCACCAGCGTGATGGCGACCTCGCGGTCGCGCTTGCGGATCTCGCGGATCGCGGTGAGGCCGGCGAAGCCGGCACCGATGACGACGATCTGGGGCATGGGCGTGTCTCTGGCGGTTGGCAGGCGGTGCAGGGCGCGCAGAGTCCGTGCGTCCTTGCGTGCATGATATTAGCGTTTTCTGTTGAATTCTCCTGCCGTCGCAGCCCGGGCGGGCGCTGCCGGTGCGGGAATTGTCCGAATTTTTCGCACATTAATGGAAAAATATTCTGTTTTTATTGATCTGCTGCCTGTCCTAACATCGATGCCATTGGAAACCCGATGATTGCAGGAGGTCCCGTGGAACTCGATATCCAGGCCCGCGATTTCACGCTCACGGCTGCGCTCAGGCGGCATGTCGAACGGCGCGTCCTGTTCGCGCTGAGCCGCTATCGCGACCGCATCAGCAGTGTCGACGTGCGGCTTCGAGACGACAACGGGCCGCGCGGCGGCGTCGACAAGTGTTGCCGGGTGCACCTGCGCCTCGGCGGCATGCCCGACATCGTCGTCGAAGACCGGGAAGAGGATCTCTACCTCGCGGTCAGCCGCTCGGCGAGCCGTGCGGGGCTCGCGCTCGGGCGCCAGCTCGGCCGCATACGCGGCATCCTCGCCTCGCGCCGACGTGTCGCGCAACTGCTCGTGCCGGAATGACCATCCACTCGTCGAGCCGTCGCAGCACGGGGGCGGCCGGCATGCTGATCCGCGAGGCCGCTGCCGGGACGTTGCTGCGCCAACGACTGCAGGGGGTCCTGGCGCGGCCCGCCTTCCAGCGCGGGATCGTCGCGCTGATCATCGTCAATGCCGCGCTGCTCGGCCTGGAGACGTGGCCGGCCGCAATGGCGGCCGCCGGATCGCTGATCGTCGCCTTCGACCGGCTGATCCTGACGGTGTTCGTCGCCGAGATCGTGGCGCGGCTGTACGTCCATGGCCGCCGGTTCTGGCGGGATCCGTGGAGCGTCTTCGATTTCGCCGTGGTCGCGATCGCGCTGTTCCCGGCGAGCGGCCCGTTCGCCGTGCTGCGGGCCCTGCGCGTATTGCGCGTGCTGCGCCTGCTGACGATGGTGCCGTCGATGCGCCGGGTCGTCGGTGCGCTGCTGGCAGCGATCCCCGGGCTGGCGTCGATCGCGCTGGTGCTGTCGATCCTGTACTACGTGTTCGCGGTGATCGCCACCAGCCTGTTCGCCGGCGATTTCCCCGAGTGGTTCGGCTCGATCGGCCGGTCTCTGTACACGCTGTTCCAGATCATGACGCTGGAGAGCTGGTCGATGGGTATCGCCCGCCCGGTGATGGCCACCTTCCCCTACGCCTGGGCGTTCTTCATCCCGTTCATCCTGGTCGCCACGTTCACGATGCTGAACCTGTTCATCGCGATCATCGTCAATGCGATGGACCGGGTCAGCGAGCAGGAGCACGCGGCGCTGGCCCAGTTGCCGGAGACCGAGGAAGGCGTTCGCCGCGAGCTGGCTGCGCTCCGCCTGGAACTGCACGAGTTGCGTCGGGCGATGGTCGGCGGGCAGCCCCGGCGGAGCGGCCGGCTGCGGGTGCGCCGTCCGCTGCCCCCGGGTTGAGTCCTGCGGAGCGAGTGGCCGCGAGGTTCGTAAGGTGATGCCGCTTGGGCCGTCTATTGGCCGAGGGCAAGCGAATATGCCCCGCCCAAGACAACCCAAGGAGAACATCCATGAACGGCAAGCAGATCATCACCACCCTCGTCCTTTCGGTCGGGCTGGCGGGCTCGGCAGCGGCATTCGACACCGAGGGCAGCATCGAGGACCGCCTGCTGGCATCCTTTGGCGCCGGCACCACGGCAATGCGGAGTCCGGACCGTGTCCGCCATGCCTTCGTCACCGAGGGCGACATCCACGACCGGCTGTTCGCCGACCACTTCGCGGTTGCCGCCGGCAGCGATCGTGACGACGGCGCAGGCTACGCGTTCACGACCGAAGGCGATCTGGTGGGCGGCGCCCTGTAGATCGCCACATCCCGGTCAGCCAGGGCGGGTGCCGACGGTGGTCGTAGCCCGCCCTGGCTTTTTCGCGCGCCGACTCCGACGGCGCTCGCGGCGACCGGATTCAGGGTTCCCAGTGGGTGTGGGCGCGCACCGCCAGATAGACCTCGCGCAGGAACAGGCCGAGTCCACCGATCATCGACAGCATCGCCGCGACGAAGCCGACCGCGACGGCGATCGCCAGGTCGATGCGCACCAGCGTGCCGAGGAAGGCACCGGCTACCACCAGGCACACCAGCAGCGCGCTCAGCACCTCGCAGAAGAGGGCCGTGTAGATCAGCTGGCCACGGCGCTTGAGGATCGCCAGTTCGATCTCGGCGGCCTGGCGCCCGGCCTCGGCAAGGCCTTCCTGTACGCGCTTGTTGACGACCCGGCGGCGGTCGACGACGCGGCCGAGGCGGGTGTTCATCGCGTTGATCAGCGTGGCGATGCCGGTCAACAGAAAGACCGGTGCGACCGCAAGCTGGATCGCGTGCGACAGGTCGGCGAGGTGGTTCGGCATGGGCACGATGCTAGCCTGTATCCTACGTGCGGTCATCCGCGGTGGCCGGCCCGCCGTGGCGAATGGCGCGGCCGCCGCCGCACCGGCGATCGCCGCGATCGCGACGGCGGTATGCTAGTGGTCCGCTTCGCAAATGCCGGAACACGAAAGCGCGCCTCGCGCCCGGTGGCGGCGTCGCTGGTCCGCCCGATGGTCCCGGCTATCGCCGGGGCCCGAGCCTTGCCACGAGGCCCGATCCATCACTTTCGTGATGTCCCTTGATTGACGGAGCAGACCACTGGTTGGCGTGGGGACAGGGGGCAGGTTCGATGACGCAGGGCGATCCAGGTGGTGACCGAGGCTACAAGCGAGACGACGGCATGGCCCGCATCCTGCGAGCATTCGGCTACTCGCGGTCGGGGCTGGCCGCGGCCTACGCCCATGAGGCGGCATTTCGTCAGGAGGTGCTGGCCTTCGTGGTGCTGGCGCCACTGGCGCTGTGGCTCGGCGAGAGCGGCATCGAGCGGGCCGTGCTGGTCGGCAGCCTGCTGTCGGTGCTGATCGTCGAACTGCTCAATTCGGCGATCGAGGCGGTGGTCGACCGGGTGTCGGAGGAACGCCATCCGCTGTCGAAGCGGGCCAAGGACATCGGCAGTGCGGCGGTGCTGCTGGCAATCGCCAATGCCTGTGCGGTGTGGGTGCTGGTGTTGCTGCCCGGCGGGGGGTGATGGTGGTGGCCGCCCGAACCGGCGGCCGGGTGGGACCCCGCGTCGCGGGCCCGTCGCGCGCGAAATTCGTTGCGCCGTGACAGACTGGCGCAGCCCCGTCATCGGCGCATTGGCGTTTCCGGCATTTCGCCCCATAGTCTGACGCGAGGGATCTTCAAGCGCGGGAACATGCGACGTCCGGGTTCGACGACGGTGGCCGTTCCGCCTGGCCGCGGGCGCGGCACGGCGGGTTTGGCGGGAAGCAGGCGCGGGCGCCGCCGCGGCGCACGTCCGAAGGGGCTCGCCGCGCCCGCACTGGCGGCCGTCGGCCTGTTCGCGTCGCCGCTGGCGCGGGCCCACCACATGTTGGACGGCGCCACGCCAGGCAGCCTGCTGGAAGGCTTCGTCTCCGGCATCGCACACCCTTTCATCGGCCTGGACCATTTCTTTTTCCTGCTCACGGTCGGCATGCTGCTGGTGGACTGCCCGCCGCGTCTCCGGCTGGATGCCGCGGCGGCCCTGGCAGTCGGCATCCTGGCGGGCGTGATCGCGGCGGTGTCCGGCCTCGTGGTACCGCTGGCCGGCCTGTATTGCGTACTGACGCTGATCGGCGCCGGGGCCGCAGCCCTGTCGATGCGCGATGTCCGGCGAAGTCCGCTGGTCGGCCTGGTCGGCTTCGCGGCACTGTTCCATGGTTTCGCGCTCGCGGCTGCCGTCGTCGGCTGCGAACCGACCCCGCTGATCGCCTACCTGGTTGGGCTGTCGATCACGGCGGGCGTCGTGGTTCTCGGCGTCGGCATCCTGGCGGCCGCACTGGCCACCGGTTTCGACGGCGATTTCCCCCGCCGGTCGCGGTGCTGGACCGGCGTCGCCGCGGTGGCGATCGGCAACCTGATGCTGCTCACGACCTTCGCTGGGGCCGGCTCGGCGGGCTAGCCGCCGACCGGGTCGGTGCTGGCGTCGCCGGCCGCGAGTTCGCGGGCGGCAAAGCTCATGCCCTCGCGGCGGATCACCGGTACCTTGGACGTGTTCTTGACGTGCAGGCGCCAGAAATAGCCGATCAGGTTGTCGCCGAACGAGATCGCCTTGCGCGGCAGCGTCAGCGGGTCGTCGGCGACCGTCGCCGGCGAGCGTACGCAGGTGGTGGCCGACTCATAACCGGCGTCGGCCACCGCGTCGACGACGCGGCGGTCGTGGCTGCCGTACGGGTAGCAGAAGTGGGGCACCGCTTCGCCCAGCACGTCCTCCAGAGTCGCCTTCGAATCGAACACCTCTTGGCGGATCTGGGCGGTGTCCTGCTGCTTGGCGAGGCGCACGTGGCTGACCGAATGGGCGCCGAAATCGACGCCCTCGGCCCGGAGCTGACGCACCCGCGCGGCGCTCATCAGCGGCGGCGTGTCGCGGCCGTCGGCCGCGAACCAGCGCGACGGCTGGCCGAGCATGCTGGAGATCAGATAGACCATCGCCGGGTAGCCGTGGGCCTGCAGCACCGGCCACGCGTACTCGTAGAAATTCTCGTAGCCGTCGTCGAAGGTCAGCACCACCGCCCGCGGCGGGATCGGGCGCTCGCCACGCAGCCGGGCGAGGGCGTCCGGCAGCGACAGCACGGTGTAGTCGAAGCGCTTCAGATAGCGCATCTGGGACGCGAAGCGACGATGGTCGCAATAGGTCGAGCGATGGGCCTTCATCGGCTCGAAGCGCCCGACCTGGTGATACATCAGGATGTTGATGCCGGCACCGTCCATTCACCGATTGTCCAGCAAATCGGCGTACAACGCACGATATTGACCGATCACCGCGGCTTCGCCGAAGTCCTCGTCGATGCGCCGCAGTCCGGCGGCGGTCATTCGCGCCTGCAGTTCCGGGTCGCCGACGACGGCGCGGATGCCGTCGGCCAGCGCGGCGGCATCGTCGCACGGCACCACCCAGGCGTCGTCGCCGTGGCGGGCGATTTCGCGGGCGCCTCGAAAGGCCGTGCATACCAGCGGCCGCCCATAGGCCCAGGCTTCGAGGATGACGTTGCCGAGGGTCTCCGGGTCGCGGCTCGGAAACACCACGAGGTCCGCCAGCCGGAACCACGGCGCCGGATCCTGCTGCCAGCCGGCGAGCAGCACGCGGTCGGCGACGCCGGCCTGGCGGGCCTGGTCGGCGAGCGATGTCATCAGGTCGCCGTCGCCGAGGATGGCGAGCCGCAGGCGGCGACCGCCCACAGCGACCGGCAGCCGGGCGAGCGCGTCGATCAGGTAGCGGTGGCCCTTGACGTCCAGCAGTCGGCCGGCGGTGACCATCAGCAGGTCGTCGTGCGCGAGCGCGATGCGGTGGCGCAGCGCGTCGAGCTCGGCCGTCGCGACGTCGCGGGCGGGGTCGGCGAAGTTGGTGATGTGGAACACCTTCGCGGCCGGCAGCCCGCCGCGCACCATCCAGTCGCACAGGCCGCGGGTGTTGCCGACCCAGGCATGGGCATGAACGAACGGATCGAGCTTGTAGTAGCCGCCCAGGCGGGACACGTGGACCCGCCCGCCGCCGCGTGGCAGGTGCGTCAGCCGTGTCGCGCGGCCCATGTAGGTCTGGACGATCGGTGCGTCGCTGGCCGCCAGCAGCCGCGACACCTCGAAGCGCGACAGCGGATCCCACACCGTGCGGAAGCCGAGCAGCCGGGTCGGCAGCCCGGCCGGCAACTGGCGGGCGATGTCGGAGTCGCGCCGCACCACCGCCTCGACGGTCTCGCCGTGGCGCTGCATCGCCGGCAGGAAGCGGGCGAACCAGCGCTCTGCGCCGCCCATGTGCTTGCTGCCGATGAGGTGCATCGATTTCATGTCTTCGGCGTCCCGAGCAGCCGGCGATACACGGCGAGATTGCCCTCGCACATCTTGTCCACGGAAAACTCCGCGAGTACGCGGCGGCGGCCGGCCTCGCCCATGCATGCCCGCAGCGCGGCGTCGTCGAGCAGTCGGTTGGTCGCCGCCGCCAGCGCGTCCACGTCGCCGGGCGCGATCAGCACGCCGCTGACTCCGTCCTCGACCGCCTCGGGCATGCCGCCGGCGCGGCTGGCGACGATCGGCACGCGGGCGGCGGCGGCCTGCAGCAGCGACACGCCGAGGCCCTCCATGTCGGCCGGGTGGAGCAGCACGTCGATGCAGCCCAGCCTGGCCGGCAGGTCGTCCACGAAGCCCATCAGGTGTACCTGAGCCGCCAGGCCGGCGTCCGCGATCGCCTGCCGCAGCCATGTTTCGAGCGGGCCGCGGCCGAAGATCAGCAGGTGCAGGCCGGGATGGCGCTCGAGCACCCGCGGCAGCGCCGCGAGCACGTGGCGATGACCCTTGCGTTCGATCAGCTGGGCGACCATCGCCGCCACCGGCGCATCCTCGGCGATGCCCAGGGCGCGCCGCATCGCGGCCCTGTCGCAGTCGGCCAGATACGGCGTCGGGTCGATCGCGCTGCGCACGCAGCTCACCTTGTCCGCCGGCAGGCCCTCGCCGAGCAGTACCTGGCGGATGCCTTCGGAGATCGTGACGACGTGATCGAACAGCCGGTACTTGAGGGCCACCAGCCAGCGCGGCTCGGGATTGTCGACCCGGCGCGAGAGCACGCACGGCAGGCCCGCCCGGCGGGCCGCGAGGCCGCCGAACAGATCGGCGCCACGGCGGCTGTGCAGATGCACGAGGTCCGGGGCCTCGCGCCGGATCAGGCGCAGCAGGCGCAGCACCAGGCCGGCGTCGGCGTCGCCGCGCATCGGCAGCTCGAATACCCGGGCGGCGTCGCCGGCGGCAGCCCCGATGTCGCTGCCGGGCGGACAGGCCAGCAGGTTCTGCACGCCCCGCGCCTGCAGGCCCTCGAGGATATAGAGCACCTGTCGGGCGCCGCCGTACAGGAAGCGTCCGGACTCGACGTGAAGCACCTTCATCGCCCGAGCACCTGGGCGGCCTCGCGCAGCACCGCGTCGGCCGAGATGTCACGCAGGCAGGTGAAGGCGCCGTTGCAGGTCGGCCGGCGCCGACAGGGCGAGCACTCGAGTCCGAGCCAGATCACCCGGGCATTGTCGCGGCCGGTGTCGAGATAGGGCCGGGTCGACCCGAACAGCGCGACCGTCGGCCGTGCGAAGGCGATGCCCATGTGGGTGAGGCCGGTATCGACGCCGATCAACAGGGCTGCGTCGCGGATCAGCGCCGCTGCCTCCGGCAGCCGCGTGTCGCCGGCGAGCACCACCGCCCGCGGCTCGGCCGCGGCGATCCGTTCGGCGGCGGCCCGGTCGCCAGGACCGCCGAGGATCACCGGGCGCAGGCCGAGCTCGGTCGCCAGCCGCGGCAGCAGCGCCCGCCAGGCGTCCTCGAACCAGTGCTTCTGCGGTCGCGTCGTGAACGGCGCGAGCGCCGCGTAGCCGCCGGCTGCCAGCCCGTGCTCGGCAAGCAACGCGTGCACCCGGTCGGCGACCGGTTGCGCGACGTGCAGGCGCGGCAGGAAGTCGGTGGTGTCGAAACCGAGCTGCTCGGCGAGGTGGCGATATTCCGAGCTGATCCGCCGCTCCTCGCCACCCTTCGCGACCACCTCGGTCATCAGCCACTGGCTGCCTTCCCGCGAGCCCAGGCCGATGCGCCGCGCGGCGCCCGACATCCAGGTCAGCAGCCCGCTCTTGAGCAGGCTCTGCAGGTCGATCGCGGTATCGAAACGCCGTCCGCGCAACTCGCGGGCGAAGGTCCGCACCGTCTGCGCCAGTTCGACCAGCCTGCGCTCGCGCCACAGTCGGCGCCATTCGCCCTTCGGCCACAGGATCAATTCGTCGATCGCGGGGTCCGCCTCGATCAGTTCGTGGATTCCGGGCTCGACCAGCCACGCCAGATGGGCATCGGGATGGCAGCGCTTCAGCGCCGCCGCGAACGGCGACGCGAAGACCACGTCTCCGATCGCCGAGCTGCGTACGATCAGCACCCGCTTCATGGTCCGCCCCCGAGCATCGAGCAGTAGTGCTGCTCGGTTCGCTGAACCATCACCGCCAGCGAGAAATCCCTGGCGAAACGGCCATGCAGGCACTCGCCGAACCGTCGGGCCTCGGCCGGCCGCTCGATCAGCCGGGCAAGGGCGGCTGCCAGTCCGCCAGCCGAGCGCGGGGGTATCAGCAGGCCGCTGCGCTCGTCCTCGATGATCTCCGGCACGCCGCCGACATGGCTCGCGATCACCGGCTTGGCGGCCGACGCGGCTTCCATCAGCGCCAGCGGCATGCCCTCGCTGAGGGAGGGCTGGATGCAGATGTCGATCGCCGCGAGCAGGCGTGGAATATCCTGGCGCGCCCCCAGCCAGCTCACCTCGGGCCGTGCGCAGCGCGCCTGAAGGTCCCGGCCCCAGCCGGTCAGAGGGCCGACGACGACGAGACGGAAGGGCCGTGCGGTGAGCGCGGCCAGCTGTCCGATGGCGTCGATGGCGACATCGTGGGCCTTGACCTCGGCGACGCGACCGATGATGCCGATCGCGGTGGTGCCGTCGTCGAGGCCGAGTTCGGCGCGGGCCTCGGCCCGAGCCTCGGCGGTGCCCTCGCCGAGGCTGCAGTCGCGCGCGCCTGGGTGGATCACGCGGATGCGCTCGGCTTCGAAGCCCTTGTCGATCAGGTTCCGCCGCACCGCGTCGGAGACCGCGATGATGCGGTGCCGGCGTGGGTAGTGGCGCCAGCTCAGCAGGTCGTGCACGGTACAGGTCAGCGGCGTGCGGCTGGCGTGGGCGGCCAGTCGGCCGTAGCGGGCGGCGCGCACCAGGTGCGTGTGGATCAGGTCGAAGCGCTTGCGGCGGGCCAGCGCCACCAGCCTGATCAACGCCGGCAGATCGTAGTGGCCGCGAAAGTCCAGGTCGTGCACCGGGAAGCCCGCCGCGCCCATCATCTCGGCGACCCGCGAACTCGCGGCGCCGGCAAACTCGATTCCGTGGCCGCGGGCGCGGAGCCCTTCGCACAGCGCGGCGAGGTGGTTTTCGGCGCCGCCGGCCTTGTGGTTGTGAAGGATTTGCAGGATGCGCATCGCCGCTGCCTACAGGTAGTCCGTGAAGCCCGGCGCCGGCAGGCTGCGATCGACGTGGCGGTGGTGGCGCGCCACCAGCGGATGGAAGATGTCACCGAGCAGGTGGGTCCAGGGAACCGGATAGCGCGACGGCGAGCCATCGACCAACTCGCCCGGCCGCTCCCTGGGCGAGCGGGCCGGATTCGCCTGCAAGGCCGGAAGCAGGCGATCCAGGCGGTGGTTGAGTTCGGCCCACCAGCTGCGCGCCAGCGGTGTGTCCGGCCGGAAGACGAAGGCGCACAGGCCGATCAGTCGCCGGTGGTTGCGGCGCAGCTGCTTCCACTCGAGCCAGGCACGGGCCTGGGCCAGCGCGCCGGTGCCGAGGACGCGGCTCGACTGGTAGAGGTTGGCAACGCCGCGTGGCCCGATCTCCGGATAACCGACTGCCCACAGCTCGGCGTCGCCTTCCAGCCTGTCGAAGGCCGCGCGCCAGGAAGCACCGACCGGCTTCAGGTCGGCATAACCGCCGCCATGGCGCAACATGAAGTGGCAGCGCAGGTAGTCGGCCCGGTGGGCGAGGTTGAGATACGGGTAGGCCGGGTGGATCTCGTCGGCGGCGATGTAATCGTGCAGGTTCTCCGCGGTGACCAGCACCACCGGGCAGTCGGTGGCGGTCATCGCCGCGAGTGAACGCTGCCGCGCCGGCGACATCGGATTGCTTCCGGTCCAAAATACGAAGACGCGTCGTTGCATCAGCGCCGGCCCCCGCGGTCGGTGTCCGCGCGCGTTCGGCTGGCCAGGCGGCGGGCGATGCCATGGCGGAGCAGGCGGGCCTGCAACCGCAACGCGTGGCGGTACAGCAGCAGGTCGCGATTGCAGTCGAGGAACTGGCGGGCGCGGGCCGGATCGTCGCCGCGCAGCAGTCGGGCGGCGGTGCCGGCGATCTTGCTGGATACGAATCGCCGCAGCGCCGGCACGGCAGCGCTGTCGTGCCAGTCGCCGCGGCAGTGCGCGACGAGGTGGACCAGGAAGTCGAGCTCGCGCTCGAGTCGCAGCGGATGCTCGAGGGCGCGGTTCTCCGCATCGCGATGATAGAACGAGAGTTCGGCGTTGCTCCAAGCCACCATGCCCTGTTGCGCGAGCCGGATCCACATCAGCACGTCGTCGCCGACTGCCAGCCCCGGTTCGAAGCCGCCGGCGCGTTCGAACGCCACTCGCCCGACGCACACCGAACTGGCCGAGAACGGGAAGACGTCACGTGCCAGGCAGTCGAGGTAGTCGATCAGCCGGTGTTCGGGGCCGCCCCCCATGGCCTTCCAGTTCGACATCGGGCGGCTGTGTCCGCCCGCTGCCAGCCGGTAGGCGGTGGCATGGATGATCGCCTGCGGAAATTCGCCGACCAGCGCGTCGATCTCGCCCAGGAAGCCGGGCGCCCACTCGTCGTCGGCGTCGAGCAGCGCGATGTGGGGGCCGGTGGTCTCGGCGATGCCCCGGTTACGGGCCGCGGAAACACCCTGGTTGGGCTGGCGCAGCAGCCGCAGGCGCGGATCGTCGATGGCGGCCACGACATCGCCGCCGCCATCGGTCGAACCGTCGTCGACGACGACCAGTTCGAGGTCGCGGACGCCTTGGCCGAGCACCGACGCCACTGCCCTGCCGATGTGGGCGCGCTTGTTGTAGAGCGGGATCACGACACTGAAGCGCGGTGCCGTCGGACGCTCGGCGCCAGGCGCCGAGTGTCCCGGGTTCGGCGGTTCGACCGCGCTCATGGTCTGTCCTCGCTCGGCGGCGTCGGCATCGGCGGCCCGGCGAAGCCCGGGGCGCCGAGCAGCGCCAGCCGGGCCAGCACGTGGCCGGATTCGATCAAGTCCATCGACTCGCCCTCGATCGCATGCAGCTGCGGGTCGTGGGTCAGCGGCCGGGTCGCGCCGAACAGCCCGAGGCTGGCGCATTCGACCGCCGCGGCGACGTTGAGCATGCCGGTGTCGTTGCCGACGCAAAAGTCGCTGACCGCGAGTGCCGCGGCGCTGCACAGCACGGAGTGCTCGGTGAGGACGTTCACCGCACTGCGCAGCCCGGTGGGCACCGCCCTCAGGATCGCCTCGGCATCGTCGGCCTCGGCAGCGCCGCCGAGCAGCACCACGCCGCAGCCGCGCTCGGCAAGCCCCCGTGCGAGTTCGGCGAAGTGCGCGATCGGCCAGCGCTTGCGTGGCTCCGATGCACCGATCGCGAGCGCATAGCGCGGCCGCGGCAGTGCCTGCAGGCGCTCGCTTATGGCCTCGCGCAATGCCTCTGGCACGTACAGGCGCGGCAGCTGGGGCTCGGCTACGAAGCCGTGGGCGATGGCGAAGGCGGTGGCCTCCGGATAGACCCAGTTGCCCGGGCCGCGATGGGGCTCGATGAAAGGCGGCTGGTTGAGGAACAGGCGCTCGCCGGCGGTGAAGCCGAAACCGGCCCGCTGGCGGATCCCGGCGAGCCATGCGATCAGCCCGTATCGCATCCGTCCGGAGAAGATCACCGCCCGTTCGAAGCCCCGGCCGCGCAACTCCGCGGCGAACCGCCATTGCGCCCGCCAGCCGTCGTGGCGGCCGCGTCGGCGCTCTCCCGGGCGCGGCCGGCGATCGAACTCGATCACCGCTTCGATGCTGGGTTCGGCGCTCAGGATGTCCGACGCGCAGCACGACGGCCGGGCGATGACCGTCGCCTTGCCGTCGCGACTGGTGGCCGCGACGGCACGGAAATACGGGACGTGCCAGACCAGATCGCCGATGCCGCTGCGATGATGGACGATCACCGTGCGGGGTGCCTTCGGGTCGGCCGTCACGAACGGGCCTCCGGTGCTTCGGTGCGCGCCAGGTGACACAGCGCTCCGGCTGGCAAGGCCAGCATCAGGGTCAGGCCGTAGGTGCCGGCGCGGGTACCGAACAGGCCCTCGGTCATCGAGAAAAGGGCGGTTCCGAGCAGGGCCAGCAGGCCGGCGGTGGCGAAGAAGCGCGGCGCTGCCTCCTCGCTGGCGTACAGCCGGCGCAGGAAGAAGCGCAGCCCGAGGGCCCAGAAGGCCAACAGCGCAGCCGCACTCGGAAGCCCTCCGAAGGCGAGGCTGGAGATGATCTCGTTGTGGAGATTGGCAAGGTCGTCGAAATGGGCGGGCATCTCGCCGCGGGCGACCGCGGCGGCGCGCTGTTCGGAGAAGTTCGCGTAGCCGATGCCGGTCCATGGCCGTTCGGCGAAACGGCCGATCCCCCAGCGCCACATCGCCAGCCGGATGCCGCTGGCATTGTCCATGTTGTCGAGTTCGCTCGGCGCGTCGACGAAGGCGGCGACGTTGCCGATCGCGCTGGCGAGCCGCTGGCGCACCGAATCCGAGGCCGAGAACGCGGCCAGCGCGGCGACGAGCAGGCCACCGACGATCATCATCCGGTGGCGGCGCTGGATGCCGCGACTGGCGTGGCTGGCGATCAGCACCAGCACCGGCAGGGCCAGCCAGCCACCGCGCGAGCCGGACATCATCGACGCGTAGGTGCCGGCGGCGAAGGCCAGCACGCCGGCAGCCAGCCATCGACCGGGACGGCGCGCCCGATCGCGGCAGGCCAGCGCACCGGCCAGCGCGACGCTGCCGACGAGCAGCGAGAAGTTGCCGAACGGCACGGCGTTCCATCGACCGCCAAGGCCGAACACCCGGGGCTGTCCGAGGATCATGCCTTCATACAGGGCGATCGTGCCGGCGGCCAGCGCCGCGACGATCGCCGCCAGCGCGAACGGGCGCATCGGCAGACCGGCGCGCGACAACAGCAGCGCGAGCAGCACGCCGTAGGCCAGGTGCATCGGCCGGTCGAGCAGATGCATGGCCCAGCCATTGACCGCCATGTTGAGCAGGTAGGCACCCGGGATGACCAGGCTGAGCCATGCCCACTCGCGTTCGTCCGCAGTCGCCGGCGGCCCCTGCAGGGTCGCCACGATGCCCCACAGGGCGAGCACCAGCAGCAGTGCGCCGGCGCTTGCCGGCGAGATCATCATCAGCGCCACGGCAAGGCAGGCGACCAGCGCCGGCAGCGGAAGCGGCAACGGCATCCGCCGCGTCGCCACCCGGTGCTCGCGGTTCCATGCCCAGGCCCTCATTCGAGTTCGACCCCACAGGCGCTGAAGGTGCGTTCCATGTCGCGCCGTTCCGCCTCCGACTTGAAGCGCACCCGTTGCCAACCGAAGGCCAGCACCGGGGTCTGCCGGTCATAGAGTTGTCGCGCAAACAGCAGCGCCGACGAGCGCACGCCGAGCACCGCGGCGTAGGGGGTGTGGCTCATCCACACTTCGAGGGGCTCGTCGAGTTCCAGGATGCGGTCGCCCGGCATCGACAGTTCGCGCGCGGGGTCCTTCGGATGACCCTTGTAATCGACCTCGGTGATGCCGTGGCGGGTCAGCCAGTCGCGCATCTCGGTGGCTACCGCGTCGCGGTCGGCGCCGCTCAGCAGACCGGTGCCGGCCAGCGGCTGGCCGATCAGCAGGGCCCGCCGCGGGCCGCCTTCCGCGGCCGCCTGCGTAGCTGCGGCGACCAGGGGCGGCAGCCGCACGGTCTTCGCCTCGGGATATTCGTGGGGCAGGCCGGGCAGCACGTAGATGCGATCGCAGAACGGGGCATCCGAGCCGATGCGGTCGCCGCCGAAGCACCAGTAGTCGAGCTCCGGGGCCACCAGCCGGCGCAATTTGCGCAGGTACTGGGCTATCCGCTTGGCGCGGCCGAGCGGATAGCGGCGGATGCTGATGATGCCGTCGGGCAGGATGCGGGCACGCATCGCCGCCGCACCGCAGGCCTTTGGCAGGGCCCGCAGGAAGTAGTTGATGGCTTCGGTGTCGAACACCGCGCTGTGGATCACCAGATCGTCACAGCGGCCGACCAGGGCCGCGACCTGACGGATGTTGGCACGCAGCCTGCGGTGCCGGCCGAACGGGCCCGGCAGTGGTTCCCAGCGCGGCCAGGCCAGGTAGTCGGCGGCGTCCCAGTCCTGCTGCCGTACCACCGGCGTGACGCCGCGCTTGTACCACACCAGCACCTGGCGGGCGCCGGCTTCGAAATCCACCGCGATGCGGCGCGCGGCAAGATACTGCAGCGGCGACGCGACGAAATACAGCGCGACGCGGCTCACCGCTGAGCTCTCTGGCGGGCGATCGGCCGCGTTCATGGGCCGCCTGGCTCCACGACCGAGGTGGGTGGTGACGGCATGTCGGTGAGCACGTCGTCGCCGCTCTTCAGGAGCCGGGCGTAGCTGCCGCCGGCGGCCAGCAACTCGTCGTGGCTGCCGCGCTCGACGATGCGACCGTGCTCGAGCACGACGATCTCGTCGGCGTCGCGGATCGTCGACAGGCGGTGGGCGACCACCAGCACCGTGCGGTTGCGGCGCAATTGGACGAGGGCGTCCTTGACCGCCCGTTCGGATTCGTTGTCGAGCGCCGAGGTCGCCTCGTCGAGCAGCAGGATCGGGGCGTCCTTCAGAAACGCGCGGGCGATCGCGACGCGCTGGCGCTGGCCACCGGAGAGCTGGCTGCCGTTGGTGCCGACCCGGGTGTCCAGACCATCGGGTAGTTTCTCGGCGAACTCCCAGACGTGGGCCGCGCGGGCGGCCCGCACGATGTCGTCGCGCGACGTGTCGGGCTGGCCGTAGGCGATGTTGGCGGCGATCGTGTCGTCGAACAGCACCACCTGCTGTCCGACCCAGCCGAGTTGTCCGCGCAGCCAGCCGAGCGGCAGCGAGCACAACGTGGCGTCGTCGAGCAGGACGCGGCCGCGCTCGGGCTCGAAGAAGCGGGCGATCAGATTGACCAGCGTGGTCTTGCCGCTGCCCGATGCGCCGACCAGCGCGACCGTGCGTCCGGGGGCGATCTCCAGGCTGAGATCCTCGATTGCCCAATCCTCCTGACCGGGATAGCGGAAGCACACCCGGTCGAAGCGAATCGCGCCGCGCGCCGGTGCCCGCTCGCCGCTCTCGGTGTCGGCCTCGGGCGCGATGTCGAGCAGTTCGAAGATACTCTGGGCGCCGGCGAGCCCGCGCTGGATCACCGCGTTGATGTTGGTCAGCCGGCGGATCGGCTCGAACAGCATCGACATCGCCGTCACGAAGGCGACGAATTCGCCCGGCGTCAGCTTGTCCTGGGCCGACAATGCGGTCGCCGTCCAGATCACCGCGGACACTGCCGCCGCCGCCAGCACCTGGACCATCGGCACGTTGGCGGCCGACACCCGCACCGTGCGCATGGTCTGCTGGCGCAGCCTTTCGGCGATGCCGGCGAAGTGGCGATCCTCGTGGTCATGGGTGCCGAACAGCTTGATCTCGCGGATGCCGGCGAGCGATTCCTCGACTGCTCCGGTCAGCTCGCCGGTGGTTTCCTGCATCTGTCGGTTCGAACCGCGCAGCTTGCGGCTGGCGATGCGGATCAGCCAGGCCACCAGCGGCGCGATGGCGACGATCATCAGCGTCAGCTCCCAGGCAGTGTAGACCAGGTAGCCGGTCAGGCCGATGATCACCATGGTGTCGCGAATGACGATGATCCAGGCGTTGGACAGCGCCGAACCGACCTGCGGGATGTCGTACAGGATGCGCGACAGCATGCGGCCGCCGGACTCGCCGAGGTGGGTTGCCAGCGGCAGGTGCATCTGGTGGCGGAACACCTGCTGGCGCAGATCGGTGATGGCCTTGTGGGCGATCCACTGGCTGGACACGCTGGCGCCGTACTCGGCCAGGCCCTTGGCGAGGAATGCCGTCAGCAGGAACAGCGGAATCTGCCACTGGGCGGTCTCGTTCTTGTTGATCAGGCTCTCGTCCACCAGCGGTTTCAACAGCGCCGGCAGCACCGGCTCGAGCGCCGCGGCGACGATCATCGCCAGCACCGAGAGCACCACGACTCGTCGATAGGGGCGAATCGAACCCAGCAGCCGCCTGTAGAGCGCCAGAGAGGTCTTCATTCGCGATGCAGTACCTTGTCCACCACCAGACTGGCCCAGCCTTCCTCGTGGAACTGGGACTTCAATGCCTCTTCGTCATAGACCGTGTCAACCCACTGCATGAAGGGGGTCGGCTGCCGTGCATTGTCCACCAGGTACTGCGCGAAGAAGAAGTCCAGGACGCCGGTCTTGGCCTGCTTGAAGTGGCCGTAGCGCCAGTCGAGTTCGCTGACTGCCTGTCCCACCGGGTGGCCGAGGCGCAGGATGCGATACAGCGCGGCGCCGAGGCCGGCGCGGTCGGCCCCGGACTTGCAGTGCATCAGCGCCGGATAGGCGATCGTGCGGAACAAGTCGTCCATCGCGTGCACCTCTTCTACCGAGGGCGGCGTACGCGAGTAGAGCTTGACGTTGTGCAGCGCGATCGACAGCTCGGCGCAGACCTCGTCCTCGTACAGGAAGGAGCCGTAGTCGTGTACCCCGCGCAGGTTGATGATGCTCTTCAGGCCGTAGCGGTCCTTGTAGCGCCGGATCTGGCGTGGGCTGGGCTGGCTCGAGCGGTACATGCCGCCGCCGAGCACGTGGAAATTGTTGTAGACCGCCCGCACGCAGCCATGGTCGACGAGGTGCATGTCGAGCCAGGCGAAAAGCCGGCGGGTCTTGGTGTCGAGGGTCTTGGGGCCTTTGGGCATGGGCTGCGGGTCGCGTTGTCGACGGACGGATCTGCAGGTGGCGCCGCGACCTCTTGGCGGGGCCGTCCGGATGCGCCCCCCCGAAGCGGCTGTCCGACCGATGCTGCGAACTTTGCTTCGCCAGCTCCGTATCGCCCGAAGGATCGGAGTATACGGGAGCTTGGCGCGCCAGGACCGGTTCCGGTCCCGCCATTGCCGATCGGCCGTGAGATTTGTTGCGGCGATGACACGGCGGTGCCGTCGGTGGCGACGCCGCTCAGCGGTTGAAGGCGCGCAGCGTCGTGCCCCAGGGCTCGACCCGAAGCTCGGTCAGCGCCGCGAAGTCGAAATCGAGCGCCAGCCAGCGTGCCGCCGGCAGCCCCAGCAGGTCGCCGGCAATGGCCCGCAGCGGGCCGCCATGGGCGACGATCGCCACCGTGGCGCCGTGATCCAGCAGTTCAGCGGCTGCCGCGCGGGCGCGTTCCGCCATCTGCGCGGCGCTCTCGCCGCCGGGTGGGCGGAAGCCGAGCGGGTCGGCTGCCCATGCGTCGAGTTCGTCGCGCAGGGCGTCGAACGGGCGAAGCTCCCAGTCGCCGAAATCCATCTCGGACAGGCGCGGTTCGAGCCGTGTCGGGCCGAGGGCTTCGGCGAGCAGGCGCGCCCGCCGCAGGGGGCTGCTGACGAACGCGCAGCCGGAAGGCAGCAGCCCGGCCAGGCGTCGCGCTTCGGCGTCTACCGGCGCGGCCAGGCCGACATCGCTGCGCCCGTAGCAGATGCCGGCCGGCACGTCGGGGCGGGGGTGGCGGATCAAGAAGAGCCGCATGCCGCGAGGATCGCCAGGTAGCTGGCCAGCTCGGTGAGCTGCTGGGCCGCGCCGAGGCAGTCACCCGTGTAGCCGCCCAGTCTGCGGCGCAGCAATCGGGCGAACCAGGCGGTGACGAGCCATGCCGTGAATGGCGCTGCCAGTGCCGCCGTGGGTGGCAACAGCGCGAGCGGCAGCAGGCCTCCGGCCGCCGCGACCAGCAGCTCGCCGCGCTGCAGGCAGTGGGCTAGGGGCTTGGCGTGGGCGCTGTCGTCGTCGCGCACGTAGGTCAGGCGGTGGATCAGCGCGGTCGAGGCCAGCCGCGACAGCGCATGGGCGGCGACCAGCGCCAGCGCCGCCAGCGACGGCGCGAGGGCCGTCAGCTCGATCAGCGCCGCGGCCTTGGCGAGCAGCATCAGCGCCAGCCCGGCCGCACCGTAGCTGCCGATGCGCGAATCCTTCATGATCCGCAGCACCTCGTCCCGCTGCCAGCCGCCGCCGAGGCCGTCGCAGGCGTCGGCGAAGCCGTCCTCGTGGAAGGCGCCGGTCAGCCGCAGTGTCGCCGCTATCGACAGCACCACCGCCACGCTCACCGGCAGCACCTGCAGCGCCAGCCCCAGCACTGCCGCGGCGGCACCGCCGACCAGCCATCCGATCCACGGGAAATAGCGCGCCGACTGGTTCAGCCGCTGCGGTGACCAGGGAACGGCGGCAGGGATCGGAATGCGGGTAAAGAACGCGACCGCGGTCAGGAACAGTTCGACCTGGTAGCGCATCGATGCACGTCAGGCGCGGCCGCTGACGCCGGCCTGCTGGAAGCTCGCCATGTCGTTGAGAAAATCCACCGCGGCCTGCAGCAGCGGGAAGGCGAGCGCGGCGCCGGTGCCTTCGCCGAGGCGCAGGCCGAGCTGGAGCAGCGGGCTGGCGCCGAGGTGGGCGAGCTGGCGGGCATGGCCCGCCTCCGCCGAGCAGTGGCTGAACACGCAATAGTCGAGCACCGCAGGTGCAATGGCGTGAGCCGCCAGCAGTGCCGCGGTGACTATGAAGCCGTCGATCAGGATCAGCAGGCGCCGCTCGGCCGCGCCGAGCATCGCACCAGCCAGCATCGCGATCTCGAAGCCGCCGTACTCGGTGATCGCGTCCAGCGCCTCGCGCGGCCGGCCGCCACGCGCGAGGGCCCGTTCGAGCAGCGCCCGCTTGCGCGCGAAACCGACGTCGTCGAGGCCGGTGCCACGGCCGATCACTTCGTCCAGCGGCGCCTCGACCAGGCAGTGGGTCAGCAGTGACGCGGATGCGGTGTTGCCGATGCCCATTTCGCCGAGGCCGACCACGCGGCAGCCGGAGGCCGCCAGCCGGTGGGCAATGGCGCGACCTTGCGCGATCGCGCTCTCGCACTGCCGGCGGCTCATCGCAGGGCCGTCGATGAAGCTGGCCGTGCCGTGCGCCAGTTTGGCACCGGTCAGGCCGGCCACGGCACCAAAATCGTGCGCCACGCCGGCGTCCACCACGGTCAGTCCGAGGCCGAAGCGGCGCGCGAAGACGTTGATCGCCGCCCCGCCGGCCAGGAAATTGGCGACCATCTGCCAGGTGACCTCCTGCGGGTAGGCCGACACGCCCGCCGCGGCCGCGCCGTGATCGGAAGCGAATACAAGCATTTGCGGATGTTCGAGGGAGGGCGCCAAGGTGCCCTGTATCAATGCCGCCTGCAGGGCCAGTTGTTCGAGCATGCCGAGGCTGCCCGGGGGTTTCGTCTTTTGGCGGATTTTTTGCTTTATCTCTTCGGCGAGCGCGTCGTCGAGCGCTGGTATCGAGAATTCCATCTGCATGTGCCGGGCTGGATCGGGCGGCGAATGGTATCACTTCCGCGGCGAACGTCCGCCGGATTCGCCTGCCGTCCGTTCCGCCGGCAAAAGCGTCTATAGGAGGCACGCAATGCCCGATCGTCCCGTAAAGAGCGTCATCGAGAACAAGCCGTTCGTCACCGCACCGACCGACACTTCGGTGTGTGACGCAGCCCGAATGCTCAAGGAACAGCGCAACGAAGGTGCCGTGCTGGTCGTCGACAACGGGGCGCTGGTCGGGATCTGCACCGAGCGCGACATCGTCTTCAAGGTGGTCGCCACGGGCGGCGATCCGTCGGCCACCACGGTGTCCGACGTGATGACCCCTGATCCGGTGACGATCACTGCCGACAAACCCTTCGCCCACGCCCTGCACATGATGTTCGAGGGCGGCTTCCGCCATGTGCCGGTGGTCGGCGATGCCGGCGAACCGATCGGGCTGGTGTCGGCACGTGACGCGCTGGGGCTCGACGTCCTGCAATTCGAGCAGGATCTGATGTTGCGCGAGGGCTTGTCCGAAGTGATGTAGCGCCGGCCCCGCCCGGCGGGCTCATTCGAGCCCGCTCAGGTACTGGCCGAGGGCGATGATCTCGTCCTCGGCCAGGGTTGCCACCACCGAGTGCATGACCATGTCCGGCGTCTGGCGGGTGCGATCGATGAAAGCGTGGATCTGGCGCTCGATGTAGCTCGCGTGCTGCCCGGCGAGCCGTGGCAGGAACAGCGCGCCGTGGGCCCGTGGCCCGTGGCAGGTGGCACAGGCGGTGACGCCGGTGACCGGATTGCCGTTCAGGTAGATCTCGCGTCCCTTGTCCGCGAGGGCCGGATCGAAGGCGATGTCGGCGATGATCGGCTTGCTGCTGAAGTAGTTGGCCAGGGCCTGGACTTCGGCCGCGCTGAGGTCCGCGACCTGGGCCTTCATCTCTGCGTTGCGCCGCTTGCCGAGCTTGAAGTTGAACAACTGACGCTGCAGGTACTCGGCGTTCTGGCTGGCCAGCTTCGGATAATTCGGGCTGCTGCTCTGGCCCTCCATGCCGTGACAGTTCTGGCAACGCGCCTCGACCAGTTGGCGGACGCTGCGCTCGTCGGCATGGGCCGTGCCGACCGCCAGTGGCAGTGCCAGCATGCCGGTGGCGGCGATCAGTGCTGCATGGGCTGCCAGGCGCATCGATTCTCCTCCGTTGCGGTAAGTATTCGCGCGGATGCCTCGTCCCCACGTATATTGGCTCCAGTTTAGCGCGCAAGCCAGCGCGCCTTCCGAACGACTTGATCCGCAGCCGATTGCCGCGCGGGCCTGTGTCCTGGGCGCAGCGGCCGTGATGGAGGGTTTCCGATGTCCCGGTTCGACTTCGATCTGCTCACCATCGGTGCCGGTTCCGGCGGCGTCGCCGGCAGCCGTCGCGCCGCAATCCACGGTGCGCGGGTGGCGATCTGCGAGGGCAGCCGGGTCGGCGGTACCTGCGTGATCCGTGGCTGCGTGCCGAAGAAGATCCTGATGTACGGGTCCCAGTTCGGCGAGGCGCTCGAAGACGCGGGTGCCTATGGCTGGCGTTTCGGCCGGCCGACATTCGAGCTGGCGGCGCTGGTCGCCGCCAAGAACGCCGAAACCGCTCGCCTCGAGGGCATCTACCGGCGGATGCTGGCTGATGGCGGCGTTCGCCTGATCGAGGGTCGCGGATGCCTCGTAGATCCCCACACGGTCGAGGTCGACGGCCGCCGGATCACCGCCGGGCGGATCCTGATCGCCACCGGCGGCAGGGTCAGCCATCCGCCGATCGAGGGTATCGAGCTGGCTCTGGACTCGGACCGCCTGCTCGATCTCGAGCGCCAGCCGGACCACCTGCTGGTGCTGGGGGCCGGCTACATCGCCGTCGAATTCGCCGGTATCTTCCGTGGCTTCGGCAGTGACGTCACGCTGGCCTATCGTGCCGACCTGCCGCTGCGCGGCTTCGACCAGGACATCCGGCGACGCCTTGCCGAGGCGATGGACGGCCGTGGCATCCGCCTGCAGGCCGGATTCGCGCCGGTGAGGATCGAGCGCCGAGGCAGCAGCTTCGCGGCGATCGACGGCGAGGGGCGAGAAATCGTCGCCGACGCCGTGCTTGCGGCCCTCGGGCGCCATCCCAACACGGCCGGCCTGGGCCTCGACGCGGTCGGCGTCAGGACCCGCGGTCGCAACGGTGCGATCGAGGTGGACCGCTTCTCCCGCAGCTCGGTGGCGAGCATCTTCGCGGTCGGCGACGTCACCGATCGGGCCAATCTGACACCGGTGGCGATCGCCGAGGGGCGCGCCTTTGCCGATACCGAATTCGGCGGGCGCGAGCAGGCGGTGGATCATTCGCTGATCGCCACGGCGGTGTTCTCGCAACCGCAGATCGCCACGATCGGCCTGTCCGAGGCCGACGCCGGCGCGCGAGGCCACGACTGCCAAGTCTTCGAGGCCGGATTCCGGCCGATGAAGAACACCATTTCCGGCCGCTCGGAGCGGGCCTACATGAAGGTCGTCGTCGATCGCTCGAACGACCGCGTGCTCGGCGCCCACATGATCGGTCCGGACGCTGCGGAAATCCTGCAGGCGCTTGCGGTGGCGGTGACCATGGGAGCCACCAAGGCCGACCTCGACCGGACCCTGGCGGTACATCCGACGACCGCGGAGGAGTTCGTGCTGCTGCGCACGCCTCGCGATTGAGGTATCTGGCCGCAGCCCGGTCAGTCGCCGGCGGGGCGCGGGTGACCGCAATTCCAGCACGCGCCGAACTGCGGTTCGATGCGCTCGCCGCACACGGGGCAACTCCAGTCCGGGGCCGACCGATCCATCTCGCTGCTGAGTTCGTGCAGGCGCAGCAGCGCGGCCTCGCTGTCCTGCGACTCGGGGACCCACACCTGGGGCCAGGCTTCGGTCGGCGGGATCTCGCCGATCGCGCCGGCGAGGAAGCGATTGCGGACCTGCGCGCGAATGCCCGCCGCTTCGAGCAGGTTGGCGCAGTGTTGCGCTTCGATCAGGGTGCTGCGACGGAGCAACAGTTTCCAGCCCATGGCGGGCCGACTATATCCCAGAAACCAGGGCAGGGTGCGGCCGCCGTCGGCACCGGCAATGACTCCGACCGCGGTCGCGCCCGGCGTCGATCGGGCGAGCGCCAATCCATGCACTTGCGGGCGCCCGGCCGATTTGCGCGACCGCCTGCAAGGAGCGTTCACGAACCCGGGAAGGACCGAGGGCTTGCCAGCGATTGCCTGCAAGCCCTCGATTTACTGGTGGGTCGTGCAGGATTCGAACCTGCGACCAACGGATTAAGAGTCAGCTAGAAGCGGTGTTGAGCGGAATTGATCAAGCGAAGGAAACGTTCTTCGGAAAAGCCGGTCGAGAGGGGCGTCGATGTGCCAATGCAACATCGTGAAAGAGTCGCTGTCAGACCCTCATGTAAACGTTGCGTTTGCTGCAGTTATTTCATTAAATGCGACTAAAGAGACTGTCAGTGAAGGCAACTCACTTCATACAGTGCTGACCGATGAGGGGAAGAGAAATGCAAGCGTGCGAGCGTCGAAGGAACGTCGAGCCAGTGGCGAGCCCAAGGGACCAGGAGATGGCACGGGCGGCGCAGCGGTGCATCGTGGAGGCCCTGGATAGGTCTAGGGCGGTCACGATTACCGTGACCGCCGACGACGGGAGCATTCCGCCGGTGGAGTTGCCTCCGTCCGCTCTGAAGCTCATGGGCCAGCTTCTTGGCCTCATGAGCGAAGGTCGGTCGATTGTGCTCGTGCCTGAAAAGCAGGAGTTGTCCACCGTGGAGGCGGCGAACTTTCTGAGGGTTTCAAGGCCCTTTGTGATCAAGGAGATCGAAGAAGGTCGTCTAGCGTGCAGGAAGGTTGGTTCGCACCGCCGGATTCAGTTTGACGAGCTGAGGCGATACGCTGACGAAATGAAGGTGAAACGCGCCGATGCTCTCGACCGGATGGCGAAGAACGCCCGAGACCTTGGCCTAGACTACTAATGGCGGGTCACTCGAACTACACAGCCCTACTCGATGCATGCGTTCTATATCCGATCGTCACGTGCGATGCGCTGTTGCGCTTGGCTTCACAGGGGCTTTACGCCCCAAAGTGGAGCCGTCGAATTGAGACGGAATGGTTATCTAACCTGTTGGTGGCGCGACCGGAACTAGAGGGGAAGCTCGAATACCGCCGTGGTTGCATGCGGGAAGCCGTGCCTGACTGGGAGGTTAGCGAGCAGGCGATATCGTCCCTGATACCGAGTTTGAATCTTCCCGACGAGAAGGACCGCCACGTACTGGCGGCAGCAATAGTGGGGCACGCAGATTGCATCGTCACAGCGAACCTCAAGGACTTTCCCGACGACGTTCTGGCCTGCTTTGGCATTGAAGCGGTGCATCCAGACACTTTCATCATCAGCCAATGGGATCTCTTCCAAGTCCAGACGATTGCAGCATTCAAGACGATGCGGGCTGGTTGGCGACGGCCGGAGGCGACGGCGGAAGATTTTGCTGCTGCTTTCGACCGCGGCGGGCTGCCTGCCACTGCACTCCGCCTCCGGGACGCCGCTGAGTTGATCTAGTCTGGGCAATCGGAGCCTCAGCAAGTGGAGGAAGGCGGCTACATAGGGGCTACATGGAGCCGGAAAACGACAAGGGCTTACGGTTCTTAACCGTAAGCCCTTGATTTTTGGTGGGTCGTGCAGGATTCGAACCTGCGACCAACGGATTAAAAGTCCGCTGCTCTACCAGCTGAGCTAACGACCCGGTGAGGAGGCGCGAATTATAGTTGGGGGGGTGCAACCGGTCAACGCGCCACCAAGCTACTTCACACCGGGGGATGGGCGTAGGGCGTGGGGTCGCTCAAGCCGGCGTCGGTGAAGCCGGCGTGGCGCAGGCGACAGGCATCGCAGGCGCCGCAGGCGCGGCCCGAGACATCGGCCTGGTAACACGACACGGTCAGGCCGTAATCGACACCGAGGCGGCTGCCGAGGGCGATGATCTCCGCTTTCGACAAGTCGATCAGCGGGGTGTGGATGCGGATGCGCTGGCCTTCGACGCCGGCGCGGGTGCCGAGGTTGGCGAGGGTCTCGAAGGCCTTGATGTATTCGGGACGGCAGTCGGGATAGCCGGAGTAGTCGATCGCATTGACGCCGATGAAGATGTCGGCGGCGCCGAGGACCTCGGCCCAGCCGAGGGCGAGGGACAGCATCACGGTATTGCGGGCCGGTACGTAGGTCACCGGGATGACGCCGGGCTGCGGCCCTTCCATCGGGATCGCGATGCCGTTGTCGGTCAGTGCCGAGCCGCCGAATTGACCGAGATCGACCCGCGCCAGCCGGTGCTCGCGCACGCCGAAGGCCTTCGCGACGCGACGCGAGGCGGTCAGCTCGGCGACATGACGCTGCCCGTACTCGACCGACAGGGCGTGGCAGCGGAAGCCCTGGTCACGGGCAATCGCCAGACAGGTCGTCGAATCGAGCCCGCCGGAGAGCAGTATCACGGCGGGCCGCTTGTTGCGGGCGTTGGCGGAAAGCAAGGCTTGTTCCTCTTCGGACTGGGCGCGTCAGCGACCGGGCTGGTCGCCCCAGATCAGCTTGTGCATCTGCAACTGCATGCGTACCGGCAACCGATCCCGAAGAATCCATTCGGCCAGCCGCGCGGGATCCAGCCGGCCATGCACCGGCGACATCAGGATGGTACAGCGTCCGGCCAGGTCGTCGGCGTCGATCCGGGTGCGCGACCAGATGTAGTCGTTCTCGTCGACGAGCACGAACTTCAATTCGTCGCCGGGGCGCAACTGCTCGAGATTCTGCCAGCGGTTGCGGGCGACCTCGCCGGAGCCGGGCGGCTTGATGTCGATGATTCGCGCAACCCGTGGATCGACGCCCGACACGTCGAGCGCGCCGCTGGTCTCGAGCGACACCGACAGCCCGGCGTCGCACAGGGCCGCGAGCAGTACCTGGCAGCCGGCTTGCGCGAGCGGTTCGCCCCCGGTCACGCAAACGGTGTCGATGCCGGTCGCGGTTACGGCATCGAGGATCTCGCCGATCGATCGGTATTCGCCGCCCTCGAAGGCGTAGGTCGTGTCGCACCAGGTGCAGCGCAGCGGGCAACCGGTGAGGCGGACGAATACGGTCGGCAGGCCGATGCGGGTCGACTCGCCCTGCAGCGAAACGAAGATTTCGGTCAACCGCAAGCGCAGCTCGCGGTCGACCTTGCGTCCGCCCGTCATGCCCGGCCCGGATGATCCGTCGGCGCACGCGCGGGGGGCGCGGACAGGCGGCCGGCCCGTGCTGCGCCCGGCAGTCCGCCAGGTGTGCGGGCAGGACGTGCGGCTATCCCGGTGCTCAAGCGATCCCTCTCGTTTCGGGCTGACACCTTTCTGTCATCTGCGGCCGAGCCGCTGCTTGGCCATCTGCGCGGCGGAGCTGTCGGGATAGGTCTCGAGAATCCGGCCCAGGGTCTCCTTGGCACCCTTGGCGTCGCCCATCGCCTGCTGGCTCTGGGCCAGGCCGAGAAGCGCGTCGGGGGCGCGCGGGTCGTCGGGCCACAGCTCCGCGACCTTGCGATAGTGGTCGCTGGCCCGCGCCGCCTCGCGTTCCTGGAACCACGCGTTGCCGGCCCAGAAGTATGCACTGGGCAGGAAGCTGCTGCCGGCATAGGTGGCGATGAAGGCCTCGAAAGCCGCACCGGCCTCGCGATTCTTGCCGGCCTTGAGCAGGCCGAGAGCCCCTTCGTAGTCGCGTGCCTCGGCCACCGGGTCGATCGGCCTGGCGGCGGCCGACGGTGTCATCGCGGCGTTCTCGAGCTTGCGCAGGCGGTTGTCGAGATCCACATAGAAGTCCTTCTGGCGCTTGTCCGAGGAATCCACCTGGTAGGTCAGCACCTCGATCTGCCCCCGCAGCTTGGCGATCTCGGCCTTCAGCGCCTGGAACTCGTTGGCCAGCTCGAATTGGGCGCGCGACGTGGTCTCCAGCTGCTCGAGCCGCGATCCGTAGTTGTCGCGCAGCCGGATGATCTCCTTGCGGGCCTCCTCGTCGTCGAACATGCCGGCCGCGGCCGCTCCGGTCGCGGCCAGGCCGACGACGATCAGGGCGGCCCGCGCTGTCCTCGCCACCATCAGAATTCACCCGAGTAGAGCATGTCGGCGCGGCGATTCTCGGCCCAGCAGTCCTCGCTGGAGTCGATGCAACGGGGCTTCTCCTCGCCCAGGCTGACGGATTCGATCTGATCCTCGGGAACACCGAGCAGCGTCAGGCCGCGGCGCAGCGCATCGGCCCGCTTCTGCCCGAGGGCGAGGTTGTACTCGCGGCTGCCCCGCTCGTCCGCATTGCCCTGGATCAGCATCCGCACGCTGGCGTTGGCAAGCAGGAATCGCGCGTGAAGCTCGACCAGCGGCTGGAATTCCTGGCGCAGCACGAAGCTGTCGAAGTCGAAATAAACCGAGCGCCTGGACAGCGGGCTGTCGGGATTCTGCAATTCGGCCAGCGGCGAGAGGCTCCCGCCGTCGGCGCCGGGTGTGACGGTCTGGACCGGCGGCGTCTGCACGGTTGACGTGGCGTTGCGGTCCTCGACCGAGGCGCCGGCCTGGTCGCTGCTCATCGGTGTGGACCCGCAGCCCGCCAGCAGAGCGGATGCCAGGGCGGTTACGGCTAACAGTTTGCGCATCAATGACTCCTGTGGTTCTCGTTCGGTTGGTTCAGCGGGAGAGCGGGCCCCAGGCCGGTTCGCGGACGTCGGCTTCCTGGACCGTCAGTTTCTGCTTGACGCGACCGTCCGAGGATACCGCCGCCAGGACGCCGCGCCCGCCGATCTCGGTGGCGTAGAGGATCATTCGGCCGTTGGGCGCGAAGCTCGGCGATTCGTCGCGTTCGGTGTCGGTCAGGATGGTCACCTGGCGCGAGGCAAGATCCATCACCGCTATCTGGAAGCGTCCGTCGCTGCGCGTGACGAAGGCCAGGCTGCGGTTGTCCGGGGAAGGGCGTGGGGTCACGTTGTAGCTGCCGGAAAAGCTGATCCGCTGCAGGTTCGAAGCGTCGGGCGCGACACGATAGAGCTGTGGGCTGCCGCCGCGGTCCGACGTGAAATAGATCCACTGGCCGTCGCTCGACCACGACGGCTCGGTGTCGATGCCCGACGACGACGCGATGCGGCGCACGCCCGAGCCGTCGGCATTGACCGTGTACAGTTGCGACTGGCCGTCCTTGGTGAGCACGACGGCGAGGCGCTCGCCGTCGGGCGACCAGGCCGGTGCCGAATTCGAGCCCTTGAAATTGGCGACGACGCTGCGCAGCCCGGTCGCCAGCGAGTGGATGTAGACGACCGGCTTCTTGGCCTCGAACGATACGTAGGCGAGCTTGCTGCCATCCGGAGACCAGGCCGGCGAGATGATCGGCTCTAGGGATGCCAGCGCGGTTTGCGGGTTTTCGCCATCGGCATCGGCAATCTGCAGCCGGTAGCGCTTTCCGGTCTTGACGACATAGGCGATGCGGGTCGAAAACACGCCGGGCAGCCCGGTCAGCTTCTCGTAGACGAAATCGGCGATGCGGTGGCCGGTGGCACGGTGCTGAGTCGCGCTCATCCGCAGCGCGAGGGCGCCCAACTCGGTCTGGCGCTGGGTGTCGAACAGGCGGAAGCGGACCTCGAAGCGCTTGCCTTCCAATTCGGTCACCGAGCCGACCAGCATCGCGTCGGCGCCGCGGATGCGGAAATTGGTCAGATCGGGGAGGCTGTCCTCGCCGATCGCCTGCGGGCCGGTCTCGATCAGGTTGAAAAGGCCGCTGCGCAGCAGATCGCTGCGCACCACATCGCTGACCGCCGCCGGCAGGGCGTTCTCCCCGGCGAAACGGGCGATCGCAACCGGGATCCGGTTGGCGCCGGCGCCGGTGATTTCGATGGCCAGCTGGGCATGCGCTGCAAGGCTCGCCAGGAGCCAGCAGACGAGAAACAGGGTTTTGGCCAAAAGCGTATGTTTCATAACGGTTTTCCGGTTCGCGCGATTATAGCCGAGTGATTCGCGGGGCGTGGTATCGCGTTGCTTTTCAATTG
This sequence comes from Rhodocyclaceae bacterium, assembly GCA_020445745.1. Classification (GTDB taxonomy): domain Bacteria; phylum Pseudomonadota; class Gammaproteobacteria; order Burkholderiales; family Rhodocyclaceae; genus Cognatazoarcus. The sequence goes on along the minus strand of JAGRGB010000067.1, from coordinate 25,040 downwards.
CGCAGCGGCCAGAAGGTCAGCTCCAGCGTTCGACGGAACAGCGAAGGGTCGGTCGGCTTGGGCAAGGGGCTCGAGCGGTGGATCGCACGCTCGATCGCGCTGTCGAGGGCAGCGATGCCCGAGGTACGCGTCAGGCGTACCGCGATCACGGTGCCGTCCGGCAGTTGATCGACCTGGAAGAGCGCCGACGGGTCGCCCCGGGTGCCCGGCGGCAGCACGATGTTGCCCTTGACCTTGGCCTGGATCCGGGCCGCATAGTCGGCGGCGGCACGGCTTCGCAAGGCGGCCTGCTGGGCGTCCGCGGCGCGCAGCGCCTCCTGGCGCAGCAAGGCCTGCTGGCGCGCCATCTCGGCCTCGCGGGCGAGCATTTCCTGCATCCGCTTCTGTTCCGCCTGGGCCGCCAGTTCCGCCCGGCTCGGCCCCTTGGGCTTCGGTTCCGGCTTCGGTTTCGGCTCGGGCTTCGGCTCCGGCTTCGGCTCCGGCTTCGGCTTCGGCTTCGGCTCGGGCTTCGGCTCGGGCTTCGGCTCGGGCTTCGGCTCGGGCTTCGGCTTCGGCTCCGGTTTCGGCTCCGGTTTCGGCTCCGGTTTCGGCTCCGGTTTCGGCTCCGGTTTCGGCTCCGGTTTCGGCTCCGGTTTCGGCTCCGGGGCTTTCGTCGCGATCTCCGGCTCGGCCGGTGGTGGTGGCGGTGGCGGTGGTTTCACGCGCGGCGGCGGCGGCGGGGGCGGCGGGGGCGGCTCGGGCTTCGGCTCGGGCTTTGGTTCCGGCTTCGGTTCCGGCTCGGGCGCTGGAGTAGTTTCGGGCGCCGGGGCAGGTTCGATCGGTTTTGGTTGCGGCTGCCTTGGCGCCGGCATCGCCGGCACCAGGCTGACCTCGACCACGGCAGGTGGCCGCGCCTGCCAGCGGATGCCGTAGAACAGGAATGCCGCAAGCAGGCCGTGCACCAGCACCGTCAGCACGACGGATGGCCATTTGCCCGATTCCCGTGAGGCCGGATAACGCGTCATGACCGCAGAGCCCGTGCGTCAAGTCTTGCCGGGCTGCACCAGCAGGCCGATCTTGCGGATGCCCTCGCGCTGCAGCAGGTCCATGACGTCGAGCACCGCTTCGTAGCGCACCGATTTGTCGCCGGCGATGAGCACCGGCTGATCGGCATCGCCCTGTTGCATGCGCCGCAATTCGGCGATCAGATCTTCGGCTGCCACCTTGCGGGGCTGATCACCGCGCTCACGCAGCGCCAGCGAGCCGTCGGCCGCGACGATCACCTCGATCGGGTCGACCGAGACCTGCGACGCCTTGCCGACGCTCGGCAGATCGACCGCGCCGACCTGGATCATCGGCGCGGTGACCATGAAGATCACGAGCAGTACCAGCATCACGTCGATGTAAGGCACGACGTTGATCTGGTTCATCAGGCGGCGCTCGCGCATCAGCGAAGCTGCCTCTGCAGGATGTTGGAAAACTCTTCCATGAAACTCTCCAGGCGCACCGAGAGTCGGTCGATGTCGTGGGCGAATCGGTTGTACGCGACCACCGCCGGAATCGCCGCGAACAGGCCGATCGCGGTGGCGACCAATGCCTCGGCGATGCCCGGCGCGACGTGGGCCAGTGTTGCCGAGGTCACGTTGGCGAGCCCGCGGAAGGCGTTCATGATTCCCCACACGGTACCGAACAGGCCGACATAGGGCGATACCGAGCCCACCGAAGCCAGGAAGGCCAGATGGGCCTCGAGGTCGTCGATCTCACGTTGGTAGGTGGCGCGCATCGCGCGCTGGGCGCCGCCGATGGTGGTGGTACTGTCGGCATTCTTGCTGCGCAGCTTGGCGAATTCGCGGTAGCCGGATTCGAAGATACGTTCCATCGGGCCGGAGTTGTGACGGTCGTTGGCGGCACTCTGGAACAGCGAATTGAGATCGCCGCCGCTCCAGAAATCCCGTTCGAACTTGAGCGTCTTGCCGCGTGCATTGCGGATCGCGAACCACTTGCGAAAGATCCAGTACCACGACACCAGCGAGACGCCGAGCAGCAGCGCCATGACGAGCTTGACGAGGACGCTGGCATTGCTGATCAGCGCGACGATCGACAGATCGGTGGTGACTTCCATGCGCGTTTATCTTGTTCTCAGTTGGGGGAAGACAGCCGTCGCCGGATCGGGCCCGGGATGGCAGTGGCCGCGTGTCTCGCCAGGTCGATGCACGCCACCGTCACGCGGGACGTGAACAACCGGACCTGCCCGCGCACGATGGCCTGCACGAAATCGATGCTTGCGCCGCCGATGCGCTCGATCGACGTCACGACCTCGAGTTCGTCGTCGAGCCGCGCCGATCCCAGGTAGTCTGCGGTGAATCGGCGGACGACGAAAGCGATTCCGGACTCGTCGATCAGGGCCTGCTGGCCGAATCCCTTGGCCCGCAGCCATTCCGTACGTGCGCGTTCGCAGAACCTGAGGTAGTTGGCGTAATACACCACCCCGCCGGCGTCGGTGTCCTCGAAATATACCCGGACGGCCATCCGGAATTCCTGCTCGGAACCGGCGGCGGAATGTGTCCGGGGGGCTGACATGGCGCGGATTCTAACCGATAAAGAAGCTTCACCTTTCGCCGCCGTTGCCGTATTTGTCACCGGAGGTAATGGTCCTTCGGTACGTGCTGCAAAGGTTTTTCCGGGTCGCGGGTGTACAATCCGAGAGGGGATGGTGCGTCAGTATCGCGGAATTAGTCCGCTGTGCGGTCCCTAAGGAATGCTAAGCTAGTGCAACCGATCCCGTTCGCTGCGGCGACGGACCTCGAGGCGTGGCAATGACCCTGTTCGGCGGCAAGAAGCCCGAAACATCCGCTAAGGCAGACGGCAACCGCAACCAGGCGGGGCCGCCGTCCGAACTTTCCGCGCTCGATTTCAGTGGTGGCGGCGACGCATGGGCACTCGCCCAGTGCGCCGAGAAGGTGCAGGTGCTGGAAGGTGGCGACGCCTTGCTGGCGGTCGCGGAAGAGGCCGCGATGCTGTTCGCGGCAGGGCAGGACGAGGAGGCGGCCCAGGTGCTGGAGGCCACCCTCGACGGTGCCGTCGGCGACGAGGCCGGCGAAGGGCTGTGGCTGATGCTGCTGGACCTGCATCGCCTGGCCGGTGACCGCCAGCGCTTCGACCAGCGCGGTGCGACCTACGCTTCACGCTTCGAGAAATCGCCTCCGCAATGGGAGGATCTGTCGAGTCCGCGCGACGAGGCGCCGGTGGATGCCACGCCGACGGTCGCTCTCAATGGCAGCCTGTCGGGTCAGGTCGAAGTGCAATTCGGCAAGCTCGTCGAGTTCGCCCGCGAAAACGGCAGCATCAAGATCGATCTCGGGCGCCTGCGCAGCGCCGACGACAAGGGCTGCAAGCTGCTGCGCGACGTGCTGCGACGGCTGGCCGACGACCGCGTCCCGGTGTCGCTGCTCAACTGCCCGACGCTGGCCACCATGCTCCTCAAGCAGGTCGCCTGCGGGCGCCGCGAACGCCAGGAGTCGTGGCTGCTGCTGTTCGAATTGTTGCAACGCAGCGGAGAATTCGATAATTTCGAGCAGTACGCGATCGATTATGCGATCACGTTCGAGGAGTCGCCGCCCTCCTGGGATCCGGCGCGGGCGCCGGATGCGTCTGCGCCGGTGGCCAAGGCGCCGCCGCAGTCGATATCGTCGGGCAGGAAGGACGATTTCAGCCTCGAGGGAGAAATCTCGTCGGGCGGGCAGCAGCAGATCAAGGATCTGGCAGCCTTCGCATCGAAGCGCACGATGATCGATGTCGATTGCTCCCGCCTGCGCCGTATCGATTTCGCCACTGCCGGCACCTTGTTCAACGTTCTCGCGAACCTGCAGGCGCAGGGTAAGCTGGTGACCTTCAAGAAAGTGAACAACATGGTCGCGGCCTTGCTGCGCGTCATGGGGGTGCACCAGGTGTCGGAGCTGGTGCCCCGCCGCTAGCAGGCCCGGCCGTCATGCGGACGGTTTCATGGAACAGTATCACGGCACCACCATCCTGTCGGTGCGTCGCGGCCACCGGGTCGCCCTCGGCGGCGACGGGCAGGTCACGCTGGGCAACATCGTGGTCAAGGCGAGTGCGCGCAAGGTGCGGCGCATCTACCAGGATCGCATCCTGGCAGGCTTCGCCGGCGGCACCGCCGACGCGTTCACGCTGATCGAGCGCTTCGAGGCAAAGCTCGACAAGCATCAGGGCAATCTGCTGCGTGCATCGGTGGAACTCGCCAAGGACTGGCGGACCGACCGCATGTTGCGGCGGCTCGAAGCGATGCTCGCGGTCGCCGACCGCGACAATTCCCTGATCATCACCGGCAACGGCGACGTCCTCGAACCGGAGCAGGGGATCGTCGCGATCGGCAGCGGTGGCGCCTATGCCCAGTCGGCGGCGCGGGCCTTGCTGGAGAACACCGACCTGCCGCCCGAGGCGATCGTCGCGAAATCGCTCGCCATCGCGGGCGACCTGTGCATCTACACCAACCAGAGCCACGTCATCGAATTGATCGAGGACTGAGCCCTGGCCCCCCGGTACCACCATTCGTCGGCAGGCGCCTGGCCTGCCGAATGCATCCGAGCACGACCATGACCCAGATGACCCCCCCGGAGATCGTCTCCGAACTCGACAAGCACATCGTCGGCCAGGATCGCGCCAAGAAGGCAGTCGCGATCGCCTTGCGCAATCGCTGGCGGCGAGCCCAGGTCGCGGAGCCACTGCGCTCCGAGATCACGCCGAAGAACATCCTGATGATCGGCCCCACGGGTGTCGGCAAGACCGAGATCGCGCGCCGCCTGGCGCGCCTCGCCCAGGCACCGTTCATCAAGATCGAGGCCACCAAGTTCACCGAGGTCGGCTACGTCGGCCGCGACGTGGACACGATCATCCGCGATCTCGCCGAGATCGCCGTCAAGGAGCACCGCGAACGGGCGATGCAGCAGGTGCGCGACCGAGCGATGGATGCGGCCGAGGACCGGGTACTGGATGCGCTGCTGCCGCAGGCGCGGCCGGTCGGCTTCGGCGAGGAACCGGCAGCGGCAACGGATGGCGCGACACGGCAGAAATTCCGCAAGAAGCTGCGCGAGGGCGAACTCGACGACAAGGAGATCGAGCTCGAGCTGGCCAGCCCGGCGATGGCGGCCGAGATCTTCGCCCCGCCGGGCATGGAGGAGCTGACCCAGCAGATCCAGGGGATGTTCCAGAACATGGGTGGCGGGCGCAAGAAGATGCGCAAGATGAAGATCGCCGACGCCCTCAGGGCCCTCGCCGACGAGGAGGCCGCACGCCTGGTCAACGACGAGGAGATCAAGGCCGGGGCAGTGCTCGCGGTCGAACAGAACGGCATCGTGTTTCTCGACGAACTGGACAAGGTCGCCGCGCGCAGCGACAGCCACGGCGCCGACGTGTCGCGCCAGGGTGTCCAGCGCGACCTGTTGCCGCTGGTCGAGGGCACCACCGTTTCGACCAAGTACGGCATGGTGCGCACCGACCATATCCTGTTCATCGCCAGCGGCGCCTTCCACCTGTCCAAGCCCAGCGACCTGATTCCCGAGCTCCAGGGGCGCTTCCCGATCCGGGTCGAACTCGACTCCCTGTCGGTGGACGATTTCGAACGCATCCTGACTGCCACCGATGCCTGCCTGACGCGCCAGTACCAGGCCTTGCTGGCGACCGACGGCGTCACCCTCGGGTTCACTGACGAGGGCATCCGCCGGCTCGCCGAGATCGCCTACCAGGTCAACGAGAAGACCGAGAACATCGGCGCCCGTCGCCTGTATACGGTCATGGAGCGCCTCCTCGAGGAGCTGTCGTTCGACGCCGGCAAGGCCGGTGTCGGCCCGGTATCGGTGGATGCCGGCTACGTCGACGCGCGGCTCGAGACGCTGGCCCAGCGAGAGGATCTTGCGCGTTACGTGCTCTAGCCGGCAGCCGGCCGCCGGCGGCCGGTGTGCGCCGCTGCGCGGGCGCGCGCCGGCATGCTGATCCGCATCGTCTCGATTCTCTTTCCGCTGTTCGCGATCGCCGCGCTGGGCTTTTTCGTCGGCCGTCGCATGCGTCCCGACCTCAGCCATGCCAACCGGCTGAACACCGACGTGTTCGTGCCGGCGCTGGTGATCGCGGTGCTGGCCGGGCGGTCGGTGAACGTCGCGGCGTTTCTCCCGCTGGCGCTGGCGACCGTGCTGGTGATGGCCGGTTGCGGGCTGGTGACGTGGCTGGCCGCGCGGCTGATGGGCCAGCATCCGCGTACCCTGGTGCCGCCGATGATGTTCGGCAATTCGGGCAATCTCGGCTTGCCGCTGGCGGTGCTCGCGTTCGGCGATGACGCGCTGGCACCGGCGGTGGTGATGTTCATGGTCTCGAACCTGCTGCATTTTTCGTTCGGGGCCTGGCTGCTCGATCATTCGGTGCGCCTGCGTTCGGTGTGGCGCGTTCCGTCCGTATGGGCGACCTTCGTCGGGCTGGCGATCGGCCTCTCCGGCATCGTCGTCTGGCCGCCGCTGATGCAGGCGGTGCGCATGCTCGGCGACATCTCGATTCCGCTGATGCTGTTCGCTCTCGGCGTGCGGCTGACCGATTCGCGAATCGGCGAGATCCGGCTCGGTGTCGCGGGTGCGGTGATGCGGCCGGTGATGGGGATGGCGCTGGCGTCGCTGGTGATCGCCGCGATCGAACTGCCGGCGCGCCAGCAGGCCATGCTGCTGGTCTACAGCGCGCTGCCGCCGGCGGTACTCAACTACATCTTCGCCGAACGCTACGGGCAGGAACCCGAGAAGGTCGCCTCGATCGTGCTGATCGGCAATCTCGCGTCATTGCTGACGCTGTCGATAGCGCTGGCCCTCGCCCTTCCCGAAGCCCCGGCGATGACAGGAGCGCAGTGACGACGATCGCGCTTTTCCACGACGACGCCTACGCCGAGCGCTGCGACGCCAAGGTCGTGCGCAGCGCAGACGGCCAGGTGGTGCTCGACCGCACGGTATTCTATCCGACCGGCGGCGGTCAGCCGGGCGACCGTGGCGAACTGTGCTGCGCAGACGGTTCGCGAGTCGTGGTCGTCGACACCGTCAAGGGCGGCGCCGGTGAAATCCTGCACCGGGTGGATAGCGCCTCGCCGATGCCCGCCGCCGGAAGCCGTGTCGAGGCCCGCATCGACTGGCCGCGACGTCATCGGCTGATGCGCTATCACACCGCCCTGCACCTGCTGTGCGCGGTGGTGCCGGCCGCGGTCAGCGGCGGCCGCATCAGTGACGACAAGGCCCATCTCGATTTCGACATCGACATGTCGCGGCTCGACAGGGCGACGATCGAGCGTCGGTTGGCCGACCTGGTCGCCGCCGACCTGCTGGTCGAGGCCGGCAGTATCGCCGAGGGCGAACTCGAGGCGCGGCCGGATCTGGTGCGCACGATGTCGGTGCAGCCGCCACGGGGCCACGGCGCGGTGCGCACGATCCGCATCGAAGGTGTCGATTACCAGCCCTGTGGCGGCACCCATGTGCGTCGCACCGGCGAGATCGGCGGCCTTCGCGTCAGCCGCATCCGCAGCGAGGGCCGGCGCAACAAGCGGGTCACGATCGTGCTCGACGATATGTCCTCGTGATCGACTTCACGGCCGCCGCCAGACGCCTTTCAAGGGCGCCGGCGGATTGCCGAAAGCAGGTTTCAGGCAGTCATCCAGGTCTTGCCCGGGTGCTCGCCGAAAGCAGGCAGGGAGGGTTGCCGCAAGGCTTGGCCGGAGATGGCGCAAGCGGTGGACAGCCACCCGAAAAGGGCAAACCCGACCGAAAGGCGGGGGCGCAAAGTCACCGGTCTAAGGGACTTCGGTTCTATGACAGCGGGATTGCCGGGGTACCCATGCGAACGCGCTCGCGTCCGCGCTCGCCTCCGCGTCTCGCCGTCCGAATCGGGTTCCGCCTCGACGAGGATGGAAATGATGCAGAAGCTGGCGCGTGAACTGTCTCTGGTACTGATCTTCGTCGCTGCGGTGATTGCCTGCTCGCCGGCGTTCTCGGCGACGCCGCAGCAGACCCGCTGGTTGTGCTGGTACAACAACGACACCACCATGCGCTGCGTGCTGCGGATGGCTGCCGTCGATGCCGACGCCGCCGAGCGCTCGGTGCGCATCGCCGCGGCCGTGCCCGGTGCGCAGCCGTTGCCGGGCAACGTGCGGGACATCATCCGCGCCGAGCAATCGATCGTCGGCGCGGAGGTGGTGATTCCGATGTTCAATCATCCGGAGGACCCGGGCCTGATGGAACAGCTGGCAAGTTTTTCGATGTGCTACGGCAAGTCCGACTGCACGGTGGACTTCTGGCAGCCGGTGACGGTCGTCGCGATGCTCGACTGAGGCGCCGGCTTCAGCCCTCGCGCGCCCGTTTCTTGGCCGCGGCGTAATCCGCACGCGAGATGTAGAGCAGGTCGGCGAGCTTGCGCATGAAATGGTTCTCGTGCGCGTCCACGTGGCCGTCGGCATAGGCGATCTGCCACATGAATTCGATCACCCGGACCTTTTCCTCGGCCGAGAAACCCTTGTTGATCAGCGACGTGAATGCATGGTCGCCGGACGACTCGCGGGCTTCGGCCTCGGCCAGCGCCAACAACTCGCCGACTTGCTCGCCGCTCAGGCCGAATCGCAGCTCGAGGGCGTTGCGCATCGCCCGCTCCTCGGCCTCGGCGACCTCGCCGTCGACCCGGCTCATCTCGAGCATCAATGCCGCGGTGGCCAGCTGCAGGCGCCGGTCGTCATTGCCCGGATCGGCCTGCGGCGCCGCCAGAGAGTTGCGGAAGAAGTCGCGGATCGCGTCAAGCATCGCAACCACCTTCGTTGGCCGATCCGTCGCCGGGGGGCTCCGGCGCGAACCAGTTGAGGCGGCCCTGCAGACCGACCACATCGCCGACGATCAACAGTGCCGGCGGCTTGATGCCCTCGGCGCGGGCGTCGCCGGCCAGGCGGGAAAGGGTGCTGGTCAGCACCCGCTGGTCGGCACGGGTACCGTGGCGGACCACGGCGGCGGGGGTGCCGGCCGGCAAACCGTGGTCCACCAGCTGCACGCAGATTTCCGCCAGACGCGTGATGCCCATGTAGATCACCACCGTCTGCCGGGGGCGCGCCAGCATCGGCCAGTCGAGGGCGACCGAGCCGTCCTTGAGGTAGCCGGTGGCGAACACCACCGCCTGGGCGTGGTCGCGATGGGTCAGCGGAATGCCGGCGTAGGCGGCGATTCCCGACGCTGCGGTGACTCCCGGAACCACTTCGAAGGGGACGCCGGCGCGAACCAGGTCCTCAGCCTCCTCGCCGCCGCGACCGAACACGTAGGGGTCGCCGCCCTTGAGCCGTACCACGCGCCGGCCTTCGCGCGCCAGCCGGACCAGCAGGGCATTGATGGCGGTCTGCGGCAGGGCATGGTCGGCGGCCTTCTTGCCGACATAGAAGCGAGCGGCGTCGGCCGCTACCAGCTCCATGACCTGCTCGCCGACCAGGTTGTCGTGCACCACGGCGTCGGCCTCGCCGAGCAGGTGCGCGGCGCGCAGCGTGAGCAGTTCGACCGCGCCCGGCCCGGCGCCGATCAGATAGACCGTGCCGGCGACCGCCGACCCCCGCGAGAAACGCTCCGGAATCCTGATGATCGCGTCGTCCGCCATGTCCTTCGAACTGCAGCGGTTCAGCCGCGTGCGGCCTTCAGCCATCCCATCAGGCGCACGCTCCGGGCAGCGGCCAGTTCGAAGCGGCCGGCGCCGTCGCCCGCGCTGACCGTCAGGTCCTGCCACAATGCCGGGCGGTGGCGGTGGGCGAACTGCATCAGCTCGAGGCGCGACTGTTCGCCCTCGGCGGCCACCACCATGCGCCCCGACGGTCGCAGGCGATCGAACGCGGTGCGCACCTGCTGGGTGAACTCCGGCCCGGCCCTGAGGAACACCACGTTCGGCTCGGGCAGCGACGACAGGCTGCGAAAGCTGCCGTCGTCCACCGCGGTCAGGCCGTGTCCGGCGAGATGGCTCCGGGCCAGGTGCGCCAGCCGGTCGGCACTGGCACCGACGCAATGGATCCTGGCCTCCGGCCGCTCGCGTGACCAGTCGAGCGCCAGTGCCGGTTCCTCGCCTTCGACCGACCAGCCGCTGTCGTCGTCACCGGGCTGCAGCCAGGCCAGCGCCAGCAGCCTGGCCGCCTCCGGGAGGGCGGCCTCGAATTCGGCGGCTGGAATCCCCGGCCACTCCCGGCTGCTGCCGTCGGCGCCGACGGTGTAGGCGATGACGAATCCGCTGTCCGGGTCCGGTGCCGGACGATCGCTCAACTCGAAGGCCAGCAAGGCCTCGACCGGCACCGCCGGATCGGCGGCGACGCGCCACGCCCGGGCCTGATGGAGGCCGGCCTGCTCCAGCAGCCGTCCGACCGCCGGACTGCCGAACTGGCCGGGCATGAAAGCGTAGAGGCGTCCGCGGCGCAGGCGCGCCAGCACACCCTCTGCTCCCAGCAGATCGAGGTCGAGCAGGTGCACGTCACCCAGGCCGAATCCGATGCGCGCGAGGGCTGCCTGCAGCGGGCCGACGGCGGCGTGCAGGCACACCCGCTCCGGGCCCAGTGCCGCCAGCAGGCGACGCCCCGGGCCGACCGAGAGCGGGTCGCCGGCGATCGCGATGGCAACCCGGCAGTCACCGGCGGCACCGAGCCGGGCGTCCAGCTCGGGCAGTGTCGAGGGCAGAAGCTCGACCGCGCAGCCGGGCGTCGCCGGTGGCGACAGCGCGTCGCTGCAAAGCAGCAGATCGGCTTCGAAGGTTGGCCAGGCGTCGCCGTCGGCGGCGCCGAAGACCTCGATCGTGGCGACGATCGGGCTGGTCGTCGTCGCCTCCCCGTCGTCGCCGGCATAGGCGCCGGCGCGCTCGTCGTCCACCTCGTCGGTGTCGGCGGCGGGCGCCTCCGGCGGCGGTGGCGCCTGCGCCGTGGCGACGTCTTCCGGCAGCGCTTCGGGCGCAGCCTCGACGGGCGGTGGTGCCAGCAACTGGGGCAGCTCGCTGCTTCCGTCGGCGAGCCAGGGTGACGCCGCGGCAAACGCAGCCTCCAGCCGGGGGGGCGGTTCGACGGGCTCTGCCGGGACGGCCTTGAGGTAATCGTTCATGTCAGGGTCGGTGGCGCAGTCGGCACGCCGGAACGGCATTGCGGCACGATGCCGGGGCGGTCGCGAGGATGGAGACCGGAAGCGGCAGAATAGCACAAGCCGGCCGGCGGGCGGCTCGCTCAGCGTGGCACGAAAACCGTGTGGCCGTCGACTTCGGCACGGATCAGCGGGTGGCCGAAGGCATCCGCCAGTCGCCCGGGCTGCAGGATCTCCCGCGCCCGGCCGGCGAGCACGCCGCCGCGCCCATCGAGCAGGACGACCTGGTCGGCGTAGCGTGCCGCCAGGTTGATGTCGTGCACCACCATCACCACACCGGCGCCATCGCGGGCGAGTTCGCGAAACAGCTCCAGCACCTGGATCTGGAATCTGAGATCGAGATGGTTGAGGGGTTCGTCGAGCAGATACAGCGAGGGCTGCTGGGCCAGCAGCGCGGCGATCGCGACGCGCTGGCGCTCGCCGCCGGACAGGCTGAGGATGTCGCGCCCGGCCAATGCATCGATGCCGACGCGGGTCAGCGCGGCGTGGGCGATGGCGAGATCCGTGCGGCTCTCCCAGGACCAGCGGCCGACATGCGGGTGGCGACCGACCAGGGTGGCCTCGAGCACGGAACACGAGAACTGCTCGACCTGGATCTGGGGCAGCAGGGCGCGCAGGCGGGCGTTGTCGCGGGGGCTGCGCTCGCGGTAGGCGAGGCCTTGCAGGCGAACCACGCCCGCGCCCGGCTCGCGCAGGCCTGCCAGGGTGTGCAGCAGGGTGGTCTTGCCGGAGCCGTTGGGGCCGAGCACCACCACGCATTCTCCGGCGGTCAGGCGCAGCGCCAGTTGCGAGCACAGCCAGCGTTCGCCGGCCCGTAGCGCCAGGGCCTCGGCTTCGAGCAGCGCGGGGGTGTCGCGGGCGGAAGAGGTCATCGGTAGTGCCGCGCCAGCAGGAACAGGAACACCGGCACGCCGATCAGCGCCGTCAGCACCCCCACCGGCAACTGCAGCGGCGACAGCACCAGCCGCGCCGCGGTGTCGGCCAGTACCAGCAGCGCGCCGCCGGCCAGCGCCGACGCCGGCAGCAGCACCCGCTGGTCGTTGCCGATCGCGAGGCGTACCAGGTGCGGCACGATCAGGCCGACGAAGCCGACGGTGCCGATCATCGTCACCGCGACCGCGGTCAGCAGCGAGGCGAGCAGGTAGATCACCAGCCGCAGCCGTTCGACGGCGACGCCCAGGGCGCGGGCGCCGAGGGCGCCGCGGGCGAGCACGTTGAGGTCACGGGCCAGCGGCAGGCAGGCCAGCACGGCCAGCGCCAGCAGCACCAGCGCCGGCCACGGCCGCCCGGCCGCGGAGGCGTCGCCCATCAGCCAGAACAGCATCGAATGGACGCGGGCGTCGTGGGCCATCGACAGCATCAGGGTCACCACCGCGCCGCAGCCGGCGGCGACGATGACGCCGGTCAGCAGCAGCCGGGTCTGGGTCCACGAGCCGTCGCCGCGCGCCAGTCCGAACACCAGCAGCATCGCTGCCAGGGCGCCGGCGAAGGCGCAGGCGTCGGCGCTCAGCGCCGACAGGCCGAGGCTCAAGGCGCCCAGCGCGCCGACTGCTGCGCCGCCCGAGACACCGAGCACGTACGGGTCGGCGAGCGGATTGCGAAGCAGCACCTGCATCAGCGCACCGGCAACCGCCAGCATGCCGCCGCCGGCGTAGGCGGCCACCGCCCGCGGCAGACGGAGTTCGCGGATCACCGCCGCATCGAAGGCCGTGCCGCCGGCCAGCGCGTCGGCCACGCTCGACCAGTCGGCATGCGTTTCTCCCGACGCCAGGGCCCACGCCAGCGCCGCCAGCCCGGCCAGCAGAAGCGCGGGCAATGCCAGCAACACCGAGGCGCGGGGGGGCATCGCCGACTCAGTCGAAGCGGTAGCGCGCACTCACGAAGACGCTGCGCGGGTCGGCCGGAAAGTAGAAGAAGTCGTCGCGGAAGCTCGAGTACAGCGCGAACGGTGCGTAGCGCTGGTCGAACAGGTTCAGCACCTGGGCCTTCACCGACCATGCGTCGACCTGCCACTCGGCGGTCAGATCCGCGGTGGTATAGCCGGACAGCCGCTTGCGGCTGTTGGTGAAGTCGCCGGAATAGCGCCGCTCGCCGACGTCGCGCACGATCGCCGACCACCGGCCGGCGCCGCCGCCGTCCCATGCGGCGGTCAGCGACGCCTGGTAGGAAGGCACCAGCGGAATCTGATTGCCCGACCACTGACCCTCGCGGAACTCGGCGCTCTGTCGGGTCAGGGCGAGGCGCAGGAGCAGCGCTTCGTCCAGCTGCCAGCCGGCCTCGACCTCGACGCCCTGGCGCCGGGTGTCGGCAAAGTTCTCGTTGGCGAAGGTCTCGCTGTTGAAGCCGATTTCGTCCTCGAGATCGAGACGGAACAGCGCCATGTGCACATCGAGCGGCCCGCGGCGGTAGCTGGCACCAAGCTCGTGGCTGTCGCCCTGCTGGGGCTTGAGGTCGCCGGCAAAGACCGAGGCGAAGGTCTCCGGGTCGAAGCCGAACAGCTCGTCGGTATTGGCGAAGCGGAACACCCGGCCGCTGCGGACATGCAGCTTGAGGGCCTCGCTGGCCTGCCAGGCGAGTCCTATTTCGTGGGCATTGCGCGAGCGGGTGGCCTGTCCGGACAGGGCGGCCTGCCGGTCGGTCGCGCGCTGGTCCACTTCCTGGCGGCGGAAGCCGACGGCGAGCTGGAGCGCCGCTGAAAGCCGGGAGGTGTTCTGCAGGTATACCGCGCGGCTGATCTGACGCCCGCTCTGGCGGTTGACGCCGGTGAAGCTGCTGTCGGTATCCGCTTCCACCTCGGCGTGGTACCAGTCCATGCCCAACACGGTCTCGCTGGGCAGTGTCGCCAGATCGTGCCGCCAACGCAGCCGAGGCGTCACGAATACCGTGTCGCTGTCGCGCTGCGAGCCGAACGACGGCGACTCGAACACCGTCCGCCGGTGCTCGACACCGCTCTCGATGGCCAGGTCGAGCGTCTCGCCGAGGCGGTGGCTGAGCCCGGGCCGCAGCCGGTAGCCCTCGCTGCGGCCGCGATCGTCGGGCGTGCGGGCGAAGGTCGGGCGCGTCCGATAGTCCGCCTCGGCGATCGAGCCGGGCTGGCCGGTGCTGTCGCCGAAGGCCGCGAGATTGACGAACAGCTCGCTGTCGTCGCCGAAAAACCAGCCCAGCCGGGCATTGGCTGCGCGGCGGTCGGCATCGTTGTTGTCGCGCCAGCCGTCGGTCTCGGCCCACGACGCCGCCGCCTGGTAGCTGAATGCATCGACACCACCCCGCGCGGCAAGCGAGATGTCCCGGTAGTCGTAGCTGCCGACACCGATCTCGACGTGGCGGTAGGGGCGGGCGGACTTGTCGGTGACGATGTTGATCACGCCGCCGACCGCCCGGTCGCCGTAGAGCACCGCACCGCTGCCGCGGATGATCTCGATGCGTTCGATCGACTCACGCGGGATCGCCGACCAGTCGATGCCGCTGGCGTCCACCGGATTGAGTCGGACGCCGTCGATCAGCACCAGCGTGTTGCTGGTCGCGGAGTCGCCGAAGCCGCGCATGTCGACGGTCGCGTCGAGGCCGAGGGGGCCGTACAGCGGGCGGCTGTCGATCCCGGCCCGGCCCTTCAGCAGGTCCGGAATCGAAACCGCCGGACTGCGTTGGATTTCGCGCCGGTCGATCACCGACACATGGGTGGGCACACCGTGCTCGTCGTTGGCGAAGCGGGATGCGGTGACGATCACCGCGTCCGCGCGTTGCGGTGTCGTCGCCGCGACTGCGGCCGGCATCACGAGAAGCGCGGCGAATGCCGCGCCTTCCAGGCGAAGAAGCATGATTCAGGTTCCCCCAGGGCCGCTGGCGCACCCGCGCACGACCCACGCAAAAGGTGACGAGGGCCACGGGATCGGGGGCCGGAGCACGGACGCTGTGCACGCCGGCGCCGCTTCCCCGCGGCTCCAAGGCTGCCGGCGGACGCGAGCTTGGCGCAGCGCGTCCGCCACCAGTGCCGCAGGCCGGTATCCGGGCTCGTGGATGAGGCTTCGACCGAGGCCTCGGGTTCATCGCCTTCCCAGATCGGCACGATCCAGTGGCGGTTGGATGGACCCGTGTTCCACCTACCGTTGCGGGGGCAGCGCAGGAATTGCGGCGATCCGCCGCGCACCTGCTTCCCGTTTAACCCCGCGCCGGAAGGGTCGCGGGGCACCTGGCAAGCACACGCACCCGGACTTCGGGTGCGACGCGGATGATACCAGAGCCGGAGGCGTTTTTTGCATTGCGGCAAAAGGCGCAATTGCTCAAACTGAAGGTCGGTCGGCGATGCCGCCCGGCGATCGCCGGCAAGGAGCGCAGATGGCTTGTGAACTGATCATCGGTGGCGCACGCTCGGGCAAGAGCCGGTGCGCCGAGCAGCGCGCAGCCCACGACGGGCGAGAGATCGTGGTGGTGGCGACCGCCGAGGCGCTCGACCCCGAGATGGCCGAGCGCATCGAACAGCATCGCCGCGACCGCCCGAGTCACTGGCATACCGTCGAGGCGCCGCTGCGGCTGGCCGGGACGCTGCGCCGGCAGGCCGCGCCCGGGCGCGTGCTGGTGGTCGACTGCCTGACCCTGTGGCTGTCCAACTGCATGGCACGCAGCGAAGACGCCAGCCGGCCCCGCAACCTGCGCCAACTGACGTGGCTGGTCGACGAGCGGGAGGCGCTGCTGGCCTGCCTGCCCGATCTCCCCGGCCGGGTCCTGCTGGTGGCCAATGAAGTCGGCTTCGGTGTCGTGCCGGAGACCCCGCTGGGCCGCCTGTTCCGTGACGAGGCGGGGCGCCTGAACCAGTGCGTCGCGGCCCTGGCGGATCGGGTGACCCTGGTGGTCGCCGGGCTCGAGCTGGAGCTCAAGCCGCGCTGACCGCCTACCTCAAGGTGCCCCCCGCGACGCCGATAAACCGGATTGTCGACAGTGGAGCAATTGCACAACTCGCGATGGCCGGTACACCGACCGACTACGTCTTGAACGAGCAGCTCAGGGTGGGGCATTTCATCCACCTCGAGCTGTCCTGGCTCGAACATCCGTTCCCGTTCAACAACTTCATGATCCGCAATGCGGATCAGTTGCGCCAGGTGCGTTCGCTCGGCATCGAGCGGATCCGGATCGACCCGGCGCGCAGCCAGGTCGCCGCCGGCGACGATGCCGGCGAGTCGGACGGGCCGGCGAAGGCTTCGGACGATGCGTCCGATGTCGATGCCGACGACGAGGCCCAGGCCGCGCGCGACGCGGCGCTCGAAGAGAAGCGCTCGCGGGTCGAGAAGAATCGCCGGATCCGCACCCGCATCAACGCCTGCGAGCGGGAATTCCTCGAGGCGGCGACGGTCTGCCGGGAGCTGTCACGGACCGTGTTCGCCGATCCCCCCAGGGCCGTGGAGAGCGCCGGCCGGCTGGTCGGCCAGCTCACCGATTCGCTGATGATGGACCGCGACGTGATGGTCCACCTGATGAACGACAAGGTCTCCGGCGAGGAGGTCTACTACCATTCGCTGAACGTCGCGATGCTCGCGCTGCTGCTCGGCAAGGCCCTCGGGCTCGACGGTGGCGTGCTGCAGCTGCTCGGCCTGGCTTCGCTGTTCCACGACATCGGCAAGGTCGACGTTCCCGACAAGATCCTGCTCAAGAAGGATCCGCTGACCCGTGCCGAGGAGGCATTCCTCCGCCAGCACTGCAGCTACGGCGTCGAACACGGCCGCAACGCGGGCCTTGCAGAGCCGGTCCTGCAGGTCATCGCCGCGCACCATGAGCGGATGGACGGCAGCGGCTACCCGAAGGGCCTGAAGGGCGAGGCGATCCCGCGCCTGGCGCGCCTCGTCGGCCTGGTCAACGACTACGACAACCTGTGCAATCCGGCCAATCCGGCCAACGCGATCACGCCCCATGAAGCGCTGTCGCTGATGTACGCCAAGCATCGCCGCCATTACGACGAGCAGCTCCTGAAGGCACTGATCCACATTCTCGGCGTGTTCCCGCCGGGGACCGTGGTGCGGCTGTCGAACGAGGCCTTCGCGATGGTGCTGTCGATCAATTCCGCCCGGCCGCTGAGGCCGGTGGTCATGGTCCACGATCCGGAGGTGCCCAAGGAGGAAGCGATCATCGTCGATCTCGACGACGAAACCAGCGTGAACATCGCCAAGGCGGTGCGGCCGAACCAGTTGCCGAGGCAGGTGTTCGACTATCTCAGTCCCCGCAAGCGGGTCACCTACTACTTCGATCCGGCCACCGGCAGGGCGGGAAGCGGATCGTGAATGGCGGCCGGGCATCCGAGTCGCTGCTGGCGGCGAGCGGGGAGATCCTGCTGCTGGTCAGCGCCGCCGACTGCTGCATCGTCGAAGCCAACGATTTCGCGCTGCGCGCGCTGCGCTACCCGCGCGAGGCGCTGGTGGGCAGACCGATAACCGATATCGAATGCGCGCTGCAGGACGCCTTCTACTGGGATGACGTGTCCGCCGGGCGGGTGACGCCGCTGAACGAGGTCGACGGCATGATGGCCTGTGGCGACGGCGAGATGCTGCCGGTGACCAAGTCGATCTCGGTGTTCGCGCACGACGGCGCCGTGATGCTGGCGCTGCGCGCCGGCGACGCGCGGGCGGCGAGCGCCGCCGCCGACGAACTCGAAGCGTCCACGTCGCTGCTGCGGGCGATCTTCGAGTCCACGGCGGAGGGGCTGCTGGTGCTCGAGCTCGACGGCGCGATCATGAATTTCAATCACCGCTTTGCCGAGCTGTGGGCGCTGCACGGATCGGCGATGCGCAGCGATCGCGCGGTGCTGCGCCACATGGTGCGCATGTGTCGGCCGGCTGACGGGCGATCGCCGTGGCGGAGCCTGCTGTCGATCGACGCCGAGGAGGTGGAGCGGCAGGTGGAACTGGCCGACGGCCGCAGCATCCGCGTGCGCGCGCGGCCGCTGTTGATGCAGCAGCAGGTGCGCGGTCGCGTGCTGACTTGCAGCGACATCACCGAGCGGATCCTCCACGAGCGCGAACTGGCCGCCGCACGGGATGCCGCGGCCGCGTCGGAGCGGGCCAAGGCCTCCTTCCTGGCGATGATGAGTCACGAGATCCGGACGCCGATGGCGGGCATCCTGGGGATGACCGAGATCGCGCTGCAGCGGGCCGAGGACGGCGAGCTGCGGCGCTTCATCGAGATGGCTCATGCTTCGGCGGAAGGCCTGCTGGTGATCATCAACGATCTGCTGGATTTCTCGAAGATCGAGGCTGGCAAGTTCCTGATCGAGGCGATTCCGTTCGATCTCGCCGCGCTGCTCGAGCAGACGCTCGAGCCGCTGCGCTGGCAGGCCGGCCAGCGCGGCCTGGCGCTGCGCCTCGAACGCGGCCCCGGGCTGCCCCGCTGGCTGCTGGGTGACCCGACACGGATCCGCCAGATCCTGATCAACCTGGTCGGCAACGCCCTGAAGTTCACCACCGAAGGCGGCGTCACGGTTGTTGCCGCGGTGGCGGGCGAGCAGCCCGGCGGCATCCAACTGGAGATCTCGGTGCGCGATACCGGCATCGGCATCGCCCCGGAACGCCAGCAGTCGATCTTCGAGGCCTTCACCCAGAGCGACGCCGAGATCGGACGCAAGTTCGGCGGCACCGGACTCGGCCTGACCATCTGCGCCCGCCTGTGCGAACTGATGCAGGGCACGATCGGCGTGGAGAGCCGCGCCGGGCAGGGCAGTACCTTCCGCTTTCGGCTGCCGCTCGGCGTCGCCAGCGAAGAGGCCGCTGCCGAGCTGCAGGCCGACGACACGGCGGTCGTCGCCCGTCCGCTGAATGTGCTGCTCGCCGAGGATGCCGAGGTCAACCAGGTCTACCTGCGCCACACGCTGACGTCCGCCGGGCATCAGGTGTGCGTGGTCGGCGACGGCGAGGCGGCGGTCGAAAAGGCCCTCGCGATGCCGTTCGATGTCGTCCTGATGGACGTCCAGATGCCCGGCATGGACGGCTTCGAGGCGACCGAGCGGATCCGTGCGGCCGGCGCGGACGTGCCGGTGATCGGCCTCACCGCCCATGCCATGGAGGGAATCCGCGAGGCATGCCTGTCCCACGGCATGACCGACTACCTGTCGAAGCCGGTGCGCTCGGCCGACCTGCTGGCCTTGCTGGCACGCCTCGGGCCGGGCGCCAGCCCGGTCGCCGGCGTCGGCGAGGTGTCCGCGCCGCGCGGCCCGGTCGCGCTGGCGCGCGACCGGGCGGTCGCCGACCTGGGCGGTGACCTGCAGCTCTGGGCCGAGTTGCTGAACGTGGTCTGGGAGCAGGCGGCATGTGACCTGCCGATGATCCGTTCCGGCCTCGCCTCGGGGGACCTCGCCAAGGCCCGCTACGCCGCGCATCGCCTCAAGTCCAGCCTCGCGGTGATCGGCGCCGAAGCCGCCGCCGAGGATTGCGGACGAATCGAGGCTGCGCTGCGCAGGCACGACGGCTCCGCGGCGAGCCACGCGATGGGAGGGCTCGAGCGCAGTTTCGAGGAACTGCGGGAGGCCGCCAGCCAGGCGGAGCAACGCTCGCTGGTGTAGACCGCGGATCGCGCCGGATCGCAAACACGCCGCGTGCCGATCGCCTGCGCCCGTGAAGGCCGGCGTGGCGAACCGGATCGTTCGGATCGCATTCGCCGCCAGCCCCATGGCGCGCGGCTGGCGAGGGCCGCGGCCTAGAGCGGAAGGCCGCGCGGCTTGCGGCCGGCATGGGCGAACAGGCGGTCGTGGACGCTGTCCGGCAGCAGGCGCATCAGCCTGCCCGCGACGCCCATCTGCCACGGCACGATGGCGAAGCTGCGCTGCCGGTCGATCAGCGACAGCAGCTTCGAGGCGGCCTTGTCGACGTCCATCAGGAAAGGCATCGGATAAGGGTTCACGCGGGTCATCGGGGTGTCGATGTAGCCGGGCGCCAGGGTCACGACCCGGACGCCGCTGCCGTGAAGCTCGACCCGCATCGATTCGAGCAAGGCGATCGCAGCCGCCTTCGACGCGCTGTAGGCGCCGGCGCCGGGCAGGCCGCGCAGCCCGGCCACCGAGGCGATGCCGGCCAGGGTGCCGCTGCCGCGCTCGCGCATCGCCGCGACGAAGGGCTGGAAACTGGCCGCGATGCCGAGCACGTTGGTGCGCAGCACGCGTTCGAGGGCGAGCAGGTCGTCGCCGTCGCCGGCCAGCGTGCCGATCGAGACGCCGGCACTGGCGATCACCACATCCGGCGTGCCGAAATGGTGCCGGATATCGTCCGCCGCCGCCCGCATCGCCGCGAGGTCG
Source organism: Rhodocyclaceae bacterium (assembly GCA_020445745.1). Classification (GTDB taxonomy): domain Bacteria; phylum Pseudomonadota; class Gammaproteobacteria; order Burkholderiales; family Rhodocyclaceae; genus Cognatazoarcus. The sequence goes on along the minus strand of JAGRGB010000067.1, from coordinate 4,625 downwards.
CCGACATCGGCGATCAGTCCGGTGCTGTCGACCGGCAGCGAGGCGCGCACCGCATCGAGGCGCTCGCGGTCGCGCCCGAGCAGCACCAGGCGGTCGCCGCGCGCCGCACATGCCCGTGCCAGCGCCGCGCCGATACCACTCGAGGCGCCGGTGATGACGACCCCGCGGGGGCGCGGCGTGGTGCTCGTCAACGCTTGCCCGACCGTCGCTTCAGCCGCGCTCGGCGCGCACCTTGGCGATCAGCTCGTCGATCACCTTGAGGGTGTTCTCGTGGCTGCCGGTGAGCGACGCCGAGGTCGTGTACTTGCCGTCCACGGCCATCGTCGGCACGCCCTGGACACGGAAGTTGCGGGCCAGCTGCTCGGCCCGCGCCAGTTTCGACTGAATGCCGAAGGATTTGTAGGCGGCCATGAACTTGTCGGCATCGAGGCCCTTGCCGGCGACCCAGTCCCGTACCCCGGGCTCGGTGTCGAGCGGAATCTTGGAGGTCTGGAAGGCGGCGAAGACCTCGCCGTGCAGCGTGTGCAGGTCGCCGGTGGCCTCGGCGGAGTAATACAGGCGGGCAAGTTGCTTGAGCTTGGCGTTGCCCCAGATCGCCGGCACGCGCTTGAAAGTGACGTCGCCCGGCAGATTGACCAGCCAGGCCTCGAGCAGCGGATCGAAGTCGCGGCAGTGGGGGCAGCCGTAATGGAAGAACTCGATGATCTCGATCCGCGATGCGTCCTCGGTCGGCTGGGCCGGGTCAAGCGTGTTGTAGGAACGCCCCTGGGCGAATGCCCTGCCACCGGTGGCGGCGAGGCCGGCCAGTACGGCCACGTTCTTGAGCGCTTGACGACGATCCATGCGAATTTCCTCCGATGCGAGACGATGCGGTGGTGTGAGTGCGATGCGGTGGGTGTGAGTGTGGGGCGCGGTCCCGGGTTCCGCAGCTTTACCGATCCTAACCCGGCCTTGCGCAAAGAGACCTACTGGGAGCGGATCGGCACGGTCGGAATGCCGGCGTCGGCCAGTTCCCGGCGCGCTGCGTCGAGCAGCCGTTCGTTGGCGAACGGGCCGATGCGGACCCGGTGCACCGTGCCCTTGTCGCCGAGTTCGGCGCGCGACACCGCGGCCTCGACGCCCATCAGCGCCAGCCGTGCCTTGACGTTGTCGGCCTCCGACGGGTTCTCGAAGGCGCCGGCCTGCAGGTAGAGTCGCGCCTTGGGGGCCTCGTCCACGCGGCCTGGGGCGGATTCCGCCGGCCCCGCGCTGACCGCGCGCTCGCCTTCCGGCAGGATCTTGTAGAAATCGAACTGGGGCTTCTCCACCGGCTTGCCGCCCGGGCGGCCGGGCAGCGCCACCGGCCCCCCTTCGCTGCCGCGCACCGGCTCTTCGTCGTGGACCCGGCCGTCGGTCTTGAACGGCGCGTTCTCGGTGAAGTACCAGGCGCCCAGCACCGCCACCACCGCACCGAGCATCAGCCCGATGAAGATGCCGAACAGCATGCCGCCGGCGGTGCCCGGTTTGGATTGCGCCTTGGCGCGGGACTTGCGCTTCTCGCTCATGGCCGCTTCCGTCGATTACATGGTCTGCGGCGCAGACACGCCGAGCAGGGTGAGCCCGTTGGCGAGTACCTGACGGATTGCCGAGGCCAGGGCGAGGCGCGCGAGCTTCACCGATTCGTCATCCACCAGCATGCGTTCGGCGTTGTACCAGCTGTGGAACTCGCCCGCGAGCTCGCGCAGGTAGAAGGCGATCTGGTGGGGGGCGTAGTCGTCGGCGGCCGACGCCACGACCTCCGGGAAGGCCGCGAGGCGGGCACACAGGGCGAGTTCGCGCTCGCTCGCCAGCGCGGTCAGCGGCGCCTCCGCCAGCGCCGCGGCGATGCCGCCCCATTGCCGCAGCACGCTGGCGACGCGGGCGTGGGCGTACTGCACGTAGTAGACCGGGTTGTCGTTGCTCTGGCTCTTCGCCAGATCGAGGTCGAAATCCAGGTGCTGGTCGCTCTTGCGCAGCACGTAGAAGAAGCGGCAGGCGTCGTTGCCGACCTCGTTGCGCAGTTCGCGCAGGGTCACGAACTCGCCCGAGCGGGTGGACATGGACGTCTTCTGGCCGCCGCGATACAGCACCGCGAACTGCACCAGCGCCACTTCCAGCTTGTGCGGCGGCAGGCCCAGGGCGGTGATCGCGCCGCGCACCCGCGGGATGTAGCCATGGTGGTCGGCGCCCCAGATGTCGACGATGCGGTCGAAGCCGCGCTCGTACTTGTTCAGGTGGTAGGCGATGTCCGAGGCGAAATACGTGAACAGGCCGTTTTCACGCTGGACCACGCGGTCCTTCTCGTCGCCGAAGTCGGTCGACCGGAACCAGCGGGCGCCGTCCTGCACGTAGATGTGGCCGCGGCGCTCGAGTTCGCGGACCGAGCGCTCGACCAGTCCGGTGTCGAACAGGCTCTTCTCCGAGAACCAGCAATCGAAGCGCACGCCGAATTCCTCGAGGTCCTCGCGTCCGTCGCCGAGTTGCTCGGTCAGTGCGAAATCGTGGATCCAGTGCCAGTCCTCGCCGAGCAGTCGCTTGGCATTGCCGATCAGCGCGTCGAGGCGGGCCTCGCCGTCCTGGGTCGCGTCCGGTGCGTCGGCCAGCACCTGGGCGGCGCTGACCCGGGCGAAGCGATCGCCGTGGCCGGCAGCGATCTCGTGGGCCATCGCCAGCACGTAGTCGCCCCGGTAGGCGTTGGCCGGAAACGGCACCAGCACGCCGAACTCGGCGAGATAGCGCAGCCAGGTGGACAGCGCGAGGATGTCCATCTGGCGGCCGGCATCATTGACGTAGTACTCGCGCGACACGTCGAAGCCGGCGAATTCCATCACCGCTGCCAGCGACGCACCATAGGCCGCGCCGCGGCCGTGGCCGACGTGCAGCGGGCCGGTCGGGTTGGCCGAGACGAATTCGATCTGCACCCGGCAGCCGCGGTTGGCGCCGCGGCCGTAATCGTCGCCGGCGGCCAGCACCGAGGCCACGACGCCGGTCTTGGCGGCACTGGCGAGGCGGAAATTGATGAATCCGGCGCCCGCCACCTCGCAGGCCTCGATCAGTGGCGAGGCCGGCAGCTCGGCGATCAGCATCGCGGCCAGGTCGCGCGGGCTGCGGTGCAGCGGCTTGGCGAGCTGGAGCGCTAGATTGCTCGCGAAATCGCCATGACCGGCCTGCTTCGGCCGTTCGAGCACGATCGCCGTGTCGGCATGGGAGGGCGCCACGCTGGCGAGTGCCCGACGCAGCAGGTCTGCCAGCAGGATTTTGGGCTCGGAACTCATCGGGCGGAAACTTTGGAAAACCCGTAATTGTACAGTACCCGCTGTGGGGCGACGCCGCGAACTGACGTCGGCCGGGAGTTCCCGACCTGGCGTCGTGTGCGGCCGACCGACCCCGCGGTGACTGTATTGAAGCAGTTGCGCGGCGAACAGCAAGATCCGCCGTCCACACTTCGGCGTCATATTCCCGATTGCCCCACGGGTGGCGCGATTTCCCCCCGCAGGGCCTTTGCGGGCACAATTCCGCCTTTCCCCGCCAAAGCCCCTGCCGTGCGCCTGCTGCGTCTCGCCAAGATCGTCACCGTCGGCCTGCGATTCGGACTCGACCAGCTGGTGCTCGACGCCGATCCGAGCGGGCGGCTCCCGGCGGTGTGGCACTTCTTCTTCTTCTGGCGCAAGTTCCGCGAGCCGCGGGCGATCCGGCTGCGGCGTGCGCTCGAATCGCTGGGCCCGATCTTCGTCAAGTTCGGGCAGATGCTGTCGACCCGCCGCGACCTGCTGCCGCCGGATCTCGCCGACGAACTGGCGGCCCTGCAGGACCGGGTGCCGCCGTTTCCGACCGCCCAGGCGATCGCGGTCATCGAGGACGCGTTCGGGCAGCCGGTGGACGAGGTGCTGGTCGGCTTCGAACGCACGCCGGTGGCCTCGGCGTCGGTCGCCCAGGTGCATTTCGCGGCGCTTCCGGACGGTACCGAGGTCGCGGTCAAGGTGCTGCGGCCGGGTATCGAGCGGGTCATCGCCCACGACCTGTCGCTGCTCGAGGCGGCCGCGATCCTGCTCGAGAAGCTGTGGCCCGAGGGGCGCCGGCTGAAGCCGCGGGAGGTGGTCGCCGAGTTCGCCAAGCATCTCAACGACGAACTCGATCTCGGCCGCGAGGCGGCGAACTGCTCGCAACTGCGGCGCAATTTCAAGGATTCCCCGCTGCTGCTGGTGCCGGAAGTGTATTGGGACTACTGCAGTCGGTCGGTGATGGTGATGCAGCGCATGCGCGGCGTGCCGATCTCCCAGACGCCGGCGCTGCGCGCCCAGGGCACCGACCTGTCGGCGCTGTCGCGGGCCGGCGTCGAGATCTTCTTCACCCAGGTCTTCCGCGATGGCTTCTTCCACGCCGACATGCACCCGGGCAACATCTTCGTGCACCGCGACGGCCGCTACATCGCGCTCGACTTCGGCATCATGGGCACTCTCAACGAGGTGGACAAGAACTACCTCGCGCAGAACTTCCTGGCCTTCTTCAAGCGCGACTACAGGCGCGTCGCCCAAGCCCACATCGAGGCGGGCTGGGTGCCGGCCGGCACCCGCGTCGACGAGTTCGAGGGGGCGATCCGGGCGGTG
>JAGRGB010000066.1 GCA_020445745.1 Rhodocyclaceae bacterium | reverse complement strand
CGCCACCACCTGGGCCGAGTACAAGAAACACATCGAGAAGGACCCGGCGCTGACCCGGCGCTTCCAGGTCGTCCAGGTGGACGAGCCATCGGAGCACAAGGCGATCCTGATGATGCGCGGCGTGGCGACGATGATGGAGGGTCACCACAAGGTGCAGATCCTCGACGAGGCCCTCGAGGCCGCGGTCAAGCTGTCGCACCGCTACATCCCGGCGCGCCAGTTGCCGGACAAGTCGGTCAGCCTGCTCGACACTGCCTGCGCCCGGGTCGCAGTGAGCCTGCATGCGACGCCGGCCGAGGTCGAGGACTGCCGCCGCCGCATCGAGGCCCTGGAAGTCGAAGAGCGGATCATCGGCCGCGAAAAGGCGATCGGCATCGACGTCGCCGAGCGCGAGGCAACGGCCGACGAGGCGCTGGCCGCCGAGCGCGAACGGCTGACCGCCCTCGAGGCCCGCTGGGGCAGCGAGAAGGAATTGGTGAACCAGATCCTCGTGCTGCGCGCCAGGCTGCGCGGCGACAGCGATCCGGTCGAAGGCACCGGCAGCCCGCTGGAGGCCGCCGCCGAGGCGGCCAAGCAGGATGCCGGCGACGGCGAGGCGGCACCTTCGGCCGCCGACGAGGGCGCCGCCGGCATCGGCGAGGAGGAACGCGCCGCGCTGCTCGCCCAGCTCACGGAGGCCCAGCAACAGCTCACCGAGTTGCAGGGCGAGCACCCGCTGATCCTGCCCACCGTGGACTACCAGGCCGTCGCCAGCGTGGTCGCCGACTGGACCGGCATCCCGGTCGGCCGGATGGCCCGCAACGAGGTCGAAACGGTGTTGCGGCTGCCCGAACTGCTCGGCCAGCGGGTGATCGGCCAGGATCACGCGATGGAGATGATCGCCAAGCGCATCCAGACCTCGCGCGCCGGCATCGACAATCCCAACAAGCCGATCGGCGTGTTCATGCTGGCCGGCACCTCCGGCGTCGGCAAGACCGAGACCGCGCTGGCGCTGGCCGAGGCGCTGTACGGGGGCGAGCAGAACCTGATCACGATCAACATGAGCGAGTTCCAGGAAGCCCACACGGTGTCGACGCTGAAGGGGGCGCCGCCGGGCTACGTCGGCTACGGCGAGGGTGGCGTGCTGACCGAGGCGGTGCGCCGCAAACCCTACTCGGTGGTACTGCTCGACGAGGTCGAGAAGGCCCACTCGGACGTCCACGAGATCTTCTTCCAGGTCTTCGACAAGGGCTTCATGGAGGACGGCGAAGGGCGCTTCATCGATTTCAAGAACACCCTGATCCTGCTCACCACCAACGCCGGCACCGAGCTGATCGACGGCATGTGCAAGGACCCGGAATTGATGCCCGATCCGGAAGGGCTGGCCAAGGCGCTGCGCGAACCGCTGCTGAAGGTCTTCCCGCCGGCGCTGCTCGGCCGCCTGGTGACGATCCCGTATTTCCCGCTGTCCGACGAAATACTCGCCAAGATCGTCGTGCTGCAGCTCGGCCGCATCAAGAAGCGCGTCGAGGAGCGGCACAAGGTGCCGTTCGCCTACACCGACGACGTCGTCAAGCTGGTGGTGGCCCGATGCACGGAGTCGGAATCCGGCGGCCGCATGATCGACGCGATCCTCACCAACACGCTGCTCCCGGATCTGGCGCGCGAATTCCTCGGCCGGCTGATGGAGGGTCGCTCGGTGGCCAGGGTCGAGGTCGGCGTCGCCGACAACCAGTTCACCTACCAGTTCGACTGATGACGGACTGCCCGGCGTGGCCGGGCGGTCCCGCCGGAGCGTCACGATGAGCGAACGTCGCGAAGTCGTCCTGGAACTGCCCGAAGCGATCCAGCTCGCGATGCGATTGCACCGCGAGCGTCAATTCGAGGCTGCCCGCGAACTCTACCGGCAGTTGCTGCAGGTGGCACCCGGACATCCGGACCTGCTCCACTTCCACGGCATCTTCCTGTGCCAGACCGGCGCGCTCGACGACGGCGTCGCGTCGATCCGCAAGGCGATCGCGCAGGTACCTGACTTCGTCGACTACCACGTGAACCTCGGCAACGTGCTGCTCGAGGCACGGCGCATCGACGAGGCCGAGGAATGCTATCGCGAGGCGCTGCGGCTCGACCCGGGTTGCGCCCGCGCCTGGAACAATCTCGGCGCGATCCACGACGCCCGCGAACGGACCGCCGACGCCGAACAGGCCTACCTGAAGGCGATCGAACTCGATCCCCGACTGACCAACGCCCACAACAACCTCGGCCTGATTCGCTGGCAGCGTGGCGACATCGAGGGGGCGATCCAGTGTTGCGGGGCAGCCATCGGCATCGACCCGGAAGACCCGGACGGACACCGCTTCCTCGGCATCCTGTACGCCACCCACGGCCTGCCGGACAAGGCTGCCGAGGCCTTCCGTCGGTGGTTGGAGCTCGACCCGGACAACCCGGCCGCGCGCCACCATTACGCCGCGGTGTGCGCCGAGGTCAAACCCGAGCGCGCCAGCGACGACTACGTCAGCTACACCTTCGACCGCTTCGCGGCGAGCTTCGAGGAAAAGCTGCGCACCGACCTGCAGTACCGCGCCCCGGATCTGCTGCTGAAGGCGCTGGAGGGTCGCCTGCCACCACCGACGGGCCAGCTGGACATCCTCGACGCGGGCTGCGGGACCGGCCTCTGTGGTCCGCTGCTCGCACCATGGCGCCATCGCCTGGTCGGCATCGACCTGTCGGCCGGAATGCTCGAACAGGCTCGCGCCAAGGCTTGCTACGACGAACTCCACCGGGCCGAGCTGACCGCCTGGCTGCGCGCCGCCGAGCGCTGTTTCCAGCTTGTCGTATCGGCCGACACGTTGTGCTATTTCGGCCCTCTGGAGGCGGTGTTCGCGGGCGCGAAGGCGGCGCTCGAGCCCGGCGGCACCTTGGCATTCACGGTCGAACGACTGGCGCATCCAGGGACCGGCGAGTGCTCCCGGCTGACCGCCAACGGGCGCTACCAGCATGATCGCGAATACCTCGGCAGGGCTCTCGCGGCAGCCGGCTTCGGCGATGTCGCGATCGAGGCGGCCCACCTGCGACTGGAGGGGGGTCACCCGGTCGAGGGCTTCGTCGTGACCGCCACGGCGCTGCGGTGACGCGCGGCGACGGCAAGTCCAGCGCGGCCGGCGAGCGCGCCGCGCTGCCCCTCGACGACGCCATCGCGCTCGCCGTCGAGCTGCATCGCGCCGGCCAACTCGCCGAGGCCGACAAAGTCTATCGGCAAATCCTGGCGGCGGTACCCGACCACCCCGACGCGCTGCACCTCCATGGCCTGCTGCGTCATCATCAGGGCCGCTCGGGCGAGGCGGCTGCGCTGATCCGGGCAGCCATCGCCCGCGTGCCGGAGTTCGCCGACTATCACCTCAACCTGGGCAACGTGCTGCTCGAATGTGGCGAACCGCAGGAAGCGGCGGACGCCTATCGCCAGGCCCTGTCGCTGCGCCCGGAGTTCGCCGACGCGTGGAACAACCTGGGGGCGCTGCACCGCCAGCTGGGCAAGCTCGGCGACGCCGAGGACGCCTGCCGCAACGCCCTCGCCCACGACCCAGAGCATGTCGGCGCGCACAACAATCTGGGACTGGTCCGCGCCGCCCGCGGCGACGCGGCGGCCGCCACCGAGTACTTCTGTCGCGCCATCGTGCTCGCCCCCAGGCATCCCGACGGCCATCGCCTGCTCGGCATCGCATGGAGCGCCCTGGGCGAGCGCGAACGCGCGGCGCAGGCCTTTGCCGACTGGCTCGCGATCGACCCCGGCAATCCCGAAGCGCGACATCTGCACGCCGCCGCCAGCGGCGCCCAGGATCTGACCCGGGCCAGCGACGCCTACCTCGAGTACGCCTTCGACCAGTTCGCCACGAGCTTCGAGCACAAGCTCGAAGGCCTGCTCAACTATCGTGCACCGGCATTGATCGAGGCGGCGGTGGCGTCCCGCCTGGGGGCCCCCGAGGGGCGCCTGGCGATACTCGATGCCGGCTGCGGAACCGGCCTCTGCGGACCGCGGCTGAGACCCTGGGCGGCTCATCTCGCGGGTGTCGATCTGTCGTCCGGGATGCTCGACGAGGCGCGCCGCAAAGGCTGCTACGACAGGCTCGACAAGGCCGAACTGACCCAGTGGCTGCGGGACCATGCCGGCCAACTGGATGTCATCGTCGCGGCCGACACCTTGTGCTATTTCGGTCCCCTCGACGAGGTCCTCGGTGCCGCCTTGGCGGCCCTCAAGCCGGCCGGCCTGCTGGCCTTCACCCTCGAGGAGATCGTCGACGCCGACAGTCGACTGTGCCACGAAGTCGACGCCAGCGGCCGCTTCCGCCACGCCCGCCGATACGCCTGCGCGTGCCTCGCCGCGCACGGCTTCGCCAGCGTCGAGGCGACCCGGGAGTCGTTGCGCGACGAGGCCGGCCGGCCGGTGCCCGGGCTGGTCGTGACGGCGCGCCGGTCCGCGGACCTGGCATAGCCGGTGGCCGGATGCCGGCAGGCGCGGACGACACCGGCGCCACCCCGGATGCGCCGTGTCAGGCGCTTCGCCGACGCCGCGAGCCGTGATAACTTAGAACACGTCCGAGCCGCCCGCCACCCGAATCGAGATGCCGCCGTTCCCGCCTGAACCGAACGCCAAGCCGATCCGTCCGCGGACCATTGCCGCCGCCCTGTTCGCGGCCCTGACCCTGTCGGCCTGTTTCGGTGGCGGCGGCGCGCCGCCGCCGAGTTACGCCCGCTACAACGCCTACCTGCCGTGCGCCAACCGCATCGGTCGCTGTTTCGAACTGCGCATCGGCGGCGCCGAGGTTCGGGTCATCGAGGACGAAGCACGTCAGAAGGCGCTGGCCGCCGACATCGGCAAGGTCAGCTACGAGATCAAGGACGTCTATTGGGAACTGGCCGAGCCGGTGCCGGTGGCCCGCGCCTTCGAGGTCGAACTGGCCGCCATCGGGGACGGCGAGGACGTGCTCGGCGGCGAGCGCGAACCGGCGCAGATCTCGGTATGGTCGCTGGCCGCCGGGCCACGCTCCGAGAGCGCCGCGATCGCCCAGGAGCAGGCCGTGCTGAAGACCACGGCAGGAGCCACGCCGGCGACGGCAAGCCTGGCGGCGGGACGCTACGTGTTCGAGGTGCGCTACATCGGCACCCGCGACTGGGACCGCAAGTTCGTGCTGTTGACGATACGCTGAAGCCACGACGGCGCTTGCGCATCGCGCCCAAGCAAGAAGGCGCCTGCCGGTGGCGCCAAATCCTGCGATAATCGGCATTGCTCCGACCGGCGCGGACGCCGATGGCGCCCGGCATCGTCGACCTCGCCGGGCGCGCGGGTCGGGAGCAGCGAATACAAGACCGCATCAATGGAAACTTCAGGCATCCTTCGCGCCACCGAATGCGTCGTGCTGTTCGCCGACATCGCCGACAGCTCGGTGCTGTACGAGCGAATCGGCAACGAGGCCGCGGCCAAGCGCATCAACGCCTGCCTGAAGGCGATGCAGAGCGTCGTGATGCATTCGGGCGGCCAGGTCGTCAAGCTGACCGGCGACGGACTGATGGCGGTCTTCGAGAAGGCCGACGCCGCCCTCGAGGCAAGCAGCGCGATGGGCATGGAACTGGGCGACCTGCCGTCGGCCGGCGCCCATCGCATCGACATCCGCATCGGTTTTCATCATGGCCCGGCGGTCAGCACCGGCAACGACCTGTTCGGCGAGACCGTCAATGTCGCGGCACGCTTCTGCGAAGTGGCATCGACCGGCACCGCGGTCACCTCTTCGGAGACCGCGGCTCTGCTGTCGAAGAGCAACCAGCGCAAGCTGCGCAAGATCCCGCCGCGTCCGCTGAAAGGCATGAACCGCAGCTTCGACCTGCTGGAATTGATCTGCGACGACTACAGCAAGGTCACCGCGGTGTTCGCCAGCATCGACTTTGCCGCGCTGCACCCGGCCAGACTCGAGCTGCATTTCTGTGGCGAGTCGCGGGTGCTGGACGAAGGCGCCCATCGCCTGACAATCGGCCGCGATGCGGCCGCCGATGTGGTGTTGAGCAACACCCATGCGTCGCGCCGTCACTGTGTCATCGAGGAGCGCAGCGGCAAGTTCGTCGTCATCGACAGCAGCAGCAACGGCACCTTCGTCGTCGAGGAGGGCGGTCGCTCGCTGCGGCTGCGGCGTGAGGAACTGGTGCTCGACGGCCACGGCTGGATCACCTTCGGCCGACCGCGGGGCCCCGGCGTGGACGAGATGGAGTACCGCTTCGTCGGTTGACCGTGCGGAGCACACCACCTGGCCGGCCAGGGACCAGGCCCCGCGTCAGAGACCTCGCACCGCGAAGATGCCCGGCGCATTGCGCCAGTAGCCCTTGTAGTCCATGCCGTAGCCGAACAGGAAGCGGTCGACCACGTCGAGCCCGCTGAAGTCCGCGCGCATGCCCGGAAAGGCCTTGCGGGAATGCTGCTTGTGCACCAGCACCGCGGTACGCACGTCGGCCGCCCCCTCGTCGCGCAGGTAGTCGGTGATCGCGGCCAGGGTGTGGCCTTCGTCGAGGATGTCGTCGAGCACCAGCACGTGGCGGCCGTCGAGCTTCTGGGTCGGACGCACCCGCCAGTCGAGCAGGGTACCCTGGGTCGCCATGCCGTAGCGGGTGGCGTGCAGATAGGCGACTTCGAGCGGAAAGTCGAGCCGCGGCAGCAATCGGCCGGCGAAGATCAGACCGCCGTTCATGACCACATAGAGCAGCGGATTGCGATCACGGTAGAAGACGCTCAGGCCGTCGGCCAGCGTATCGATGGCAGCTTCGACCTGTTCGGCGGTGTACAGGCAATCCGCCTCCGCGCGGGTGCGGCGAACATTGTCGAGATCGATGCTCATGAATGCCGTGTCCCGGCGACTGCTGCCTTGAACCGGCGGGCGGGCGAACGGCGGCGTGCGTCCGCGCCCCTGTCCGGCACCGCGACACGATGCCCCCGTCGGCAGCTGGCCGATGCGTGCCTGCCCGGCCAGACCGCCTGCCGGACGCGCGATCGGGCGCTCAGCGTCGACGGCCGGCGGTCGGCCCTGCTCGAAACGGGGAATCCGCGCGGATTCATGGGCTCATGGTCGGTCATCGGCGGCGGCATGCAATTCCCGGGTTCACTGGCCCTCGAAGCTTACCAGCGCGTGCAGTGCGACGCCCGCCTCGGCGAGCCGGTGGCGGCCGCCCAGTTCCGGCAGATCGACCAGCACCAACGCCTCCGTCACCTGCGCGCCGAGGCGCTCGAGCAGCCTGGCGGCCGCCAGCAGGGTACCCCCGGTGGCCACCAGGTCGTCCACCAGCAACACCCGCTGGCCGGCGACGAAGCCGTCGGCGTGAACCTCCAGCGTGCCCTTGCCGTATTCGAGCGCGTAGTCCTCGGCCAGCGTCCGGTATGGCAGCTTGCCGCGCTTGCGCACCGGCACGAAGCCGACGCCGAGCGCACAGGCAAGGGCTCCGCCGATGATGAAGCCGCGGGCGTCGATCGCGGCGATTCCGTCGGGCGGATCGGCGGCATGGCGGGCCTGGAGCTCGGCGATCAGTCGCCGGAAGACGTCGCCATCCGCCAGCAGCGGTGTGATGTCGCGGAACTGGACGCCAGGCGCCGGCCAATCCGGCACGGTGCGGATCCGTTGTCGCAATTCTTCCGGGCTGATGCTCACGGGCGTCGTCCTGCGTGCACGAAATCCGATTCTAGCGCCGGTCTGCCTACCGCGCGCGGCTGCGGCCGCGGCACCGCCTCGCCCGCGGCGCGCCGCTCGGTGGCACCGGCGGCGCTGCCGCCACCCCGTTGCCCCGACATCAGTCGTCCTCGAAGACCTCGATCCAGTCGGACAAGCGCCCCAGCAAGCGCTCCCGCTGCCCGGCATCGGCAGCGTTGAGCACCGCGACCCACATCGCGATCGCCTCGCCGCGCTGTTCGTCCAGCGTCGCCGCCGCCGCTTCCCCACGCCCACGCCGCCAATCGCTGAACCAACGCTTCAGCGATTCGCCGCCGTCGGTCATCGCCAGCGCATCGAGCAACCATTGCTCCCGCCGGGCACGCTCGTCAAGCCACAGCGCCGAGTCGAAGTCGGTGACCGCCCGCGACGCCAGCACCAGCGCATGCTGCTGCCGGTTGACCGAGCCCAGCCAGTCATCGATCGCGTCCTCGATCCGCTCGATCCGGCTCGCGCGCTCGCGCTCCGGGTCGCCGACGCCGATCTCCTCGGCAAATTCCTCGCGCCGCTGCACGAGGCGCTTCGCCATGCGGCCCAGATCGGCCGGCGAGAAGGGTGTCACGCGGCTTCCGAACTCGATCGCCAGGCGCTCGCCGACCTCGCGCACATGCTCCTCGGCAGCGCCGACGAACCACTCGCCGTCCGCCTGGTCGATCGGGCCGGCCAGCCTCCGCCGTGCTTCGCGCAACAGGGCGGCAAGTTCCCGGCGCGGCTGCTGCCGGTGCCAGGCGTGCACCGCCGTCGCGGCGTCGGCGAGCTGATCGCGCTGCAGGCTCGGCAGTCCGAGCGCGGCATCGATCCGCAGCACTCCCAGCGTGGGGGCGTTCATGTAGACCAGCGACGCCGCGCTGCAGCCCGCCAGCAGGCAAAGCAGCGAAACCAGCAGCCAGCGGCTGCACAAGCCGTTACCCTGGTCGGGTCGCGGCAATGCCGCCCGAATACCAACCGCCGCGTCGGCCGCTCGGCTCATATGATACGATCCCTCGTTACGGCCCCGCCCCTGTTCCCTCTTGTGGAGATCCATTGTCGTGAACCGTTCCCTACTCGCGTGCGCGATCCTGGTGCTGGGCGTCGTCGCCTGCTCGAAGTCCGAAAATCCGCCGGCATCGGCCGACGCCGGCAAGGCGCCAGCGGCGCATCCGACGCCGTCGGCCCAGGCCGCAGCCACCACGACCGACGCCAGGCCGGCGGCCGAGGCTCCGGCAAACTTCCCGCCGAACTCCGGCAAACTGGTGCAGTTGATGCATGCGGGCGGCTACACCTACGGCGAGGTCGAGGGACCCAACGGCAAGCGCGTCTGGATTGCCGGCGGCCACATCGATGCCGAGCCTGGCGAGATGGTGCAATGGGGCCAGTTCGCGGTGATGCACAACTTCACCGCCAAGTCGATCAATCGTACCTTCGACAACATCCTGTTCGTCAATTCCTGGGGCAAGCTCAACGGACCGAGGGCCCAGGTTGCCGCTCACGGCACGATACAGGGCGGCCACCCGCCGATGGGCCAGCAGGCCCCCGCCACGGCCGCCGGGGACAATCAAAGCGGCGTCGTCAAGAGCGCCACCACGGCCGGCGGCTACACCTACCTCGAGGTCGATCAGCAAGGTCGCACGACGTGGATCGCCGCGCCCGAGACCGCGGTCAAGGCCGGCGATACGGTGAGCTGGAGCGGTGGCATGACGATGCGCAACTTCACCGCCAAGTCGCTGGACCGCACCTTCGAACAGATCGTCTTCGCCGGCGGCGTATCGGTCCAATGAGCGAGGCACCGGGGCCGACGGGCGCCGATCCGATCGCGGCGACGCCGGCACGGATTCAGCCTGCGTCCGACGCGTCGGCGAGATTCCGGTAGCGCTGGCGCAGCTCGCGCCGCAGCACCTTGCCCGCCACGTTGCGCGGCAGGTCGTCGACGATCACGACTGCCCGCAGGCACTGGTAGCGCGCTGCCAGCCGCTGATTGACCCAGTCGCGAACAGCCTCGGCATCCGGCGAGCTTCCGGTGCGCGCGCGCGCCACCCCGACCGGCACCTCGCCCCAGTGCCGGTCCGGCACGCCGATCACGACCGCCTCGAGGACGTCGGGATGGTGGACCACGACTTGTTCGATGTCGCTCGGATAGACCTTGACGCCCCCGCTCACGATCATGTCCTTCTTCCGGTCCATCAGGTGGAGAAAGCCGTCGTCGTCCACATAGCCGAGGTCCCCCGAATACAGCCAGCCATTGCGGACTGCCTGCCCGGTCAGGTCCGGCCGGCGGTAGTAGCCCGTCATCATGATCGGCCCACGCCCGGCGATCTCGCCCACCTCGCCGGCCGCGGCCTCGCTGCCGTCCTCGCGCTCGATGCGGATCCGGTAGAAGGGCGGCGGCACGCCGACCGATTCCGGCTTGCGCGCGACGTCGTCCCGATCGAGGATCGTGACGAAGCCCTCGGTCAGACCATACAACTCGTTGAGCCGCCCGGGCAGGCACTGCATCAGGCGTCGCTTGTGCACCGCAGGCAGCGGCGCACCGAGTGACAACAGCATCTCGAGCGAGGCCAGCCGGCCCGGATCGAATGCCGGATGGTCGAGCAGGGCGGCAATCTGGGTCGGCACCATCATCGTGTGGGTGACCCGTTCGCGCTCGATCGATGCCAACATCGCGGCAGCGTCGAAGGCGGGCGCCAGCAGGTAACGGCATCCCAGAAGGAACGCCGGCATCATCGTCACGAAGGCGCCGTTGAAGACGATCGAGCCGGTATGCAGGACCACCGATTCCGGTCTCATCCGCCACGCATTGGCGAACAGGGTCGCGTAGTGGGCGCGCACCCGGTGGCTGTGCACGATGCCCTTCGGCATGCCGGTGGTGCCGCTGCTGTAGATGATGTTGAAGGGGTCGTCGGCGCCCGGCGGCGGCAGATCGGTGACGTCGGGGGCTGCCGCCCGGCAGCGGAGATCCCGCTCGCTGCCGTCGCCGAGATCGGTCACCAGCAACCGTGGCGGCTCGGCGAGCGTCGCGATCGCCGGCTCCACCGCCGGCAGCGTGCGGCGACAGCACAGCAATTGCCGCGGAGCGGCATCGCCGAGCAGCGACGCCAGCCCGGTGGCCGTCAGCAGCGGCGACAGCGGCACCGACACCGCGCCGAGGCGGGCGCACGCCCAGTACAGCCACAGCAGCTCAGGACAGTTGGGCAGCACCGCGGCGACCCGGTCGCCACGACCGATGCCGCCGGCCCGCAGGGCGCCCGCGAGTCGCGAGATCTGTTCGTCGACGCCACGCCAGTCCAGCGCGATACCGTCGAAGCCGAACGCGGGCCGCTGCGGCCGATAGCGCGCATGGTGCGCCGGCAATCCGGCCACATCCATGATCGCGGCATCCTCAGTCGATTGCGAAGGACCAGCCATGTACCCAGGCACTCCGTGAAATCGCCGGCTTCGATCCATACCACCGCTCGGGTGGCGGCGCACCGCTCCCGGCCTCCGCGGCCGGCACGAAGACGGCCCATGGTGGCACCGTCACGATATCACCGCCAGCCAGCTGGCATCGGCTCGGGGCCGCGACGTCAGGCGATCGGCCGGGATCTTGCAGCCCGTGTCGGCTCAGGTACGACCGGCGGCGGGTCCGCTGCCATTGCCGGGCTGCGCCGTTCGCGCCGTCAGCGAGCCACCGCCCTCAAGATCCTCGAGCACCACCGACAGCGCGTTGGTCGAGATCAGCACTTCGAACAGGGACATCACCAGCGAGGCGGCGAGACTCAGCATGCTGGCCGCGAACAGCCATCGGCCGGCGGACTGCGAGCCGCCGAACAGGGCCAGCATCGACAGGCAGCACAGCAGAAAGCTCGCCACCGCGACCGACTGCATGTACTTGATCAGCCGCACCCGCCGCTTGAGGCCCGGAATCTGCCGGCGCACCACGTCGATGCGCGGATCGGGCAGGCCGTGGAGCTGGCGGATCACCTGGGCCAGGGTCAGGAAGCGATTGGTATAGGCGAGCAGCAGCAGCGAGATCGCGGGAAACAGCAGCGCGGGCGTGGTGATGTCCATCGGCTCTCGGGCCTCGATTGCGACAGGGCGGCCGGGGCACGATACTGCATTTCCAACGGAAGCAGCGAATGCCTCGGCCCTGCTGCTCCGCCCGGTTGCGTGGCGTGGCGTGGCCGGGGGGGATCGCAGTGGCGCAGGCCACATCGCCCTGCCAACCAGCATTTGCAGCCCGCGTCCGCGGTCGGCCAGCAGTTAATTGCCTGGCAGCATTTCATGCACCTTCGGCGTGAAAATCTTCACAGATCACCGGATTCGGATCCTCGGCCCACCGAAACACGCGTCGCCTTGAATGTTATGGTCATAGTGCGCAGGACCGCTTGCATTGATACCGTCGCATCAGCCCGGGCCAGCCCGCCGACAACTCAACAATAAGGACTCCCCATGATATCGCGCCTCTTGCTCGCACTCATGACTCTCCCAACGTTGCTCGCCCCTCGGCTGGCGTTAGCCGAAACCGGTACGCCTGACGACTGTTCTGGCTATTCCAGCGGCAGAACAGACTTCTCCGAGTTCGTGAACACGTACCTGTCCGCCAATAATCTTCCTGCACCGGAAAAAATCGATTGCTTCGAGTCCAGAATAGGAAGGATTCGATTCGCCCATTGGCAAACTACGGCGCCAAAAAAAAGGGGCGTCGTCGTCCATTTCAACGGACGAACCGAATTCATCGAGCGCAATATTTGGACATACGCTGACCTCATCCGCAACGGATACGAGGTTTGGACGCTGGATTGGCCTGGGCAGGGGCTGTCGGCCCGCAAGCATCCCCAGGTGGGCTACATCGACGACTTCGACGATTACGTAGCCGTCGCCAAGCAATTCGTCGACACCAAAGTCAAGCCAAAGGCCGGCGATGGCATGCGGATCCTCCTGGCACACTCGATGGGGGGCCAGATCGCGGCGCGCTACCTGCTTCAGGAAAAGGAGAACGCGCCGTTCGAAGCCGCGGTAATGAGTTCGCCCTTGTTTGCACTGCCGAAAATCCAGTACGAGATCTATAGCCCGTTCCTACATTTCGGCAACTGGATCAAGGCCAAATTCTGGCCGGCGGATGCCTGCATATCCGCGAAGAGTGCAACCCCACAATGGGCACCCGACTTCCCGAATCCGTGCGAAGCGCTTTCGACAAGAATCGTGGAGGCATCTGTCGGAAAGACGCCTTGGGCATACAGTAATGACTATTCCAAGCTACAGGCCACCGAATGCATGGTCGAAAAAAGCGTCATTCTCAGCCGCAATGCAGACGAGTCCCCCCCTCTTGACTTGCGCGTTTCGTGTGCGACCAGCAGGTGGACCCGTGCCGCCGTGTTGTCGACCTACGACGTCATCGCCCGGCGCTCGTCGCTGACGGTACCGACCTTGATCATGGCGGCGTGGAACGATCAGGCGGTCGCCAACATCGGCCAGCGCCGCTTCTGCGACTGGGACAACCCCAACTGCTGCCTCAAGTTCGTGCGGGCGGTCCGCCGGGGCGATGCCGCGACCGCAGCCGATGACGATCGGTCAGGATTCGTCGACGTCGCGATCGGCGAATCGGATGGCGCGGACCAGGGCCTGCTGGCGCGCGGCGTCGGCCATGAGCTGCTGATCGAGCGAGAACCGGTGCGCGCGGCCTTCCTGGAGCGCCTTTACCGCTTTGCCGAAGATCCGGATCCGCAGCGCTGGTGCAAGAAGTGACTCGCCGACGCGGGGCTCGTGCAAGGAGGCGTCCGCGCTGCGACGGGCCGAATCCGCCCAGCCCGAGCCGCTGCGATGGGGAGGCTTCGCGATGGCCGGCCCGGCCGGGTCATCGCATCGCCGGATCCTGGCGCGGCGAGCCACGGGCAGACTTGCGCGCCCCACGGCGGTAGCGCGGCCCCGTCAGCCGCCGCCCGCTTCGCCCTGGCGGTAGTGGTGGAGTGCCATCTGCGGAAACGGGATCGAGATGCCGTTGTCGTCGAAGGCGAGCTTGAGCTTCTCCTTGAGATCGCAACTGGTGGCGAAGTAGTCGCTCGAGGCGACCCACGGCCGGACGTGGATATTGACGCTGCTGGCGCCGAGTTCGGCCACCCCGATGAAGGGCTCCGGCTCCGCCAGCACCCGATCCTCGGCCTCCAGCACCGACTCGATGACACCCTTGGCGTGGCGGATGTCGTCGCCGTAGCCGATGCTCATGACGAGATCGATCCGCCGCTGGCTGCGCGCCGAATAGTTGGTGATCACGCCGCTGTAGATGGCAGCGTTGGGGATGATGATCTCGCGATTGTCGGCGGTGCGGAAGGTCGAGCTGAAGATGTTGATCTTCTCGACCGTGCCCATCGTGCCGGCGGCCTCCACGTAGTCGCCGGCCTTGAAGGGGCGAAACACGATCAACATCACCCCGGCGGCGAAGTTCTTCAGCGAATCCTGCAGCGACAGGCCGACCGCGAGGCCGGCGGCGCCGATGATCGCGACCAGCGAGGTGGTGTCGACACCGAGCTGGTTGAGGGCTGCCACCACCACCAGCAGCAGCATCAGGCCGTGCAGGATCGACAGCACGAAGTGGGCCAGCATCTCTTCCATGCCGCCTCGGCGCAGCAGCTTGTCGGCGACCGACACCAGCAGTCTGGCAGCCCAGCGGCCGGCCAGGAATATCGCTGCGGCCAGCGCCAGATTGATCGCCCATGGCCAGACATAGCTTCTCAGCCACTCGTGCTGCAGCCATTCGCTGCTCAACAACTGCTCCTTCATGAAGGCTCCTGCCGGATTGATCGGTCCAATCACCGTGACCACCAGGGCACGGCGACGGACAGATTATGCTGCACTGCGCCACAGTTCAAGGGCAGCAACAGCAATTGACTTTTATTATCTGTAGCGCAGGAATTCTGCAACGCACAACGCCCACTCGCGCTCGTCGGCTGCGGCCAGGGCCTCCAGGTCGGCCGGCACCGCCCTGCTGTCGTCCACCCATTCGCGCAACAGCGGCGAGCCGTTGATCAGATCGATCGCGGGGCGGTCGTACTCGTACTCGTACGGGAAATGCCGCCACAGCGGATAGTCGGCATCGACGGCGCGCAAGGCCTTGAACGCCAGCGCCAGCAGCCGCCACGGGCGGAATTCGTGGGGGCGGTAGTGCATTGGATCATCCACGTGGATCTGCAATCCAGGGCACAGCTTCCCGGCGTGCTTGTGAAAGGTCGGCTCGAACCAGCACTCGCGCAGGCGACAGCCGGCGAGCCAGTCGGGCGCCAATGCGCGCATGCGGGCCAGCAGGGCAGCCACGTCGAGGCCTGGCGCACCGAAGACCTCCAGCGGCCGAGTCGTGCCCCGACCCTCGGACAAGGTGCAGCCCTCGAGCATCACGGTGCCCGCATAACAGCGCGCCATCGACAGATTGGGCGCGTTGGGGCTCGGATTGACCCAGCTGCGCTCGTCCTGCGGCCAGCCGAATCCCGGCCCGGAAGCGGGCTGCCAGCCGTTCATCTCGATCACCCGGAGGTCGACGTCGAGCCCCAGCCAGTCGACGAACCAGCAGGCCATCTCGCCCATCGTCAGGCCGTGACGCATCGG
Source organism: Rhodocyclaceae bacterium (assembly GCA_020445745.1). GTDB lineage: Bacteria > Pseudomonadota > Gammaproteobacteria > Burkholderiales > Rhodocyclaceae > Cognatazoarcus. Next base: position 4,445 of record JAGRGB010000066.1, on the reverse strand, counting down.
CATCGGGCCCGCGCCGACGAAGCTCTCCCAGCCATCGCGCAACCGCAGGCCTTCGATCGGCCGTCCGACCGGGTTCGGGCGGTCCAGCACCCACACCGATTTGCCGAGCCGTGCCGCCGCTTCGAGCACGTAGCGCAGGGTGGTCACGAAGGTGTAGATGCGGCAGCCGAGGTCCTGCAGGTCCACCACCAGCAGGTCCACCTCGGACAGCATTTCGTCGGTGGGCTGGCGCACCGCGCCGTAGAGGCTGAACACCGGAATGCCGTGCACCGGATCGACGAAGTCGGAAGACTCCACCATGTTGTCCTGCTTGTCCCCGCGCAGGCCGTGCTGCGGCCCGAAAGCCGCCGTCAGCCGGATCTCCGGCTGCCGCGCCAGCGCGTCCAGGGCATGCTCGAGATCGCGCGTCACCGACGCCGGATGGGCAAGCAGCCCGACCCGGCGGCCAAGCAGCGGCCGCCTCAGCTCGGGTTCTTCGATCAGTCGCTCGAGTCCGGTCTTCACCGCGCTTCTCCTCCAGGATCGCGGCCAAGACGGTAGCAGAAGCCTGCCCGGCGGTGAAAATCGGGCGGGCCCGGGGCGTGGCTCAGGGCCCAGTAGCCGAGGGCCCGGTCGCGCCCTTCGACCACCGCGCTGAGGCCGACATCGAAGCGTTCGGCATCGCCGAGCAGCGCCGCAGGCAACACGACGTCCACCTCCAGCGCGCGGTCCAGCCAGCCCACGCTCAGCCGCGGCGCGGGAAAACCCCGCAGATCGCCGCTGCGCTGGCGCCAGTTCGCGAAGCAGTAGCCGGCCCAGCGGCCGTCCGCGGAAAAATTGAACTCGCGATAGGCGCTCGCGCCGACCGGCGCGAAGAACGCCTCGAAGCAGGTATGGCGCCACAGGCCGTCGGCGAAGCCCGCTGCGGCGCGTCCCGGCACGTGCAGCGCATCGTCGCCACAGCGGATTCGGTAGTGCAGTCGCACCGCACCACCGGGCGCGGACACCGCGACCGTGATCCGCTCCACCGCGATCGGCGGATTGCCGGGATGGGCGACCAGCAACAGCGGGGCGTCGGGTGTCATAGTCGGCAACCTGGGATTCGCCCGCCACGATACCCTGGTCGCGGTCGCGATGGGCGCGTCGTCGCCGGGCGCTGCCGGCCCGGGGGATGGGCCCGTGCTAGCGCGCCGGCCTGACGCGACTGGCCGAGCCGCGGCCGCCGGCTTCGGCGTACATCATGCAGCGCCGGATACCGTCGGCCCTGACGCAACGCAGCGCGGTCTCGGCACAGGCCAGCAGCGACTCGGACCGCAGTCCATGCCGGGGGGCGCACGCCATGCCGATCGAAACGGACAGGCTCACTTTGTGGGCGCCGATCACGAACGGCTCGTCCAGCGCCGCCAGCAGGGTGTCACCGATGCTCGTCATGTCCGCCGGCGAGGCGACGTCCTCCAGCACCACCGTCAGTGACTCGTCGCTCCATTTGGCTACCGCATCGTCCGGGCGCAACACGGTACGGGTGCGTTCGATGATGCGTGCCACCAGGCCGTCACAGACCTGCTGCCCGAGGACCTGTTCCAGTCCCTTGCGGCGGTCGAGTCCGATCACCATCACACCGACGTTGCGGCCACGCCATTCCAGCACACTCAGCCGCGTCGCCAGGTGCGCTGCCGCGGCCTCCGGCCCGTCCAGTTGCCTGGCGTGGCCATTGCGGGTGGCCGGGTTGCGGCCACGGCGGTCGCGCACCAGCAGGACCCAGCCGCGGTTGCCGCCGACCCCGCGGATCATCGTCGCGGTAACGGAAATCCGACGGGGAGGGTCCTCGTTCGAGCGGATTGCGCATTCGAGTCCTTCCTGGAGGAAATGGCCACCGAGCAGACGGGGCCGGCCATCGTCACATTCGAACAGCTCCTCGACCCGGCGACCAGCGAGCGGGCCTTCCAGCAGTCCCTGGCACATCATGCGCATCGCGCTGTTGGTCCGCTCGATCACCCCTCCCGGCGACACCACCAGCAGGCCATCGGAGATGGCGTCGATGACGGCCTCGAGATCGTCGCGGGAGACCACCGTCTCGGCCAGTTCCGAGCTCATGTGGTCGAGGGAACGGGCGAGCACGCCGATCTCGTCATCGCCATGGTCCTCGACGCGCGCGTCGAACTTTCCTCGACCGATCTCTTCGGTGACCTTGCGCAGCCGCTCCACCGGCCGCGTTATCCGACGGGTCAGCCACAAGGCGCCGAGCAGCGCCGTCACCACCGCCCCCACCCCCAGCGCGGCAAGCGCCAGTTGCGCTCTGGTGGCGTGGTTGAGCACCTCCTGCCGATGCCTCACCAATTCGGCGTGTTCCCCAGCGAGGGCCTGTTCGATCAGTCCCTCGAGCACCGCCAGGTGGCGTTCGCAGTTGCCGATCAGCCGACGCCTTTCGTCACCCCCGAGTGCGCCGCGCAGGGCGGATACGGCGCGCAGATCGGCCACCAGGGCTTCCGACTCCAGCCGGATGCGACCGGCCAGTTCGCGCTCTTCCGGGAACATGCGCCGCACCAGGGCGTGGTACTGGTTGGCGGCATCCTGCAATTCTTCCAGCCGGTCCGCCGGCACCGGCACGATCGCGGTGAGCGACGGTTCGAACACGCCCATGACCAGGTGGTTGGCCTGCAGGCGCAGATGTTGCAACGAATCGATCACCGGATAGGTGCGGCCGACCGCGGAGCCGAATTCGGACTGTATCGATTTCATCGCCGCCAGTCCGAGCACGCCCATGGCGACCAGCAGCAGCGCCATCGCCAGGTAGCCGATCATGATCTTGTTCCTCAGCCGCATGATCCTTCGCCTCCCGCGGTCGGCCGGGATGCCCGGCGCTTCGCCCGTCGTTCAGCGAAACGCATGCCGGCGCGACCGACGCGGCGGACCACCTGCCCGGCCATCACCGCGGCGCGATCGCGATCTCGAATTAGCTGCACCACGGCTGCGGCCTCCTGACCAACGACGAAAGTCATACGTCTCCACGCCAATTCTAGGGGCTCGCATCAGCCGCCGCGCGGGCAAAGATGACGAACACCGTCGATTGCCGCCCCGCTCGCACCGAACCCTCGGCAATGCACCCTGGTGAGCGAGGCGCCGATGCGCGCTAGACTTGGCAAGTCCGCCCAGCCACCCTGCCCGCATGATCCCGATCCGCTATATCGAGCCGGTATACCGACCTCCCAGCGAGGCAAGATCGCTGATCCTGCCGGTCACCGACGGCTGTTCGTGGAACCGCTGCACCTTCTGCGAGATGTACACCGCAGCCCAGAAGGCGTTCCGCCCGCGCGGCCAGGCCGAGATCGCCGGCACGATACGGGCGCTCGCCGGGCACGACGGCGGGCGCATCCGGCGCGTCTTTCTCGCCGACGGCGACGCCCTGGCCCTGTCCACACGAAGGCTGCTGGCGGTGCTGGCGGAAATCCGCGAGCACCTGCCGGCGGTGCGACGGGTGTCGAGCTACTGCCTGGCGCGCAATCTGCGACGCAAGAGCGTCGCCGAGCTCGGCGAACTGCGGGACGCCGGACTGACGCTGGCCTATCTCGGGGCGGAGTCGGGCGACGACGAGGTGCTGCGCCTGGTGAACAAGGGCGAGGACTTCGCATCGACCCGCGACGCGCTGGACAGGCTCGGCGCCGCCGGAATCACGCGATCGGTGATGATCATCAACGGCCTCGGCGGCCGCACGCTGAGCGCCCGGCACGCCGACGCCTCGGCCCGGCTGATCAGCGCCGTCCAGCCGGAGTATCTGTCGACCCTGGTGCTGAGCTTCCCGGCGGGCCAGGCACGCTTCCGGAAGGAATTCCCGCACTGGCAGCCCCTCGACCGGGACGGCCTGCTGCGCGAACTGGAACGCTTCATTGCCGGCCTCGACCTGCGTCGGACCGTGTTTCGCTCCGATCACGCATCCAACTGGCTGGCGCTGAAGGGGACGCTCGGCGCCGACAAGACGCGCCTGCAGGGCGAGCTGCAGCGGGCGATCGCCGATCCCGGCTCGGCGCCGTTGCGCCCGGACTGGGCGCGCGGGCTGTAGCCGTCGCGGACACCGAGCCCGAAACCCGGCGCCCGTCGGAGGACAAGATGAGCAAGATCGAATACATCGCACCCATGCTGCAGCGCCTGCGGGCGAACCATGCCGGCAAGGTCGTGAGTGCCGCCGAGGCGGTGCAACTGATCCGCAGCCACGACACCGTCGCCACCGGCGGCTTCGTCGGCATCGGCTTCGCCGAAGGCATCGCGGTTGCCCTCGAGGAGCGCTTCCTGGCCGAGTCCGACAGTCGCGACGACGGCCTCGGCTTTCCCCGCGATCTGACCCTGGTGTATGCCGCCGGCCAGGGCGACGGCCGCCTCCGCGGACTCAACCACCTCGGCCATCCGGGGCTGGTCAGACGGGTCGTCGGCGGTCACTGGGGCCTGGTGCCGCGGCTGCAGGAGCTGGCGGT
>JAGRGB010000065.1 GCA_020445745.1 Rhodocyclaceae bacterium | reverse complement strand
GAGCCGATCTTCGACAAGCCGCTGAAGGACATCTCGTTCGGCAAGACCCTGCTGCGCCTGTTCCAGACCGCGCGCCGTTTCGAGATGGAAGTGCAGCCGCAGCTGGTGCTGCTGCAGAAGACCCTGCTCAACATCGAGGGGCTGGGGCGCCAGCTCGACCCCGACCTCGACCTGTGGAAGACCGCCAAGCCCTTCCTCGAGCGCTGGATGAACGAGCAGGTGGGTTGGCGGGCGCTGGTGCGCCACGCCCGCGAGGAGGCCCCCGGCTGGGCCGCCACGCTGCCGCAGCTGCCGCGCCTGGTGCATCGTGCGCTGGGCACCCCCGACGCGCTGGCCGCCACCCGCCAGGAGCTCGCCCGTCTGGCTGCGGCCCAGCGCCGTCAATCGCGCGTCGTCGCGTTGGTCGGCCTGCTGCTGGCGATACTGGTCGGGTTCGAGGCCTGGCGGCTGGCCGGCGGATGACCGCAGCCGGCCGCGCGAACGATTCGTGCCGCCGCTTCCTCTAACGGCGGGAAGGCGGGGCGACCGCGCTCCCGTGGCGCGGCCGACCCGATCACTGCGACGAGCCGAGGGAGAGCATCGATGACGGCTGACAAGCACACCGGGCCGGACCGGGCCCGCAGCCTGTTGCTGGTGGAGACGGCCGGCGACAGCGCCCGCCTGCACGCCTCGCTGGTGCGCGAGCTGCGGCGGGCCGGCATCGCGGTGCGCTGGCACGGCAGCCTGGAGGGGCCCGGCAGCGGCGAGGACGGTCCCGCGGAGCGGCTCCAGCACCTTGCCGGGGTATGTGCCTCGGCACTGGACAACGGCGAGACGCCGCTGTTGCTGTCGCCCGACCAGGTCGCCACCGCCAGCGCGTGGCAGGGCGTGGCCAGGGCCCGATCCGCCCGCGGCCGGATCGGGCTGATCCTGATCGACGCCCGTCTCGAGGCCTGCCTGCCGGCCGGCGACGAGACGCTCGCCGAGCACAGCCTGATTCCGCAACTGCTCGGCGAGGTGGCGCCCGCAGGCGGCCAGCCCTTCCCGTTCCTCGACCCGGCCAGTGTCTGTGTGGTCGCCGCCCACCAATGGAGCGAGGCCGAGATGGCGCACGTGTCGCGCCTCGGCATCCGCCTGTTCACGCTCGACGAGATCCGCCGCCGCAGCCTCGGCGCGGTGTTCTGCGATGCCCTGTCGGTGGCCCGCGGCGCCCCCGGCGGCTTTGTCGTCAGCCTCGACCTGTCGGCGCTGGCGGGGCGCGCGCTGGCACCGGGCCCGCTCGCCGCCGCACTGTACTCGCTGCGCGCCTGCCCCGACCTGCTCGCCTTCGGGCTCGCCCGCGCCCAGGACGCGCCGGCCTGGGCGCGGGAATTCGCCGTCGCCGCCCTCGGACCGACCGCCGACGCATTGCGCGAGCGCGAGCAGCGCTACGGCGCCCACAACTACGATCCGCTGCCGGTGGTGTTCGCCCGGGGCGCCGGCGTGTGGCTGTGGGACGTCGCCGGACGGCGCTATCTCGACATGATGAGCGCCTATTCGGCGGTCAGCCTCGGGCATGGCCACCCGCGGCTGCTGCAGGTGCTGGCCAGCCAGGCCCAGCGCCTGGCGCTGACCTCGCGCGCCTACAGCACCGACCGCCTGCCGCTGCTGCTCGAGCGCCTGTGCGAGCTGTTCGGCTACGAATCGGCGCTGCCGGTCAATACCGGGCTGGAAGCGGTCGAGACGGCCCTCAAGGCGGCCCGCAAGTGGGCCTACAAGGTCAAGCGGGTGGCCGCCGACAAGGCCGAGATCATCAGTTGCGAGGGCAATTTCCACGGCCGCTCGATCGCCATCGTCGGCCTCTCGTCGGAGGATCAGTACCGCGACGGCTTCGGCCCCTTCCCGGCCGGGCTGAAGCACATCCCGTATGGCGACGCCGACGCCCTGGAGGCCGCGATCACGCCAGACACCGCGGCCTTCCTGGTCGAGCCGATCCAGGGCGAGGGCGGCATCCGGCTGCCGCCGGACGGCTATCTCGCCCGCTGTGCCGAGATCTGCCGCCGCCACCACGTGCTGCTGATCGCCGACGAGGTGCAGACCGGGCTCGGCCGCACCGGCAAGCTGCTGGCCTGCGCCCACGACGGCGTGCGCCCGGACGGCGTGATCCTCGGCAAGGCGCTGGGCGGCGGGCTGCTGCCGGTCTCCGCCTTCCTCGCCGACCGCGCGCTGATGGGGGTATTCGCGCCGGGCGACCACGGCTCGACCTTCGGCGGCAACCCGCTGGCCGCGGCGGTGGCGCTGGAAGCGCTGGACGTGATCGTCGACGAGAACCTGTGCGAGCATTCGGCCGGCGTCGGCGAGGGCTTCCGCCGCCGGCTCGAAGAACTGCTCGGCGCCGGGGTGCGCGAGGTGCGCGGCCGCGGCCTGTTCATCGGTGTCGATCTCGACCCCGCACGGATCGACGCGGCGCGCGCCGCCGAGGCGCTGCTGGCGCGCGGCATCATGACCAAGGACACCCACAACACGGTGCTGCGCTTCGCGCCGCCGCTGGTGATCGCGCAGCGCGAACTGGACTGGGCCGCCGACACGATAGCCGATACACTGAAGCGATTGGCATGAGCCGCGGCCGCGGTGACCGGACCTCCGGCGGTGCCGCGCGTAGCCCCGATCGCCGGCACCGCCGCCGCGCGACATGCTGCCGGAACATTTCCCGAGCGGGTCGGATCTGACCAGTCGGGGACCCGACGACCCGGAGAAGCCTCGATGAGCACCCGCAGACGCTACCGCAAGAAGGCCGACCAGTACATCGTCGCGGTCCGTCTCGACCTCGAAGGTGCCGGCTTCAGCTACCGCAAGTGGGGTGCCGAGCAGCGCTGCAAGGCCGGCGACTGGCTGGTGGACAACAACGGCGACGTCTATTCGATCGACGCCGAGGTGTTCGCGCGCACCTACCGCCGGGTGCGTCCGGGCCACTACGTCAAGACCACGCCGATCTGGGCCGAGCAGGCCGTTGCCGACGGCAAGGTCGCGACCAAGGAAGGCGAGTCCCACTACCGCGCCGGCGACTACCTGGTGTCGAACGACGAGGACGGCGGTGACGCCTACTGCATCAGCCACGACAAGTTCGAGGCGATGTACGAGGCGGCCGACTGAGCCGAGGGCCGGCAGACGCGGCCGAGGGGGAACGATGGCGCGGGCATTCGTGATCCGACCGTTCGGCGAGAAGTCCGACAGCGCCGGCCGCAGGATCGATTTCGAGCAGGTCCACGACGAACTGTTCGCGCCGGCGCTGGCCGCCAACGGCCTGGACGGCAGCACCACCGGCGAGATCATCGACGCCGGCAACATCCGCGAGGACATGTTCGCGCTGATCGTCGAGGCCGACCTGGTGATCTGCGACGTCACCCTGCACAACGCCAACGTGTTCTACGAACTCGGCATCCGCCACGGCCTGCGGTGCAAGGGCACGATCCTGGTGAAGGGCCGGCCGAGCGCCGAGACGCCACCGTTCGACCTGCTCACCGACCGCTACCTGGCCTACCCGCTGGATGCCCCCGGGCAGGCGCAGGACGAGCTGCGCGCGACCATCGCGGCCACGCTGATATCGACCCGCGAGGCCGACAGCCCGGTGTTCCGGATGCTGCCCGGGCTGCGCGAGGCCGACCCGGCCGACATCGTCGTGGTGCCGCTCGACTTCGCCGAGGAGGTCGAGCGCGCCCGCCGCGCCGGCGCCCGCGGCTGGCTGCGGCTGCTCGCCGACGAGCTGCGCGGCCTGCGCTTCGAGCGCGAGGGCCTGCGCCTGGTCGCCCACGCCCAGTGGCAGCTGAAGGATTACGCCGGCGCCGAGGCAAGCTGGCTGGCGGTGCGCGCGCGCGCCGCCGACGACGTCGAGGCCAATCTCGCGCTCGCCAACGTCTGCGAGCGCCTCTACCGCAGCGGCGGCGACGTCGAACGCCTGAGCCGCTCGGACCAGGCGATCGAGCGCCTGCTCGCCGGCAGCCGCCTCGACCGCCGCCAGCGCGCCGAGGTGACGGCGCTGAAGAGCCGCAACGGCAAGACCCGCTGGCGCCTGTCGTTCGCCGCCGTCGACGATCCGGGCGAGCGCCGGCGGGCCGCGGTGAGCCGCCCGCTGCTGACCTGCTACGACGAATACCGGGCCGCCTTCCGGGCCGACCTCAACCACTTCTACTCCGGCGTCAACGCCTGCCAGCTGGGCCGCATCCTGCTCGGGCTGGCCAACGAGGAGGCGTGGTACGACATCTTCGCCAGCGACGCCGAGGCCGAGGCCGCGCGCGAGCGGCTGCGGCGCGAGCTGACCGAGCTGCTGGTGCTGGTGACCGGTTCGGTGGACGCCGCGCTCGCCAATCTCGCCGACGACGACGGCGAGCGGGTGTGGGCCGGGATCAGCCGCGCCGACCTGCAGTTCCTCGATCCCGGCCAGCGCGACGGCCGGGTGCTCGCCAGCTACCGCGACGCGATCCCCCTCGACCGGCCGTTCGCCTGGGACGCCGCCCGCGGCCAGCTCGAGCTGTTCGAATCCCTCGGCCTGCGCGCCGGTCTCGCCCGCCGGGTGATCGACACCGTCGACGCGCGCTTCGCGGCGCTGCCGCGCCCGGCGCCGCCGCGGCCGACCCGGCTGGTCGTCTTCGCCGGCCACCGCGTCGATGCGCCCGGCCGCCGCCCGCCGCGCTTCCCCGCGGGCGCCGAAGCAGCCGCCCGGGAGCGCATCCGCGCCGCGATCGCCGCCCGGCGGGACCCGGCCTGGGACTGCGTGCTGCTGGCCTCGGCGGCGCCGGGCGCCGACATCCTCGCCCACGAGGCGTGCCGCGAACTCGCAATCAGGAGCGTCGTCTGCCTGCCGATGCCGGTCGCCGACTTCGCCCGCTCGGCCTTCGCCGACCACGAGCCATGGCGCGGGCGCTTCCTCGACCTGCTCCGCGATGCCGAGGTGTATCAGCTCTCGGACCGCGCCGGCCTGCCCAACTGGCTCGCCGGCCGCGACGTCGATCCGTGGGAACGGGGCAACCGCTGGCTGGTCGAGCTGGCCCGCAGCTGGGGCGCCGACGAGGTCGCGCTGGTCGCGCTGTGGGACGGCCGGGATGCCGGCGACGGCCCCGGCGGCACCGCGCAGATGGTCGCGCTGGCGCGCTCGGCGGGGGACTGGCGGATCGAGGTGATCGACGCCGGGGAGCTGGCCGGCGGCTGAGGCTTGCTCCCGTCGCCACGATCATCGAATAATCCGGCCATGGCCGGCCCCTATTCGATTTTCATCAGCTATGCCCATGAGGATGAATCCTTCAAGGATCAACTGACCCAGCACCTGGCGGGGCTGAAGGCCAGTGGCAGGATCGCGCCGTGGGACGACCGCTGCATCGACGGCGGCGACAACTGGCGGCACGAGATCGAGCGTGCGATCGAGGGTTGCGACCTCGCCCTGCTGTTGCTGAGCCCGGCCTTCATCGCCTCCGACTTCATCCGCGGCGAGGAGCTGCCCCGCCTGCTCGAGCGCCGCGACGCCGGTGGCATCCGTGTCGTGCCGCTGATCCTGCGCCCCTGTGGCTGGCGCTTCGAGGAACCGCTGCAGGCCTTGCAGGCCCGTCCCACCGACGGCAAGGCGATCGTCACCTTCGCGGAGGCCGCTGGCGAGCGCGACCAGGCCTGGCTCGATATCGTCGGCGAGATCCACGGCTGGGCGTCGCAGGCGAGACCGACCTCCGCGCCCGCCGCGCCGCCGCAGGCCGGACCCGCGGCCGGCGGCCTGGTCGAGCAATTGCGCCGCGCCCTGCACGGTGCGCGTGAGGCACTCCCCGACGAAGCCGAGTGTCGCCGATTGATGACGCTGGTGCCTAAGCGTCTGGACGACTACCGGGCGGTGCGCTGGGCCGAATGGTCGCAACCACGCCACGCCCTCGACACCCGCTTCACCCGGCTCACGGTGGTGCTCGACCGCGGCCCCCAGGCCGAGGGGCCGCGCTGGCAGGAGCAGGCCCGCGAATACCGAGACCTGCGCGAGGTGCTGGCCGCGGTGGACGAGCCGGCGCTGGTGCTGCTCGGCCCGCCGGGCTGCGGCAAGAGCACCTTGCTGCAGCGCCTCGAATTCGATCTGGCGGTAGAAGCCCTTGCGGCGCCGGCCGCGGACGACAGGCCGCTCGCCTTCCTGCTGCCGCTCAACCGCTATCGTCCCGCAGCCGGCGAAGCCGCGCCGCCGACGCCGCTGGCATGGCTGCGCGCCCAGTGGCAGCGCCCCCGCCACCGCCATCTTCCGGCCCTCGACGAGCTGCTCGCCGGCGGCCGGCTGCTGCTGCTGCTCGACGCGGTGAACGAGATGCCCCACCGCGACGCCGACGACTACCGGGCGCTGGTCGACGGCTGGCGCGGTTTTCTGCTCGAACTCTCGGAGAACTGGCCCGGCACCCGGGTGGTGTTCTCGTGCCGCAGCCTCGACTACAGCGCCTCCCTGTCCTCGTCCGGCCTGCCGGTGCCCCATG
>JAGRGB010000064.1 GCA_020445745.1 Rhodocyclaceae bacterium | reverse complement strand
GATGGGGCAGGATCCGGAGCGGGAGCCGCCATTCTTCTTCACCAAGCCGGCCGATGCGGTCTTCCCGGTGGCAGACGACGGCTCTACGGTCTGGCCCTATCCGCTGGCGAGCCGGGACGTGCATCACGAGTTCGAGCTGGTGGTGGCGCTCGGCTCGGGCGGGATCGGCCTGGACCTCGAACAGGCCCGGCGTTGCGTCTGGGCCTATGCGCCCGGGCTCGACATGACGCGCCGCGACCTGCAGGCGGAGGCCAAGAAGGCAGGGCGGCCGTGGGACGTCGCCAAGGCCTTCGACGCTTCTGCGCCGGTCGGGCCGTTGACGCCGGTGGCTGCGTGCGGTTGGCTGGAATGCGGTTCGATCGAACTCGAGGTGGACGGCGAAGTGCGCCAGCGCGGCGATCTTGCAGACATGATCTGGTCGGTTCCCGAGATCATCGCGGCCCTGTCCCGGCTGTTCGAACTGAAGGCCGGCGACCTGATGTTCACCGGCACGCCGGAAGGTGTCGGCCCGGTGTTTCCCGGCAATCGCCTGGCCGGCCGGATCGCGGGGCTGCCGCCGCTGCGACTCACGATCGGCGCCCGTACCGTGGGCTGATCTCTGTGCTGCCGCGCGTCGCGCCGGCGAAATGAGGCGCCCTGCGGCGGCTCATTCCGAGACCTGCAGCAGAACCCGCAGTCGTTCGCCGACGTGCTCCTGCGGCAGGTAGCCGATTGCGTTGTCGTCTTCCGACAGCCATTGGCGAAGTTCTTCAACCGACGAAGCCTGTCGAGGCGGCAGGGCGCGCCCGGTAAACACCTGACGTGACCAGTAGGCGCGCGTCTGCACTGGATTCTTGCCGGTTAACACGAGGTAGAACCGATCTCGCTCGGGTCCCGGCGGCAGATCGATAAGGGTGACCGGGGTGTTGTCCTGGAGGGTCGTGGCACGGCCGAGGAACAGGCGCTCCGCCTGGGACCTGGACAATTCCGAAACGGCGCCGTTCTTGCCGCTGACGATCACTAGCTGCGCCCATGCGCCGCCGTGAAACGTCAGCGAGAGCATGATCGCGAGGAGGGCTTGGTAGAGGTAAGCCATCAGGGACCTCAGAAGCTCACGTCGACCGAAGCCGAGAACAGGTTGATGCGGCGATTGCTGAACAGGATCGTCCCTGAACCGTCGACGAGGAGGAAGCTCCCTACCGAATTGTCGGCGACCTTCACATGGGAGAATTCCAGCTTGAGTGCCGCGTTTCGATGGAGATCCCAGCGCGCGCCTACCGTAGTACTCCTCTGGGCGGTGTTGCGCGTGTCGTTGAACAGATCCACGGCCGCCTGCAGTGGCGGCACTGCCGACAAGTCGGCGTCGGTCACGGGTCGGTCCTCGGCCTGCCGCGCGAGTACACCGTAGGCAGTAACCGTGCCGATCCGTCGCCCTAAGGTCACCTGCCAGCCATGCGCGCTCGGTATATAGCGATTGACCGCCCGGCGCGCGTACTCTGCGCTGGCCAGATATTCGCCGTTGTCCCATTGCATGCCGACCGAATCGAAGCGCGCGTATCCGTCCTCGCCCGAAAGTTCATCGGCGACCAAGGCAAACGGCGATGCGCGAAGCGCTGCGTCCACTGCGAGAAACAGGGGGTCACCCCAGGGCAGCCCGAACGGGCTTTCCGCGTGTCCCAAAAAGAATGAGAAAGCGTCGCGATAGACCGATAAGTTGAGCCCAAGGATGCGCTTCAGCTCTGCGCGCCGAGTCCGCCGCTCCAGAAAGCTCCGCCCGATGTAGGGGCGCAGTTCGAGGTCGTAGCTGCCAACGCGTGCATGCCACATCATGTCCGCGCCGTCGAGGTCACTGAACGGGTTTAGGCCGTACACCTCGGTCGGCGGCCTCACCCAAGTGTTCGCGTAGTTGATCCACAGCGACTCAGAGAACATGAAGAACGGTGCACGCATGCGGCCAATTCGAAACTCCAGGTCCGCGAACGGCGTGAACCGGATGAATGCCCAGGCCAGGCGCGGCTCGACCGTTTCCTTCTGGTCTTCACGCACGACCACCTGCGCGGTGAAGTCGATGCCCGGTCCGAGGCTGCGGCTGGCCTGCAGGCCGAATACGGAGTCGGCGCCGAAGTCTGCGCCGTCGTCTCCAGCAGAATTGATACCGTTGCGCAATAAGGACGCGTCGCCTTCGGTCGGCCGTACCACGCCCAGCGTGCCGAATCCGGAGATTCGCCATTCCCCGGTGTCGGCGGACGCTTCACTGGCGACGATTGCCAGGGCCAGGACGGCTCCGAGCAGGCTCTTGGTCATTCAGTATCTCCCATGGCAGGCTCGCGACCGGCCAACTGTGCGCCCAGTTCGTTTGGCGACACGGGTCTGGAATAGAGGTAGCCCTGACCGAAATCGCAGCCAAGCTCGGCCAG
>JAGRGB010000063.1 GCA_020445745.1 Rhodocyclaceae bacterium | reverse complement strand
GACGCCGCGCGCGCCCGCATGCGCCAGGCCGGCATGGATGAGGCGCAGATCCGGCTGGTCGAATCGAGCGGCCGGGTGCAGGCCCGGCTGACGATCCGCGCACCCATCGGCGGCGCCGTCACCGAGCTGATGGCGCGTGAAGGGATGACCGTGATGCCGGGCATGACGCTCGCGCACATCAACGGCCTCGCGACCGTGTGGGCCAACGCCGAGGTGCCCGAGAGCCAGGCGGCGCAGCTCGCCCCGGGGGCACCGGTGACGGCGACAAGCCCGGCGCTGCCCGGCGAAACCTTCGACGGGCGCGTGCAGGCGCTGCTGCCGGAGGTGAACCCGGCGACGCGAACGCTCAAGGCGCGTATGGAGCTCGCCAATCCGCGCGGGCGCCTGGTGCCGGGCATGTTCGTCCGGATGAGCTTCGCGGACGAGCGGGAGGACAAGACGCTCCTCGTGCCGACCGAGGCGATCGTCGCGACCGGCAAACGCACGCTCGTGATGCTCGCCGAGGCGGACGGCCGCTTCCGCCCGGCCGAGGTGGTCACCGGAATCGAAGCGGGCGGCCAGACCGAGATCCGGCAGGGCTTGCGAGCCGGGCAGCGGGTGGTGCTGTCGGGCCAGTTCCTGATCGACTCCGAAGCCAGCCTCGCGGGCATCGAGGCGCGTCTCGGCCAGGAGGCGCCGGCGGCTGCCGCCGACACCCATCGCACCCGCGCGGTGATCGAGGCCATCGCCGGTGATGTGCTGACCCTGAGCCATCCGGCGATTCCAGCCCTCAAGTGGCCGGCGATGACGATGGACTTCAAGCTGGCGCCCGGGCTCGAGCAGCCGGAGCTGAAAGCTGGCGAGGACATCGACATCGAATTCCGCATGCAGGAAGGCGACGCGCCGCAGATCGTGGGCATTCGACGGGCTGCGCCGGGCATGGCGGCGGGGGGCGCGAAGTGATCGCGAACCTCATCCGCTGGTCGATCGCCAACCGCTTCCTGGTGCTGCTGGCGACCGTGATGGTCACGGCGTGGGGCGTCGTCTCGCTCAGCCGCACCCCGCTCGATGCGCTGCCCGACCTCTCCGACGTGCAGGTCATCATCCGCACCACCTACCCTGGTCAGGCGCCGCAACTGGTCGAGAACCAGGTCACCTATCCGCTCACCACGACCATGCTGTCGGTGCCCGGCGCCAAGGTCGTGCGCGGCTTCTCCTTCTTCGGCGACAGCTACGTCTATGTGCTGTTCGAGGACGGCACCGACCTCTACTGGGCGCGCACGCGGGTGCTGGAGTACCTCAACCAGGTGCAGTCGCGCCTGCCGCCGGGCGCGACCTCGTCGATCGGGCCGGATGCGACCGGCGTGGGCTGGATCTACCAGTACGCACTCGTCGATCGGTCGGGCACGCAGGACATCTCGCAGCTGCGCACCCTGCAGGACTGGTTCCTCAAGTTCGAGTTGAAGACCGTGCCCGACGTGGCCGAGGTGGCCACTATCGGCGGCATGGTCCGGCAGTATCAGGTGGTGCTCGATCCGGACAAGCTCGCGGCCTACCGCATTCCGCACGCCCGGGTGGTCGAGGCCATCCACCGGGGCAACCAGGAGGCCGGCGGCTCGGTGCTGGAGCTGGGCGAGGCCGAGTTCATGGTGCGCGCCTCGGGCTATCTGCAGAGCCTGGACGACTTTCGCGCCATTCCGCTCATGACCACCGACGCCGGCGTGTCGGTGCATCTGGGCGATGTGGCGCGGGTGCAGCTCGGCCCGGAGATGCGGCGCGGCATCGGCGAGCTCGACGGCGATGGTGAAGCGGTGGGCGGCGTGATCGTGATGCGCTCGGGCAAGAACGCGCTCACCACGATCCAGGCGGTGAAGGACAAGCTGGCCGTCCTTCAGAAGAGTCTGCCCGAGGGGGTGGAGATTGTGCCGGTGTATGACCGCTCCGGGCTGATCGAGCGGGCGATCGACAACCTCACGCACAAGCTCGTCGAGGAGTTCATCGTCGTCGCCGTGGTGTGCGCGCTGTTCCTCTTTCACCTGCGCTCGGCCTTCGTCGCGATCGTCTCGCTGCCGTTGGGCATCCTGATGGCCTTCATCGTCATGCAGCGGCTGGGGGTCAACGCCAACATCATGTCGCTGGGCGGCATCGCCATCGCCGTCGGCGCGATGGTGGATGCGGCCGTGGTGATGATCGAAAACGCCCACAAGCATCTCGAAGCCTGGGCGCACGAGCATCCCGGGGAGAAGCTCCGGGGCGACGCCCGCTGGCACGTGATCGGCGACGCCGCGGTGGAAGTCGGCCCGGCGCTGTTCTTCTCGCTCCTGATCATCACCTTGTCCTTCATCCCGGTGTTCACGCTGGAGGCGCAGGAGGGGCGCATGTTCTCGCCGCTCGCCTTCACCAAGACCTACGCCATGGCCGCCGCGGCCGGGCTGGCGGTGACGCTGATCCCGGTGCTGATGGGCTATCTCATCCGCGGGCGGATTCCGGACGAGCAGGCCAATCCGCTCAATCGCTGGCTGATCGCGGCCTACCGCCCGCTGCTCGACGGAGTGCTGCGCTTCCCCAAGGCGACGCTGGCGCTCGCCGTGGTGCTGCTGCTCGCGAGCCTGTGGCCACTGCAGCACATCGGCAGCGAGTTCATGCCGCAGCTCGACGAAGGCGATCTGCTCTACATGCCCACCGCGCTGCCGGGCCTGTCCGCGGGCAAGGCGGCCGAGCTGCTGCAGCAGACCGATCGCCTGATCAGGACCGTCCCCGAGGTCAAGAGCGTCTACGGCAAGGCGGGGCGCGCGGCGAGTGCGACGGACCCGGCGCCGCTCGTGATGTTCGAGACCACGATCCAGCTCAAGCCGCGCGATGAATGGCGGCCGGGCATGACGCCCGACAAGCTCGTCGACGATCTGGACAAGACCGTGCGCGTGCCGGGCCTCACCAACATCTGGGTACCGCCGATCCGCAACCGCCTCGACATGCTCGCCACTGGCATCAAGAGCCCGGTCGGCGTCAAGGTGCTGGGACCGGAGCTCGCCGTCATCGATCGGCTCACCGGCGAGATCGAGCG
>JAGRGB010000062.1 GCA_020445745.1 Rhodocyclaceae bacterium | reverse complement strand
GGCGACGCGAAGGTCAGGCCGCGCTGCTGGCACTCCTTGACGTCGAACGGCGGCTCACCGAGCTGGTAGTGCACGAACTCGAGCCGCGCGTTGCCGCTGTGGCTGGAGATCGGGAAGATCGAGTTGAAGGCGGCCTGCAGCCCGTTGTTGACGCGCTCCGCGGGCCCGGTCTCGGCCTGCAGGAACGAGGCATAGGACTCGATCTGGGTGGCGAGAAGGAAAGGAACGTCGAGTACCGGGCGGCCGGTCCCAAAGCTCTTGCGGATTCGTTTCTTCTCGGTGTAGGAGTACGCCATAGATGCTCCGGATGAGAGGTCAGACGTCGTTGCGACAGAACACAGGATTCGCGCCCTTCAATGCGGCAAACACTCTGTTCTGCCCAGCGGCGGCAGAAAGCACAAAAGGGCTGGCGCCATTTCGACTGGCGCCAGCCCCCATGCGGGTCGGGTGACTACTTGACCTCGACCTTGGCGCCGGCGTCCTCGAGCTGCTTCTTGAGGGCTTCGGCGTCGGCCTTGGGCAGGGCCTCCTTGATCGTCTTCGGGGCGCCGTCGACCATGTCCTTGGCTTCCTTCAGTCCCAGGCCGGTGGCGGCACGCACCACCTTGATGACCTCGACCTTCTTGTCGCCCACGCCGGTCAGCACGACGTCGAACTCGGTCTTCTCTTCGGCGGCCGGAGCGGCGGCACCGCCGGCAGCCGGACCGGCGGCGACGGCCACGGCCGCGGCCGCGGACACGCCGAACTTCTCTTCCATGTCCTTGATCAGTTCGGACAGCTCGAGCACGGACATGTTGCCGATTGCGTCGAGGATCTCTTCTTTGGATACAGCCATTTCAATACTCCTGAATGTACGGTTCGCCCCCCTGCCGGGAGGCTGCTGTCAATAGGGAATCAAGTAGTCTCTTTGGCGTCGCGCACGGCGGCCAGGGTCCGGACGAACTTGCTCGGCACCTCGTTCAAGGTCTGCACGAACTTGGCCACCGGGGCCTGCATCGTGCCGAGCAGCTTGGCGAGCAGTTCTTCGCGGCTCGGCAACGAAGCCAACGCCTTGACGCCTTCGACGTCCATGACGTAGCTCGGCATCGCGCCGCCCTTCACCACCAGCTTGTCGTTGCCCTTGGCGAAATCCACCAGCACCTTCGCAGGCGCCACGGGATCGTTGGAGATCCCGTAGATCAGCGGACCGACCAGCTGGTCGGCAAGGCCTTCGAACGGCGTTCCCTGCACGGCCCGGCGCACCAGCGTGTTCTTCAGAACACGCAGGTACACACCGGATTCGCGTGCCTTGGCGCGCAGCTCGGTGACTTGCCCGACTTCGAGACCACGGTACTCGGCCATGATCACCACCTGGGCGTCCACCAACTTCTCGGACACCTCGGCGACGACGGCCTTCTTGTCATCAAGATTGAGGCCCATAGTCATCTCCACTTACTAACAAAACGTCCGCCACCCCTGGACAACCGGGGCACGAACCACCACGGCGACCGTCATTCAGGAGACGACCGGCAGCCCGCGGGCGACCGGCATTCCGAAACCTGGTTCGGGTTGCGCCATCTGCGCTGGGAGGGACCGTCGCTGCGCCCCGATTAAGAACCCCGGCCATGCGGGCTCCCCAGCGGTCTTTGACAACCTGCCGCGCCAACTGCCGCGACAGCCCAAAGTTCTCCGGGCCGGCCGTCCAGGCCTGCCCGCTCGTTGCCTGCTCAGTTCGAGCCGACGCTCGACGGCTCCACGCGCACGCCGACACCCATCGTGCTCGACACCGCCACGCGGCGCAGATACACCCCCTTGGACGAGGCCGGCTTGGCCTTGACCAGGGCATCGACCAGCGCGCCGAGGTTCTGCTGCAGGGACTCGACCGGAAACGATGCACGGCCGATCGTCGCGTGGATGATGCCGGCCTTGTCGGTGCGGTACTGGACCTGGCCGGCCTTGGCGTTCTTCACCGCGGTGGCGACGTCCATCGTCACGGTGCCGACCTTCGGGTTCGGCATCAGGCCCCGCGGCCCGAGGATCTGTCCGAGCTGGCCGACCACGCGCATCGCGTCCGGGGTCGCGATGCAGAGGTCGAAATCGATCGTGCCGCCCTTGACCTGCTGCGCCAGATCGTCGAAGCCGACCACGTCGGCGCCCGCCTCTCGGGCAGCGTCGGCCTTCTCGCCCTGGGCGAACACGGCCACCCGGACGGACTTGCCGGTACCGGCCGGCAACACCACGGACCCGCGCACGATCTGGTCGGACTTGCGGGCATCGACGCCGAGATTGACGGAGACGTCGATCGACTCGTCGAACTTCGCGGTGGCACATTCCTTGACCAGATTGAGCGCCTCATCGACCGCGTACAGCTTGCTGCGATCGACCTTCTCGGCGAGCGCCTTGGCGCGCTTGGAAATCTTCGCCATGATCACAGCCCCTCCACGGTGATGCCCATGCTGCGGGCGGAGCCGGCGATCGTGCGCACGGCGGCTTCCAGGTCGGCGGCGGTCAGATCCGGCTGCTTGGTCTTGGCGATCTCCTCGCACTGGGCGCGGGTGATCTTGCCGACCTTGTCGGTGTGCGGCTTGGGCGAGCCCTTCTGGATGCCGGCCGCCTTCTTGATCAGGATCGACGCCGGCGGCGTCTTCATGATGAAGGTGAAGCTCTTGTCGGCGAACGCCGTGATCACCACCGGAATTGGCAGACCGGGCTCCAGGCCCTGGGTCTTGGCATTGAAAGCCTTGCAGAACTCCATGATGTTCAGACCGCGCTGGCCCAGTGCCGGGCCGATCGGGGGGGACGGGTTGGCCTTACCAGCTGGCACTTGCAGCTTGATATAGCCGATGATCTTCTTTGCCATCAGGCGACTCCTCGAGTGAGTTCAAACGCACGACGCGCGGGCCGTGCTCCTCGTATGTTCCGCAGCGCCGATGCGATGCGGGCGGCACCTCGGTGCCGGATCAGGCCTTCTCGACCTGACCGAATTCCAGCTCGACCGGCGTGGCGCGACCGAAGATGGTCACCGATACCCGACAAGGATCACCACGGGGGCGCGGTCGAGGTCCTCGAAGAGCACCCGGCGCGGGTCTACCTCGAGTCGGGTCGCTCGAACGACGGGGTGACGTGGAGCTGGCTCCAGGCGGCCGTCGACGAGAGCGGGGCCGAGCGC
>JAGRGB010000061.1 GCA_020445745.1 Rhodocyclaceae bacterium | reverse complement strand
CGGGGGCCGCGGCAGGAGCGCCGGCCGCCGGGGCGGCTGCCGACGCGGCGGCGCCGGCCTCGACCTTGATCAGCAGGGTGCCCTCGGAGACCTTGTCGCCGATCGACACCAGCACCTCGGTGACCTTGCCGGTGGCCGAGCAGGGCACGTCCATCGTCGCCTTGTCGGATTCCAGCGTGCAGATGGCTTCCTCTTCCTGGATGCTGTCGCCGACCTTGACGAACAGCTCTATCACCGGCACGTCGGAGAAATCGCCGATATCCGGGACCTTCACTTCAACGATCTGACTCATCTTCTCGGCCTCCTTACAGCATCACCCGACGGAAGTCGGCCAGCAGTTGGGCGATCATCACGTTGAAGCGGGTCGCCAGCGCGCCGTCGATGACGCGGTGGTCGGCGGTCAGCGACAGCGGCAGGATCAGCCGCGGTGCGAACTGCTTGCCGTCCCACACCGGCTTGATCTCGCTCTTGTTCACACCGAGGATGGCCACTTCCGGCGCATTGACGATCGGCGCGAAGTAGGTGCCGCCGATGCCGCCCAGCGAGCTGATCGTGAAGCAGGCGCCGGACATGTCGGCCGGGCCGAGCTTGCCGTCGCGGGCCTTCTTGGCCAGTGCCGCGGTCTCGGCGGCGATCTCGAACACACCCTTCTTGTCGCAGTCCTTGACCACCGGCACCACCAGGCCGTGCGGCGTGTCGGCCGCGAAGGCGATGTTGTAGTACTTCTTGTAGATCAGGTTGTCGCCGTCGAGGCTGGTGTTGACGTCCGGATACTCCTGCAAGGCCTTCACGCAGGCCTTCATCAGGAAGGCCAGCATCGTGAGCTTCTTGCCGGTCTTCTCGTTCTCCTTGTTCAGCTGCTTGCGGAATTCCTCCAGGCTGGTGATGTCGGCGTCCTCGTGGTAGGTTACCGCCGGGATCATCACCCAGTTGCGCGACAGGTTCTGGCCGGAGATCTTCTTGATGCGCGACAGCGGCTTCGACTCGATCTCGCCGAACTTGGAGAAATCGACCTTCGGCCACGGCAGCAGGTCGAGTCCGCCGCCCAGGCTGGCGCCGGCCGCGGCGGCCGCCTTGGGCGCCGCCAGGGCGCCCTTGACGTAGGCCTTGACGTCTTCCTTGACGATGCGGTTCTTCGGACCGCTGGCCTTGACCAAGCCGAGATCGACGCCGAGCTCGCGGGCAAAGGCGCGCACCGAGGGGCTGGCGTGGACCTTGCCGCCGAGCTTGACCGCGCTCGGGGCTGCCGCCGGCGCCGGCGCTGCGGCAGGAGCCGCCGCCTTGGCCGCCGGCGCGGGGGCTGCCGGCGCCGGGGCGGCCGGTGCCGGTGCCGCGGCTGCGGCGCTTGCGCCGGCCTGCACCTTGATCAGCAGCGCGCCCATCGAAACCGTGTCGCCGACCTTGGCGACGACTTCGGTGACCGTGCCGGTCGCCGACGACGGCACGTCCATCGTCGCCTTGTCGGATTCCAGCGTGCAGATCGCGTCTTCCTCCTTGATGCTGTCGCCGACCTTGACGAAGAAGTCGATGATCGGCACTTCGGAGAAATCACCGATGTCGGGCACCGCCACCTCGACCACGCCGCCGCCGCCGGCTGCTGCGGCCGCCGGGGCCTCGGCCGCAGCAGGGGCCGGAGCCGCCGCCGGCGCCGCGGCG
>JAGRGB010000060.1 GCA_020445745.1 Rhodocyclaceae bacterium | reverse complement strand
CGTAGGTTCCTTCGAGCCCCTCGATGCGGACTTCGGTACCGTGTTCCAACCCCTCCCGGATCAGATCCCGCGATACTGCGATCGCCCTCATGCCGGGCTTGAGGCGATCACCCCAGGCCGCCACGTCAGGGCTGGCGTCGGTCTCGCGCGGCGACGAAGTATAGGCGGTCGCGGTGACCGTCATGCGGCGGGTGTCGTCACTGCAGCCGGCGAGCGCCAGCAGCATCACGGGAATCGTACGCGGCAGTCGCATGGCCACGATTTAAGCATCCGCTGCCAGCGGCGACAAGCCAGCGCGTGGGCACCCGTTCCACCCGTCAGCCGACGCCGATCCGTAATACCGCATTCTCGCTGGAACAGATCAGGCTGCCCGTCGCGACCGCGGTGAGACCGCTGACACGGTTCAGCGAGGCAGGCAGGCTGCCGAGTCGCACCCCCACGGTGGGTCGTCCGTCGGACGTTTCACTGCCGACCACCGGCGCGACGACACCGCCCGGGCGCAACTGCAGCAAGGCATTGTCCGAAACCCGGACAACATACGCCCGGCCATCCGCAAGTACCGCCAGCCCGCCGCCATCGTATGGCGCCGGCAGGATCCAACGCTCGGCGATCGGGCCGACCTGCCATCGGTCGACCTCGGCGCCATCGCGGGAAAACCGCTGCACGCGCTGCAACCGGGACTCGGCAATGTAGATGTCGCCGGACGGGCCGCAAGCCATGCGAACCCATTCCCTTTGCTGGTCGAGACCGATCGTCCCCGGATCGGTCCAGTCGATCACGACATGCTCGATACGTCCGCCGGGCTCCCCCAACAGCGTCGTGACCTGGCCATCCATGCCCACTCGCCGTACGGTATTACCGTAGATGAAATCGAAGATCGCCTCGACCTGCACGACGCCCGGCGTGCGTTCGCGCCGAGGCGCGTCGAGCACCAGCAGCGCGCCGTCGGTATCGACACAGATCGACTGCGGATTGGCGAACGTGGCGTCGGCGCCACGGCCGTCGGCAAAGCCGGTGACGCCCGCCCGCCCCGCCAGCAGGCTTTCGGCGCCATCCGGCGCGATGCGGACGATACTTCGATCGCGCACCCCATAGAAATTGCCGTCGGCATCGACCGCCACGCCGCCATCGACGGGAAATTGCGCGAATCGGGTGGTCACGCGGCCATCCGGCGCCACCGTGCGCAGGCGCTCGCCGCGCCGTTCGACCAAATGGTAGTTGCCCTCGCGATCACCACACGCCGCCGCCACCTGCTCGAAGCGTGCGGCCGCTCCGGTGCCGTCGACGATGGCCGCAGACGCCGCCGCGGCGACTGCGGTCGCACTCGCGCCCGTGCCGGGGTCAACACGTCGGATCACGTGGTTGTCGCGATCCGCCACCACCACCATGCCGCTCGAATTGACATCAATACTTTGCGGGCGGTGGAAGCGTGCCAGCGCACCCGCGCCATCGGCAAAACCGGCTTCGTGCTCGGCGCCGGCCAGACGGGCGAAGCGGCCATCGAGGCCGATGCGCACGATCGCATGTCCGGCCACTGCAAATGCGCCGTCGCTGCCGTCAGCGACGATCTCGCCGAAGGGCACCGCCTCACCCTGCGGCACCAGCGGCAATCCATAGGGCAGCGAATCCGGCAGCGTCTGGACGACGCCCTGCGGGTCCACGGTGCGAACGCGATCGCCATCGACGACCAGTAGCCGATCGTCGTTCAATGCGGTCATTAGGACATTACCTCCGAAGCCCGCACCCTGCCCGACGCCGTCGCGAAAACCGTTGGCCGGATGGCCGGCAAGTACCTCGAGGCGACCATCGTCGTCGAGGCGAACGATCGTGCGCTCCGACGTAAACAGATGAACACGCCCGGCAGCATCGAGGGTCAAGCGCGACAGCGCGAACAGCTGCGGGCCGGGATCGAGACGCGCCGCGGCGTCGTCGACCGCCAGCGATCGCCACTGCCAATCTCCAGCCGCGCCTTCCAGCCGGGCGAGACGTGATCCGGACAGCCAGATGACGCCACCATTTGCGTCGACGCGGATCTCGCCTCCGCCGTAGGCACTCGTCAGGATGCTTGCGGCCCCGCTCTCGTCGATCTGCCAGATCGCTTCGTTGGCGAGCACGTACAGGGCACCGCCGGGTCCGCTGGCAACGCTCACGGGCAGTTCGAGCCGCGCATCGGAAGCCGCCGCCTCGAGCAGGCCGGAACCACCCAGCCGGCCTGCTATCAGCCCGATGCCGGCCGCCGGCGGCAGCAGCGTCAAGGTGATCACACGGCTGACCACCGACCCACTGGCATTTTCGATTCGCACCGCGAAGGCGGCGCCGTCGTCTGCCGCCTGCATGGTGAGCACGAGCCGGGCAGACCGGGCGCCGGGGATCTCGACGTCGTCACGCAACCACTGGTAGCGGAGTCCGTCGCCGCTGGCCGCGACCTCGAGGGACACCGTATCACCGACCGCCGCAGCGGCCGAGGCAGGCTGCACGTCGATCGACGGCGCCAGGCTCGAGCCCGCACTGCCGTCGGACGAAGAGCCGCCACAGCCGGTCATGGTGGCAGCGCCCAGGGCCAGCATCAGGCCATGGAAGCGCCGTCTGTCGAGGGTGATGCACATCAGGTCAGGCAGAGGGCAAGACATCGATCGCTCACTCGAGTTCGACGTTGGAGGCGGGGACGGGCACACCCCTGTACGATTCTACCAAGGCCGCACTGCACCACCCGAACGGCATGATTCTAGCGGGCATTCGGGGCCGACCGCACCGACCGCTCGCGATCGCCGCAGAGTCGTCGAACTTGCCACACTCGGAATCTTGCGTGGGCTCTGTGCGCACCGCCGCAGGAGCCCCGCCCTTGCCGGCAGGTGATGGCATTGCGCCATGCCGACGGCGGCGGCGGCGGCGTCACTGCCGACGAGCCGTGCCGCTTCGTGCATCCGCGCTGCATCGCTGGCAGCGAGTACGTGCCGCCGACGACGCCGCGGATGTGCCCGTGGAACCCGCCCCGGCCGATCGCGCTGACCTACGTGCGCCGCGACGTCTTCGGCGTCGGGCTCGACCGCGAGGACATCGATGGCGGCCGTCGCTGGCTGGGTGCACTGATCGACGCGGTGCGCGCCGCCTGCGCGGCGAAGTGCCGCGAGCCGGCAACGCCCTGGTCAATCGACCCGACGCTGGCGCGCAATCTGCCGCGACAGCACGATCATCGGCAGCAGACCGACCACGACGATGGTCAGCGCCGCAGTCGAGGCCTCGGCCAGTCGTTCGTCCGACGCCAGATTGAAGGCCTGGGTCGCCAGTGTGTCGAAGT
>JAGRGB010000059.1 GCA_020445745.1 Rhodocyclaceae bacterium | reverse complement strand
TGACCTCGGACAGACGTCCGAGGAAGCCTGCGCAAGGGTCCGGGCAACGCCAGCCGGCGTGCACGAGAAGCGGCGACGAGCTGCGGGCGCTGCGGCTCGGGCGCGGGGAAGAACAGGGGCGCTTCTGGCCGCGGCTGGGCGCGACGCAGAGCGCCGGATCGCGCTACGAGGCCGGCCGGGAGTTGAACACGCCGCTCGCCCTGCTGCTCGAGCTGTGGCTGTCGGGCGCTCTGTCCGATGACGATCTCGCCAACCTGGGCCGCTACGCGGCCCGCGACACGGCCGGACTGCCTGCCGGCGCGCGCAAGCGGCTTGTGCTCGCGCTCGATGACCCCGCCGCATTCCGGCGGACCAGCGGGCTGTCGCAGGGGGAATTCTGGGGACGGCTGGGGCTGACGCAGAGCGGCGGCTCGCGTCATGAGATGGAAGATCGGCACAACACCAGCCTGCGACGCCTGCTGGCCGGCCTCGCGGTGGGCCTGATCGACGAGACGATGCTCGCCGCCGTGTCACGTTCGCCGCCGGAGGCCTGAAACGGCCAGGCAGACCGGATAGGCACACGAATTCACTATGGATCGCGTCGGATCGTGCGACGATCTGGATCCGTTTGGCATACTCCGGATAACCGGTGACGCCCATGGAAGAGCCGTTCGCCATCCCGACGAGTGTCCGCGCCGCGATGACCATCCGCAATGCGGCCGAGAATCCCGCGGTCAGTCCGTCCGTGCTCGAGCACATGGTCAGCGCCGAGCCGTCCGTGGCGGCGGCGCTGATCCGCCTGGCCAACAGCCCATTGCTTCGGCGCGGCGCGGCGGTCGAGGCCGTGCGCGCGGCGGTCCAGTTGCTCGGTGCTGGCGAAGTGCGGGCGGTGGCCTCCCAGGTCGCGATGCTGCAGCTCGTGCACAGCACCCAGGGCAGGAGCGCGCGCTGGATCGCCGAGAATCTGCTGTGGCATGCGATCAGCGTGTCGACCTTCGCCGAAGCCCTGGCCATCGAACTCGGCGAGGGCGATCCCCATCGGGTGGCGACGCTCGGTCTGTTCCACGAGCTGCCGAGCTTCCACCTGCTGGCGAGCGCCCAGCGGCAACTGGGCACGGTCGACGTGAGCATTGCCCAGGTCATCCAGCGGGTGGCCAGCGGCTCGCCGCGCGCCCTGCAATTGCTGATGCAGGACATCGGCTTGCCGCAGCTGGCCGCGCCTCGCCGGGACGAGTGGATGCTGGTCGATCTCGCCCACGCCTATACGGCCCGTGCCAACCCGATCGCGATGCACGCCGCCGAAGACCAGCCGGGCGACCAGCTCTCGCCGCAGCGCATCGATCGCCTGCAGGCACAGGCCGATGCCGTCTATTGGGCGCTGATGGGTGGCAATACGCACGCCCTGGTGGACGAGCGTGGCGAGACATCGGTACAGGAGCCGGCGGCCGAGCCCGAGCGGCCCCAGGCGCGCCCGACCTGGCGCGCGAGTGTCCGGCGCTGGCTAAGCTGGACAGACGACGCGTGACGACCGGTCAACACCGTGATCTTTGCCGTTTTTTGCACTGCAGCAGCCCACTATAATCCTCACGTCATCCTTACGGTAGCGGTCGCCCTATGTCCAGCCTGATGAAGAGCACGGAAG
>JAGRGB010000058.1 GCA_020445745.1 Rhodocyclaceae bacterium | reverse complement strand
GTCGAGGCGCTCGCGGATCTGGCGACTGGTCACGAACTTGCCTTCGCGCCCGGCCAGCGGCGAGGTGTTGACCATGAAGTTCATCGTCAGCGTCGGCTCGTCGACGGCGATCGGCGGCATGCCGTCGAGGCGATCCGGGTCGCACAGCGTGACGCCGATGCCGACCTGGTCGATGCCCGACACCAGCACGATGTCGCCGGCCTCGGCGCGATCGGTCGGCGCGCGCTCGAGTCCGGTGAAGCCGAGCACCTGGCTGACCTTGGCCTTGCCGCGGTTCTCGCTGCCGTACATCACCACCACCTCCTGGTTCGGCCGCAGGCTGCCGCGGGTGATGCGGCCGATGCCGAGCTGGCCGATGTAGGTCGAGTAGTCGAGGGAGCAGATCTGCACCTGCAGCGGCGCCTCGGCATCGACGTCGGGCTTCGGCACGTGCGCGAGGATGGCCTCGAACAACGGCTTCATGTCGCTGCCGGGCTGGCTCGCGTCGAGCATCGCGAAGCCGTTCAGGGCCGACGCATAGACCACCGGGAAATCGAGCTGCTCCTCGCTTGCGCCGAGCTTGTCGAACAGATCGAAGGTGTGGTTGATGACCCAGTCGGGCCGCGCGCCCGGGCGGTCGATCTTGTTGATCACGACGATCGGCTTGAGGCCCAGCGCCAGCGCCTTGCGGGTGACGAAGCGGGTCTGCGGCATCGGGCCCTCGACCGCATCGACCAGCAGCAGCACGCCGTCGACCATCGACAGCACCCGTTCGACCTCGCCGCCGAAATCGGCGTGGCCCGGCGTGTCGACGATGTTGATGTGGGTGCCCTGGTACTCGATCGCGCAGTTCTTCGACAGGATCGTGATGCCGCGCTCGCGCTCCAGGTCGTTGGAGTCCATGACCCGCTCGGAGACCTGCTGGTTGTCGCGGAAGGTTCCGGACTGGCGCAGAAGCTGGTCCACCAGCGTGGTCTTGCCGTGATCGACGTGGGCGATGATCGCGATATTGCGCAGGGAGCGGGTCATGTTCGGGTTTGCGGGAAAAAAGCCAGACATGCTACCACGGCATGGCGCGTTGCAGCATCCACATCGTCGGCGATCGCCGGCCGGAGCCGGCGACGGCGGGCGTGCCGCGCCGCCGCAACGCGCTGCCGTGCGCGTGCTAACATCGCGGGCCTCTGGCAAGGAGGTCGTCAATGCTCGCGATCATCGGTGGCAGCGGGCTCACGCAGCTCGCCAACTTCGACGTAATCCGCCGCGAGGTGGTGAGGACGCCGTATGGCGAGCCGTCCGGCGCGCTGATGTTCGGCATCATCGGTGATTGCCCGGTGGTGTTTCTCGCGCGCCACGGCTACGGCCACACCATCCCGCCCCATCTCGTGAACTACCGCGCCAACATGTGGGCGCTGAAGCAGGCCAAGGTCGAGCAGGTGGTGTCGGTGGCGTCGGTGGGAGGAATCCGCGCCGACCTGGGGCCGGGCGTGCTGGTGGTGCCGGACCAGATCATCGACTACACGTCGGGCCGCAAGACCACCTACTTCGAGGGCGGCGAGGACCCGGTGCGCCACATCGACTTCACCCGGCCGTACGACGCGAACTTGCGCGGGCGGCTGCTGGCGGCGGCGGCCGGAGCCGCGATCGACGTGGTCGATGGCGCGGTCTATGCGACCACCCAGGGGCCGCGCCTGGAGACCGCCGCCGAGGTGAACCGCCTGGAGCGCGCCGGTGCCGACGTGGTCGGCATGACGGCGATGCCGGAAGCGGCGCTGGCGCGCGAGCTGGAGATGGCCTACGCGGCGATCAATGTCGTCGCCAACTTTGCCGCCGGCCGCGGCAACAGCGCCGAGGCGATCTGCTTCGACAGCATCGAGGCGGTGCTTCACGCGGCGATGCAGCGGGTGCGGGGGATCCTCGCGACGCTCTGCGAGCAATGATCCCGGAAGGCGCGGCCGACCGCTTGCAGCCAGGGCTCGCATCATGAATAAACTGGATTTATCGCCGACGTCCGGGCTGATCCGACCAGATCAGGCTGCCGGACGCGGCGCCGGATGGACCCGGCGGTGGACGCGAGGATGAGCCGATGATCCGTCAGGTACTGCGCATGGGGGATCCGCGCCTGCTGCGGGTCGCCGAGCCGGTGGCCCGGGTGCCGGGCGCCGAACTCGACGCGCTGGTCGCCGACATGCTCGACACGATGCGCGATCTCGACGGCGCCGGGCTCGCCGCGCCGCAGATCGGCGTCGGGCTGCGCGTCGTGGTGTTCGAGGTCGATCGCAATCCCCGTTACCCGCTGGTCGAGCCGGTGCCGCTGACGATACTGGTCAATCCGCAGATCACGCCGATTGGCGACGACATCGTCGAGGACTGGGAAGGCTGCCTGTCGGTGCCGGGCCTGCGCGGACTGGTGCCCCGCCACGACCACATCCGCTACACCGGCCTGGCGCCGGACGGCAGCCCTGTCGATCGCACCGTCCGCGGATTCCACGCCCGCGTGGTACAGCACGAATGCGACCACCTCGACGGCATCCTCTATCCGGCGCGCATCGTCGACATGAGCAGCTTCGGATTCGAGCCGGAGATCGCGCGGCTGCGCGCGGCGCCCTAGCCCGCGGCGCTGGCGCGGGGGGCGTTCGTGGCCCGCATCGGCGCGCCGGTCGCGCCCCGGGTGGATCAGATAAATTTATTTTATCCCGGCTTTCGGGGGCAACCGAGGGTGGCCGGTCGTGCGCTCCGCGATCACCTGCCGGAGCGCTGCGCCCGGACCACATCGGCCGCGGCTCGCGTCCCTGGGCGGGCCGATTCCCGAAGCTGGCGGGCTAGATCGACAGCCGTTCGAGCAGCGCCTTCTTGATGCGCAGCACGGTGTGGTCCTTCGACAGCGAGCCGCCGCTGATCACGAAGGTGTCCTCGACGCGCTCGCCCAGCGTCGCGATCTTGGCCGAATGCACCGACACGTGGTTGGCGGCGAGCACGTCGGCGACGTCGTAGAGCAGGAACGGGCGGTCCGCGGCCGACAGGCTCAGCACGGACTGGCGCCCGCCCTCGTCGGCGCGGATGTCGATCCGCGGCGTCATCGGGAAGTGACGCAGCTTGCGCGATACCCGGCCATTGGCCGGCCGCACGACGGGTTCGTCGCCGAACAACTGTTCGCCGAGGTCGTGCTCGAGCAACGCGATGACGTTGCGGTAGTGGGTGACTTCCTCGGGGTTCTGCAGCATGAAGCTGTCGAGCGCGTAGCCGTTCTTGGTGGTGTGGATCTTGGCGTCGAGGATCGTGAAGCCGAGCCGCGCGATGCAGCCGCACAGCCGCTTGAACAGGTCCTTGGCGTCCGGCGTGTAGACCATCGCCTGGATCGCGTCACCGCTCTCCACCAGGCGGGCCTTGACGACCGGCTCGTCCGAATCGGGGCGAAAGTAGAGCTGGCGCGTGTGCCAGGCGATCTCGTCGGGCGAATGGCGCAGGAAATACAAGGGGTCGAGGTGCCGCCAGAACGCCTTTTCGGTGTCCGGCCGCAGGCCGTAGTAGCGCAGCAGGCGGCGGGTATCCTCGATGCGGGCGTCGGCGCCGATCGCCTGCTGCGGTGTGGCGCCGCGCAGCAGCCGCCGGGCGGCATGGAAGAGGTCTTCGAGGAGCTTGGCCTTCCAGCCGTTCCACACCTTCGGGCTGGTGCCGCGGATGTCGGCGTGGGTCAGCAGGTAGAGGGCCGACAGCCGGCGCTCGTCGGCCACCAGCTCGGCGAATCGCCCGACCACCTGGGGGTCGCCGATGTCCTGCTTCTGCGCGATGTGGGACATCGTCAGGTGATGGCGCACCAGCCAGACGATCAGTTCGGTGTGCTCCGCCGAGAGCTCGTGTTCCGTGCAGAACTGCTGGGCGTCGACGGTGCCGAGGACGGAGTGGTCGCCGCCGCGGCCCTTGGCGATGTCGTGGAACAGGGCCGCGACATAGAGCACCCAGTGCTCGTCGAAGGCGAAGATCAGCCGGCTCATCAGCGGATATTCGTGGGCGTGCTCGGCCATCGTGAAGCGGCGCAGGTTGCGCATCACCATCAGGCAGTGCTGGTCGACGGTGTAGACGTGGAACAGGTCGTGCTGCATCTGGCACAGGATCTTGTTCCACGGCGGCAGGTAGCGCGACAGCAGGCCGTACTGGTTCATCCGCCGGAACGTCGCGATGATGCCGCGCCGCTGCTGGAACAGCGACAGGAACAGCGCGCGGTTCGCCGGATCGGCGCGATATTCCTCGTCGATGCGGTTGCGGTGCTCCCAGATCGCGCGCAGGGTGCGGGCGGTCAGGCCCTTCAGCTCGGAGCGCTGCTGCAGGATGCGCAGGCATTCGAACATCGCCCGCGGGTGGCGCTGGAAGACACCTTCGTCACGGATGTCGAGCAGTTCGCGGACGGTCTGGAAATCCTCGTTGACGATCATCGCCGGGGCGGTCTCGTCGCTGAGGAACTGTTCCGAGAAGTTCAGCAGCAGGATGGTGTTGAGCTGGGTGACCTTCTTGGCGTTGATGTAGTAGCGCTGCATGAACACTTCGGAGGCGCGCTTGCCCCCCTGCGGCTCGCAGTCGAAGGCCTGGGCCAGCGCCTCCTGGTGGTCGAACAGCAGCCGGTCCTCGCGGCGGCCGGCGAACAGGTGCAGGCGGATCCGGATGTGCTGCAGGAAGCGTTCGACCTCGCGCAGCTCACGGGCCTCCGAGCCGGTCACCAGGCCGTGGCGCATCAGTTCGCGCCAGTCGTCGCGGTAGCCCGCGGCGCGGCTGATCCACACCAGCATGTGCAGGTCGCGCAGGCCGCCGGGGCTCTCCTTGCAGTTCGGTTCGAGCGAGTAGGGGGTGTCCTCGTAGCGCGCGTAGCGCTGCTCCTGCTCGGCCTGCTTGGCGTTGAAGAAGGCCGGCACCGACAGCGCCGCCGCGGTGGCGGCGTGGAAGCGATCGAACAACTGGCGGTTGCCGACCAGCAGCCGTGCCTCGAGCAGGTTGGTCTGGACGGTGATGTCGTCGCTGGCCTCGGAGACGCATTCCTCTACGGTGCGCACGCTCTGGCCGATCTCGAGGCCGATGTCCCACAGGGCGGTGACCAGCGCGCTGATCCGCCCGCGCAGCTCCGGCGACTCGCGCCCGGGCAGCAGGATCAGGATGTCCACGTCGGAGTAGGGGTAGAGCTCGCCGCGACCGTAGCCGCCGACCGCCACCAGCGCCAGCTCCGCCGGCATGCCGAAGCCCCCCCACATCCGGCCGAGGATGCCGTCCACCAGTCGACAGCGCCCGCGCAGCATCGGACCGGTGGCCGGGCGCTCCTTGTATTTCGCGATCAGCGCCTCGAAGCCGCTCCGGTAGTTCTCCCGGATCAGCCCGATCTGTGCCTCGTCCGGCACCTCGACGGCCTGCCGGCTGTCGTTCATTGGCTTCCGGCGCCGGCGCTGGCGGACAGGTCCGGCGCCGCGGGGGCCCCCGCCGAGCGGGTCAGGACCTCGGCGCCGTCGGCGGTCACCAGGATGGTGTGTTCCCACTGGGCCGACAGGCTGCGATCCTTGGTGACGATGGTCCAGCCGTCGGGCAGTTCGGAGATCGCGGCCTTGCCGGCGTTGATCATCGGCTCGATCGTGAAGATCATGCCCTCGCGCAGTTCGATGCCGGTGCCGGGTCGGCCGTAGTGCAGCACCTGCGGCTCCTCGTGGAACTTGAGGCCGATGCCGTGGCCGCAGAATTCGCGCACCACCGAGAAGCCGTTGCCTTCGGCGTGCCGCTGGATGGCATGGCCGATGTCGCCCAGGCGTGCGCCCGGGCGCACCTGGGCGATGCCGATCCACAGGCATTCGAAGGTGATCTGGCACAGGCGGCGGGCGAGGATCGAGGTGGCGCCGACCTGGAACATGCGGCTGGTGTCACCGTGGTAGCCGTCCTTGATGACGGTGATGTCGAGATTGACGATGTCGCCCTTCTTCAGGCTCTTGGGGCCGGGCACGCCATGGCACACCTGGTGGTTCACGGACGCACAGATCGACTTGGGGTAGGGCGGATAGCCCGGCGGGGCGTAGTTCAGCGGCGCCGGCACGCAGCCCTGCACGTCCACCATGTAGTCGTGGCAGAGCCGATCGAGCTCCTCGGTGCAGACGCCGGGCGTGACGTGGGGCTCGATGAAGTCGAGCACCTCCGATGCGAGCTGCCCGGCGATGCGCATCTTCTCGATATCGGTCGGGGACTTGATGGTGATGCCCATGATTGTATTTTGGTCGTCTGTCGCGAGCGCTAGAGCCTAGCTCATGGGGCTGTCTGCGGCAATCGCGCGGCGTCGTTCGGGATCCGCGAGAAACTTGAGGGCAAAGATGCGGAGACGCTATAATCTTCTGCTTGACCGGCGCGAATGAATCCGGTCATCAATCCACACGCCGGACCGGGTCGATGAAGGCGATCGATCCCCGAGGGTCCGGGCGGGCGCAGAGCCCGCCCGGTGCATGTCCGGCGGAGGCTCAACCCTTGAATCGGAGTAATTCCATGTCAGTCACGATGCGCCAGATGCTCGAAGCCGGCGTTCATTTCGGTCACCAGACCCGCTTCTGGAACCCGCGCATGGCGCCGTACATCTTCGGCCAGCGCAACAAGATCCACATCGTCAACCTCGAAACCACCATGGTCAAGTATCAGGAGGCCATGGAGTTCGTGCGCAAGCTCGCCGCCAATCGCGGCACGAT
>JAGRGB010000057.1 GCA_020445745.1 Rhodocyclaceae bacterium | reverse complement strand
CGACTACGACGACCTGGCGCGGCGGTTGATCCTGGCCCACCACACGGCGCTGATCGACCGCAGCACGCTGGAGCGCTGGCTCAACGAAGGTGCGCACAGCTTGCGCAGTCTCTTCTCGTTGGCACAGCAGTACCGCTACTCCGGCGCGACGCGCGACGACTTCGCATCCAAGAACGCGGTGGCGCGGGCCGCGTTGGAGAGGTTCGGCGAGCTGCCGCAGGACGTGCTCGAAGGCACGCGCCGCTCGCGCTTTGCGCCACCGATCGCGCGGCGGGCCAACCGCGCGGGCACGCCTGACGCTGATGCGGACGCCAACACCGACGCGGCATCGCAGGATGGCGCAGCCGATGGTGCTCAAGGCGAGGACGCTCCGGCATGACTGCATCACCGTCATCGGCGCGCTTCACGCCTCTGGAACAGGCGGACTTCCAGCGGCTGGAACACGCAGCCTACCTAAAAGGCCTTTTGAAGCCCTTTAAAGGTAAGGGGAGTCTGGAGGCCTGGGCCAGCCAATGCACCGCGCTGCGCGACGACGTGATCGCGCTGGCGCAGCAGCGCATCCTCTCGCAGGCGCGCGCCTTTCCCTTTAGCCGGCTGGACGTGCAACTGGCCCAGCAGACCACTGGCGCAGGCACGACCTTCCTGCGCTGGCGCAACCTCGACCGTTCCAGCATGGGCGTGGCGCTGTGGGAATCGCTGCTCGCGCGCCCGACGACACCGGCCTCGCTGATCGACGACCTGTACGCGATCGAGCTGCAGCGCATCGTTCTGAACATGCAGATCAGCCTCACCCACACCCTGGCCCGCCAGGCCCTGGACTGCGCCAACAAGATGGCCCAGGCCGAAGCGGTCTACCTGCGGCGCGTCCGCGGGCATGCCCCGTCCACGAGCGTCACCACCACCACTTCACCCACCACCCAGGAGTCACCATGAGCACGCACTTCGTCGGCGAGGGCAACATCGGTTCTGCGCCGGACTATCGCGAGTTTCCGAACGGCAACGACGAGCCGCGCAGGTTGCTGCGCCTGAACGTCTACTTCGACAATCCCGTTCCCACCAAGGATGGCTTCGAGGACCGCGGCGGCTTCTGGGCACCGGTCGAACTGTGGCACCGCGAGGCCGACCACTGGAAGACGCTGTACCAGAAGGGCATGCGCGTGCTGGTCGAGGGCCGCACGGTCAAGGACGAGTGGGAGGATGCCGACGACAACGAGCGCACGACCTTCAAGATCGAAGCGCGGCGCGTCGGCATCCTGCCGTACCGCATCCAGGCCGTGACCCTCAGCGCGCGGACGCCGGAATCCGAGGCGGCCGTACCGGCGCCGAAGGAGGCCAAGGGGACCAAGCCGCCGAAGGACACCAAGGCCAAGGGCTGATTCCCGCAGGGGGCGGCTGTAGCAACCCTCAGACGCCCGCCATGCACCAGCGAGCTATCCCCAGGGGATAGCGCCAAGGTCGTCCACCGAATTCCAGTCGCCCTCCCGAAACGGGCCTCCCGCTGCGCCAGCAGCCGACGACGTGGGGACAAAGCGGGGGCTGCGCCAATCGGCTTCCTTGCTGCCGTCATCTTCCGGCCCCGCCAAGCTGGGGCCATTCGATGAACCGCACATCCGAGAGGAAGCTTCATGCGTGTGTTCCTGTGCGAGAAGCCTTCGCAAGGCAAAGACATCGCCCGCGTGCTGGGCGCCAGCCAGCGCGGCAACGGCTGCTACAGCGGCTCGGGTCTGGTCGTGACCTGGTGCATCGGACACCTGATAGAAGCTGCACCGCCGGAAGCCTACGGCGAGCAGTACAAGCACTGGTCCATCGACCAGCTTCCCATTCTTCCCGCCCGCTGGCGCGTCGAGGTCAAGCCCAAGACCGCCACGCAGTTCAAGACCGTGCAGCAGCTTCTCGCCAAGGCGACCGAGCTGGTGATCGCCACCGACGCCGACCGCGAAGGCGAGATGATTGCCCGAGAGATCGTCGAGCTGTGCGGCTACCGCGGGCCGATCCAGCGGTTGTGGCTGTCGGCGCTCAACGACGCGAGCATTCGCAAGGCGCTGGGCGCATTGAAACCCTCGGCCGAGACGCTGCCGCTGTACTACTCGGCCTTGGCGCGCAGCCGCGCCGACTGGCTGATCGGCATGAACCTGAGCCGGCTGTTCACCGTGCTCGGCCGGCAGGCCGGCTACGACGGCGTGCTGTCGGTCGGGCGGGTGCAGACGCCGACGCTGCGCCTGGTGGTCGAGCGCGACCGCGAGATCGCGCGCTTCGTCTCGGTGCCGTTCTGGGCCGTCGAGGTGGCACTGGCGCATGCGGGCCAGCGCTTCATGGCGAACTGGACGCCGCCGCCCGGCTGCACCGACGACGCCGGTCGCTGCTTGCAGCAGTCGGTGGCGCAGCAGGCTGCCGAGCGCCTCCGCAGTGCCGGCCAGGCGCAGGTGCTGTCGGTGGAGACGGAGCGCATGCGCGAAGGCCCGCCGCTGCCGTTCGACCTGGGGACGCTCCAAGAAGTCTGTTCCAAGCAGTTGGGGCTGGATGTGCAGGAAACCCTGGACATTGCCCAGGCCCTGTACGAAACCCACAAGGCCACGACCTATCCGCGCTCCGACTCGGGCTACCTGCCCGAGAGCATGCTGGTCGAGGTGCCGGCGGTGCTCGATGCCGTGCTCGCCACCGATCCGACTCTGCGCCCGCTGATGGAGCGCCTGGACCGTGCGCAGCGCTCGCGCGCCTGGAACGACGGCAAGGTGACCGCGCACCACGGGATCATTCCCACTCTGGAGCCGGCCAAGCTGTCCGCGATGAACGAGAAGGAGCTGGCCGTCTATCGCCTGATCCGCGCGCACTACCTGGCGCAGTTCCTGCCGCACCACGAGTTCGACCGCACGGTGGCGCAACTGGCCTGCGGCGGGCAGCAGCTCCAGGCGATCGGCAAGCAAGTCGTCGTTTCGGGCTGGCGCCAGGTGCTGGCCGAGCCGAAAGCCCAGGATACGGACAGTGAGCCGCAGCGCAGCCAGGTCTTGCCCGCGCTGCGCGAGGGCCTCACCTGCCAGGTCGGCCAGGTTGATCTGAAGGCGTTGAAGACGCTGCCGCCCAAGCCCTACACGCAGGGCGAGCTGGTCGCCGCGATGAAAGGCGTCGCCAAGCTAGTCACCGACCCGCGCCTGAAGCAGAAGCTCAAGGACACGACGGGCATCGGCACCGAGGCCACGCGCGCCAACGTCATCGGCGGGTTGCTGGCCCGCGGCTACCTGGTCAAGAAGGGCCGCGCCATCCGTGCCTCGGATGCCGCCTTCACGCTGATCGACACCGTGCCGCCGGCCATTGCCGATCCCTGCACGACGGCGGTCTGGGAGCAGGCGCTGGACATGATCGAAGCCGGCACGTTGACGCTGGACACCTTCATCGAGAAGCAATCCGCCTGGGTGGTCCAGCTCGTGCAGCAGTATCGCGGCGCGACGCTTGCCATGAAGCTGCCGCCGTCGCCGGCCTGCCCGCAATGCGGCGCACCGATGCGCCAGCGCAGCGGCAAGAGCGGTGCGTTCTGGTCGTGCAGTCGCTACCCGGATTGCAAGGGCACGCAGCCGGTCGAGTCCTCGCCGGGCAAGCGCGGTACGCCGCGCAAGCGGTCCACCGCCAAGGCGCCCTGACGCCCGCGATTCCCTCTGCCGCGCCGGCCGCTCACTGGTGGCGAGGCAAACGTCCCGCGTGTGCGGGGCACACCCCAGCGCGCATTCCCTTCTGCGACGGTGCGCACGTCCCGCCCGGCCGATGCCGGACAGCGGGACGGAAGGTCTTTGCTCCGCGGGTCGCGCCATGCGCCCGCCCTGGTCGATGTGCTTGCGTTGATCGCGAACGGTCCCCTGACGCCTTGCCTATGCCTGTGCCCCGTGCCTGAGCATTGCGCGAGCCGTCAGGAGACCGCTCCGGTCCACGGTATTCGGTGCCGGTGCCCGCCGGCGGAACAACGGGCTCCCTTTGTGCGCGGATGTGTGCCAGAGGTTTCCGGCCCCAGCCACGAAACGGGCCGGGTGCGAATGCTGATGCAGCGAATGGCTTTGACGACGGCCTGGCCTGCGACAGCCCATAGGTGGCTTTCTTCCTCTTCCGCCGATGGCCTTCGGGTCATCGGCCCCTTGGTCGTGCCCACCTCCAAAGCGGACGGCGGGCGGTTCCATTTCCACCGCGACGACGCGATGCCGCGCGTCCATCCTCGTGCCATGCGCTGCTGACGGTCGTCAGCACCATGCCCTGGCAGCTTCGGTCTTCAAGGCTGCAACGCGGTTCGCCGCGCTGACCGGACCCGTCCGCCTCGCACCGACCACCGCGGACGCTCGTCGTTTCCGGCGACGGTGCATTTTCTCAACCACCCGAGGGGAAGCCGATCCCTTGGGGATGTGCGCTCCTCGATCTTTCAAGGAGCACGTCATGTCTGAACCTTCCACCGCACCTCCCTCCGCAACTTCTGCGGCAACGGTGCGCAGCGGTGCGCTGGCGCTGGCCTACACGGGCAAGTGTCTGCCGCTGCAAGTCCTGCTCAGTGCGGCCGGCCACTACATCGGCACGCACGACGACGAAGGCCCGGTATCGCGGGAGTCCGTCGAGTACTTCCCGAGCCCCGAAGCCGCGCAGCGCGCCCTGGCCACCGACGCCTGGACGCAGCGCAGCCATCCCTGATTTCCCTTCCCTCAGGAGCTTTCTCATGAACCTGCCATTGCGTCAGGAGCTGTACGACCAGCTCGCGCGTGAAGACGCGCATTTCAGCCGTGCGCCCCAAGCCTTCTTCGAAGCCTGGAAGCGCGGTGCGGAGATCGCCGGTGCCGAGTGGTTCGGCGACGGCACCCGCGAAGGCTTGCAGCGTGCCAAGTCCAAGTGGGATCTGCGGCCCAAGCTGCTGCTGCTCAACGACGCCCTCGGCGTGCTGAGCAGCGGCCAGCGGATGTTCTTGTCCGCGATGGTGAGCTTCTACAACTCCCGCGAGGGAGGCGCGATGCTCAAGCGTTGCGGCTTCGAGGGCCTGTCCGATCTGGGTGGTCTCGATCTGGAACGGCGCCAGGTCATCGCGGACCTGACGCTGAACTACCACGGTTGGTGAGCCGACGCCGGCCTGCCACCGAATTGCTTCTCCAACCCGTGAGGGGCATGCGCGCTGCAAGGCGCCATGTCCCTCGTTTTCTTTCAGACCTGTCCTCCCTGGGCGCCAGCCGCCTGGCTCCCATTTCATCCACTCGCTGGGGTTCAATCCCCGGCAGGGGATTGCCTCGGCCATCCTCTGCCGGAGAAATCCCATGTCCTATCCCAACAATCCTTTCGTCCGTGGCTATCACGGCCTCTCGGTCGAGCGGCTGCTCGCCATTTCCTACGACGACGATTGCCCATTGACCTACCTGCCGCTGCACGCCTCGCAGTCGCATCTGCCGGACAGCCAGGTCATGCGCTATCCGTGCATCTTCAGCGACGACTTCGCCCTCATCACCGAGGGCCAGGACGTGCCGCCGGAGCTGGACGCGCAATGCCGAAGCCACGGCATTGCGCGCACCGTGGTCTATGCCGTCATGGCCGAAGAAGACAGCAAGCCGCTGCACGTGGCCGACACCTACTCGGACGAGGCTGCACGCGAAGTGGCTCGACGCCTGCGCTTCGACGCCGGACACTACAGCCGGTGCTGGGAGATCAGCAGCGGCCACATCACGGAAGCCGCCTGGCATTTCCTCGCCGAGCTGGCGGACATCGCGACGCCGACGGCGTTCCTCTTCATCGCCTTCCGTATTCCGTACAGCCAGGCGATCGGCGTGAAGCTGATCGCCACGCCCTGGACGGATGCGAACCTGCGAATGGTCGAAGGCACGACCGCGAAGCGGCTGGATCGGGAGCACCGCCGCAAGGGCATGCCCGATTGCCTGGTCGAGGTGCTGCGCCTGGCGGCGCTCGCCGACGTGCGCATGCTGATCTTCGACGCTGATGCGCCGGTGCTCGACGGATTGCCCGTCTTCGATGAATGACCCTTCCTGAGCCCCGTTCGCGGGGCTCTTTCATTTGGTGAACAGCGGTCGCCGCGCGCTGCTGAAGTGGCGGTGGGAGAACCGGAGCCGCCTGCACGGCCGCAGGCACCACACACGCCTCGCCAATGCGGGAAGGCGTCGATGCCCATTACCACTCGCGCCCGCGCGATGCCGACGCCACGCTTACACCATGTTCCGCTGACACCCGTCAGCAGCATGCCCAGGTAGCCATGATCTTCAAGGCTACGGCGCGGTTTTCGACCGCGTTGATCGACCAGTTCGCACCGGCATCCTTGCGCGAACGTCCATCGGTTCCGACCGATGGTGATGCCACCAAGCTGTTCCTTCAACCCACGCGGGGGTTCCACACCTTCCCCGCCTGGGTCGGGTGTGTCTCCGCTTCTTTTTCTCAGGAGATTCACCATGACCACTTCCACCGACAAGTCCTACTTCGACCTGCACATCACGGGCCTCGGGTATCTCAACCGCATCCGCGAAGTGAAGCCCAAGAAAGGCGACGCCTTCCTGGCCTGCGACATCGCGGCGCTCAACGGTCCCAGCGACGACGTGTCCTATGTCCGTTTCGATACGCGCGTCTCGGGCTCCGAAGCGCAGCACCTGGTGCGCCGTTGCATCGAGGCCGTCGAGGTCGAGAAGAAGGTGATGATCGGCTTTCGCCTCGGCGACCTGTGGGCCGACACCTTCACCTACTCCAAGGGCAAGCGGGCCGGCGAACAGGGGGTGAGCTTCAAGGCCCGCCTGCTGTTCATCAGTTGGATCAAGGTCAATGGCAAGCTCGTCTACAAGGCCGAGCCCAAGTCGACCGAGGCCGACGATCGCCAGGATGGTGACGCGCGCACCCCGGAAGTCCCCGCGACGACCGAAGCGCCCGCTGCCCGCCAAGCCCCCGCGAAGCAGGCCACCCAGCCCGCTGCCGAAGCTGCCGATGAAGCCGCTGCCGATGCCCCCACATTGGCCGTCGCCGAGTCGTTCTGATCCACAAGGCCCCCACGGGGCCTTGTCTCTTTCGTCAGCAGGAGACCTTCATGATCACCATCCCCGGCCAACTGGCCATCAAGACCATCCACGGCAGGAACGGCGACTTCAACGTCGGCCGCCTGGCGACCTCGATCGGCGAGTTCGTCGTGAAGAACGCCGAACTCGATCAGTACCGCGAGGGCAAGTACGACGGTGATTTCGTCATCGTCGAGATTCGCCCCTCCACGTACAACGCCAACGGCCGCATGGTCATCGAAATCCGCGCCCATCTGGGCGGGATGACGCTGTCCAACATCGACGCCCTGAGCCGCGACGAAGCCCGCCGGCTGAGTCCGCAGGAAGTCGATCCGATCGACGAGGAAGCGCAGGCGCCCGCGCCGGCATCGCCCCCGGCCAAGCCGAAGGCGAAGTCGCGCAGTCCGCGTGATCCCCTGGTCGATACCACGCCGTTCGGCAGCGAACCGGCTCCCGTGTCCGCTGCGGCCTCGGCCGAGGCAGACGACGGGGCGCTGTTTGGTGCCTTGTGGCCCCTGGGCGAGACCGTGAAGCTCGATGCGACCGTGGATCGTCGTGTGCTGCGTCAGCAGCGCGACCGTCTCGACAAGCTCGGCTACGAGTTCGCTCCGTTGTCCCAGGACTGGCACCTCAAAGCTGCCTGATCCATCCGCCGCATTGCGCGGCATACCGCCACCCGCCGGGGTTCTCCCCCGACGGGGAGGGCTCCGGCCTTTTCTTCAAGGAGACCCTCATGGGCTGGACCTTCGTTCGTCAGACGCGCGATC
The DNA here is from genome assembly GCA_020445745.1 of Rhodocyclaceae bacterium. Taxonomy (GTDB): domain Bacteria; phylum Pseudomonadota; class Gammaproteobacteria; order Burkholderiales; family Rhodocyclaceae; genus Cognatazoarcus. Next base: position 720 of record JAGRGB010000057.1, on the reverse strand, counting down.
AGTTGATCCGCGAGCTGCTCGCTCCGCAGGCGTCCGAACGCGCTTGCTGCGAAGTCATCGACCACACGCTGGACGGCGACGTTCTGTGGACCGTGGTTCGCGTCACCGCCAGGCAGGCGGGCGTCATGGGCCTCGCGGCCGGTGAGTCCGTCTGCTACATCGGCTGCCATCTTCTGGAAAGCTCGGGCGGCGATTGGGGCTACAAGTCCCTCGATGAGTCCGTGCATCCGTACTACTACTCGTGCCCGCTGCGCTATCTCGACATGGCGCCGGTGCAAAGCTCCGAGTGGCGCGAGCGGGTTCACCGCTTCCACGCGGGGCGCGCTGTCTAGCGGCACGCATCTTCCTTCACCCAACCGGGGCGAGCACGGCCCCGCGGGCTGTGGTTGCTCCTTCTTTTCCAAGAGGACATCACCATGCCTGCACCTTCTTCCGCGAAACCGCTGTACCGCATCGACGAATGCCCCGACCTCATGGCCGACGGTTGCGTCGGTGACGAGCAGGGCAATCTCGTCTTTCTCTCGATCTGGGCGCGCGACACCGCCGTTCAGGAGTTCCTCGCCCGCCTGACCCTCGGCCGGGATGAACAGGGACTGGATCAGTTCCACGTCATCACCGAGCAGGGCGCATCCATCCCGGTCTTCGTCGGCAACGTCGAGAACCTAGAAAAGCGCATCACCCGCGCCTATCGGCGAACGCTGTTCGGTTCGCTGACGAATG
>JAGRGB010000056.1 GCA_020445745.1 Rhodocyclaceae bacterium | reverse complement strand
CGAACGGCTTCTGCAGCGACTGGGCGCCGATGAAGGCGGCGAAGTCCGAGTTCTTGCGGTGGATCAGCGGCATGAAGCCGTTCTTCGCCAGCTCGGCCTCGCGCCGGTCGCTGATCGCGATCTCGGTCGGGCACTTCATGTCCACACCGCCGTCGTCGGTCGGGAAGGTATGCACCGGCAGGCCCTCGACCGCGCCGCCCGACTCGATGCCGCGGATCCGCGAGCACCAGCCGTACATCTTGAACGAGCGGTTGATATTGGTGGCCATCGCATAGGCGGCGTTCGCCCAGGCGTACTTGCTGTGGTCGGCCGCGCCGGTGTCCTCCTCGAAGTCGAACTCGTCCACCGGGTTGGTGCGCGCACCATAGGGCTGGCGCGCCAGGAAGCGCGGCATCGCCAGGCCCAGGTAGCGCGCGTCGTCGGATTCGCGCAGCGAGCGCCAGGCGGCGTATTCCGGGGTCAGGAAGATCTTGGTCAGGTCGCGCGGGTTGGCCAGCTCCTGCCACGAATCCATCTGCATCACGGTCGGCGATGCGCCGGCGATGAACGGGCAATGGGCTGCCGCCGAGACCTTGGCCATCTCGCCCAGCAGTTCGACGTCGGGCGGGCTCTGGTCGAAGTAGTAGTCGCCCACCAGGCAGCCGAACGGTTCGCCGCCGAACTGGCCGTATTCCTCTTCGTAGATGCGCTTGAACAGCGGGCTCTGGTCCCAGGCCGTGCCCTTGTAGCGCTTCAGGGTCTTGTGAAGTTCCTTCTTGGTGATGTTCATCACCCGGATCTTCAGCATCTCGTCGGTTTCGGTGTTGTTCACCAGGTAGTGCAGGCCGCGCCAGGCGCCCTCGAGTTTCTGGAAGTCCTCGTGGTGCAGGATCAGATTGATCTGCTCGGTGAGCTTGCGGTCGAGTTCCGCGACCATCGCCTCGATGGTCTTGACGACGTCCTGTCCGATCACCGCGGTGCCCGCCAGTGCCTGCTGGGCGAGGGTCTGCACCGCCTGTTCGACGGCGCTCTTGGCTTCCTCGGTCTTGGGCTTGAATTCCTTCTGCAGCAGGGACGTAAAGTCGTCACCCTCGAGCGTGACGCCACTGAGTTGTGAAGCCTGTTCTTGCATGTCAGCCATTCGCTATCTCCAATTGCTCAGTGGTTACGATCAGGACTCGCCGCCTTCGCCGCCCTTGCCTTCGTCGCCGCCGCCGGTCGCCGACTTCGCCGAGTCGGCCAGCGACTTGAGCAGCGCCGGATCCTTGACCACCTTGGCAATGAGCTCCTCGGCGCCGGTCTTGCCGTCCATGTAGGTGATCAGGTTCGACAGCTGTTGACGGGCCTCGAGCAACTGGCTGAGCGAGTCGACCTTCCTGGCGATCGCCGCCGGCGAGAAGTCCTCCATGTTCTCGAAGGTCAGATCGACCGCGATGTTGCCTTCCCCGGTCAGCGTGTTCGGGACCTGGAACGCGACCCGCGGCTTCATCGCCTTCATCCGGCTGTCGAAATTGTCCACGTCGACCTCGAGAAACTTGCGGTCGGCCACGGTCGGCAGCGGTTCCTCCGGCTTGCCCGAAAGATCGGACATGACGCCCATGATGAAGGGCAACTGGACCTTCTTGTCGGAGCCGTAGAGCTCGACGTCGTATTCGATCTGCACGCGCGGCGCGCGGTTGCGGGCGATGAATTTCTGACTGCTGGTTGCCACGTCCAATCTCCTTTAAATCACTCTCGGCCGAGAGAGGGTTTCACGAAGATCTCGCACTGAAGCGCAGGCTGGGAATGGCCGGCGATTGCGCTCAGTACTACTCTTCGTCGGTCTTTATGCCGGCGATGGTTTCGATTTGCGTAAGCCCATCAGGAACCATGTCACGAATGATATCCACGAAGTTCATGTCGATCAGCCGCTTGGCCCGCTGCAGCAGCAGCGGGGCAGGGTTGGAAGGTTCGTGCCGCGAGAAGTAGTCGATGACCTTGTCGATCATCATGATCGCGTCGCGGCGGCTGCGGACCTCGCCACTGACTGCCAGCGGGCCGCCCGCGACGCCCGGCGCGTCGCCGCCTTCCGCGGCGCCCTCCTCGTCCGCCACTTCGCCACCGCTGCCGCACACCTGGGTCAGATGGGTGACGGTGGCGATCAGCGGTCTCAGATCGGGCGCCCGGTCGGCGCCCACCTTTTCGTTGAGCGTCGACGACAGCGACTTCAGGGAATCGAGGGTGCTCCTGACGAGGTCGGCGGCAGCCAGACCTTCCTCGCTGGCCATCATTTCGGTGATCTGCGACAAGGCGACGGCTTCGGCGTCTCCCTTGGGGGCCAGCTTTTCCAGCGCCACCTCGACGTCGCGTACCAGCAGTTGCCCGGCCTGTCGCGACCGGATCAGGTGCGATTCCCGCACCTGGCGCAACAGGCCTTCGGGATCCGCCAGCGCGGCGAGCGCGTTCATGCGCATGATCGGGTCGTTGTCGTCGTCCGGATCGAGCTGCGGGTGGATCTCGTCCCAGTAGCGCTCGATCAGGCCGAGCAGCAGGTCGCAGCCGGGCTTGAGCCCGGCGAAGCCGTCGGTGCTGACCAGCGCCTGCATCAGCAGCGCGGCGATGCGCAGATCCTTCGACCGACCGAGCAGCGTCTCTGCCAGATTGCGCACCTGACCCCAGGCCGGTTCCTCGGCAGGAACGACGGTGTCACCATACTGCTGTTCCGGCTTGCCCTTGGCTGCCTGCTCGAGTTCGAGGAACGGCGCGTCATATTCGAGGTCCGGTCCGCAGGGGGGAGACTCGGACGCCTCAGCAAGCAACTGATCGAGATCAATCACGTCTCATCTCACTGGTCGGGGTGGGTGCCTGTGCTCGCCGGCCGGGGATGTCCGCCGGCTGACTTCGCTGGTGCGGATGCGCCGTGCGGACTTGTTCTGATCGTTAGGTACATTGGCTCAGCGATTTCATCGCGTCAACAGTCACCGCGCATCGATGGAGAGCGATCTGCCGGAAAATTCACGCCAGCGGCATATGTCGGGAGGCGCCGGCAGGCGATTCGCCGTTTTACGGCCAGGCGACGCGATTCTTGAGCGCGGACGAGCCGGTCCGCATCGTCGCGCGGCGATTGTGGCGGCCGCACGTTACAGTATCGGATGAGACCGCCGACGAGCGCCGGTATCCGCGCTGGTGTCGGCTCTGCGATGCGGCGCATGCCTGGGAGTGCGACATGAGACCGGCCCGAGCCCTGATCGACCTGGCAGCCCTCCGCCACAATTATTTACTCGCCCGCGAACGCCATCGCGGCCGTGCGCTGGCGGTGGTCAAGGCCAACGCCTACGGTCACGGTGCGCTCGCCTGCGCGCGGGCACTGGCCGGAGTCGCCGACGGATTCGCGGTGGCCTGCCTCGAGGAGGCCGAGTCGTTGCGGGAGGGAGGCATCGACGCGCCGATCCTGTTGCTGGAGGGGGTGTTCGAGCCTGCCGAGCTGGCGCGTGTGGACGCCCTCGGACTGTGGCTCGTGGTGCACCATGCCAGCCAGCTGGAGATGCTCTCCGGATTCACGCCGTCTCGCCCGCTCGATGTCTGGCTCAAGTTCAACACGGGCATGAACCGGGCGGGTTTCGCACCGTCTCGCGCGCGCGAGCTGTACGCCTCGTTGGCTGGCGACGCCCGCATCGGTGCACTCGTGATGATGACCCACCTGGCGCGCGCCGACGAACCCGACTGCGACGCGAGCATCGCGCAGTGGCGGCGCTTTCACGACGCCGTCGAGCAGATTCCGGCGCCGTGCAGCATCTGCAATTCGGCCGGCATCCTCGGCTGGCCGCAGATTCATGCCGACTGGGCGCGGCCGGGCATCATGCTCTACGGAGCCGATCCGATGCCGGGCGAGGGCCACGGGCTGCGCCCGGTGATGACTCTCGAGAGCCGGATCATCGCCGTCAGGGACCTGCACCCGGGCGACGCCGTCGGCTACGGCGCTCGCTTCGTCGCGGATGCGCCGCGGCGGATCGGCCTGGTGGCGATCGGCTACGCCGATGGTTACCCGCGGGCGGTTCCGGATGGCACGCCGGTGGCGGTGGACGGCCGGCCGAGCCGCATCCTCGGCCGGGTTTCGATGGACATGCTGACCGTCGATCTGCAGGGCCTCGATGTCGGGCAGGGCAGCACGGTCGAACTGTGGGGTGGCCAGGTGGCGGTCAATCGCATCGCCGAGGCCGCGGGCACCATCGCCTACGAGCTGCTGTGCAACGTCAAGCGGGTGCGCTTCGAGTATTCCGGCGATTGACCGGCATCGGCGGCCGGGCAGTCAGTCGATCGGGATCACCGCTGCGCGATGGGCGGCGCTGGCCAGCCAGCGCCGCAGGATGCGGTATTGGTCGAGGTCGAACGCACGCGCCGGTCGTTCCGACAGCAGTTCGTCGAGCCGGTTCTCGTCGTCGGCGGTGCCGAGCAGGCACCAGTGATCGAGCACGTGGCTCGCATGGCGCATGCCGTCGGCCGAAGACTCTCTGATGACGATCGCGCCGCGCCACGGCCACGGTGCGAGCCGCAGGCAGGCGAGGGCGGCGGCGAGCCGGTGATCGTGGGCGGCCGGCGATTCGCCCTCGGCACAGACACCGCTGCAGTCTCCGCTTCGCCGACATGTGCCGGGATCAGCGCTCAACGGGTCGACACCCAGTCGCACCGGGCACAGCCGGTGGCGCTCGGCCAGGCCGCGCAGCGCATGGTCGATTTCGCGGGGGCCGCGGAAGATGCCGAAGATCTTGCCGGGCCAGCCGAGCGGATCGCTGCCGTGCAGGGGTACCCGCGCCAGCACCGGTGCTCTGCGCCGCTGGCGACGCAGCTCCAGGCCGAGCACCGCGCTTCGGTCGGTGACGCGGTTGTGCGGCGGCCGGCGCGCGGCCACCAGTTGCGAGGCGAGCAGGGCGGCGCCGAGTTCGCCGGCGGTCTCGATGAACTCCAGATCGGCGACCTGCCGTGCGAGCCCGGAAAGCCGCCGGTCGCCGTCCGCAGCCGTCAGGTGGCTGGCAACGCGGCTTCGCAGGTCGCGGCTGCTGCCCACGTAGAGGAGGGCCGCGGCTGCCGGCCGCGGCTTGCCGTACAACAGGTACACGCCCGCCGACGCCGGCAGCGATTCGAGCATCCCGTCGGCCAGGGCGGGTGCTTGTCGCGGCCGTTTCATCGCGACGGCGACCGCGGCTGCGAGCTGGGTTGCCGGGAAGGCGCCGGCGATCACGCGAAGAAAATCCGCCAGCGCCTCGGCATCGCCCATCGCCCGGTGGCGGGCCGTGCAGACCAAGCCGTGGCGGTCGATCAGTGCATCGAGGCCGTGGCGCCGTTGCTGCGGGTAGAGTGCCCGCGACAGCTTGACGGTGCACAGCACGTCGGCTTCGAAGTCGTCGCCGCAGCGGCGCAACGCGTTGCGCACGAAACCGTAGTCGAAACGGGCATTGTGGGCAACGAACACCGCTCCCGCGAGCAGCCTGCGCAGCTCGCCGGCGAGCGCCGCGAAGGACGGCGCGCCGTGCGTCATCGCATCGGTAATGCCGGTGATGGCCTGGATCTGCGCCGGGATCGGGATTCCCGGATCGACCAGGGACGACCAGCGGGCGACCGCCTCACCGTCTTCGACGCGAATCACCGCGATTTCGGTGATGCGGTCGTCGGCCGGGCGCGCGCCGGTGGTCTCGACGTCGATCAGCGCCAGCGCTGGCGGCAGACCCGTGTCGGTGCCCGCCCGCCGCGTGATCTCCGCGGTGTCTTCAGGCGTCCGTCTGGTAGTAATAGGGTTTGACCGGTACCGAAGCCTCGTCGAACTGCTGCTGGGTTTCGAGCTTCTGCGGCTTGTCCCACCACAGGGCCCGGCCCTTCTGCTGTTCGATGCCCTCGGCCGGATGCTGCTCCATCCATTCGCGCATGAACTTGGTGTGGTCGGATTCGTAGCGGGTGTCGACTTTGACCATGGCATTCTCCCCTTCAGGAGCGCGGATTCTACCAGTCGCCCGGCCTCGCCGGGAAGCGCTGCCGGTCACGACGGCGGGCATCGTCACAGGCGTTCGAAGGCTTCCCGGACGCGCAGCGGTTCGTCCATCTTGAGGATGCGCTGGGCCTTGGTCGCGATCTCGCCGACGTCGGCCCGCAGCACTTCCTGCTTGACCTCTAAAATCTGCGCCGGATGCATCGAGAACTGGCGCAGGCCGATGCCCAGCAACAGGCGGGTATAGGCCGGGTCGCCGGCCATCTCGCCGCACACCGAGACCGGCAGGCCGAAGCGCAGGCCGGTCTGGATGGTGGAGCCGACCAGCCGCAGCACGGCCGGGTGGAGCGGGTCGTACAGGTGGGCGACGGCCTCGTCGGTGCGGTCGATGGCGAGCGTGTACTGGATCAGGTCATTGGTGCCGATCGACAGGAAATCCAGCCGCCGGACGAACATCCCGAGCGCCAGTGCCGCCGCCGGTACCTCGATCATGCCGCCGATCTGGATGCCGGCGTCGAATTTCTGCTTGCGCTCCTTGAGCTGCTGCTTGGCGCGTTCGATGAAGGACAGCGCCTGATCGATCTCGTGGGCGTGGGCGAGCATCGGCATCAGGATCTTGAGGTGGCCGTAGTGCGAGGCCCGCAGCAGCGCGCGCAACTGCGCCATGAACATCTGCGGCTCCGACAGCGAGTAGCGGATCGCCCGCAGACCCAGCGCCGGATTGGGCTCCATGCGCTGATGGACGCCGTTGAGTGCCTTGTCGGCACCGACATCGAGCGTGCGAATCGTCACCGGCTTGCCGGGCATGCTCTTCAGCACGCTGCGATAGGCCTCGAACTGCTCGTCCTCGTCCGGCAGCGTCTCGCGCCCCATGAACAGGAACTCGGTTCGGTACAGGCCGACACCGTCGGCGCCGATCGACTTGGCGTGGGAGGCGTCGGCCGGCATCTCGATGTTGGCCAGCAGTTCGACCGCCTCGCCGTCGAGGGTGGTCGACGTGGCGCTGGTCAGGCGCTTGAGCTTGGAGCGCTCGAGTTCGAGTTCCGCCTTGCGCAGGTGGTATTCCTCGAGGACGCGCTCGTCGGGCTCGACGATGACGACGCCGCGGGTGCCGTCGACGATCACCAGCTCATCGTCTTCGACCAGTTGCCTGACGTTGCGCAGCGCGACCACCGCCGGGATGCTCTGGCTGCGGGCGACGATGGCGGTGTGGCTGGTCGGGCCGCCGACATCGGTGATGAAGCCGGCGATGTTGTGGTCGCGGAACGACAGTGTGTCCGCGGGTGCCAGGTCGTGGGCGACGACGATCGTGCCGAGGCCGTCGCGCCGCTTCGGCGGCAGGTGGCCGGGATGGCCGAGCAGGACCTTCACCAGCCGCTCGACCACCTGGATGATGTCGGCCTTGCGCTCGCGCAGGTAAGCGTCCTCGATCTGGTCGAACTGTTCGATCAGCTGTTCCATCTGCTGCACCAGCGCCCACTCGGCGTTGCAGCGTCGATCCGATATGTGGGAGCGGGCCGCCTCCACCAGCATCGGATCATCGAGCAGCATCATGTGCAGGTCGAGGAACGCGCCGACCTCGCTGTGGGCCTGACCGCTGGCGGTGGCCGCCTTCAGGCCGGTAAGTTCGCCGCGCACCGTCTCGACGGCATCGTCGAGGCGTGCGAGTTCGGCCTTGAGGTGCTTCGGCGAGACGTGGTAATGGCTGACCTCGAGCAGTGCGTGCGAGACCAGATGCACGTGGCCGATGGCGATTCCGTTCGAGACGGGCAGTCCGTGCAGCGTGAAGGGCATGGCGGTGACGGCGCAGCAGTGCGGCGGCCTATTCCTCCTCGTCGAAGCGGTTGGCGATGAGCGTCACGAGGGCTTCCATGGCGGCGTCCTCATCGTCGCCGCTGGTGTCGATGGTGATCGTACAGCCCTTTGCCGCGGCCAGCATCATCACGCCCATGATGCTCTTCGCATTGACCCGGCGGTCGTTGCGCTCGAGCCAGACCTCGCTTACGAAATTGCTGGCGAGCTGGGTGAGCTTCGCCGACGCGCGGGCGTGCAGCCCCAGCTTGTTGATGATCTCGACTTCGGCTCGCGGCATTCCATCCTCATTTGATGTGGATGACTCCGTTGCAGCCGCCGCTGACCGCGCGCTGCACCAGGGTGTTCATGTCATGCTCCCGGTAGGTGAGCACGCGCAGCAGCATCGGCAGGTTGACCCCAGTGATGACCTCCGAATGACCTGGCTCGCGCATCTTCATCGCGATATTGGCCGGTGTCGCACCGAAGATGTCGGTCAGCATCAGCACCCCCGAACCGGCATCCACCAATTCGCTCATGCGCCGTGCCAGGGGCAGCAGGTCCAGCGGATCGTCCTGGCCGCTGATGCCCAGCTGGATCACGTTCGGCGGTCGCCGATTGAGCACGTGACACGCGCACTGCAGCAAGGCTTCGCCGAGGCTGGCGTGGGTGATGATAAAGACGCCGATCATGGTCGGACCCCCAAATTGCGGAGATTGTAGCTGCAGCCCGGCTCAGGCGCCCCCCTGGTCGCCCTTGCTGCGGATGATGCGCACCACCTCGGGTACGCGCCTGACCGCACGCAGCACCTTTGCGAGGTGGATGCGGTCGGCGACCTGCAGGGTGAAGTTCAGCGTCGAATAGGGCATCTGCTCGGCGTCCATGCCAACGTTCTGGATGTTGGAATTTTCTTCGGCGATCGCGCTGGCGACCCGCGCCAGCACGCCGCGGGCGTTCTGCGTCATGACCCTTATCGCGACATCGAACAGGCGGTCGTGGGCCGGCTCCCATTCGACGTCCACCCAGCGACCACGCTCACCGCGCACGCGCTGGATCGACGGGCAGTCGTGCACGTGGACTTCGAGGCCCTGGCCCTTGCGGATCACGCCGATGATCGGATCGCCTGGAATCGGCCGGCAGCATCTTGCCAACTGCACGGCAATTCCTTCGCTGCCGCGAATCAGGATGGCGCCGGCCGGCTTCGGCTTGACCACGTCGGGGCGACCGGTCTCCAGCTCCTGGGCCTGGGACAGGCGCCGCGCGACGATCACCGGCAGGCGCTTGCCGAGGCCGATGTCGACGAAGACGTCGCGGCGGGCGCGCACGCCGCGATCCCGCAGGAACCTCTCCCAGGCGAAATTGCTGATCTGGCCGACCGACAGGCCGTGGGGCCGCAGCGCCTGGTTCAGCAGCCGCTCGCCGAGCGCCGCGGACTCTTCCTGCTGGACGTTCTTCAGGAAATGGCGGATCTGGGCGCGCGCCTTGCCGGTTCGTGCATAGGACAGCCACGCAGGGTTCGGGCTGGCATGGGCGGCGGTGATGATCTCGACCTGATCGCCATTGCGCAATTCGGTGCGCAGCGGCATCAATTCGCCATTGACGCGGCAGGCGACGCAGCGGTTGCCGACGTCGGTATGCACCGCGTAGGCGAAATCGACCGGCGTCGAGCCGCGCGGCATCGAGAAGATCTTGCCGCGCGGCGAGAACACATAGACTTCGCCGGGGAACAGATCGATCTTGACGTGCTCGAGGAATTCGGTGGCCTCGCCGCTGGTCGACTGCAGCTCGAGCAGCGACTGCAGCCAGGAGTGCGTCTTGTGCTGCAGCTCGGACAAGGTGCGCTCGTCTTCCTTGTAGAGCCAGTGCGAGGCGACGCCGCTCTCGGCGATGTGGTGCATCTCCTGGGTACGGATCTGCACCTCCACCGGTGTGCCGAAGGGCCCGATCAGAGTCGTGTGCAATGACTGGTAGCCGTTTCCCTTGGGGATCGCGATGTAGTCCTTGAACTTGCCCGGAACCGGCTTGTAGAGGCCGTGCAGCGCGCCCATCGCCAGATAGCAGGTCGGCACGTCGCGGACGATCACCCGGAAACCGTAGATGTCGAGGACCTGCGAGAACGACAGGTTCTTCTCGACCATCTTGCGATAGATGCCGTAGATGTGCTTCTCGCGGCCGTGGATCTCGGCCGCGATGCCCCACTGGGGCAGGCGCTCGTCGAGCGCGGTGAGCACCTTGCCGATCACTTCGCGCCGGTTGCCGCGGGCCGAGCGCACGGCCTTGGTCAGCACCCGGAAGCGCATCGGGTACTTGTGCTCGAACGACAGTTCCTGCAATTCGCGATACATCTGGTTGAGACCGAGCCGATTGGCAATCGGCGCGTAGATCTCGAAGGTCTCGCTGGCGACCCTTCGCCGCTTGGCCGGACTCACCGAATCGAGGGTGCGCATGTTGTGCAGGCGGTCGGCGAGCTTGATCAGGATCACCCGCAGGTCGCTGGCCATCGCCAGCAGCATCTTGCGAAAGTTCTCGGCCTGCGCCTCTTCCTGCGAGCTGAACTCGATCTTGTCGAGCTTGGACAGGCCATCGACCAGTTCGGCGGTCACCTTGCCGAACGCGTCCGCGATCTCCTGCTTGGTGATCGCGGTGTCCTCCATGACGTCGTGGAGGAGCGCGGCGATCAGTGCCTGCGGGTCGAGCCGCCAGCCGGCGACGATCTCCGCGACCGCGACCGGATGGGTGACATAGGGTTCACCGCTTTGACGGAACTGGCCATCGTGCGCCCGTGCCGCGAAATGGTAGGCCGCCTCGACGCGTCCGATGTCCTCGTGGCGCAGGTATTCGCCGAGGGATGCGCGCAAGCGTTCGAATTCGAGCGCGACGACGCTCGAAGCGGGCAGCGGTCTCGCCGGGGCGGGCGCGGGCTGGGCTTCGGCCACGATGCGTGCGCTCCTCCCCGGCCGGGGGTCAGGCCTGGCCGCGATTGAGCATTTCCAGTCCGACCTTGCCGGCGGCGATCTCGCGCAGAGCGATTACCGTCGGCTTGTCCTTGTCGTTGCGGTCGGTTTCGATCTGCGGCATGGCGCCGGCGGTGAGCTGGCGGGCGCGATAGGTCGCCGCCAGGGTCAGCTGGAAACGGTTGGGGATCCGGTTGAGGCAGTCTTCGACGGTGATGCGGGCCATGCTTCAGTCCTGTTCTAGAGATTCAAGGTACTCGGGGTGGCGCTGCTTCTGCCTGGCGTAGCGCAGGCGCGAGGCGCGCAGCACGGCCTGGAGGTCGTCGAGGGCCACCGATAACTCGTTGTTGATTATAACGTAGTCGAATTCGGCCAGATGGCGCATCTCGGACCGGGCGGCGAGCAAACGCTGCCCGATTACCGCATCGCTGTCGGTGCCGCGGCCGCGCAGCCGTCGCTCGAGTTCGTCGACCGACGGCGGCAGCACGAACACGCCGACCGCCGACGGGAAACAACGACGCACCTGCCGTGCGCCCTGCCAGTCGATCTCGAGCACGATGTCGCGGCCGGCGGCGGTCTGGTCATGCAGCCAGGTGCTGGAACTGCCGTAGTAGTTGCCGTGCACCACCGCCCACTCGACGAATTCGCCGCGGTCGCGCCGCTCGAGGAATTCGCCGTCCCCGACGAAGTGATAGTCGACGCCGTGGCGCTCCCCGGAGCGGGGTGCCCGGGTCGTGAACGACACCGACAGCCCGAGCTCGCGGTCGCGTTCGAGCAGGCCCCGCACCAGGGTCGTCTTGCCGGCGCCGGAAGGCGCGCTGACGATCAGCAGCGTGCCGGCGGCATTGCGTCGATCGCCTGCGTCGGTCATTCGATGTTCTGAACCTGCTCGCGCATCTGTTCGATGTAGAGCTTGAGATCGACCGCGATCGACGTGAGGTCGGAAGAGAACGATTTCGATCCCAGCGTGTTGGCCTCGCGATTGAGTTCCTGCATCAGGAAGTCGAGCCGCTTGCCGGCGATGCCGCCTGCCGCGAGGATGCGCTCGACTTCGTCGAGATGGGTCGCCAGGCGCGCCAGTTCCTCGGCGACGTCGACCCGTTGCGCGAACACTGCCACCTCCTGCCGGATGCGCTCCTCGTCCATCGTCGCGACCGCCTCGCGCAGGCGCCCCGCCAGGCGTTCCTGGAAGTCGGTGACCTGGGCCGGCACCAGGGGCTCGGCGCGGCGAACCAGCGCGCGCATCAGGGCGACGCGTTCGCCGATCACGTCCGCCAGCTTGTCACCCTCGCGGCTGCGGCTCGCCAGCAACTCGTCGAGCGCCTCGCCGGCCAGCGCCAGCAACGGAACCTGTATCTGCTCGTAGGCCAGGCTGTCGTCGTCGAGCATCCCCGGCCAGCGCAGGATGTCGTTGACCGAGAACGGCGAAGACCCGGGCAGCAGTTCGAGAACGTTCTGCTGGGCGCGGCCGAGCTGTGCCAGCAGGCCGCGGTTGAGCTTGAGCTCGCGCGGTGCGACGTCGTTGTGCTGCAGATTCACGCGACACTCGACCTTGCCGCGCTTCAGCCGTGTGCCGAGCAGTTCGCGCAACTGGGGCTCGGCCTGGCGCAGATCCTCGACGATGCGGAACGCGAGATCCAGATAGCGCGAGTTGACGCTGCGCAGCTCCAGGTGCAGGGTCACGGGCCCGAGATCTCGGCTGTGCGAGGCAAAGCCGGTCATGCTGTGGATCATTCTGACTTCCAGTTTCGCTGCGCTGCAAACTTTACAGCGCCGGTTTCAAACAACGACAATCGGGGCGTAGCCATGGATAGTAGCGCCCCGGGCAGGATATTTCACGGTTCGCCGGTCGGCGACGGCGAGCGCGGGGGCGGCAGCCCATGCGCCGGCCGAAGCCGGGTGGGATTCGCCGGCCAGCAGCCGCAGCCAGGCGGTCCGGGGCGTTTGGTATTCTGATTGCATGGATTTTATGCGCCGCCACTGACCGATGCCTGCCCAGGCCAACTGCCCCCTTCCTTCTGGATTCGAGCTGGAGCAATACCGCATCGAGCGCCAGCTCTCGCTCGGGGGCTTCTCCATCGTGTACCTTGCCTACGACAAGGGGGGGACGCCGGTCGCCATCAAGGAGTATCTGCCCAACTCGCTGGCGCTGCGCAAGGAAGGGCAGATCGCGCCGCAGATTACCGACGAACACCTGTCGGCGTTCCGCTACGGCATGAAATGCTTCTTCGAGGAGGGGCGTTCGCTGGCGCGCCTGATGCACCCGAACGTGGTGCGGGTGCTGAACTTCTTCCGTGCCAACAATACCGTCTATATGGTCATGCAGTTCGAACGCGGGCGCACCCTCAACGACTACGTGCATCGCCACCGGCAGCGTGGCGAGATCAGCGAGCGCTTCCTGCGAGGCGTGTTCACGCGCATGCTCAACGGCCTGCGCGAGGTCCACGCTCACAAGCTGCTGCATCTCGACATCAAGCCCTCGAACATCTACCTGCGGGCGGACGGCACGCCGGTCCTGCTAGACTTCGGCGCCGCCCGCCAGACCCTGATGAGCGACCAGCCGGTCCTGAAGCCGATGTATACGCCCGGCTTCGCGTCGCCCGAGCAACTGGCCAGCCGCGGTGGCCTGGGGCCGTGGAGCGACATCTACAGCGTCGGCGCGAGCCTCCATGCCTGCATTGCCGGCGGTCCGCCGCAACGGGCCGACGAGCGCGGCGAGCGCGACGAACTGGTGCCCGCGGTGAAACAGTTTGCGGGCAAGTACAACCGCCAGTTGTTGCAGACCATCGACTGGTGCCTTCAACTCGACCCGCTCAAGCGTCCCCAGAGCGTGTACGCGCTGCAAAAGGCGCTGGCCAGCCCATCGGGCGCCGAACCGGTGCCCGGCACCTGGTTTACCGACTGGAGCACGAGGCTGCGCACCTTCATCGGACGGCAATGAAGTTCACAATCTTCCAGGAAAGTCGCATCGGACGGCGACGCAACAACCAGGACCGCGTCGCCTATTCCTACTCGCGCGAAGCCCTGCTGATGATCGTCGCGGACGGCATGGGCGGGCACCTTCACGGCGAGGTGGCCGCGCAGATCGCGGTGCAGTTCGTCGCCCAGGCGTTTCAGCGCGAGGCTCGGCCGGGGCTGGCCGATCCGGTGTTGTTCCTGTCGCGGGCGCTGACCAATGCCCACCATGCGATCCTCGACTACGCCTTCGACAAGTCCCTCGACGATGCGCCGCGCACCACCGTGGTCGCCGCCATCATCCAGGAGAGCCAGGCCTATTGGGCGCATGCCGGCGATTCCCGCCTGTACCTGCTGCGCCGCGGCGGGATCGCCTCGCGGACGAAGGATCATTCGCGGGTCCAGCTGATGATGGACCAGGGGCTGCTGGATGCCGAGGGGGCGGCCAAGCACCCGAGCAGGAACCGCATCTACAGTTGTCTGGGCGGCAGTCACTCACCACAGATCGAGTTCTCCAAGCGCACGCCTCTGTACCGCGGCGACGTCATCGCGATCTGCTCCGACGGCGTCTGGGGGCCGCTCGACGATCAACTGGTGATCGCCAATCTGAGCAAGGGCCGGGTCATGGAAACGGTGCCCAAGATCATGGATCTGGCCGAGCAGCGCGGCGGGTCGTCGTGCGACAATCTTTCGCTGATTGCGTTGAACTGGGAAGAGAACTACGCTGAGGGACAGCCCGGTAGCGTGTCCACCAAGACCATGGAACTGGGGGCGTTCACGACCCAGATGGAGGGCTTCCTGCGCACCCGGCCCGCAGGCGGCAGCGGTCACGAGGATCTGTCTGACGACGAGATCGAGCGGGCCATTCGCGAGATCAACCAGGCCATCCAGAAATACACCAAATGAGACCCAGTCATCGCGCCGCCGACCAGTTGCGCCCGGTCCGCCTGGTCCGCGGCTTCACCCGGCATGCGGAAGGCTCCGCGCTGATCGAAATCGGTGACACCCAGGTGCTGTGCAACGCCAGCGTCGAGGAGTCGGTGCCACCGTTTCTGCGCGGCCGCGGTCGGGGCTGGATCACCGCCGAATACGGCATGCTGCCGCGCGCCACCCACACCCGCAGCGTCCGCGAGGCGGCGCGCGGCCGCCAGAGCGGGCGCACCCAGGAGATCCAGCGCCTGATCGGCCGCAGCCTGCGCGCGGTGGTCGACCTCGATGCCCTCGGCGAACGGCAGGTGGTGATCGACTGCGACGTCCTGCAGGCCGACGGCGGCACGCGCACGGCCGCGGTCACCGGGGCGGCGGTGGCGCTGCACGATGCCCTCGCGGGGCTGGTGCGTGCCGGCGTGCTGGCGGCAAGCCCGATGCGGGAACTGGTCGCGGCGGTGTCGGTCGGCATGTATCGGGAACTACCGGTGGTCGATCTCGACTATGCCGAGGATTCCGCCTGTGACACCGACATGAACGTGGTGATCACCGAGTCGGGCGACATCGTCGAGGTGCAGGCGACCGCCGAGGGCAAGCCCTTCAGCCGGGACGAACTCGACGCGTTGATGGATATTGCCGCCGGTGGGGCCGCCCAACTGGTGACGATCCAGCGCGCGGCGCTCGGGGCGTCGCGGTGAGGCCATGGCGGGGAGAACGAGATGACGCGCCTGGTGCTGGCCAGCAACAACGCCAAGAAGGCGGGCGAACTGTCGGCGCTGCTCGAACCGCTCGGCTTCGAAGTGCTGCCGCAGTCGAGTCTCGGGGTCGCAGAAGCCGACGAGCCGCATCCGACCTTTGTCGAGAACGCGCTGGCGAAGGCACGGCACGCCTCGCGTGCGACCGGCCTGCCGGCGCTGGCGGACGATTCCGGCCTGTGCGTGTTTGCCCTCGGGGGGGCTCCCGGGGTTCAGTCGGCGCGCTTTGCCGGTGACCCCAGGTCGGATGAGCGCAACAACGAGCTGCTGCTGTCGCGGATGGCCGACTGCGACGATCGACAGGCCTTCTTCTCGTGCACGCTGGTGCTGCTGCGCCATGCCGACGACCCGCAGCCGATGATCGCGGACGGCCAGTGGGCCGGCGAGATTCTGCGCTCGCCCCGTGGCGACAACGGATTCGGCTACGATCCGTTGTTCCTGTTGCCCGAGATGGGGCAGACCGCGGCCGAGATCGACGCGGCGCTGAAGAACACCCTGAGCCACCGGGCGCAGGCCATGCGCCACCTGCTGGCGCGACTGGAGACCACCGGGCTCTGAACGCCGATGCGGTACATCCCGATCGAACCGGCTGCGCCCCGCCGGGCCATGGCCCCGACCTTGACCGCACCGCCGCCGCTGGCGCTGTACGTGCATTTCCCCTGGTGCGTCAGGAAATGTCCTTACTGCGATTTCAATTCCCATCCGCTGCGCGGCGACATCCCGCAGGCGCGATACGTGGATGCGCTGCTGGCGGATCTCGAAAGCGCCGTGCCGCAGATCTGGGGACGGCGCATCCACAGCGTGTTCGTCGGCGGCGGCACGCCGAGCCTGATCGACCCGGACCAGCTGTCACGGCTGCTGGACGGCGTGCGTGCCCTCGGCAACCTGGCGCCGGGGGCCGAGATCACCCTCGAGGCCAACCCGGGCGCGGCCGATGCCGGGCGCTTTGCTGGCTATCGGGAGGCCGGTGTCAATCGCCTGTCGGTCGGTGTGCAGAGTTTCGACGACCGGCTGCTCGCGGCGATCGGCCGGATTCACGACGGTGCCGACGCGCGGCGGGCCGTCGAGGCCGCGCTGAGCCATTTCGAGCGCGTCAACCTGGACCTCATGTACGGACTGCCCGGACAGCAGCCGGCGATGTTTGCGAGCGACCTCGACATCGCCCTCGGCTACGGTGCGGGCCACCTGTCGTGCTACCAGCTGACGATCGAGCCGAACACCGAGTTTCATGCCGTCCCGCCGCCGCTGCCCGACGAGGACTGCACCGCCGCGATGCAGGATGCGCTGGAGGCGAGGCTGGCGTCGGCCGGCTACGAGCACTACGAGGTGTCGGCCTTCGCGCGGCCCGGGCAGGCCTGCCTGCACAATCTCAATTACTGGCGCTTCGGCGACTACCTCGGCATCGGTGCGGGCGCCCACGGCAAGCTCTCGGGACAGCACGGTGTCGTGCGTGAGATCCGGCACCGTCACCCCAGGGCCTACCTGGAAGCTGCCGGCGAGCGGCGGTTCGTCAGCGAGTCTCGCCAGGTGTCCGCGGACGAACTACCCTTCGAGTTCATGATGAACGCGCTCCGGCTTCGCCGCGGCTTTCCGCGGCACCTGTTCGAGGCGGTCACCGGAATGCCGCTGGCGGTCGTCGAGGTGACGCTGTCCGTCGCGCGTCGTGACGGGCTGCTCGCCATCGATGCGGATGACATACGGCCGACCGAGCTCGGGCGCCGATTCCTGAACGAGCTGCTGCAGCGCTTCCTGCCCTAGGGGCGACAGCAGTCGAAATGTGCCGGGGCGATCCGATGTCCGGGGTCCGAACGGCCGAACCAACGGAGCAAGGAGAAGAACCCATGGCAAACGTGACACTGGCCGGCAACCCGATCGACATCGCCGGCAGATTTCCGCAGGTCGGCGACAGTGCACCGCCGCTGACGCTGACCAATGGAGCCCTCGAGGACGTGGGACTGGACAGCTACGCCGGCAAGCGCAAGGTGCTCAACATCGTGCCGAGCCTCGATACCCCGACCTGCGCGACCTCGACCCGCAAGTTCAACGCCGAAGCCTCGGCGCTCGCCAACACCGTGGTACTGGTCATCTCGGCCGATCTGCCGTTCGCGGCGAAACGCTTCTGCACGACCGAGGGCCTCGAGAACGTCGAGACGCTGTCGGACTTCCGCAGTGCCGGTTTCGCCCGCGACTACGGCGTCGCGATCACCTCGGGCCCGCTCACCGGGCTGACCGCGCGCGCGGTGGTGGTGCTCGACGAGAACGACCGCGTGCTGCACTCGGAACTGGTCCCCGAGATCAAGCAGGAGCCGGACTACCGGTCGGCGCTCGCGGCGCTGTCCTGAGCGTTCCCGCCGTCGGCGTGCGTGGTGCCGGCAGGGAGCCGGTCCGCACGCTGCTCGCGCTGGTGCGGCTGACCCCGTTGTCGGCCTGATATCGGGCGCGCGGCATCCCGTTGCGAGCGCGCGGATCGGCGTTGTCACAGATAGTCCGGCTGGCACGCCCTCGCGATCTCTGGCGTGCAGCCGCTGGCATCGGGTCGGGCTGCGCTTGTCCGTTTCACGATACCGGTGTGGACCGTGAAGCCCGGCGTGCCGTTGCTCGGCGAGCGCATCACGCCGCGGCCCGGCGGTCGTGCCGACCGAGGTGACGACCGAAGGGATGGTCGCTACGACGGTGCCGGCGACGCGGGCGCTGGCCGTCTTTCGCGCCGCTGCCCGACCACACGCCGAGCGCGGTCGGCTGGGCAGGCTTGGCCCACGGCGCATTGATCGACTAGGGCGTGGCCCAGATGCTGTGGTCTTCGATCGCGCGGCACCTGCCGCCGGTGGCCGGTGCGCTGTCGGTCATGCTGATTCCGATCGTCGGGTTGCGGTGGGCGATCCCGCTTGCCGGCGAACTCCCATATTCGGAGGATATTCTCGCCGCTGGGATAGTCACCGCTGCCCTGGCCCTCACGCTGATCCTCGCGGAACCCGGCTTTTTTGCCGTCCGTCGCTTGAGAATTCCTCGCGTCTGCATGCCAAGCGCCTGAAATGAAAAGACGGCGATTCTCTACAGGCGCCGCGAAACGGGTGCCGCCGGTGTGGCCGCAAATGACAGGTTTATATCTTGCTTGCCGTCCCTCGACCGCCGGCGCGCATAGAGCCGGCAATATTGTAGAGGTAATCTCCATGAAATCCAGTGCCGCAGTACGCTGGCTCGGCGTGATCGCCTGTTCGGTCGCTGCTCAGGTGTCGGCGCAGACCTCCCCCAACGCAGACTGGGCCTGCTGGTACGGCGGTGCCGGCAAGCTCAATTGCCTCCTGCTGAAGGCCAGCGACAACCTGACGCTGCCCGTCTCCGAGGGGCAGGTACCGGGCGAACCGGTGCCGGAGGAGGCGATGCTGATCTGGCAGGGGGGCAGCGAATTGTTCGACGGAATCGTCGAGATCCCGTTGATGAACGATCCCGACGACATGGCATTGGTCGAGCAACTGGCGCATTTCAGCGTGTGCGGCAGCGCCATCGATTGCAGCATGACCTTCGTGCGCAACGCGACCGAACTGGCGTTGCTGCAGGAGAGCTACAACGTCCTGCAGTAGTCGGGGTGGCCGCCGCGCGGCCTGGGCCTGACCCTAAGGTAATGTTTAGGCGCAGATTTTCCGCGCCGATGGCGTCGTTGGCGCTAGGCTTGCAAGCCGCAACGGCGTAGAATCGCGCCTCCGGTTTTCGCCCGAGTGTGGGTTGCGCGATGCTCTATCCTTCCCGATTCGACGTGATCGTCGTCGGTGGCGGCCATGCCGGCACCGAGGCGGCGCTCGCCGCGGCCCGCATGGGGTGCGAGACGCTGCTGTTGACCCACAGCATAGAGACCCTGGGCCAGATGAGCTGCAATCCGTCGATTGGCGGAATCGGCAAGGGCCACCTGGTGCGTGAGGTCGATGCGCTGGGCGGCGCGATGGCGGCCGCGACCGACGAAGGCGGCATCCAGTTCCGCATCCTCAATGCCTCGAAAGGGCCGGCGGTGAGGGCGACGCGGGCCCAGGCCGACCGCGTCCTCTACAAGGCGGCGATCCGCCGTCGGCTCGAAAACCAACCGAAGCTGACGCTGTTCCAGCAGGCCGTCGAGGATCTGACGGTGCTCGGCGAGCGAGTCACGGGTGTCGTCACCCAACTCGGCATTCGCTTCGAGTCGCGGACCGTGGTGCTGACCGCCGGTACCTTTCTCAACGGGCTGATCCACGTCGGCATGAGCCACCACAGCGGCGGCCGCGCGGGCGATCCGCCGTCGGTGTCGCTGGGCGAGCGGCTCAAGGAACTGGACCTGCCCCAGGGACGATTGAAGACCGGCACGCCGCCGCGCATCGATGGGCGCACGGTCGACCGCTCGGTGATGGCGCTGCAACCCGGCGACGATCCGGCCCCGGTATTCAGCTTCCTCGGCAGCGCTGCGCAGCACCCGCGCCAGATGCCGTGCTGGATCACCCACACCAACGAGCGCACCCACGACATCATCCGCGCCAACCTGGACCGCTCGCCGATGTATGCGGGGGTCATAGAAGGGGTCGGGCCACGCTACTGTCCGTCGATCGAAGACAAGATCCACCGCTTCGCCGACAAGGCGAGCCACAACATCTTCCTCGAGCCGGAAGGTCTCGAGACCCACGAGCTCTACCCCAACGGGATATCGACCTCGCTGCCGTTCGATGTCCAGCTGGCGGTGGTGCATTCGATCCAGGGGCTCGAGAACGCACACATCCTGCGCCCCGGATATGCCATCGAGTACGATTTCTACGATCCGCGGAATCTGAAGGCGAGCCTGGAAACCAAGTCCTTCTCCGGCCTCTTCTTCGCCGGACAGATCAACGGCACCACCGGCTACGAGGAAGCCGCCGCCCAGGGACTGCTGGCGGGCGCCAATGCAGCCCTGCAGGCGCTGGGCCGGGAGCCCTGGTGCCCGCGTCGCGACGAGGCCTACCTCGGCGTGCTGGTGGACGACCTCGTCACCCGCGGTGTCGCCGAGCCCTACAGAATGTTCACCTCGCGGGCCGAGTTCCGCCTCAGCCTGCGGGAGGACAACGCCGACCTGCGACTGACCGAGCAGGGCCGGCGGCTGGGCATGGTGGGCGACGATCGCTGGCGCCGGTTCTGCGAAAAGCGGGAGGCGATCGAGCGTGAGAGCGCGCGCCTGAAGTCGGCCTTCGCCCATCCCGACCGGATACCGGCCGCGCTGGCCGAGGAGGTGCTGGGCAAGGCGCTGGAGCGAGAGTATCGCTTCTTCGATCTGCTGCGCAGGCCGCAGACCCGCTACGCGGAGCTGATGTCGCTGCCCGGTGCGCCGGACTCGCCGGTCGACGACCCGCAGGTCGTCGAGCAGCTCGAAATCGCGGCCAAGTACCAGGGCTACATCGATCGCCAGCGCGACGAGGTGTCGCGCAGTGTGCAGCAGGAGTCGATGACCTTGCCGGACGACTTCGACTACGCGGCGGTACGTGGCCTCTCGAAGGAGGTGCAGCAGAAGCTCGCGGCCCATCGGCCACAGACGGTGGGTCAGGCCAGCCGCATCCAGGGTGTGACGCCGGCGGCGATTTCGCTGCTGCTGGTCTGGCTCAAGCGCCGGGAACTGGCCGCGCGCGACGCGAGCGACGTCGACCGCCGAAGCGCATGACCGATCGAGCGGCGATCAAGCGCGGCGCCGCCGCGTTGGGTATCGATTTGCCCGACGCTGCGGCGGATCGGCTGGCGGCCTATGCGCGCCTGCTGCTGAAATGGAATCGCACCTACAATCTGACGGCGATCCGGGATCCGCGGCTGGTGATCTCCCATCATCTGCTCGACGCGCTGTCGGTATTGCCGCATCTCGGTGCCATCGAACGTCTTGCCGACGTCGGTTCGGGCGGCGGCCTGCCGGGCATTCCGCTGGCGATTGCCAGCCCGCTGCTGCAAGTCGTGTCGATCGAGGCAGTGGGCAAGAAGGCGAGCTTCCAGTGCCAGGCCCGCATCGAGTTGGGACTCGACAACTTCCGTCCGGTGCACAGCAGGATCGAGCAGTGGCACGATGATCGGGGCTTCGACGTGGTCGTCTCGCGGGCATTCTCGGATCTGGCCGAGCTCGCCCGCGTGGCGGCCCCGCTGCTCGTGCCCGGCGGCAGACTGTTGGCCATGAAGGGGACCCGCCCGCAGCAGGAACTGGCGGGCTTGCCGGACGGCGTAGCCGTTTCCGAAGTGATCGAACTGCAGGTGCCGGGGGTCGACGCCGAGCGTCACCTGATCGTCATGACATGCGAGGGAGCCGCCTGATGGCCCGTATCTTTTGTATCGCCAACCAGAAGGGCGGCGTCGGCAAGACCACGACGAGCGTCAACCTCGCCGCCGCGCTGCAGGCGCGCCGCCAGCGGGTCCTGCTCGTGGACCTCGATCCGCAGGGCAATGCGACGATGGGCAGCGGCATCGACAAGCGCGGCCTGGAACGCACCGTCTACCAGTTGCTGGTCGGCATCTCGGATCTGGCCGCATGCCGGCTGCGATCGCCCCAGGGCGGCTACGACGTGCTGCCGGCGAACCGTGAACTGGCCGGCGCCGAGGTCGAGATGGTGGAACTCGAGCGCCGCGAGCACCGGCTGCGCGACGCGCTCGCGGCGGCGTCCGGCGACTATGATTTCGTGCTCGTCGACTGCCCGCCATCGCTGTCGATGCTGACACTCAATGGCCTGTGCGCCTCGCATGGGGTGATAATCCCGATGCAGTGCGAGTACTACGCGCTGGAGGGCTTGTCCGATCTGGTCAATACGATCAAGAAGGTGCACGCCAATCTCAATCCGGACCTGAAGATCATCGGTCTGCTGCGCGTCATGTTCGATGCCCGCATCACGCTGCAGCAGCAGGTCTCGGCGCAGCTCGAGTCGCACTTCGGCGCCAAGGTCTTCGAGGCGGTGGTGCCGCGCAACGTGCGTCTCGCGGAGGCGCCCAGCCACGGCATGCCCGGCGTGCTGTTCGACGCCAATGCCAAGGGCGCGAAGGCTTACGTAGCGTTTGCCAAGGAAATGATTCAACGGGTCAAGGCCCTGTGACGGGACGTGATTGTGATGGCAAGACCGAAGCTCAAGGGACTGGGACGCGGACTGGATGCGCTGCTCGGCGGCAATGGCGAAGACGACGAGGAGCGCGGCGAGCTGCAGACGCTGGCAATCGACGTGCTGCGGCCGGGCAAGTACCAGCCTCGCACGCGGATGGACCCGGGCTCGCTCGACGAACTCGCGGCGTCGATCCGCAATCGCGGCATCATGCAGCCGATCATGGTGCGTCCGCTGGACGAGGGCGACTACGAGATCATCGCCGGAGAACGACGCTGGCGGGCGGCGCGGATCGCCGGACTGGGGGCGGTTCCTTGCCTGGTGCGCGAGATTCCCGACGAAGCTGCGCTGGCGATGTCGCTGATCGAGAACATCCAGCGCGAGAATCTCAATCCCCTCGAGGAGGCTGCCGGAATCCAGCGCCTGATCGACGAGTTCGACATGACCCACCAGCAGGCCGCCGACGCGGTCGGCCGATCGCGTCCTGCCGCGAGCAACCTGTTGCGGCTGCTCCAGCTCGCCGAGCCGGTCCAGGAGCTGCTGATGGCCGGGGATCTCGACATGGGACACGCGCGTGCGCTGCTGCCGCTCGACGGCGCGCGCCAGATCCAGTTCGGCAATCGCATCGCTGCCCGCCAGCTGTCCGTCCGCGAAGCGGAGAAACTGGTCCAGAACGAGATCGAGCCGCGGGTGAGGCCGGCGCCTGCGGCGCCGGACCGGGACCTG
Organism: Rhodocyclaceae bacterium; assembly: GCA_020445745.1. Lineage (GTDB taxonomy): Bacteria > Pseudomonadota > Gammaproteobacteria > Burkholderiales > Rhodocyclaceae > Cognatazoarcus. The sequence continues at coordinate 2,271 of JAGRGB010000056.1, read as the reverse complement.
CTCGCGCTCGAGGAAGAGATCTCCGATGTGGTCGGCGCGACCGTCAAGATTCGCGCCAACCGGCGGGGTGCGGGCAGCATCTCGCTGCACTTCTCGTCGCTGGATCAACTCGAAGGTCTGCTCGAAAGATTGCGCTGAGGCAGCAGCAGGCCGATCCCGCCCCAGCCCAGGCCGAGCAGGTGGAGTTCCCATGTGCTGCGTACGTTCGCGGGCAGCAGCGGTGAGGAGTCCAGCCCGAAGGCTTGGCTGAGCAGGTGGGCGAGATAGACCGCCACCAGCACGGCGGCGGCTCGCCGTGGCCGGCCACCGCGCTGCCACAGCGTTGCCGCTGCCGGCATCAGATGGATCGCGACCAGCGTCGAACTGCCCCGATAGAAGGCGAGATCGGGCAATGCCGCGATCATCGTCGCCGAGCACAGCAGCAGGCCGGCAAGGGCCCACATGGGCGGTGGTGCGCGCTCTCCCGCCAGTCGCGCGAGCAGCAGCAGCGCACAGGCGTTGCCGGCGAGATGGCTGGGGCTCCAATGCACCAGGTGGCCGCTGACCAGTTGCCACGGATGCAGCGCGAGCCCCTGTCGGGTCAACTGCAGCGACGCCCCGTGATCCGGCAGGAGGTACAGCAGGAAGCCGATGCCGACCGTCGCCAGCGCGAAATCCGATCCGGAAAGAATGCCGCGGCATGGCTGCCGGCAATCGCTCACGGGGAGGTCTGGCCAGATGTCGATGTCATGGACCTTGCCGCTCGACGGCAGCCGCTTGGGTAGCCGGCCGACCCCTCCGCGAAACCCCCAGAGGCAAATTGTTTCAGCGTGCGTACCATGGTGCACTGCAACAAACAATATTATATATATATGATTCTAAACAAATTATTTGTGTTTGCATGTGCGAAATTCCAGTCCGTTCGACAATTGACCCGTAACAAAGTTCTTGATAAACTCCCGCTGTTTTTCGGGGGGGGTGTCTTGCATCCGCAGGTTCGCTGGGTGCTCAATCGCCAGGCTCTAGTGGCATTTGGCGTCGCGGTCGTTGCGGCGCCATTTTCCGGAGCTTGGGGCTCGATCTCGGCCTTGATCGGGGGCGCGATCGGAATCCTCTCCGGGGCCGCATACGCGTGGCGCGCACTCAGGCGCGACGCGGTCGACCCAAAGCAAGCGTATCAGGCGCAACTTTTGGGCGAGGCCTATAAGTTTCTGGTCACCGTCCTACTGTTCGCCGCTGTGTTTTTGGGGTGCCCCGATGTGGCGGTGGGACCGCTCTTCGTGGCTTACGCATTCACGTTCGCCGTCTACTGGATGGCGCTACTGAATAAACGCTGACCGAGTAGGGAAACCATGGCTTCTGGGACGCTTACCGCCACTGAGTACATTACTCACCACCTCACCAACCTGAAATGGTGCTCCGAAGCGGCCAAGGTCGATGGCCACTGCCACGGCTTCTGGACGCTCCACATGGATACGCTGCTGGTGTCCGGCATCCTGGGGCTGGTGGTATTCGGCTTTCTCGCCAAGATCGCAGCGCGCTCGTCCAGCGGCGTGCCGTCCGGCTGGCAGAATTTCTTCGAGCTCGTATTGACCTTCGTGGATCAGCAGGTCAAGGACACCTATCACGGCAAGAGCAAGCTGGTGACGCCGCTGGCGATCACGATCTTCATCTGGGTCTTCGTGATGAACGCGATGGACCTGATTCCGGTGGATGTCCTGCCCGTGACCGCAGGCGCGGTCGGCGTGCACTACCTGAAGGTCGTGCCGACCACCGACCCCAATCTGACCTTCGCGATGTCGCTGTCGGTCTTCTGCATCATGATCTACATGAATTTCGCCGTGAAAGGCGCTAGCGGATTCGCCCACGAGGTGTTCTCCGCGCCGTTCGGCGCCAAGCTGGCGCCGGTCAATCTGCTCTTCCGCATCGTGGAAGACGTGGCCAAGCCGATCTCGCTCTCGTTGCGACTTTTCGGAAACATGTACGCGGGCGAGATGGTGTTCATCCTGATCGCACTGCTTGGCATCTGGCAGCTGCCGCTGGCACTGCCGTGGGCACTGTTCCACATCCTGATCATCACGCTGCAGGCCTTCGTCTTCATGATGCTGACGATCGTCTACATGTCGATGGCCAGCGCGTCGCACTGATTTACCCAACCCGTTCCACCAACCGCTTCAAACCCTCTCAAGGAGATACGTAATGGAAGCAATGTCCATGCTGCTCGGACACACCGCCATCGCCGTCGCCATCCTGATCGGTGCCGGTGCGCTCGGTACCGCCATCGGCTTCGGT
>JAGRGB010000055.1 GCA_020445745.1 Rhodocyclaceae bacterium | reverse complement strand
TTTTTTTGGAGCACCAAATGCGCACGAGGCGTGACGAAACGAGAGGACGCATCGTGGACGCGGCCTACCAGCGCTTCTATCAGGGGGGCTTCGCCCGCGTCGGCGTCGATGCCATCGCCGATGCGGCCGGCATCACCAAGCGCACCCTCTACCAGCATTTCGAAAGCAAGGACGCCCTGATCGCGGCGGTGATGGACGCGCAACACGAACTCATGCTGGCCCGCATCCGGGCCTGGTCCGAGGGCACCGGCGGCACCCTGGACGAAGTTGTCGATGCTCTGTTCGGCGGATTGCAGCAGTGGGCGTCGACGCCGGGCTGGCGTGGCTCGGGCTTCACCCGCGCGGCAATCGAGTTCAGCGACTCGCCGGGCCATCCTGCCCGAAGGGCAGCCCATCGACACAAGGTCGCGGTCGAGGACGAACTGTGCCGTGCGCTGCTCGATGCCGGGCTCGAAGCGCCCGCGACGCTGGCGCGCCAGTTGATGGTGCTGATCGAGGGCTGCCAGCTACTCGTCCTGATCCACGGCCAGCATGGCTACATCGAGGCCGCCGCCCGGGCCGCTGCAGATCTGGTCAGGGCGCGCAGTGTCCGGGCGGCCCTGGGCGGCACGCTCGCCACCCTCCGCGACGAGCCGTAGCCGCGTGGCATGCCGGCCACGCCCGAGGTTGCGGACGAGAACCGCCGATGCGTCCGACGCCGGCTTCCGGCATTGCCCGTCGCGCCACCGACCGGGTCGACCGCAGCGCAAGTTGATCCCGGCGCGGTGCGCGGCTTTCGCTCGGAATTCGGCCCGACGATCAGGCGGCACCGGGCAACGATTCCGGCAGCGCCACAACCAGTCCAGATTCACCTGAATGTCATGACAGCCTCGGCAGCGATGCCCGATCGACGATATGCCGGCACCGGCGCCTGCCACGCATCCGCGATCGCCCGTCGAACGTCCGCCGGGCGATTGACATCGGCCGCGCAATGATCGACAACCGACGTCCGACCCATGGAACGTTCGTCACGCGCGGCCCGCACCGATGGCTCAGTATTCGCACGATCATCGATCACAGCATCCGGGACGACGCGAGGCCCGGGGCGCGAGCGCGGGCACGGCATCGCCTGGTCGGCGAGGCACGCACGCCATGCACCCGACGAGGACGCGCGAATCGATGGCATGCCACGCGACTGCGGCGCAGCGACGCCGGTGGACTGCGCTCAGCCGGCACCGACGAATGAGAACGGGACTCACGGCCATCCATCGCGACGGTCGGATTCGCTACGCACAGGTGCTGACGATGCGACGCGCTCGACCGTCCCGCCATCGAACCCGCCAGCCCGAAGATCTTCCGCGAGCCGGTGCTCGACCCGGCATGCCAGGCCACCCGGCCGGATCGGTGGATGGCGCTGCCCGGCCGATCGTCTTCGTCGGTCGCCACGGCTCCGCCACGATCGGATCGCACCCAGTCGTCGATAACCACGAAGGCGGATGATGCTGGCCTCCGAGCTCAACCCGACACGTCGCTTCCTGAACCG
>JAGRGB010000054.1 GCA_020445745.1 Rhodocyclaceae bacterium | reverse complement strand
GCCCACGCCCAGGTCCAGCGCGGCTTCATCGGCGCGCACGAGTACGCGCTGCCGGACCCGGCGGGGATGAAGCCGTGGAACGTGTTCGTCGAGTACTCGACGTTCCAGAAGACCAAGAAGGCATGGAACGGCAGCGGCGACCGCACCGACGCCGGCGACGTCGAGACCCTGGTCAGCCTCTCCAAGTTCGTGCATTTCTGGGAGGTCGCCCCGGACGTCGGCATCGCGATGGAGCTGATCGTGCCGAAGGTCAGCTTCAATGACCGGGAGAACGGCGGCGGCGTCAGCGGCATCGGCGACGCGCTGGTCGGCCCGGCGTTCTGGATCAGGCCCAACGCGACCTGGACGCTGGGTACCGACTTCGGCTTCATCCAGCTCCCGATCGGCGATCGCGAGCTGCGCGGCACGCGCTGGAACTTCGTCGCCTCGGTGTTCTGGGACGGCCAGTTCGACAAGTTCAACTGGACCGGCAACCTGGCGGTGACCTTCCTCGGCCCGACCGAGGACGATGGCGCCCCCGATCCGGCCAACCCCTATGCCTTCACCAACCGTTTCGGCTATCGCGTCTCGGCGCTGGTGGAGCCCTACGTCGGTCTGGACTACGTCTGGCAGAACAGCAAGGACGGCGCCCCGCGCGCCCACGAGTATGTCGGCACCCTCGGCGCGATGTTCCACCTGGCGCCGACCTACCACCTGTCCGTCCACTATCAAGGCGGCATCGACGGCGAGAACATGCCGGTGTCGAGAAACCTGAACGTGCGCTTCGCGTACGTCTTCTGACAGGTCGCGATCGGGCCGTCTTGCGGACGGCCCGCGCCCGGCAGCGGCGCAATCAATCTGACACCCCGCCGCCGCTGCCGGCCTTCTCGGGTACAGGGGGGAGACTGCGATGAATACACCAAAGGTTACCGAAAACTGCGCGGCGGCGATGATCGCCCGTTTCCTCAAGGCCCGCGGAGTGGACCGCGTGTTCGCGCTGTGCGGCGGCCACATCATGCCGATCTGGATGCGCGTCGATGCGGAAGGCATCCGCCTCGTCGACGTGCGCGACGAACGCGCAGCGGTCTACATGGCCCATGCCCACGCCGAGCTGACCGGCGGACTGGGCGTCGCGCTGATCACCGCCGGCCCGGGCGTCACCAACGCCATGACCGGCCTCGCCAACGCCCACGTCGCGCGCGCCCCGGTGCTGCTGATCTCCGGTACCCCGCCACGGGCCCAGGAAAACCGCGGTGCCCTGCAGGACATGACGCATACCGACTTCGTCCGGCCGCTGACGCGCTATGCCCGTACCGTGCGGGAGCCCGACCTGGTGCTGCAGGAGCTCGACGAGGCGGTGTCACGCGCCTTCGGGCAGGGCGGCGAGCCGGGACCGGTGTATCTGGACTTCCCGGTGGACACCCTGCGCGCCGAAGTGCCCCGGGCGGTGCAGCTTGCGGAGCATTTTGCACCGAAGCCGAGGGCGCGAATCCTGCCCGACACCGCCGCGGTGGGCCGGGCCGTGGATCTGCTGTGGTCCGCCCGGCGGCCCCTGGTGATCTCGGGTCGCGGCGCACGCGGGGCCGGTACGCCGCTCGCGCTCCTGCTCGACCGCCTCGGCGCCCTGTACCTCGATACCGGCGAGAGCCGTGGCCTGGTGCCCGACGAGCACCCGTCGGTGGTGGGTGCGATGCGTGGCTCGGTGATGGGAGATGCGGACCTGGTGATCACCGTCGGACGGCGCCTGGACTTCCAGCTCGCCTACGGCTCACCGGCGGTGTTCGGCGACGCCCAGTTCCTGCGCATTGCCGATTGCGCGGCTGAACTTCGCGACAACCGACGCGGTGCGGTGGAACTCTTCGCCACCCCGGCCGCCGCCCTGGAGGCCATCCTCGACGCGGCCGGCGACCGTGCACCGGCAACCGACAAGGAGTGGGCGTCGAGGATCCGCGCCAAACACGAGGAACGCGCCGAAAAGCTGGTCGGCTCGCTGCGCGCAGCGCCACCGGGCAGCGACGGCCTGATGCATCCGAATCGCCTGCTCGCCGCCCTGCGCGACGCGCTGCCGCGCGACGCGGTGATCGTCGCCGACGGCGGCGATTTCCTGAGCTTCGCCCGCGTCGCATTGCCGGCCACGACCTATCTGGACCCCGGCTCGCTGGGCTGCATCGGGGTCGGCACACCGTTCGGCATCGCCGCCAGCCTTGCCTGCCCCGATCGCACCGTGGTGGTAGCCACCGGCGACGGTTCCTTCGGTTTCAACGCGATGGAGATCGACACCGCCGCCCGCCACCGGGCACCGGTGCTGATCGTGATCGCCAACAACGGCTCCTGGGCGATCGAGGTACGCGACCAGCAGGAGTCCTTCGGCAAGGTGGTGGGAACCCGCCTGCAGTTTGCCGACTATGCGGCAATGGCGCGCGCGTTCGGGCTGCACGGCGAACGCGTGGAGCGGGCCGAGGACCTGTCCGGCGCGATCGAGCGCGCCCTGGCGAACCGTCCGGCCGTGCTGGACGTCCTCGTGACGCCGGAGGCGGTCTCGGGCGACGCCAAGTCGGGTCTGGCCTGGGTACCGGATCTCCAGGCACTGGCCACATGGGACGACGCCGAGCGCAAGTGGCGCGCGTCGTAGCGGCGGCGGCTCGGCAGCAGCAGGCGGCATGCGGGATCCCGCGTCGGGGATGCAGCCAACCTTTGGGAGACGGATCATGGACAGCAGGAAGATTTGGACCACGCTGATCGCAACCGGGCTGGCAGGCGCGGCTTTCGCCTGCCACGCGTTCGAGCTCGCCAGCAATCTGCAGGACGGGCAGCCGGTCCCCGCTGATTACTACCAGAACAACTTCGGCTGTACCGGCGCGAGCACGTCGCCGATGCTCGACTGGAAGGACCCGCCGGCCGGCACCAAGAGCTACGCGGTCACGTTCTTCGACAAGAGCGCGCCGACCCAGTCGGGCTTCTGGCACTACCTCGCCTACGACATCCCGGCCAACGTGTCGCGATTCGAAGTGGGTGACCTGACGACGGCCAAGCTGCCGGCCGGCGCCAAGGAGGGAAACACCGACCTCGGCAAGCCCGGGTATTTCGGGCCCTGCCCGCCGGTCGGCAGGAAGCACCACTATGTGTACACGATCTTCGCGCTGAAGACCGAACAACTCGATGTGCCGGCCAATGCGACGGCCGCATTGACGTCGTTCTACATCTGGTTGAACACCCTCGGGCAGGTGTCGCTCGAGGTGACGGCCGGACCGCGGAAGTAATCGTCGAAGAGCACCGGCGCCGCCGCAACCGCCCGAGTCCGAGCCAGGACATGCCCGACACGCATTGCCTGGATGTCCGGCCCGCTTCGGGGGTCGCCGTGAGGCCCGCAAGGCACCCGGCAGGTCAGCCGGGCGCCGCGCCCGCCCGCCGAGGCGGGCACGGCCGGGTGGCTCGAGCGGCATCGGAAGCATGGGAGCCAAAGATGGATTTTGCGCTCAGCCCGGAGATCCAGGAGATTCAGCAGCGCTTCCGCAGCTTCGTGCGCGAGCACGTACTGCCGCTGGAACTCGAGCCGCAGGCCTACGACGAGCACGAGAACCTGCGCATCGAGCGACTCGAAGCATTGCGCGCCGCGGCCCGCACGGCAGGCCTGTGGGCACCCCAGATACCGCGCGAGCGCGGCGGCATGGGGCTGCCGCTGGTCGGCCTGGCCTGCTGCTACGAAGAGATGAACTGGTCGATCTTCGGCCCCGCGGTGTTCAACTGCGCAGCACCCGACGACGGCAACATGATCGTGCTGAACAAGACCGCGACCGAGGCGCAGAAGGAGCGCTGGCTGCAACCGATCATCGACGGCAAGGTGCGCTCGGCCTTCGCGATGACGGAGCCGATGCCCGGCGCCGGATCGGACCCGTCGATGATGGTCACCACCGCGACCCGACGCGGGCAGCACTGGGTGGTGTGCGGTCGCAAATGGTTCATCACCGGCGCCGACGAGGCACGGCATTTCATCCTCATCGCCCGCACTTCAGACGACAGGCGCAAGGGTCTCACCGCGTTCCTGTTCGACCGCGACCAGCCCGGCTGGCAGATCGAGCGGCGGATTCCGACGATGGGCCCGGAGGAGCATGGCGGGCACTGCGAGCTGGTGTTCGACGGCCTGGAGATACCGGACGAGCACCGCCTGATGGGTGTCGGCGATGGCCTGAAGCTGGCCCAGATCCGCCTCGGTACCGCAAGACTGACCCATTGCATGCGCTGGCTGGGACTGGCGAAGCGCTGCCTGGACGTCGCCGCCGGCCATGTCCGCGCACGCACCAGCGGCGGACGAAAGCTGGCGGCGCGCGAGGGTGTGCAGTGGATGCTGGGGGAAGCCGCGATGCGGATCCAGGTGGGCCGGCTGCTGACCATGCATGCCGCGTGGAAGCTCGACCAGGGCGATTTCGCCCGCAAGGAAGTGTCGATGGCCAAGATTGCGGTCGCCGACGTGCTGCACAGGTCCGTCGACACGGCGATCCAGCTATGCGGCGCGGTGGGCTACTCGAAGGACACCCCCCTCGAGTGGATCTATCGCTATGCCCGCCAGGCGCGTCTCGTCGACGGCGCCTCGGAAGTGCACAGGATGGTCCTCGCGCGGCACTTCCTCGACGAGGGAGCGGGGCTATGGAAGTGGAACTGAATGCACCGCCGACCCCGAGCATCGGCGTCGCCAGCGATCTCCGCACAGCAGCCGGGCGGGAGCGCCGGCACCGGATGCCTGCCGTGCAGCAATGGGACGACGGCCGCAGCCCAGGTCCGGCGGCGGTGGTCGCACGCATTTGCAGGACAAAGGATCCGTGCAACGCCCGAAGGGCGCCGTTGGCAGCGCAGCCGCAAAGCGGCGACGCCGCACGCGCCCGCCGCGGCGGGATGGCCTGCCGCCGCCCCTCGCGATGCACTTCACGAAACTGAAATCAGGCGAAGGAGACAGTCGATGGAACGAACACTGGATGGCAAATGCGCCCTGGTCACCGGAGCGTCGGGGGGGCTCGGCAACCATTTCGCACGAACCCTCGCCCGCGCCGGCGCCAAGGTGGCGCTGGCGGATCTTCGCCAGAACGAGACCGCGGCCCTTGCCGAGCAGATGTGCAGGGACGGTGGCGAAGCCGTCGCGGTACGCCTCGACGTCACCGACCCGACGAGCGTCCAGGCCGCCTTCGACGAGGTCGCGGCGAAGCTGGGGCCGGTCGGCATCCTGGTCAATAACGCCGGCCTGGCGGTGACCAAGCCGCTGCTCGAGCACGACGACAAGGACTGGAAGAAGGTCATCGACGTCAATCTGAACGGCGCCTGGTACATGGCCCAGGCGGCGGCGAAGCAGATGCTCGCCCATCGCCTTGCCGGCAGCATCATCAACATCACCTCGATCGTCGGTCTGCGTGTCGCCGGCCAGGTGCCCTCCTACGTCGCCTCGAAGGCCGCCCTCAATCACCTGACGCGGGCCATGGCTCTCGAACTGGCCCGCCACCGGATCCGGGTCAATGCGCTGGCCCCCGGCTACGTCGAAACCGGCATCAACCGGGAGTTCTTCCAGAGCGATGCCGGACAGGCGCTGATCAAGCGCATTCCCCAACGCCGCGTCGGTCGGCCAGAAGAACTGGACGGTCCGCTGCTGCTGCTGGCTTCCGACGCTTCGAGCTACATGACCGGTTCGGTGCTGGTGGTCGATGGCGGCCACCTGACGAGCAGTCTCTAGAAGATCGACCATGAACATGACCAAAGACAATCCCTCGGCCACCGAACAGTCCGCTTCGCTCTACGACTGGTGGCTGAATGCGATCCCCGGCTTGTTCGCGGGTCTGGCACCCAGGCCGGAAACCCGGCAGGGTGCGGAAGCCCCCGGCCGGGCGGCGGCGGCCGCCCAGGCCGAAGCGGCCGCCACCGCCGAGGATTCGACGACGCCGTATCCGGTCGACCAGATCATCCGCTCCCTGCAGCACACCCAGGAGATGCTCGCGCCGCTCTACCGGTCCTATGCCCAGGCCCTGGGGGCCCCCATGTCGCCCGCCTGGTGGCTCGCCGGCCTGCCGTCGACCGGGGAATCGCCGACCCGGCAGTTCATCGACATGCTCGGTTCCTTCGGGCAGGCGATGGCGGTGCCGCTGAAGCTGCCGGGCGGCGGCTTCGACGCCTGGAGCAACCTGCTGGCCAGGGACGGCGAAGTCCTCGGCTCGCTGATGACAGGGGCCGAGCGCACCTTCGGCGCGCTGGCGGATGCGCTGGGCCTCGCCCCTTCGCGCGAACTTCGCGACGCCTGGCGGACCATGGAGGATGCCGCCCTCGCCAAGCAGCAGGCTCAGCTCGAGTACCTGGCCGTCATTGCCAGGATCTGGGCCAAGGGCATCGAAGGATTGCTGGGGCGCCTCACGGAAATGGGCACCCGCGGCGAAAGCGTCGACTCGGTCCAGGAACTGATCCGGCTGTGGGCGAGGATCACCGACTCTGCCGCCCACGATGCCATGCAGTCCGACGAAGGGCTGCAGGCCTCCGCCAAGATGATACGCGCCGCGACCCGCTATCGCCGGGCGGCGCATCGGGTGGTGGCGATCTCGAGCGAGGCGATGAACATACCGACCCGCGCCGAAGTGGACGAGGCCTATCGCGAGATTCAGGAACTGAAGCGGGAATTGCGGCGGCTGAAGAGATCGATGGCGCCACCGGTCGCCGCCAGGCGCTCCGCAACTCATGGCAAGGACGGCAGAAAATGAGCAAGGCCCAGCAAGACAAGCAAGGCAAGGAGGCGGCCGGCACGCTGCCGATCCGCATCACTCCGGAGGGCGTCCTGCGGGAGTTCGAGGAGGTCCGGCAGAAGATCGCCCAGGGGGTCCAGCGGCTGACCGAATACACGGACGAGGATCTGGCGATCGCCACCGCCGCCAAGGAAGAGGTGTGGCGCCAGGACATGGTCCGTCTCTACCACTACCAGCCGGTCGTCGAGCGGCCGGCGCGGGTGCCGGTGCTGATCGTCTATGCGCTGGTGGGTCGCTACCAGATGATCGACCTGGAGGAGGAACGCTCGTTCGTCCGCAAGCTGCTCGGCGAAGGCCTGGACCTCTACATGGTCGATTGGGGCCACCCGACGCGCGCCCAGCGCTGGCTGACGATCGACGACTACGTCTCGGGTTACCTGGACGACTGCATCGATACCATCCGCGAGCGACACGGGGTGGACAAGGTCAATCTGCTCGGCATCTGCCAGGGCGGCGTGTTCACCACCTGCTACGCGTCCTTGTTTCCGGAGAAGGTCCAGAACCTGGTGCTGACCGTGAGCCCGCTGGACTTCCACGGCGACCGGAGCAGCCCCGAGCGGGGTGCCGGTTACATGAACCTGTGGGCGCGCTCCCTCGACCCCGAGGACGTGGACCTGCTGGTGGACACGCTCGGGATGGCGCCGGGGGCCATGGTCGGGTTCGCCTTCCTGATGATGAATCCGGTGTCCAACATGACCAAGTACACCACCGACCTGGTGCACATCCTCAACGACGAGGCGAAGCTGCTCAACTTCCTGCGCATGGAGCGATGGATCGCCGACCGTCCCGGACATCCGGGCGAGGTGATGCGCCAGTGGTTCAAGGACCTGTACCAGGACAACAAGCTGATCCGCAGCGAACTGGAGCTGGATGGCCGGCGGGTGGACCTGTCCCGCATCGACATGCCGGTCCTCAATGTATACGCCGACGGCGACGTGATCATTCCGACCTCGTGCAGTCGCGACCTCGACGGCAAGTTCGGAACGTCCGACTACACCGAGATGGCGGTGCCGGGCGGACACATCGGCACCTTCGTCGGCGGCAAGGCCCAGAAGATTCTCGCGCCGGCCATTGCCAAATGGATCATGGACAGGTGCTAGCGTCGCATCGTCGGAATCTTTGTCAGCGTCCGTGGCGCGAGCCGCCGAGACATCACCGGCGCAACCACGAAATCCCTCAACTGGAAGGAAGGATCAATCATGCACGGGTCATCCCAAAACTCGACGACACCATCGACTCAGCGATCCGCACGCCGCGAAGCGGCCTGGAAAGGCCTCGCCGCGGTCGCCGCGGCGTCCCTGCTGGCGCTTTCCGCCGGCTGGGCCGGCGCGGCCGAGCCGGCCGCGATACCGGTCACCGACAGCACCTTCAACTGCCTGAAGGACATGACCAAGGTCCGTCACTTCTACGTCGATAACGTCCTCGGCAAGACCGAGGCGACGAAGGCGGTCGCCGAAAAAGGCAGCGGCGACTATCCGGTGGGATCGGTCGTGCAACTGATCCCGGGCGAGGCCATGGTGAAGCAGCCGAAGGGCTTCAATCCGGCCACCCGCGACTGGGAGTTCTTCGAGCTCGACGTCGCGAAGGAAGGCTCGACGATCCGCAAGCGCGGCTTTGTCGACGTCGTCAACCGCTTCGGCGGCAACTGCTTCGCCTGCCACGTCAAGGCTCGCCCGGAGTTCGACATGGTCTGCGAGATGGAACACGGTTGCGATCCGATCCCCATCACCCGTCGCATGCTGGCTGCCGTGCAGAAGACCGATCCGCGGTGCACGGAACCCGATCCGCTGACCGAAGACGACCAGAAGGCCCTCGACGAACTGAACGAGGTGCTGAAGACGATGACGATGCCCGCGGCCGCGCCGAAGCAAGGGACCTAGGCGTATCGCGCGCGCTTCACGGTGGGCCGGCACCTGGTGCCGGCCCGGGGCACCCCGAAGACATTCGATCCCACAAACCCCCTCGCGTGCCAGCAAGCGGCGCGAGCCCTTATTGAAATTCCCTCCCGCAGGACTTGGCCAGGCGCAGCCCCCCGCGCCTGGATCTTCTTCCTTTCTTCGGCCAGGCGACGAACGACGACGAGGTCTGCCGCCGCGCAGATCGCGCGACGATCGCAGCGGCGCCGTAACCGGCCATTGCGGCGACCCGTGGTCGTGGTCACCGTCGGCGCTCGCGCGTCGCTCGCCGGATCTGCGACGATCCCGCTGCCCTCCGGTGCGCTCGGGCAGCTGAGGGACTGGTCGCGGCCAAGGCCTGGCGAACGACGGCATCGCCCGCGAAGATCCCGCCGCTGCCTCCCGCCCTATGCCCCGGCAGCAGGCGTAGGATGGCTATCCTGGAATTGCCGCCCCTGCCCTGGATCCCTGGAGCGAGCCATGACGACGCACACACCCGCACGTTCGACGCTCTACGATGCCGACCAGCTCGAGGTCGTCATCGCCGCCATGGCGAGACGCACGGCGGCATTGCTCGCCGGCATCGAGCAGGCCGCGGTGATCGGCATCCGGCGCCGCGGCGCGCCGCTGGCCGATCGCATCTGCGCGCGCCTGCGCGACGATCACGGGCTGCCGTCGCCGCTGCGCGTGGACCTCGACATCAAGCGCTACGCCGACGACCTGAGCCTGCTGTTCCCGCAGACCAGGCTCCAGGAGGACGCCGGTGAAGCAGCGGTCGATCTGGCGGGCGTCACGGTGCTGCTGGTGGACGACGTGCTGTACACCGGCCATTCCCTGCTCACCGCCATCGACCACCTGGCGCGCCGCCAGCCGGCGCAGATCCGCGTCGCGGTGCTGGCCGACCGCTGCACCTGCCGGCTGCCGGTGCACGCGGACATCGTCGGCGTGCGCCTGCAGGTGGCCCCGGGCGACATCGTCGAATGCCGGGTCCCGCCTTTCGAACCGGAATTCGGCATCGATCTGCTGCGCAAGGCGGCCGCTGCCTGACCCGGCGGCGCGCTGCCGGGCCGGTGCCGACAGTCAGGGCACCAGGTAGCGGGCCACCGCCCGCTCGTCCCACTCGATGCCCGAGCCCGGCCGGTCGGCCGGCAGCGCGCAACCGTCGACGACCCGCAGCGGCTCGGCGATCACCGGATTGAACCATTCGGCATACTCGAGCCAGTGCGCCGTCGCGGTGGCACACAGCAGTTGCGCGCTGACCTCGACGAAGAGATGGTTCGACAAGCGGATGCCATGGGCGGCGCCGAGCGCGGCCGCCTGCAGCCAGCCGCTCACGCCGCCGATCTTCATCACGTCGGGCATCATCAGGTCGCTCGCCCCGGCCTCGATCGCCTGGCGCATGTCGAGCGGTCCCCACCAGTTCTCGCCGCACTGGATCGGGGTGGCCAGTTCGCGCGCGATCCGTGCATGGCCGCCATGGTCGTGGGCCAGCGTCGGCTCCTCGATCCATGCCAGCCCGAGATCGTCGAGCCGGCGGCCGCGCTCGATGGCCTCCGCGACCGTCAGCGACTGGTTGTAGTCCACCATCAGCGCGACCTCGTCGCCGACCGCGGCACGCATCGCCTTCACGACGGCGACGTCCTCGTCCACGCTCGGGTAGCCGATCTTGGCCTTGACCCCCTTGAAGCCGCGCTCGGCCCATCCGGCGGCGACCCGGGCCGAACCCTCGGCGCCGTCGAAGCCGGCAGCGCCGTAGGCGGGAACCGGCCGCGGCGTGCCGCCCAGCAGGCGCACCAGCGGCAGGCCCTGGGCACGGGCCTGTGCATCCCACGCCGCCATGTCCACCGCAGCCATCGCGATGCCGGTGAGCCCCTGGGGTCCCAGCAGCCGGAAGCGCCTGGCCAGGTCCTGATGGATCTGCAGCGGGGCCAGCGGCTGGCCGACGACCAGCGACTCCAGCGCGGCGATCAGCAAGGCGGTCGGCTTGAGGGCCAGCGCGGTGTAGCAGAACACGTAGCCGTGCCCGGTCACGCCCTCGTCGGTTTCGAGGTCCACCAGCACCAGCGGCGACTCGTGGATCACGCCGCTGGCGGTCCGATGGGGCTCGGCCATCGGCACCTTGACCGGGCGGGTGCGCAGCTTGCGCAGGGTCAGGGAAGATTGGGTCATGGTGATCCCCCTTCGGCGATTCGCCGGTCGTGGCAAGGCAACGATAGTTCCGCCACCGATCCATGTACACTCACTGGTCGGTATACCTTCGAAGGCGTCCGGAATGCGGACAAGGGCCGGTGAAACGCGGCGGCGCATCGTCGATGCGGCGTATCAGCTCTTCTATCAGGGCGGCTTTGCCCGGGTCGGGGTGGACGCCATCGCCACCGCGGCCGGCATCACCAAGCGCACCCTGTACCAGCATTTCGAGAGCAAGGACGCCCTGATCGCGGCGGTGCTGGACATACAGCACGAACTGATGCTCGCCCGCATCCGACAGTGGGCCGACACCACCAGCGGAGATCGCGGCGATGTCGTCGATGCGCTGTTCGCCGGGCTGCAGCAATGGGCTTCCAAGCGTGACTGGCGGGGCTCCGGCTTCACCCGCGCGGCGATCGAATTCACCGACTCGCCGGGCCACCCGGCCCGCAAGGCGGCACGCCGCCACAAGACGGCCGTCGAAGCGGTGCTCGCCGAGGCCCTCACCGAGTCCGGCGACGGCGACGGGGCGGCGCTGGCGCGCCAGTTGATGCTGCTGATCGAAGGCTGCCAGGTGCTCGTGCTGATCCATGGCCAACGCGAGTACATCGCGGCGGCCGCCGACGCGGCCCGCGGCCTGGTGCAGTCCCGGCTGGCACGATCGGCGCTGCGCGAAGCCCTCGCCACGCTCCGCGAGGAACCGGGATCGGCTGCGCCGCCGCGGCGCCAGCCGAGCGCAGCCCGCTAAGGCCTTTCACAGCCCTCCGCTCGTTTGTCGACCGCCGTGGTTTGCGCCTGGAGCGAGGCGATGCGCCGCCGGGTCCGCGCCGACAGATCCTTTGCTGCCAGGGGTTCGAGCTGCCCGAGCAGGCGATCGCACTCGCCGCGCGAGCCCTGGCGATGGCCCGCCTCGACGAGGATCACGGCCGCATTCGCCAGGTCCGAGCTGCGTCCGATCGCCCGCGCGACCTCCAGCGCCTCGTTCGCCAGCACCCGCGCGTCACCCACCATGCCGGTCGCGAGCAGACGCTCCGCCCAGCGCGACAGCAGATAGGAGAGCTCGTACTTGGCATCGGCCTGCCGCACCGCCTCGACGGCCTCGGCCAGCTCCCGGTCGTCGGACGCAGGATCCCGCGACCATTGCGCCAGCGCCAGCAGCGCTCGGGCGCTGGGCAGCTCGGCCCCCGGTCTCACGCGCCGGCCGAGCTCGACGAGATCCGAGGCCAGCTCGATCGCCGCCTCGATCTGGCCGCGATCCAGGTCGAGCATCACATGGTGTTCGATGGCACCGAACTCGGCCAGATGCTCGCCCTGCTGGCGGGCCAGGTTGCGCGCGGCCGTGAAGGCCTCCACCGCCGCCTCGGCATCGCCCCGGTGCGCGGCGATCATGCCGAGGGCGAAGGAAACCGCGGCGCTGGATCTACCCTCGCGCCGGCCGACCGCATCCGCTTCGAGGACAAAGGCCTCGGCCTGCTGCAGATTGCGCTCCAGCAGCACCAGACATCTCGCCGCCTGCGCCAGCGTCACCGCGCGCTCGCCGGGCTCGGCGAGCCGGCTGACGCGCTCGGCCTGCAGGATGTTGGCGTGGGCGTCGGCCAGCGAGCTGTTCTCCCAGCGCAGATACGACACCATCTGGAATCCCTGGCGGGCAGCCCGGGTGAGCCCCAGGTCCAGCGCCCTCTCGGCCAGTTCCCGGGCATCGCGCGCGGCCTGCTCGCGCTCCGGCGTACGCGCCGCATAGAGCACGTGCAGCAGGTCGAGGGACGACTCGACGCGCTGTGCCTCGTCGAGCTCCCCGGCGAGGCGCAAGCCGCGCCGGGCGAGCGCCTCCGCCTCGCTGTTGGCGAACACGCGCAGCGCGTGCTGGCCGGCGGTGATGCAGGCACGCACGCCGAGCAAGGCTTCGCCCGCCAGACTGGCATGGTGGGCCAGTTCGGCGGCCACCGCGGCATCCGCCGCCTGCGGCTCGAGCAGCAGGGCGAGCTTGCGATGCATCAGCCGGCGGCGCGGATGGGAGAGGTCGCCATATACCGCCTCGCGGATCAGGTCGTGGGCGAACACATAGCGCTCATGGACGCGCGTGGTATC
Source organism: Rhodocyclaceae bacterium (assembly GCA_020445745.1). Taxonomy (GTDB): domain Bacteria; phylum Pseudomonadota; class Gammaproteobacteria; order Burkholderiales; family Rhodocyclaceae; genus Cognatazoarcus. The sequence continues at coordinate 22,681 of JAGRGB010000054.1, read as the reverse complement.
GATGCGCAACAGGGCGGAATGTTCGAGGCGCTCCAGGGCATTCACCAGTTCGTCCGCCGGCTGCGACATCAGCCCTTCGAGACGTCCAAGGTCGATGGCGTGGCCCAGCACGGCGCCCCAGCGCAGCGCATCCGCCGCACGATCCGGCAGCTTGGCGACCCGCTCGCGCACCAGTTGCAGCAGCGTCGGCGGCGTGCCCGCCAGACCTTCGCTGCGGGCGCGCACGAACTCGAGGGCATACAGCGGATTGCCGCCGGCGACATCGACGACGTGCTGCTTGCTGCCACCGGGCATGGCGCCGACCAGGTTCGCGATGTCGTCGCGCCCGAGGGGTTCGAGTTCGATCTGGTGGACCGTGCGGTCCCGGCGCAGGCCCCGAAGCAGCCGCAGTGCGGCCTCGTTGTCCGGCAATTCGCCGCCACGGGCGAGCATCAGCACCATCATCGGGCCGCGGTCGTAGGTGCGGACCAGGTAGTGCAGCAATTCGGTCGAGTTGCGGTCGAACCACTGCAGATCGTCGAGCACCACCAGCACGCCGCGGCCCTGCCCCGCCCGTGCGGCGAGCCGGGCACGCAGGCTGTCGAACAGGTGCTCACGGCTGGCCGGCGAATCGGTGGCCACGGTCTGCTGCAGGTCGATCGCCAACGCGTCCGCCCACGGCCCGAAGGGCCGGCTGCTCTCCGCTTCGAAGGCACGCCCGGACACCACCACGCAGCCACGCACGCTGGCCGAACCACTCAGTCGTTCCGCCAGCCGGCTCTTGCCGAGCCCGGGCTCGCCCGTCACCAGCGCAAGTTCGGTGACGCCCGATTGCAGTGCGCGCTCCACCAGGCCCTCGAGGCGGGCCAGCAGCGCCTGCCGACCGACGAAGGCCGGTCGCGCGCCACCCTGGTCGGCGTCGGCGTCGACGTCGACGCCCGGGAGCAGCGGCGCGTGTTCCCGGATCTCATCGACCGCGGCGCCGGAGGGCTGCTTGCGCAGCGCGTTCCAGGCCTGCTCCAGCGCGATCGCGTCCGGTGCCGACACCTGCCGGAACAATCGCTGCGCATGGTCGAAGCGCTGTTGCGCCTCCGCCACCTTGCCGAGCTCCAGCAACAGGCGCAGCAGGACCTTCTGGGCCGTCGGGTTGAACGCATCGGTCTGGGCGCGCTGCCGGGCATAGTGCAGGGCTCTTTCGGGCTCGTCCCGCAGCCGGTCGACCAGTTCGCTCAGCACCTCGCACTGGCTTCGCCGCGCCTGCTCGCGCTGATCGATGCACCAGGCGCTGAAATCCAGGAAATCCGGCAGCTCCAGGCCCTCCAGGAATTCCCCGCGGTACAGTGCAGCGGCACGATCCAGCTCGGCGGTGTCCATCGCGCCCGGCCCGGCGCGCCCGATTCGTGCCAGCTCGCAGGCGTCGATCCGCATGCCGGCGGGGCTCAGGAACACTTGCTGGTGGTCCGCCTCGATCCGTTCGAGATCGGCGCTGACGACCTTGCGCAGGCGGGAAAGGCTCCAGCGCAGCGCCCCGCGCGGATCGTCGGTCATGTCCCACAGGAGGGCACACAGGCGATCCCGACGATGGGGCCTGCCGCTCGCCGCAAGGTAGGCGAGCAGCGCGCGGGTCTTCTTCGAGCGCGGCAGCGCTACCCGCTCGCCCGCCGCGAACAGCTCCATGGGCCCAAGCAGGCGCAATGCCAGCGGAGCGGATTCGAACTCGGCCGCGACAGCGTCCATGGCGTGCATCTGTCCGTGCGACCTCCGTCCTCGTCAGCCGGACGCCACCGTGGTCCGCCTGCGCCACCTGCCGGGCGCAGTTTCGGCCGGCCCGTCGACGCCGCAGGATCGCGCCGACCACCTGGTGGCCGTCGTGCTGCCGGGCGCCGGTGCCGTCAGAACGAGGTTGCCGGCCAGAGCCGCTCGTAGACCATGCCCGCCGACTCGAGCGCGCGGCGGGCGGTGGCCAGGTCCGGCGCGTCCATCACGCACACGAAGCGCAGGCGATCGGCCGACGCGTAGGTGACCTTGCGCTGCATGCCGTTGATCTCGAAACACACCTCTGCGGCGTTGCGCATCTTCTCGACGAGCTCGTCCGAGGCGGGTTCGGGAAAGGTCTTTTCCATCACGAAGAGTGCCATCGGCCAAACATAGCAAATTCCCACGCTTCTGCACACGGCTCTGCCCACGCGCCCTCAGTAGTCTGGCTTCCGTGGCGAACGAGATCACGCCCACCACCCGACAACCGAACACTCAGGAGAAATGACATGCAAGCTCAACCCGAAAAACTGGTCATCGTGGCCTCCCGCGGCCATGACGACGAGCGCGCGACCGTGTCCTGGACCATCGCCAACGGAGGCCTGACCGCCGGCCTCGAGGTGACGATGTTCATGGTCAGCTCGGCGATCGACCTGATCCGCAAGGGCGCCGTCGACCACGTGCGCATGAACCCCTTCGATCCTCCGATGAAGGAGTTGATCGAAAGCTTCGTCGCCCGCGGCGGCAAGATCCTCGTCTGCCCGCCCTGCGCCAAGGTCCGCGGCTATGCGGAAGAAGACCTGATCGAAGGCGTGACCATCGTCGGCTCGGCCGCACTGCACGCGCTGATCAAGGACGGCGCAGCCACGCTGTGCTTCTGAATTCCCGACACATCGAATCCAACCCACAGGAGACCGACATGGAAAAGTCATTCAACGAACGCGTTGCCGAGGCCAGGCAGGCCGTTTCCGCCATCAGCGCCGAGCAGGCTGCCGCCCTCCGCGCCGGTAGCGAGGATGTGGTGTTCATCGACCCCCGCCCCGCCGCAGCGATCGCAGCCTCGACCGGCATCATCCAGGGTGCATCGAACGTTACCCTCGGCGAGATCGCCAGCGGCAATCTTCCGCCGCAGCTCGCCAACAGGGCGGCGCGCGTGATCGCCTCGTGCCAGGCTGACCCGATGGGGGCGATTGCCGCCCACGAACTGCAGAAGCGTGGCTTTTGCCGCGTGAGCTATCTGGACGGCGGCACCCAAGCCTGGCTCGACGCCGGCCTGCCGACCGTCGGCCGGCAATGACGGGGGAGCAAGCGACGTCGCGAACCCGGGCAGGTCGAATGCAGTGCGGCCTGCCCCGGGCCTGCGAAACATGGGCCAGCTGCGCCGATGCGCCGCCCCATTCGGGCTCGACGCGATGCGCAACACGCCACGCAAGTGCGCCAGCCGCGAGAAACCCGGCGCGTCGATTCTCGGGGGCAGATATCGAGCGGCAGTCCCTGCATCGCGAGATTCGACGCTGCCGCGATACCGCCGTCGCGAGCTGCAACCGGCGCAATGCTTGCACCGACGCCGTGCCGACGCCGTGCCGACGCCGTGCCGACGCCGTGCCGACGCCGGAATCGTCAACGCCATCGGACGTCGACAAACGGTAGCACCGCGCCCGCCGTCCAGGGTATGGGCGCCCGGTCTTCGGGTTCCGAAACCTTGGTGCGTCCGGCAGCCGCAATGAGCCATGACGCCCACGTTCGAACGGCACTCGCAAATCGAGCCGACGCTCCGACCGGCAAAATGGGACGTATCGGGATCGCAATCCCGTCTTCTGCCGAATGCGCCGTCAGTGGCGCCGGGCGAACGACCTCCCCATGTCACGCCGGGCACGCGGCGTGGCCCCGGCTCCCGGCGAGGTGCAGGACGGCCCCTCGGCAGCCTCGCCAGGCAATGTCAAGCCCCTGCAACCGGGCGCAGACCGCGGAGCCGGCAACGAATGAATTCGCTGCCGCCAGGACCTGCCCGTGAATTGGCGAACAGGGCTCCTGCATTCAAATTGGCGGCCGATTTCATTGAATAGAATTTTCTCGCAACCGGGAAACTTTTCTCAATATTAAGTCGCGCTTCTATTTAACTTCATGGGAGTTTTTCCCTCCCGCTGATATTGGTGCAATTCGAACCATGGAATATGTCCAAGCGTTATACATTCAATTAACTTGACGCATAATCAACATGTTATGAATACAAAGCAAACACATAAAAATAGCTTGTCATGGGCGCGACAGTTTTAATCGATTGTTAAACTTTCATTCGTATTCTTAAGATCCTTAAATAGACGAGATCTGAATCAAGAACAGACCTAATGTTCGAGTTGGGCCCCCCGGCTTTCGGGCGGCTCTTTCCTGTAGGAGACAAACTCATGAGATCGCACCGTCTCACGAGCTGTGTTGCGTCCGTCGCTTTGGCGCTGGCCGCCGGCTCAAGCCATGCCGTACTCGAACGAACCGGACCGATCGATCCGGCCAACGGTTTTCCCCTTTGGTACCAGGACACCACCGGCCTGACACTGGAGCTCTGCCTGCCCCTGAACCAGGCCGAACTCGACGCCGGCGCGTGCCTGCTGCTACCCGGTGACCCGCCGACGGTACCGGAAGTCTTCCCGAGTGCGTTTTTCGACGAACATTTCTGGTGGGCCGCCAACGCGACGATTTCGCCCCCCAACGGCATCAATGTCATTCTGGTGCTGGCGGCCGAGGCAGCGTTCGTCCTCGATGTCACCCCGGGGGGCCAGATCGCATTTACCCGCATCCGGGTGCGCCTGGACCCGGCGCCGGTGACCGGCACGTATCGCTTCGTCCATCCCTACGGCGAGGAGATCATCGAGGCCCAGGCAGGCGACCGGATCTTCTTCACCGACGACGTCGGCATCGAGTGCCCGCCCGGCGAATTTTCCTGTGCCGGCCTGGGACGGATCGGCCCCTTCCTGCTCGCCTCCGACACGCCGGGCGGTCCCGAATTGGCGGCGGTCCCCGGTCCGGTGCCGGGCAAGCTGTACATCGCCGATCCGGCGCGGCTCGGGCCGGTCACCGGCAGCCCCCTGGCGGACTTCACGGCCAGTGACGGCCTGCCTCACAACCACAACGTGTTCCGCGTCGAGGGTCCCCCCGGCTCCAACCTGGACGGCGCCGGCAACGATTTCGTCGAGACCACCGATTTCGCGCTGACCGGGCGCCTCTTCGGCGGCCAGATCGCCGGACTGGTCACCACCGATCGCGCGGTATATGAGAGTGCGCCGACCTTCCAGAAGATCGACGTCTTCGCCACTGCCTTCTCGACCGGACAGAGTCGCCTGCCCGGCGCCGCCAGGCCGCCCGGAATCGACCCGGTGATGTCGTTCTACGATGGGCCGTGCACGGTGATCACCGATCCCGGCGACCCCAACCGAATCCTGGGCTTCGCGCAGCCGGTTCTCGACGATCCGCTCAATCCCGTCACCGAGATCCTGATGACTGCCGATGGCACCCGCCGCTGGGGGCAGGTCCAGCTGTCGTCGGCCACGGTGCTCCCCGACTCCGTCTGCGTCAAGGACAACTCGGCGCTGGATCAGGCCGGCACGCCGGTGCCCGCCTACCACCAGCTGGCGGTCAGGGACGGCGTGACCATCGTTCAGGCGATCTACGACACGGCCGCGGAGGCGCTCACCGTCGACGCCATCTCCAGTGATCTGGTCAATCCGCCGACGCTCACGGTGGCGGAGTTCGGCGCGGACCTGGTCAACGGAACGGTAACGATCCCCGGGGTGTCCGCCCCGCCGGCGACGATCCACGTCAGTTCCGCCGCCCGCGGCATGGCCGCGGCGGACGTGATCACCGACCTCGCCGCCCCGCCGCCGGGCTTCGTCACGCCGCTGGCCGTCAATGACCCCGGCATCACCCTGGACGAAGACAGTGCGGCGACGCCGATCCCGGTGCTGGCCAACGACACGCTCGACGGCAGCCCGATCGACCCTGCCCTGGCGACCCTTCGCATCATCGTCAATGGCGCCCGCGGCACAGGGGTGATCAACACCACTGCCAACACGATCGACTACCTGCCGAACGCGAACGCCAATGGCGCCGACACCCTGAGCTACACGGTGACGGTCAATGGCGTCGAGTCCAATGTCGCGACGGTGTCGATCGCCATCAATCCGATCAACGATCCGCCGGTGGCGGTAGCTGACACGGCGGCCGGTACGATAAACGTCGCCGTGCAGATCCCGGTGCTGGCCAACGACAGCGATGTAGACGGCGATCCGCTGCAGATCGACGCTGCGGCGGGCAGCGAGCTGGCGATCCTCAGCAGCCCGGCCGCTGCGGTCGCGAGCGCGGTGGTTAACGCGGACGGTACGGTCTCGTTCACCGGTGACCTGGCGGGTCAATACACCTTCCAATACACCGCGACCGATGGCCTGCTGCAGGACACCGCCACGGTGACGGTCGATCTCGCCGGGGCCGAGACGCTGGTCGCCACGCGCGCTGAATTTGTTCAGAGCAAGGGGCGCTGGCGCGTCGAGGGCACCACCGACATCGCTGCCGGACATCAGGTGACGGCCGTGCTCTCCGGTACCGTCGCCGGCGCGCCGTGCAATGCCGACGGACGCGTGATCGGCAGCGGCATCACCGCGGCAGGCGCATTGGCCCTCGACTTCACGGTCGCGATCGGCTCGGCCTCCGACCCGCGCACCACCGACTGCGATTCGATCAGGCTCGAGTCGGTACTCGGCGGCGTGTCGCCGGATCTCGCGATCCTGTTGAAGTAAGCCCTGAGTCGCATCCAGCGGGCCGGACAGATCTTCGTCCGGCCCGCAGTCTTTCGAGCGCCATTCTCGGATCGGCGGCCGGACGCGTTCCGCATGGCGATGCGGCGCAGATCCCGCCCGTCGGGCGCCGCCCGTTGCAACAGCCGGAAACCCGCCGTGTTCGGCTTGCGAACGCGGTCGGTCCGACCGAAGCGAGGCTGAACAGAGACCAATGCGACAGCGAACAAAGCGTGTCGGCAGGCAGGGCCCAATTGGGTGTGTGGCCCCCCGATACTGGGTAATATGACCCACACGCCCGCCAGCAGCCGCGCACAATTCCGATAAACTTCTTATCAACCAATGAATTACATTAGACCTTCGAATTGGCACGAGCCCTGCTGTTAGCTCGTCGAGACCCGCAAGAGCGTCGTAGCCGTACCGGCCGGTCGCTCCTTGCCGGTCCCTGGACCTGGCGGCGGGGTGCGCCGCCGCCAGGCAACTCCAGGGTACCGTTGCATTGGCGTTCCGCCACGAAAAGCAATCCAGACCGCTGGATTGGAATCGCGCCGCGGTGAGTGGGAAGCTGCTCACCGCGGTAATCGAGCGACTTCGATGTGTGATCGAGTCGCGATGGATTCGCGCGCCTCGCCACCTTGCCGCCAACCGCGATCGGCGCGGCTAACGCCGACCCGGCTTGTCGCCCCTCGACCAGGCCTTGCCAGCGGCAGATCAATTCCGCTGCCCGCCACGAAGCCCGCCTTTGCAAGAGCGAACAACAGCAATGTTCGTGCCTGCATCCGCAACAGGCGCTTGCGCGAGCAGAACAGGTCGGGCACTGCCGCCACCCTGCTTCCGCCACGTGGAGCGACTCCGTCAACGCGTGTCACGCCGGCCTGTCGATGATTCCGATTCGCGTTTCGTGTCGATTCCCCATCCTTGACGATCCGCTTTTCATGCAGGCCGGTTCCCGCGACCGCTGGGCGATCTTCGCGACCGGTCGACGGCGCGAAACGCGACAGTCGGCCGCTGGTCCGCCATTCGCGCCCTTTATTGCGGCAGGCCGCGATGGTCCGGACCCGGGCTCCCTCAGGCTTCGTCCGGCGCCCGCGGTGATCGCACCGGCACCCGTGACGCGCGCCCTTCGTCGCTCCGGGCGACTCTGTTAATCTTTGCTGATTGTTCATTCGCGGCCGCCGCCCCGCGGGCATCCGTGGTCCCGGAACAGCCCGACATCGTTGCGGTTCGGATGCTCGGGCTCGCGGCACGATCGAACCCCTGTTGCGCAGCAGGCCAGAGCATGAGACCAGCGACCCGCGCCCGCTGCCGAGGTGGAACCGAACATGCGCTGCACCCTCCTCGCCGTCGTCGTCGCTTTCTTCTCCGTCGTGACTGCCGGCGCGACCGCCGGCGTGCCGACGGCCCCGATCCTGCGGCTCGAGGCCGGCAATCACCTGTCGCTGATCACCCAGGTGGGCACCGACGCGGCCGGGCGCTACCTGGTCACCGCTTCCGAGGACAAGACCATCCGGGTGTGGCGTTCGGCAAGCGGGGAGGCCCTCGCCGTGCTGCGCCCGCCGGTCGGCGACGGCGGTCTGGGCGCCATCTACGCGGCGGCGCTGTCGCCGGACGGAAACACCATCGCCGCCGGCGGCAATACCGCCTTCGACGGCGACAATCACGCCCTCTATCTGTTCGACCGGGCCAGCGGTACCCTGCCCCCCGGCGGCACCCTGAGCGGGCTGGAGGCCCAGGTTCAGCGGATCGCCTGGTCGCCCGACGGTCAGCTGATTGCGGTCGGGCTGCGCCAGCAGGGCATCCGCCTGTTCAGCCGCGATCTCGCCTACAGGGGTGGCGACGAGGAGTACAACGACGCCATCTACGGCCTCGATATCGACCGCGACGGGCGGCGGATGGCGGTCGCGAGCCTGGACGGCTTCGTCCGTCTGTACGAGTTCACCGCGGCCGGCATGCGGCGGATCGCCCGCAAGGGGCTGGACGCCGTACCGTACGCGGTGGCGTTCTCGCCGGACGGCAGGACCCTGGCGGTCGGCTACGCGGAGGGGGCCCGGGTCGATCTGCTCGACGCGCAAACCCTGTTGCCGCAATCGCGCCTCGGCTTCGATGCCCACGGCAACCTCGGGCGGGTCGCCTGGTCGCACGACGGCCGCTACCTGTTTGCGGCCGGCACGGCCACCCGCGACGGGCGCTTCCCGGTGCTGCGCTTCGATGCCGGCGGGCGCGGCACGCCACGCGTGATGGCCAGTTTCGACAACATCGTGGTCTCGCTCGCGGCGATGCCGGACGGCGGCCTGGCGGTGGGCAGCGCGGAACCATCGTGGTCGATCCTCGACGCCGACGGCACGGAGCGTGTCGGCCGCCATCGCTACGCGGCGGATTTCCGCGATGCCGGCGGCAGCTTCCGGGTCTCCGACGACGGCCGGACGGTGTCCTTTCCGTTCTCCGCCGGCGGTGAAAAGCAGGCGAACTTCGACATTCGGCGCGGCGAGGTAGGCGTCGGCCCAGGTCCCGGCAAGCTCGCTGCGCCGCTGACCGCGACCCGCAAGCTCGACATCGCCGGCTGGCATAACGGCACTCGGCCGACCATCAACGGTCACGCGATGGCCGTGCTGGCCGGCGAAGTCGCGCGCAGCGTCGCGGTGGCGCCCGAGGGCCGCCGTGTCGTGCTCGGCACCGAGTGGTATCTGCGCGCCTTCGACGACGACGCCCGGCCGCTGTGGCAACAGCGCCTGCCCGCCACCGCCTGGGCGGTGAATGTCAGCGGCGACGGACGCTGGGCGCTGGCTGCGCTCGGTGACGGCACGATCCGCTGGTTCCGGATGACCGACGGCACACCCCAGGTGGCCTTGTTCCCCCACCCGGACCGGGAGCGCTGGGTATTGTGGACGCCGGCCGGCCAGTACGACACCTCGGTGGCCGGAGAAGGCCTGATCGGCTGGCACCTGAACGGCGACTACAATCGCAATGCCCAGTTCTACCCGGTCGGTCGCTTCCGCCAGCACTACTACCGCCCGGAACTGGTGCGGGCAGTGTTCGACACCGGCGACCTGGCGATCGCACTGCGCAGCGCCCAGCGCGAGTCCGACGATGGCAGCGGCGCCGCGCCCGATGTGACCCGCGTCCTGCCGCCGCGCGTCGAGCTGCGCGGCGAGCGCGACACGGTCGCTGCGGACTCCCGCGTGCGGGCGCGCTTCGCGGTGTTCAGCCCGGCGGATGCCCCGGTCGAGGAGATCAAGGTCCGCGTCGACGGGCGTCTGGTGCATAGCCTGAAGGGCGGTGACATCCCGAAGGCACGCGGATCGGAAGGGGTCGAGCTGGAAGTGCCGGTACCGTTGCCACCCGCCGACATCGCCGAGGTCGCGATCATCGCCCGCAACCGCAACGGCATCTCGGAGCCGGCGGTGTTCCAGGTCCAGCAGGAACACGACGCTCCCGCGTCGCGCGCGCGCTACCGCAACATGTACGTCTTCGCTGCCGGGGTGTCGGCCTATCCGGGGCTTCCCCCGGACCTGCAGCTCAAGTTTCCGGCCAAGGACGCCAGGGATTTCGTAAACGTCGTCGAGGCCCATGCCGCGGGCCTGGCGGAGCACGTCGAGACCCGGGTGCTGACCGACGCGCAGGCCAGCCGACAGCACGTGCTCGACGCGCTGGCGTGGATCCGGGAGAGCGTGGGCCCCGCGGACATCGGCCTGGTGTTCCTCGCCGGCCACGGCTTCATGATGCACAACCGCTACTATTTCGCCGGCAGCGACCTCGACCTGTCGGACGAGGCTCACGGCATCCGGTCCGCCGTTCCCGGTTCGGCGATCCAGGAGACACTGGCCAACCTGCGCGGGCGCGGCGCGTTCTTCCTGGACACCTGTCATTCCGGCTTCGTCCTGTCGGAGCTGAAGATCAAGTCCGACCTCACCGGCGCACTCAACGACATGGGTGACGAACGCGCGGTGGTGATCCTGACCGGATCGGCCGGGCGCCAGAGCGCCACCGAAGCCGACGAGTGGAACAACGGCGCCTTTACCAAGGCGATCGTCGAAGGCCTGAAGGGCAAGGCCGACTACGCCGGGAGCGGACTCATCACGCCCCCCCTGCTGCACACCTATGTCAGTGGTCGGGTACGCTCGATGACCGACGGGCTGCAGACCCCGAAGATGGTCGGTGCGGTCTTCGACGAGCCGATCGCGATCATCCGCCCACAACCATGAAAAGGACGAATGCCACCATGCAAGCCTTCAAGCATCCCGCGCTCGCCCTCGCCGTCAGCACCGTGCTGCTCGCGGCCTGTGCGACCAATCCGGACGGTTCCATGCGCCTGGACGACCGTGCCACCGGTGCGCTGCTCGGCGCCGCCGCCGGCTGCGGCGTGGCCTCGCTGATCGGCAGTTCCAAGGACTGCGCGAAGGGCGCCGCGGCCGGCGCGATCGCCGGCTTGCTGATCGGCTGGCATTTCGAATCCAAGCGCATCGCCAGCGCCGAGCAGGTAAACCGCGAATATGCCGCCAAGCGCAAGATTTCGAAGGATTCGATCGAACCGGTGGCATTCGAGACCACGGTCCGCAAGACCGCAACCAGCCCCCAGGGCGAACGCAACGTCGAGGTCACCTCCAACACCGACCTGGTCGGCTACGGCGATCGAACCCCCGACTTGCAGCAGCGCTATGCGATCTACGACGAGAACAACCAGGTCGTCGAAACCAAGACCGAGACCATCGCCGCGGAGGGTGCCGGCCGCTACCAGACCACCTCGTCATTCACCTTGCCTGCCGAGGCCAGCGGCAAGCGCTACAAGGTCGAATCGACGCTGATCGCGGACGGCAAGCAGGTCAAGAGCAACAAATACACGGTGACCTGGGTGGCCGGCGAAGTGCTGCTGGCCGCCGCCCTTTGATCGGTCGCGATGCCCTCGCGACGACCCGCGTCTTCCGCTGGCGACCCGGGTCGTCGAGGCGGCGACCCGATCACGAGAGCCATCCCCGGCACTGCCCGACCTGCACGAAGGCGAAACTCGAACCCTGCGTCCGCGCGTCGGCTGCGCCTCCGACAATCCCGCCCCCCGTTCGCGACGGCCAGATCAAGCTCCAGTGGCCAACCGGGACACGCACGCGCAATATCGACACCAGGCGCATTCGCCCCCCGTCTGACAACTTCCGGGCAGGGTCGGCTGGCCCGACCCGATGAAAGCGTGATCTTCGCGGGGGCCCCGGCGGAACCTAGAAATTGTCGCCTACCGGCGTTCCGCCGACATAGGGGTTCGAACCGCTCTGTTCGCTGAAATTGCCGGAATACTTTCCGGTGCTGCCCGAAACGTACTCGATCGCAGGATTGGGTCGATCGAAAGTGTTATTGGTGATGAATACATTGCTGGAAAACGCGAGCTGTATTCCGCGCACCTTCGTCGACAGCGCATCGGTCTGGATGTAGTTTCCGGAGATGCGCATCGACGATGACCGACCGAAGGCCATCGCATAGGAGTTGCCGGTCGCGTCGTTTGCTCCGATGTAGCCGGTGATCGAATTGTTGAGGATCTCGTTGCCGGTACGCGCGCCCCAGACGTTGCCGCCGGTAATTCCGTGTACAGCTCTCGTGCACACACAGTTCGCCTGCAGGTTGCCGTCGAGGCGCGTAATTCGATTGTTGCGAACGATCGTGCTGCGCGTGCCGATCGATATCGCGGCGCTGGCGATGCTGTTGAAATTGAGATTCTCGACGATGTGGCCACCCGTCAAGGGAAGACCCGACCGCAGGCTGACGCCGGTGGCGAAGCCGGAGATTCGTCCGTTACGGATGGTCGTGTTGTACACGTCGTCGGCGAGAATCGCCAGTGATACCGGATTCGCCGGGACATGCCCGTAATGGGGCCCCTGCATTTCGTAGCCCTGAAGATCGACCGTCACGTTGTCTGCCTCGACCGAGATCGCCGGCCCGGTGCCGGTCCAGGAAAGGTCCTGGGTCAGACAATATTCACCTGGGGAGGAGATCGTGAATGGCACGAAATCGACTGGCGTGCAAGTCTGCGCGAGCGCGGCGCCTGCCATTGTCATGGTTGAAACGAATGCGGTCGCGGCAAAGACCGAGCGGAAATTCTTGTGCATGGGATATCTCCGTTATCTGTTCGCTAATGTCCGGTTGCATTTCGGCAATGCGGAACGGAGGCTATCTTCTTGTCAGGCGGCAATCAAAGACATCGTCGGCTCCGGTTGACCTCCATCAAGGAATACGTCGAGCATAATATGTCTTCGCCATTGCCACTTGCATTCGTCACACATTCGTGAATTTGGATGTCCGGCGGAACGTAAAATGGTTCAACGAGCATCGGTAGCCGCCACACCGATTGCGGCCGCTCGTCATGATTCCGCACGACGCGGGGCACGACCTTCCAGGTGTGGCCGTCAGCGTGCGAACGGTCGTGATGCTGCCGTTGCACGAGTCGTTCGGCCGTCGGGGATTCGCCGCGATGGGGCGAGCGGCGCTGGCTGGCGAGCCGCGGCGGTCTGGACCCCAATCGCCAGGCAACGGAGACGCCGCTGCTGTCGGACCGCGAGGCAGGCATCGGACGCGATCGCGAGAGGAGGGTCTTGCGGCGCTGCCGCGGCGGCCAGGGGCGAGCATGACAGCACCACGCGCGGATCGATCCTGATCGGCAGCTGGTGCGCGGCATCGCGCTAGCACCAGTCGAGAACCAGGTGTTCAGGTCTGTCGGCCACCGGGCACGGCAGTGACGAGATGCGGGCCAACCACAGGACCTCCTCGCCCTGTTGCGGCGAGGGGGTCAATGGGCGGCCACGACTTCCCGGTCGCCGCCCGCTCAGAAGAGGTCGTACGGTCCGAACTTGGCGAGGGAGATATCGGCCCGGTCGGTCGCGATCGCGATCCTGTCGGCGAGCACCTGCAGCACGCCGGAGCCGCCGCGCTCATCCGGGATCGAGACGTTGGTGTGGATGGCCACCGTGATCTCGTCGGCTTCGAACGCGTCGGGAAAGCCGCCGTAGCCGCCCGGGTACTTGGCCAGGAAGGTCGTCCCGCCGCCGAGCCGGCCGTCCTTGTAGAGTTTGCCCCAATCGTCGATTCGCCACCCGTAGGCCTGGTCGAACGCCGGGTAGGCCTGGCTCTCCATCAGATCGAGGATCGGCTCCGACTCCCAGTTTTGCGAATGCGGATTCCAGACCGGCTGCGAGCGCGGCAGGATGTCCGCATGGTTGTCGTCGTTGCCGTCGATCTTCAGCATCAGGCGCACCAGATCGCCGGCGCTCGCCTTCCAGCCACCGGACGCAAGGCCGAGATCGTGAAGATCGTCGTCGATAAACGCCTCGGGCACTCCGTCCTCGCCGTAATTGTGCCGCCACATGTCGTTCGGCTCCTGGGGCTCGCTGAAGGAGCGGATGTGCAGCGGCGGAAACGGATCGATGATTCGCGAACGGGTGAATCCATAATAGGTTTCACCCGACACCTCGGCCACGATATGTCCGACCAGGCCGAAACCGTGGTTCGAATAGCTGCGCTCGGAGCCGGGCCGGAAGTGGAGATTTTCGGTGGCCAGCATGTATTCGTTGACCTGCTGGTAGCTCATTCCGACGCCGTCTTCGTCCAGTCCGAACATCCGGGCTGCGCCCACCACGTCGCCGCTTCGCGAAAATCCCGAAGTGTGCGTGAGGAGGTGTTTCACCTTCATGTTGAGGTACCAGCTTTCCCACGGCTGGTCCGGATCGTAGGCGGATCCCGGGATCTCGTAGCTGCTGTCGTCGACACCCCACGCGGGCGGCTGGTACGCGTCCAGATTGTCGGGTCGTCCGTGCAGCACAGTCCCGTTTCCGTCGTCTTCCGTCCTGCCAAGGAAGGTATAGGTGTCGCCGGCGTCGTCCCCCGCTTTGGCGATGCCGATGCCGCAAATCTCGTAGGGCGACCGCCCCGGGGCAACCGAGTAGTGGCTGCCGAGGCCAATGTCGAACGCCGGCAGGTCATTGATATGCAGGTAGTCGCCGTCGGAGAATCTGCCGTCGTCGAACCACACCCGGACCGGGTCCACGAACTCCGGCGCGATCGCCATGGCGACGATGTGGTTCATCGCGTAGCCGGCCGGCAATCTCAGCTTCACCCCCGGATTGCGGTTCCAGTGGTCGTCGAGGTCCGTGATCGACCCGACACTATGGGTTCCGTCGTCGTACCAGGTCCAGGCGAGGCCGTCTTCGTCGATGGCGATCGCGCGGACGTCGACCGGGGCCATGTAATCCTGGTCGTCCGGGTTGGCGGGATCCTCCTCCGATCGGTAGGCGAGCGTGTACGGAACCGGATCGGCATAGGCGTCCGGATCCGACGTCGTGCCGACCGAGACCGTGCCGTCGTGGTACCAGGTGACGACCTGGTCGTACTCGTCGATCGCCTTCGCGACGACCGGCTGGTGGCGATACATTCCCTTGATCGCATGCTGCTGGTAGGACAGCGACGACAGGACGCCTGTCGGGCCGTACACGCGATCCGAGACCTCGAGGTCTGCCGTCCGGACAAGCTCGAAGGCGGCCAGCGTGGTGATGATCTTGCTGACGCTGCCGATCCGTCCGGGCGAGTCGGGATTGGCTCGCTCGCCGTCCGTCATGTTGCGATAACCGTAGCCCTTCTCGAGGAGGAGGCGCCCTGCCCTCGATACGGCGACGGTCATGCCGGGAAGGCTGTAGCGCTGCATCACGTCCATCACCATCGCGTCCACCGGATCCTGGAGGTTCTGGTGCGCGCTCCCGGCCTCGACGTCGAGCCACCAGCTGACGATGGGCGACGCCTCCGACTTGTCGATCGCCACGTCCAACAGCTGACCGATCTTGTGCCCCGGCGGAATCTGGTAGGGGGACAGCTTCTGTCCCGTCACGAACAGCCTGCGCGCCAGGCCGTCGGGCCCGACACTGAAGGTTCCGTTCGAGTAGAACGCGACGAAGCGGCTTTCCGATCCGGCGCAGCCGATGCCGACGATGTCTTCCACCCGCTTTCCGGGCGGCAGTTCGAATGGCCGGGGATCCCGGTAGGCGCCGAGATCCTGACTCGAGCCGACGCTGAACTCTCCGTTCGCATAGAAAGTCACGACCCGGCTGTTGTCTCCGCGGATGGCCATCGCGATGATGTCCCAGGGATGCTTGCCGTCCGGCAGGGTGTACGGCATGCGGCCTTGGGTGGCCTCGAAGTCGACATCGCTGCCGACCGAGACCGTTCCGTCCGCGTACCAGTAGTACCGATCACCGCCGGGCGCAGCGCCGATGCCGACGATCGGCGCGTAGCGGGAGGGGCTCGGCACGGTGACGCCCAGACCGAAGAGCGTTGCGCCAAGATCCGTGTCGCCGCCGGCGAGCTGTCCGAGCGCGACGGTTCGCGCAGAGAAGTCCGCAAATGCCGGCGTCCCGGTGACGATCGCCAGCACCATGGCTGCGCAGCAAGCGGCAGTGTTCGTCAACGGGCCGCGAACAAACCGCGATGTACTCGCACGACGTCGAATCCACGAGTCCCGCGGCGAAGATCTGCCAGTCGTGGGCGTGGCCACCCGTCCCCGCTTTTCATTCGAATTCCCAAGTTCGCGATTCTTCATCATCGCCTCCGTGTCGTCCGCCCGCTACCGAGTGACGGTCTCGCGGGATCAGGCGCCTTGTCGCGTCGGCGCTCGCTGGCATCCACGGGTGTCTTCCTTCGCGCATCGAAGCTGCGGCTGCGCGCCTTGGCTCGCGAGCCGGGGCAGCGGTCCGCCACGAGCAACCCGCAGCGGCCGCGAAAGCGATCGGCGTGTCGCCACCCAAGATCCGGAATCCGCGTTCGACCGAGCCCGGCCCGATTCACGCTGGCAGTCTGACCGGCGCCCGACGCACGAGCCATGACTTGGCGCACTGGAACGAGGTGACGTCCTTCACTTGCATCCTGGCCGTTCGGGCGGCCGAGCCGGAACTCAGGGCTGATCGCGCCCCGCCGCGCAAGGCCGGCGGCAGTGGCTGTTTCCCGTCATCGCGGCCCGCATGGCCCCACCGATGGTGCGCACGGGTGGGTTTGTCCGGCAGCTCGTCACAGCGGCACTGGCCGGCAAACAAGGAAGAGTGCACGGTCCGCCACCAACGCACCGCACGATCCGCGAACGGTCGGCTCGCCGTTTGCCCCACGCGATCGACGCTCGACCCCCAGGCGGCCGCGCAGGCAATCGACGCTCATGCCGGCGACTCCAGCAGGCGCAGCCCAGCCGGCAGCGCCTCGCCGTAGGCCAGCCGCAGCTCCTCCGCTTCCAGCGTGTGCACCTCGCGCAGCAGGGCGACCCACTGCGCCGGCGCGCGGCGCTGGGCGAGGCGGCCGGCGACGGACTCGCGCAGACTCTCGGGCAGATCCCGCGCGCGGTCGCCGGTGAGGCGGGCGAGCTGGCAGGCCGCGAAGGCGGCCGGCTCGACCTGCCGCCAGTCGAGCGCCAGCACCTGGTCGAGCCATTTCGCGGCCCTCTCGGGCGGCACCACCGCGTGGCCGCTGCCGACCATCGGCTGGCGCGCGCCGATGCAGCCCAGCGCCCACCAGCCGAGCGGCCTGGCTCCGGGCTTCTTCAAGCTCGTCAGCAGGCGATCGCCGAGCGCCGCCTTGCGCGGCGCCGGGATGCGCTCGAGGGCCGCCGCCAGCCGCAGCAGGTCGTCGAAGGCGCTCTTCTCCGGGCCGCCGGCGCGCGCCATGGCACCGCGGCGCAGCGGCCCATCGACGGCGTCCATGAGCACGCCTTGCTGCGCTTCGTCCAGTCCACCGGCGGCACGCCGCCACAGCGTCCACCATTCGGACCAGTTCTGGTTTTCCCGGCGGTATTGCAGGCCCTCGTCGAACAGCGGCCACAGGCGCTCGATGCGCCACGGGTCGAGGGCCTCGCCCCAGCCCGGGCGCAGGCAGTAGCCGGCCAGGTTCAGCCACGCGCGCTCGTGCTCGGCCGAGCGCCGACGCCGCCTGGCGCGGTCCATCAGGGCGTCGAACAGCGCCCGCAGCAGCGCCAGTGGCCAGGCCTCGCGCTTG
The DNA here is from genome assembly GCA_020445745.1 of Rhodocyclaceae bacterium. GTDB lineage: Bacteria > Pseudomonadota > Gammaproteobacteria > Burkholderiales > Rhodocyclaceae > Cognatazoarcus. Next base: position 5,165 of record JAGRGB010000054.1, on the reverse strand, counting down.
CCCAGCAAGTGTTCCAGGCGGCCGCGCAACTGCTTGGCGGCGCGCGGCTCGACCGCCTCGGAACGGGCACCGAAGATCGCCTCGACGGCTTCGACAGCGGCGTCGTAACCGGCGGGCAGCGCGACGGGCTCGGCCGCCGCCGCACTGCCCGCGGCCCGCATGTCGAATTCCAGCGTCCAGCGGCGGGTAGCGTCGACGGCGTCGATGCAGACCACCTGCAAGGTCCCGACCTCGGTCATCGTCGCGGCAACATGTACCGTGACCTCGGCGCTGGCGCGGTCCGGGGGTGCCGCCAGAACCGTTGCCAGCGGCGGCAAGGCTTCCCAGTCGTCGGCAGGTGCGCACAGTTCGCCGCAGTGATGGCCGCGGTCGGCGCTCGACGCGGCCAGCGCAAAGCGCACCGGCTCCCCCAGCCGCAATGCGAAGCGATGCCCGTCGAGCAGCAGCTCGCGCCCTTCCTCGGTTTCACGCGGCAGCACGCACAAGCCCCGCGTCGCGGCACGCCCGTCCTCCAGCAGCAGGAAGTAGCTGCGCGCCGAGCCACCGCCGATGCGCGGCGCCAGGCCCTGGCGCACCAGTCCCGCGGCCACCGCACCCCGCGCCACGGCGATGTCGGGATCATGGTTGTGCAGCACGCGCGGCGGCGCACCGCGCCACTCGCCCAACAAGTCGACCAGCCGCCGCGCCAGCGCATCGGCGCGAAACACGCCGCCATTGAGGAAGATCGCGTCCGGCAAGGCCAGGCCGCCGGCCGGCGCCCGCTCGCCCAGGGCGCCGCGCGCCGCCTCGGCATGACGGCGCAGGAAGTCCGCCAGGTGGCGGGTGATCGCCGCGTCGGCCGGATAAGGCAGGCCGAACTCGACCAGGCCACCGCGGGCGCGCCGCAACGGCTCGTCGATGGCGACGCGCGGCAGGAAGCCGTCCACCAGCAGCGCGTGCACCTCCTCGCGCGCCAGTTCCAGCGAACGGGCGCCGCCGACCAGCCGGCCGCCCGCGCCGGGCAGGGTCAGCGTCACGGCCTCGGGCGCATCGGCGGCCAGCAGCCGTTCCTTGGCATCGCGGCAGCGATCGACGAGCAGCGCGAAGCGGCCCGCCGACAGCCGGCCTTCGCCGGCTCCTGCGAGGCGCGCCTCGGCCAGCCGCGCCAGCGCGAGGTCCATGTTGTCGCCGCCCAGCATCAGGTGGCGACCGACGCCGATGCGGGTCAGCCGCGGCTCGCCGCCGTCCCGGGTCACCTCGATCAGGGTCAGGTCGGTGGTGCCGCCGCCGACGTCGCAGACCAGCACCAGGCGGGTGTCGGCGAGCGCCGCAGAGAGAGTCTGCCGATGCCGCATCAGCCAGTCGTAGAACGCGGCCTGGGGCTCCTCCAGCAGCCGCACGTCGGGCAGCCCGGCCATCCGCGCAGCCTGCAGCGTCAGCGCCCGGGCACCCTCGTCGAACGAGGCCGGCACGGTCAGCGCCACCACCTGCCGCTCCAGCGGGTCGTCGGCGAAGCGTTCGTTCCAGGCCATGTGGGCGGTGGCCAGATAGCTGGCGCTGGCCTCCAGCGGCGACACCTTGAGCATCTCGTCGGAGGCGCCCCAGGGCAGGATCGGCGCGGTCCGGTCCACCGCCCCGTGGCACAGCCAGCTCTTGGCGCTGGCCACCAGCCGGCCGGGCACCTGGGCGCCGAGGCGGCGCGCCAGCGTGCCGATCACCAGGGGTTCGTCGGGGTCGCTCCAGGGCAGCGCTATGTCCTGCGGCCGCAGCTCGCCGGGCGCCGGGTGGTAGCGCAGCGAGGGCAGCAGCGGACGCGCGGCGACTTCGCCGGGCGCCACCAGCTGATCGATCGGCAGCAGCCTGATCGGGTCGCCGCCCACCGCCGCACCCGCGTCGGCATAGGCCACCACGGTGTTGCTGGTGCCCAGGTCGATGCCGACCAGGTAGCGCGCCATCGTCGCGCCGCTGCCGGCTTACTCCCGCCCGCCGCGCACGTCGAATTCCACCTTCCAGCGCTCCCCGCCGCCCTGCGGCAGGGCCTCGAGCTCCAGCGTGCCCGCCTCGGTCACCCGCGCCTGCAGGCGCACGCGCACCACCTCGCCCGGGCTGCGGCCCTCGGACGGCAACGTGGCCTGGATCTCCTCCAGCTCCTGCAGCTCGTCCGGCTCCCAGAAATCCAGCGTCGTGCCGACCACGTCCTGGCGGCGCACGGTGGAGCCGAAGAAGCGGAAGTGCACCGGCTCGCCCACCACCAGCCCGAACTCGCGGGTCGGCAGTTCCGCCTCGGTGCCTTCCTCCATGCCGAACGGTGCCAGGCACAACGCCTCCACCGGAGGCTCGATGCCCGGCACCGCCGGCAGCGCCGACTCGACCGCGACGTAGAAGGCGCTGGCGGTGCCGCCGCGGATGCGCACGCCGCGACCACGCCGTACGTAGCCGTAGTAGGCGGCACCGCGCGCCACGGCGAGATCGAGATCGGCCCCCTCGAGCACCCGCACCGGCTCGCCGCCCTCGGCCGCCAGCCAAGCGTTCAGCGTCTCGGTGACCCGGCCCGCCAGATCGGCGGACTTGAACACGCCGCCGTTGAACAGCAGCGCGGTCGGATGCAGGAAGCTCGCACCTGCCGGCTGACGGCTGTCGAAGCCCTCCAACTCGGCGGTGGCCCCTGCCTGGCGGCTCAGGAAGGCGGCCAGGTGGCGGGTCACGGCGGCATCCTGGGCATAGGGCAGGCCGACCTGGGTCAAACCGCCGCGCGCCCGGCTCTGCGGCTGTTCATCGATCGCGGTCACCGGGAAAAAGCCGTCGAGCAGGATCGCGTTCAGCTCGTCGCGGCTGATCTCGCTGCGAATCGAGCCGCCCACCAGCTTCGAGCCACGGCTCGGCACCACCAGCGGCACGACGTCCTGGGCGGCATCGGACAGCAGCGTCTCCTTCGCAGCGCGGCAGGCGTGGGTCAGCGCGCGGATCTGCCAGGCGTCGAGACGGGTGCCCTGCTCGGCCAGCTTGCGGGTCACCGCGTAGGCGAGTGCCAGGTCCATGTTGTCGCCGCCGAGCAGGATGTGATTGCCCACCGCGATGCGGGTGAGTTCCAGGTTGCCGTCGCGCTCGATCACCGCGATCAGTGAAAAGTCGCTGGTGCCGCCGCCGACGTCGGCCACCAGGATCACGTCGCCGGGCTTGACCTGCTTGCGCCACTGCCCGCCGCTGCGCTGAATCCAGCTGTAGAGCGCCGCCTGCGGCTCCTCCAGCAGGGTCAGCTGGGCGCAACCGGCGGCCGCCGCCGCCTCGGCGGTGAGGTCCCGGGCGGCAGGATCGAACGAAGCCGGGATCGTCACGGTGACGTCCTGCTCGGCGAATGGCGCGTCCGGATGGGCAAAGTCCCACGCCGCGCGCAGGTGGCCGAGGTAGCGCAGCGAGGCCTCCAGCGGCGACAGCCGGCTCACCTCCGCCGGCGCATCGACCGGCAGGATCGCGGCGCGACGATCGACGCCCGGGTGGCACAGCCAGCTCTTGGCGCTGGACACCAGCCGGATCGGCGTGTGGGCGCCGCGGCTGCGGGCCAGCTCGCCGATCGCGCAGTCGTTGTCGCCGCGCCACGGCAGCCCGAGCTCGCCCGACGGAAACTCCTCCGCATGGGGCAGGTAGAGGAAGGACGGCAACAGGTCGAGGTCCTCCACCGCGCCGGGCCCGGTGAGCTGGGGGATCGACTGCCCGTGCTGGACCGCCTGTTCGCCGTCACTGGTGGCGATATCCACGTAGGACAGCGCGCAGTGGGTGGTGCCCAGGTCGATGCCGATGGCGAAGCGCGTATCGCTCACAGTTCCACCTCCGCCGGCGCCAGGATCGCCGGATCGTGCTCGCCGACCAGCTTCGGCAAGCGCGTCTCGCTGACGCGCCAGCCGCGGTGGCACAGCGTACCGCTGAACGGGGCATTGCCGACGACATTGCCGGTGACGCGCACTGCGGCGGCGTCGTAGCCTTCGGGCAGGGTGATCGGCTGCCCTTCGTCCTCCTCGCGTACCGGCTCGATCGAGAAGTACTCATGCACCACCTTGCGGCAGCCCTCGTGCACGATGCGCGCGGCGGCACCGATGTCGGCGTCGCCGGCGGCACGGATGTCCTCCTCGATGAAGTCGATGAAGCGCGCGTCGCGCTGCAGCAGGCCGAGCAGTTGCATGGCCGCCTCCGGCGCGGACTCGCGCAGCGTCACCGGTTCGGCGGGGGCGGCGTGCTCGCCGCGCCGCAGCGCCAGCACCTGGCCTGCGAACTCGGGATTGCCGACGATCTTGAACAGGCTGCCCAGCGCGAGCGACAGCCGGGCGAAGAAGGACGGAGGGCGATTCATCGGGAAATCCTCGTGAATGGTCGAAGTTCGATTCCGCGTGCGCTTCGTCCTCGTCCCGCAGCGGTGGTCGAGGGCGGAGCGGACGCCGGGCTCCACCGGCATGCCGGGCGCCTTGCGGGCCGATCGCGCCGGTCGGAGGGGTGCAGTGTTGCGCCGCAATATAGCGGAAATTGCCGAGCTTTACGACCGCGGGCAGCGATTCCTGGCGGATCCGGGCTCCCAGTGTTACCGGCATCCTGCAGCCTCGCAACCCGCGTTGCCGGCAACGCGGTCCGTGCCTCGCCGTGGCGGCGTTGCGGCGAGGCTTGGCGCCCGGGGCCTTTCGTGCGGCTTTCCGGGGCCGAAACGGAGAAGCGCCGGCCACCGCCGACGGTGGCGCATGTCCCGACCCGGAAGACGACACGCACGGCGGAGCCAGGTGCGACACCCGGCAACCTCGGGCTTGCCCGCCGCGCGACCGGCAATGGCGTCGAACGGCGCTCGTCCGGACCGGAGCGTCGACAGCGTGTCCGCTTGTAGCCACGCGGGCCGGATCGCCGCGTCACGACCGACGTGCTGTATTCGCGCCGTGCCGAGGTCGGCTCGGCGGTGCGGCGCGGGCCTAAAAAAATATCGCGTTGGCCCTCAAAAATAGCTTGCACTCCGAATTGCTGCAGTGCACAATAGACCCATACCGATTCAGCTTTGTCAGCAACCGCTCTCACCAGAACTCTCACTTGAAGGAATCCATCATGTCCGTCTCGCCCGAAAAAGTCGCCGCCGCCGCCAAGTCCAACCTCGAAGCCGGCCTCAAGTCCTCCGCCGCCGCGGTCAATACCGTGTTCGCCGCCGTGGAGAGCCT
>JAGRGB010000053.1 GCA_020445745.1 Rhodocyclaceae bacterium | reverse complement strand
CAACATCATGCTGAAGACCAAGACCACCGCGGTCGAGGCCAGGGACGACGGCCTCTACGTGAGCTTCGAGGGTGACAAGGCACCCGCGGGGGCGCAGCGCTACGACATGATCCTGCAGTCGGCCGGGCGCCGCCCCAATGGCCACAAGATCGGCGCCGACAAGGCCGGCGTGATCGTCCAGGACAGCGGCTTCATGCCGGTCGATGCACAGATGCGCACCAACGTGGCCCACATCTTCGCGATCGGCGACATCGTCGGCCAGCCCATGCTCGCCCACAAGGCGGTGCATGAGGCGCATGTGGCGGCCGAGGTCGCCGCAGGGCACAAGGCGGCCTTCGACGCCACCGTGATCCCGGGCGTGGCCTACACCAACCCCGAGGTCGCCTGGGTCGGCTACACCGAGGCGGAAGCCAAGGCGGGCGGCCGCAAGGTCGAGACCGCCAAGTTCCCGTGGGCCGCCAGCGGCCGGGCGATCGCCAATGGCGCCGAGTACGGCTTCACCAAGCTGATCTTCGATGCCGAGACCCACCGCGTGATCGGTGGCTCGATCGTCGGCCCCAACGCCGGCGACATGATCGGCGAGGTCTGCCTGGCGATCGAGATGGGCGCCGACGCGGTCGACATCGGCAAGACCATCCACCCCCATCCGACCCTCGGCGAGACCGTCGGCATGGCCGCCGAGGTCGCCCACGGCAGCTGCACCGACGTCCCGCCGGCGCGCAAGAAGAAATAGCGATCGCGCGGCCCGGAGGGCTGGACGGCCCCTCGGGTAGGCAGTCGCGGCCGAGGCCGCGGCCGTCTGCCGGGGGGCCGGCTCACGTCGCGGGCGCCGTTTCGACGCGCCGTCCTGCGGCCGTCGCCGCTGCCGCGGCCGGCACCAGTCGCCTACTGCCAGCCCGCCGCAATGTCGTAGAAACGCATGCGCCACAAGGCGGTCTGCGAGCTGCCGAACACCATCGCCAACGAATAGCCGGTCAGACCGTCGACAAGATCGGATTCCTGGTTGACGGTGTCCTGCAGCGATGCCGTGACCTGCGACTGGTCTTCGAGGTCGGTGATCCAGTATTCGATCAGGCCGCCGTCGGCGACGTGGATCTCGACCTGGTAATCGCGCTGGTCATGGAGGTCCGGTCCGCTGCAGAACGGCGGCCCCCAGACGAAGCTGCGCGCCTGCTGGCTGCCGTCGGCAGTGACCGTCCACCAGGTCTCCGGCTGGACGTGCGCGCTGCCTTCGCCGCCGACCGGGCAGGCGTTGGGGTCGCCGGCCGGCAGGTTCTGATGACCGAGTATGAATCCGCGCCCGCGATTCCAGGTGGCCGTCGATTGCGAGCGGAGGATCACCGCGACATGCGCGCCGGTGTTACGGAAGACTGCTTCGGAACGAAATCGGAACGACAGCACCTGGGTTGCCAGGCGTTGCCCGGCACGCGGATGCCCGGCCGGATAGACCGGCCGCACCGTGCCCGCGACGTGGTGGATGTAGGCGCCGTCGGCCGCCGCCTTGTCGAAATGCCTCGGCAAGCGCTGCACGCCCCACGAGTAGGTCTCGAAAACGGACCCTCCGGCACGCCCGGGGCCGATCACGAAGGCGTCCGGCTCGAAGGTCACGGCGCGCGCCGCCTCGGGCGGCGCGTGCACCGCGGCGCTCGCAGCCGCATTGCCCGACGCACTGGTGACCACCGCCGTCTGCTCCCTGCTGTCGTCCTGCATCGCCGTCCTCCGGGAGCGATTTCGCCCCGCCAACCGTCGCGTCCCGCCCCGCCGATGCGGCTTCCCCGCGCCCACCTCGTGATCCGAGTCGCCGCGCGCCACCAGCCGCTTCGACGCGCCCCACGACGGGGACCGCGGCGACCGACAATCAGAGTCTAGTTGCCGATTGCCAACGGGCAAGGCGCGGCGCAGCGGGGACCGCGACCGATGCCGGCGAAGGTGCACCGCGGTAGCATGGATGACCTCGGCAACCGGGGAGGACGAGCATGGGCATCCGGCAATTCCAGGTGGACGCATTCACCGACCGACCGTTCGCCGGCAATCCCGCTGCGGTGTGCGTGCTGCGGCGCTGGCTCGACGACGGCCTGATGCAGGCCATCGCCGCCGAGAACAATCTTTCCGAGACCGCGTTCTGCGTTCGCGAGCAAGGGCGCTGGCGGCTGCGCTGGTTCACGCCGAGCTGCGAGGTGCCGCTGTGCGGCCACGCGACGCTCGCGACTGCGCACGTGCTGTTCTCGGAGCTGGGTGTCGGCGAACCGGAACTGCACTTCGATACCCTCGGCGGCAGCCTCAGCGTACGGCGCGAGGCGGACACGCTGGCCATGGACTTTCCCGCCTGGCCCGCCCAGCCGATCACGGCTCCGCCGGGCCTCGACCAGGCCCTCGGCGCGACGCCCGAATCCACGCTGCTGGCCGGCGAATACCTGCTGGTGGTAGTGGCCGACGCCGCCACGGTGCGCCGGTTGGCACCGGACATGACGCATCTGGCCGCCCTGCCGCAATGGGGAATCGTCGTCACCGCGCCCGGTGACGACGGCTACGACTTCGTCAGCCGCTTCTTCGCACCGGCCCGTGGCGTTCCGGAAGATCCGGTGACCGGATCGGCCCATTGCGCCCTGACACCCTACTGGGCGACACGCTCGGGCCGCACACGGATGATCGGCCTGCAGTGTTCCGCTCGCGGCGGTGAGGTGGACTGCGAACTGCTCGGCGAACGCGTGATGCTGCGCGGCCGGGCGGTGACCGTGATCGCGTCGGAGCTGAGGCTGGACGAAGCCCCTCGCGAAGCCCGTCATGCCGGCCGATGAATCGCCGCGGGCGCCCCGCTGCGCACCACCCGCCTGACGCGAGCACGCCCGCATGTCCAGGGGAAATTCCAGCGCCATCTTGACAGCCGTGCGCCGCTTCTATAGCTTCCGCCGATCTGCTTCAGGTGTCCCGCGGGTGTTCGCCCAAGGGATGAAACGGGAAGCCGGTGCGCTCGCGGGAGTCGATCCGCGAACAATTCCGGCGCTGCCCCCGCAACGGTAGGCGAGTTGCGGCGGATCATCGAGCCACTGCGTTGCGGCGCGGGAAGGCGATCCGCCGAGGTCTCCTCGAGACCCCTCGCGAGCCCGGAGACCGGCCCGAAGCTGTTGACTGGCATTGCGGCGGGCGATGCGGCGGCTGACAGGTCGTTCTTCCTTTCCTGTTTCCGTTCGAGCTCGATTTCTCCGCGATGCCTTGGTGCGGCCATGGGGCGCGCGGGCGTGCGCGCCGGAGATGAGCAACATGACGAATCGCGGTCTCATTGCGGCGGAGCTGCACCTGCAGCCCGAAGCGGAGCCGATCCCCGGTCCCGTCTTCGACAGGGGCGACTTGTCCGCCACCGCGTTCGACCCCCGCGGCGCAGCCTGTAACTCGCGCCGCGCCGTCAGGCCTCCTGAAACATCCCCTGGAACCAAGGTACGGACGATGCAGAAATCATCGATTCGCACCCAGGCCCTGATCGGGGCGGCGCTGGTGCTGCTGCTGGTCGCAACCCGCGGCCGGCACTTTGCCACCTTGCACAGCCTGCCCGGCGCGACCTGGGCGGTGTTCTTTCTGGCCGGGATCCATCTGCGTCCGCGCTGGGCCCTGCCGGCCCTGCTGGCATTGGTCTGGTCATGGGACTTCGTGCCTTTTCTGCTCGCCGGCGCCGGCCTGCAGGAAGTATTCGAGGGCGGCCGGGCCTTTTGCCTGACACCCGCCTATCTTTCCCTGGTTCCAGCCCATGCGTCGCTGTGGGTCGCCGGCCGCTGGTACGCGCAGCGACATCCGTTCGCCTGGCGCTCGCTGTTGCCGCTGGGGGCAGCGGCGCTGGCCGGCGCGACGGTCTGCGAACTGTTTTCCAGCGGCGGCTTCTATTGGTTCTCCGGACGCTTCGCCGAGCCGAACCTGGTCGAATTCGCCGGACGCCTGGTCACCTACTTTCCGCAATCGCTGCAGGCGATGGCGATCCATGTCGCTGCCGCCGCCGCGATCCACGGGCTGATCCTGCTGGTCCGCGGCGCGGTCGATGCGAACGAGGTCAAGGCAGCACGATGACCAGCGACGGCAGCGATCGCGAACGGCGCCACCGGGCACGGATGCAGCGCAAGAAGGCCGTGGTCGATGCCGGCATCAGCTTCGCCGTTCGCGACAAGGGCCTGCTGCTGGTGCTCACCGGACAAGGCAAGGGCAAATCCTCCTCCGCCTTCGGCATGGTGGCGCGCGCCCTCGGCCACGGCCTGCAGGTCGGTGTCGCCCAATTCGTCAAGGGTCGCAGGGATACCGGCGAGGAAGGCTTCTTTCGCCGCCAGCCCGGCGTCTCCTGGCACGTGCTCGGCGAAGGATTCAGCTGGGAGACCCAGGACCTCGCCCGCGACACGGCGACCGCGAGACGCGCCTGGGCCGTGGCGCGAGACATGCTGCGCGACGAGCGGCTGGGCCTGGTGGTGCTCGACGAACTCTCCTATCCGCTCAGATACGGCTGGCTGGACACCGCCGCCGTCGTCGACGATCTGGCCAGTCGTCCGGCGATGCAGCATGTCGTGGTCACCGGCCGCGCGATGCCCGAAACGCTCGTCGCGGCCGCCGACACCGTGTCCGAGCTGTGCGACGTCAAGCATGCGTTCCGTGCCGGCATACGGGCGCAGAAGGGTGTCGATCTGTGAATGCCTGCCGGGCGGTGCTCGGTTCGGCCAGGGCAAGACGACGTTCGTTGCCGCAGCCGACCGGCGTTCCTGCGACCGCAGACTGCATGGGCGCTCAGTCACGACCGGCCCGGACCCTTCGATCGGATGATCGTCGAACGCGCTTTCGGCAGTCCGGTGTATCAACCGTAGCTGCGAGTGGGCGGCGGTGCGGACCGCCGACCACCCGATTCGACCCTCAGGCGACCTCGGCGACCGCCGGCGCCGACGACCTTATCAGGTGGTCGAAGGCCGACAGCGCCGCCTTGGAGCCCTCGCCCATCGCGATCACGATCTGCTTGTACGGCACCGTGGTCGCGTCGCCGGCCGCGAACACGCCGGGCAGGCTGGTCTCGCAGCGCGGATCGACCTCGATCTCGCCGAAGCGCGACAGTTCGACCGTTCCCTTGAGCCAGCCGGTATTCGGCAGCAGGCCGATCTGCACGAACACGCCGTCGAGCGCGACATGGCGGCTCTCGCCGGTCTCGCGGTCGGTGTAGCTCAGACCATCGACCTTGCCGTCCGCGCCGGTGATCTCGGTGGTCTGGGCCGACGTCCGCACATCGACGTTGGCGAGGCTCTTCAACTTGGCCTGGAGCACCGCGTCGGCGCGCAGCTTGCCGTCGAACTCGAGCAGGGTCACGTGGCCGACGATGCCGGCAAGGTCGATCGCGGCTTCGACGCCGGAATTGCCGCCACCGATCACCGCGACGCGCTTGCCCTTGAACAGGGGACCGTCGCAGTGGGGGCAGTAGGCCACGCCGCGACCGCGGTACTCGCGCTCGCCGGGCACACCGAGTTCGCGCCAGCGCGCGCCGGTGGCGAGAATCACCGACCTGGCCTGCAGGCTGGCGCCGCCGGCGAGGCGGACCTCGGCCATCTCACCCGGCACCAGGGCCTCGGCACGCTGACCGTCGATGATGTCGACTTCGTATTGCCGGACGTGCTGCTCGAGGGCGGCGACCAGCTTCGGTCCCTCGGTCTCCTGCACGGAGATGAAGTTCTCGATCGACAAGGTGTCCATCACCTGGCCGCCGAAGCGCTCCGACACGATGCCGGTACGCACGCCCTTGCGTGCCGCATAGATCGCCGCCGCGGCGCCGGCCGGTCCGCCACCGACGACGAGCACGTCGAACGGCTCCATCGCGGCGATCCGCTCGGCCTCGCGCTGCTGGGCGCCGGTGTCGATCTTGGCGAGGATCTCCTTGAGACTCGTCCGCCCCTGGCCGAACGGTTCACCGTTCAGGAACACCGTCGGCACCGCCATGATCTTGCGCGCCTCGACCTCCTGCTGGAACAGCGCGCCGTCGATCATCGTATGACGGATGTTCGGGTTCAGCACTGCCATCAGGTTCAGCGCCTGGACCACGTCGGGGCAGTTCTGGCAGGACAGCGAGATGAAGGTCTCGAATTCGAAGCGGCCTTCGATGGCCCGGATCTGCTCGACCACCTCCGGCTCGACCTTCGGCGGATGTCCGCCGGCCTGCAGCAGGGCCAGCACCAGCGACGTGAATTCGTGTCCGAGCGGAATCCCGGCGAAGCGCACGCCCATCTCCTCGCCCAGCGCGCTCACCGAGAACGATGGTTTGCGCGCGTCGTCGTCGCGCCGCTCCTCGAGATGGATGCGGTCGGAGAGGCCGGCGATTTCCTTCAGCAGCGACAGCATCGCGGCCGACTTGTCACCGTCGTCCAGGCTCGCCACCAGCGTGATCGGCCGGGCGAGTTTCTGAAGGTAGGCCTCGAGCTGCTTCTTGAGCGCGGTATCGAGCATGTCAGGGTTCCCTTGTCGGATTGCGGGCAAAAAAAAGCCCGGGGCATGCCCCGGGCCGGGGGCCACGGATCAGATCTTGCCGACCAGATCCAGCGAGGGTGCGAGAGTCTCGTCGCCCGGCGTCCACTTGGCGGGGCAGACCTCACCGGGATGGGAGGCCACATACTGGGCGGCCTGGATCTTGCGCACCAGTTCCTTGGCGTCGCGGCCGATGCCCAGGTCGTGGATCTCGGCGACCTTGATCTCGCCTTCCGGGTTGATCACGAAGGTGCCGCGCAGGGCCAGGCCCTCTTCCTCGATCATCACCTCGAAGTTGCGCGAGATCGTGCCGGTCGGATCGCCGAGCATCGGGAAGCGGATCTTCTTGATGGTTTCGGACGCGTCGTGCCAAGCCTTGTGGGTGAAGTGGGTGTCGGTCGATACCGAATAGACTTCCACGCCCATGTCCCTCAACGTGGCGTAGTTGTCGGCCACGTCGCCGAGTTCGGTCGGGCACACGAAGGTGAAGTCGGCCGGGTAGAAAAACACGACGGACCACTTGCCCAGCAGGTTCTGCTCGCTCACCGGCTTGAACTCGCCATTGTGGTAGGCGGTCGCCTTGAACGGCTTGATCTTGCTGTTGATGAGGCTCGACATGGTGCTAACTCCTTGTACTTGCGGGTTGGTGAAAAATCGATGACTCATGGTATCGGCACGGACACAATTAATCCAATTGACCGCATCGATCATGTTGATAGAAATCGCCTATCAGAAGCCGGATTTCATCGGCGTCCGCGGTCGATGCGGACTCTGACGAATGTTGCAGATCGGGATCGATCGACTACAAGGTGGGCGCCGGCCGCCGCCCCCGGTACCTTGGTCGCAATTTCGTCATGGCGATCGATAGGGTTGCCGCACCTCCGGGATCCGTACCCCGCGGCCGACAGCCCATCGCCCCGGACCCGTCACGTCGGCCATCAATCGAAGCGGCTGCGGAATACCGCAGGTACCGGCACCGATGCTCGCTCGTCGTAGTCGAAGAAGACGATTCCGGTCTTGCCCTGTGCCACCAGACGGCGGCTGTCGAGTTCTTCCATCTTCCACAGCAGATCGCAGCCCTTGTGCCAGAAATCCGTCGCCGTCATCGAGACGTCCATGATCTCTCCATGATGCGCCTCGGAACGATACTGCAGTGCCGCATCGGCCACCACGATGCCCACGCCATCCACGTTCTGCTCGGTGAAACCCAGCGACGCGAAGAAGCGCGCCCGCGCCTCGGTCACCAGGGTCAGCAGCAGCGCGTTGTCGAGATGGCCGACATAGTTGATGTGGCTCAGGTAAAGCGACAATCGGGTCGAAAACGGAAAGTCGTCCGGCAGTTCGATCGCGACTCGGGCCATGGCGGCTCGCTCGATGATTGCAAAGCGCACAGCATCGCAGAGCATTCGGGTGGTCGCAAGTTCGCGCCGGCCGGCGACGATCTCCGGCTGATCAGGGCTTCGCAGGATCTGCGTGCGATGCGTCTGGCATCGCGCATGCGGTCGTCGCGATGCTGCCTGACGGCTATGACGCAATGCGGCGCAGGCATGGCGCTACCGGCTCGATCGGTCACCGGGGGTCGGCAGCAGCACGACCGACGCGGTGTCCGGCGTCCCGGCGCGCCAGACTCGGTTAAGATTCGCCCGTCACCCGGCGGATGCGGAACGATGGATCAGGACGAACTGAAACGCGCGGCAGCCTTGGCCGCCCTCGAATTCGTGGTCGACGGCGAGGTGGTCGGCGTCGGCACCGGATCCACCGCCAACCATTTCATCGACGGCCTGGCCACAATCAAGCAGCGCATCCGCGGTGCGGTAGCCAGTTCGGAGGCAAGTGCCACGCGACTCGCAGGCCACGGCATCCGCCTGCTCGACCTCAACGACGTCGAGCGCATGCCGGTCTACGTCGACGGCGCCGACGAGATCGATCCCGGTCTGTCGATGATCAAGGGCGGCGGTGGCGCCTTGACCCGCGAAAAGATCGTCGCCGCGGTCGCCGAGCGCTTTGTCTGCATCTGCGATGCCAGCAAGCGCGTTCGGCATCTGGGGAAGTACCCATTGCCAGTGGAGGTGATCCCGATGGCGCGCGCCCATGTCGCCCGACGCTTGTCGGCGCTCGGCGGCGAGCCACGTCTGCGGGAGGGCTTCGTCACCGACAATGGCAACCAGATCCTCGACGTCCATGGTCTCACCATCGACGACCCGGTCGCGCTCGAGGCCGAGATCGACCACGTCGCGGGCGTCGTTTCCAATGGATTGTTCGCAATCCGCGGTGCCGACGTGCTGCTGATGGCAGCGGCCGACGGGGTCGAGCGCCGGCTTCGCTCGTGAACTGAAATAATTCCGTCATCAGACCCTGCTATGGTCTGTGACCCGCAGCCATCGACATGACCGTGATGAATCAGCACACCTCGAAGCAGTTCGATTCCGAACTCGAGCAGATGCGCACGCGCGCCCTGCAGATGGGCGGGCTCGTCGAGCAGCAGATCGATCGCGCGGTGCGCGGGCTGGAAAGTGGCGACATGGCCGAGCTCGAGGACGTGATCGCCACCGACAAGACGGTCAATCGGTTCGAAATCGAACTAGACCAGTTGTGCAGCCACATCATCGCCCGTCGCCAGCCGGCCGCGGTAGACCTTCGCATGGTGATGTCGGTGGTTCGCATCGTGCGCGATCTCGAGCGTGTCGGCGATGAAGCCAAGAAGATCGCCAAGATGGCGCGCTCCCTGCACACCGCGGAGGGCGGCGGTGTCGTCCCCAACGTCACGGTACGCCATGCGGCCGATCTGGCCCTCGCGATGCTGCGGGAGTCGCTCGACGCCTTTGCCCGCGTCGACCTCGAGCTGGCCACGTCGGTGGTCCGCCAGGACAAGGCGGTAGATGCCGAATTCAAGGCGCTGATGCGCCAGCTGATCACCTACATGATGGAAGATCCGCGCACGATATCGCGCTGCATCGAGCTGCTGTTCATCGCCAAGGCGATCGAGCGCATCGGCGATCACGCCAAGAACATGGCCCAGTATGCGGTGTACATGGCCAAGGGCGAAGACATCCGGCACGCCGGAATCGAGGCGATGGAGCGCGCCGCCCGACAATAGCGCAGCCATCGTGCGGAAATGAGGACGGGGACGGCGCAACCGTCCCCGTCCTCATTTCCGCACGATCCGACGCCCGGTTATTCGGCCGGCGGCACGTAGCCCGACACCTGGTCGGCGCCGTCCTCGAAGAAGTGCTTCTCCATCTGCTCGGCGAGATACTTGCGCGCCCGCGCATCCATCAGGTTCAAGCGATTCTCGTTGATCAGCATGGTCTGGTAGCGGACCCACTGCTGCCACGCCTCCTTCGAGACGTTGTCGAAAATGCGTTTGCCCAGTTCTCCGGGCACCGGCGGGAAGTCGAGACCTTCGGCCTCCCGGCCGAGCTTGATGCAATTGACCATGCGGGTCATCGCCACTCCTTTTGCGTTGCTGACCGTTCACTCGATTCTATCATCGGCGGCCGATGGCTCCCGCCTCGAGAACGGCTGACTGGCCATCGCCCAGCGGTTCTTGCCGGACTCCTTGGCACGGTACATCGCGGCATCGGCGGCGGCCACCAGCCCGCGCACGTCGCCGGCATCGGTCGGATAGCAGGCCAGACCGACGCTGGTGGTCAGACGCACTTCGCGACCGTCGAAGTGGAACACCGTCTCGCCGACACTGTCGACCACCCGCTTGGCCAGCTCGTGCAGGTGGCTGTCCTCGCTGTCCGGCACCAGGATCGCGAACTCGTCGCCACCGAAACGGAACAGCATCTCGTGGCGCCGCACCACGCGGCCGATGGTTTCCGCCAGGGTCACCAGCACCCGGTCGCCGGCCTGATGCCCGAAATTGTCGTTGACCGGCTTGAAGCCGTCGAGGTCGAACACCAGCAGCCCGGTCTGCCGCGCGCGACGCTGGCTCTCGGCGATCTCGCGGTCGAGCTCCTCGTCGAAGCGACGACGGTTGTAGAGCCCGGTCAGTGCATCGCGCTCCGCCTGCTGCTGGAGGAATTCGGCCGAGCGGCGTGCCACCGTGACGTCCTCGAAGATCCACACCCGGCCGATCGTGATGTCCGAGCCCTCCCGGGTGACCACCACCGACGAATCGGTGATCACGCGTCCATCGTTCAGGCGAAATTCGAACGCCGAGCTGCCGTGGCCGCCGTCGAGCACCGCGTTGACGTGGCTGCGGTACGACGAGGCGTCTTCCATCTGCTTCTCGCAGCGGCCGAACAGCACCACGTCGCGCATGCCGAACAGATTCTCCTCGGCCTCGAACCCCCACATCTGCAGGAAGGACTGGTTCAGATAGAGCACCCGCTGCTCGGTGTCCATCAGCACGATACCGGGGCGGATCGCGTCGAGCACCGCCGACAGACGCTGGCGCTCGTCCTTGGTCCGCAGCAGGTAGTGTTCGGACAGCGAGCGCGCGCGCCGCATTTCGGCCACGCTCTCGAGCAGGCGCAGTTCCGCCTCCTTGCGCGACTGTATCGGTTCGCCCGACAGCCGCACGGCCGTCAGGGTGCCGCGCGCATCGGTGATCGGTCGCCAGTGACACGCCAGCCAGATGACACCGCCACTGCGATGTTCGAGGCGCACTTCGAAGCTGGTCGGCTCCAGCTCGTGGAAGGCCTGGGCCGACTGCTGGTGGCAGTACGCCCGGTCGGTCTGGTGCACCAGCAGGGCGACCGGATCTTCGGCGCCGACGCACTCCTCGGGCGTGAACCCCGCGATCTCGCCGACCGACGGACTGATCCACAGCAGCCGGCGATCCGGCGAGAACAGTGCTTCCAGGCCATGGACCGTGTTGGCGACCATGCGCATTTCCCGCTCGCTGCGGAGCACGGCCTCGAGGCGGGCGATCAGGTCGGCGGTACGGGAATCGAAAATTCGGTCGATGCGCGACAGCGGCTGTGGCGGCAGGGAGGCGATCAGGTCTTCGACGTGGCGATTTGCCTGGCGCCGATGCCGCTCGCGCAGACCCACGACGATCGCCGCGGCGGCAGCCGCGGCGAGGGCCGTCCATGGCACCCTGCCGACGTCCACGACGACCAAATGCACCAGCGCGCCGGCCGCCAGTGCCGCCAGCATCGCCAGCAGCGGGTCGACGAGCCTGTTCGACGAAGCATGGACGGATGGTCGCACGACGCGCTTCACAACACCTTGACCAGCACCTTCGAGCGGCGCTGATAGTTGTAGAGGCCGCGCTTCTGACGCGGCAGATCGTCCGGCCCGCCTTCGCTGAAGCCACGCTCGCGAAACCAGTGGGCGGTACGGGTGGTGAGTACGAACAGGCGCGCGAGGCCGAGGCTGCGCGCACGCTGCTCGATCCGTCGCAGCAGCATGTCACCGAGGCCGGCCCGGCGATAATCCGGCTGGACCGCGAGACAGGCCAGCTCGGCGGCGGCATCCTCGGCGAAAGGATACAGCGCGGCGCAGCCTACCAGCACGCCGTCATGCTCGATCAGCGTAAAACGGCAGATCTCCTGCTCCAGCAATTCGCGGTTGCGCCGCACCAGGGTGCCGTCGGCCTCCAGCGGCCCGATCAGGGCGACCAGCGCACCGACGTCGTCGGGCGACGCATCGCGCACTCGGAACAGCGGATCGCGGCTGACCAGGGTACCCACGCCCTGATGGGTGAAGAACTCCAGCAGCAGGCCGCCGTCCTTGTCGCGGTCGATCAGATGGACGCGGCCGACGCCGCGCCGCACCGCCCGGACTGCGCACGGCAGGTAGAATTCCAGGTCTTCGGTCAACCCGCTGCCGGCCGCGAGCATCTGCTCGGCCTCGTCCGCGGTGACCGACTCGATCAGTCGTCCGCAGTCGTCGAGCAGTCCCGGCGAGTCACACAGGTAGAGCAGCTTGTCGGCCTTGAGCGAGACCGCCACCGCCTCGGCCACCTCTTCCATCGGCAGGTTGAAGATCTCACCAGCGGGCGAGACGCCCAGCGGCGAGATCAGCACCACGTTGTGCTGGTCGAGATCCGCGGCGATCTCGTCCGCGACGATCTTGCGCACTGCCCCGGTGAACTGGAAATCCACCCCATCGACGACGCCCACGGGTCTCGCGACGATGAAGTTGCCGCCGGTGACCCGGATGTAGCTTCCCGCCATCGGCGTGTTCGGCAGGCCCTGGGAGAGCAGCGCCTCGAGTTCGAGCCGGGTCACCGCCATCGCCGCCTTGACGCATTCGAGCGCGTCGCCATCGGTCACCCTCAGGCCGTTGTGGATGCGCGGCACGAGGCCCCTGGCATGCAGCGCCACCTCGATCTGCGGGCGTGCGCCGTGCACCAGTACCAACCGGATTCCCAGCGCCGCCAGCAGATTGCAGTCGTAGGCAAGCTTCTGCGCCATCTCGCCACCCGCGATCTCGCCGCCGAAGCCGACGACGAAGGTCTTGCCGCGGAACGCGTGGATGTACGGTGCGGCCGCCCGCACCCAGTCCACGAACGGCTGAGTGTCGGCACCCTTGCCGACTTCGCTGGTGTACTGGAATCCGTCAGGCATTCAGGATCTCGGAGGCAACGACGCAGTCGGCCATTCCAGGCATTCTATCCGTTACCCGCAGCGGCCACGTGCCAGACGTCATGCGAGGGCCGCCTCCAGTCGCTCGCAGATCGTGCGCAGCACCTTGACCCGCGCGAAGCGCTTGTCGTTGGCTTCGACCAGGGTCCACGGCGCGATGTCGGTGCTGGTGCGATCCACCATGTCGCACACCGCCTCCGAATAGGCATCCCACTTCTCGCGATTGCGCCAGTCTTCTTCGGTGATCTTGAAGCGCTTGAACTCGACCTCCTCGCGCTCCTTGAAGCGGCGCAGTTGCTCGTCCTTGGAGATCGCCAGCCAGAACTTGATGACGACGGCACCGTTGTCCACCAGCTGAGCCTCGAATTCGTTGATCTCGGCGTAGGCCCGCGTCCAGTCCGCCTCGCTGCAGAATCCCTCGATGCGCTCCACCAGCACCCGGCCGTACCACGAGCGGTCGAAGATCGTGAACCGCCTCTGGCGCGGCAACTTGCGCCAGAAGCGCCAAAGGTAAGGCTGCGCACGCTCCTCGTCGCCGGGCGCGGCGATCGGCACCACCGAGCACTGGCGCGGGTCGAGGGCCTGCACCATGCGCCGGATGCTGCCGCCCTTGCCGGCGGCATCGTTGCCTTCGAACACGCAGATCAACGAGCGCGACGCGAATCGCTTGTCGCGCGACAGTCGTCCGAGACGCTCCTGAAGAATCTTGAGTTCGGCCGAATAGTCGCGCTTCGGCAGCGCGAGTCCGAGATCGAGCGTGTTGAGCACGTTTCGCTGGTCGAGCTGGCCGCGCATGATCGGCGCCTCGAAAGTCTGGCTGCCGTGATCCGGCAGCTCGAGTCGGCGGCGGATCGACTGCAGCAGGATGTGGCCGACGGTCAGCGAGCGAAAGCGGTCGTCCAGCCCGTCCACGATGTGCCACGGCGCCTCGGCCGTACTGGTGCGCCGCACCAGGTGTTCCGACACGCGCCGGAACTTGTCGTACTCCCGATAGCGGCGCCAGTCTTCCTTGGTCACCCGCCAGCGCGTCTTGCCGTCCGCCTCGAGGCTCTTGAGCCGTTTCTTCTGGTCCTTCTTCGAAAGGTGAAACCAGAACTTGACCAACAGCGCGCCCTCGTCCACCAGCATCCGCTCGAAGCGCTGAATCGCGCTGGCGCGGTGCTCGGAAATGTCGTCGACGATGCGGCCCTGCCCGTCGTCGCCCTGCAGCGCGAGCGAGTACCAGGAACCGAACAGCAGGCCGACCTTGCCGCGGGGCGGCAGGTCGCGCCAGAAGCGCCACATCGGCGGCCGTTCGCGTTCGTCCTCGGTCGGCACCCCGTAGGCGCGGGTCTCGACATAGCGCGGGTCGAGCCATTCGTTGAGCAGGTGCAGGGTCTCGCCACGCCCGGCTCCATCGACACCATTGATCAGCACGATCACCGGAAAGCGGCCGGCCTCCTTGAGTTCGTACTGGACGTTGAGCAGATCCGCGCGCATCTGCGGCGCCTCCTCCTCGTAACGCGCCTTGGACACCGTGTGGCCCAGTTCCGCCGACTCGAACATACGTTTTTCCCCTTCTTCTCGTTTGTCATCGTGTCCGTGACCGGCCGCCGGCCAATGCCCGGGATCTAGAAATCCCCCCACAGCAGTTGCATCGCCGCCAGCGCCGCGAGGCCCGCGGTCTCGGCACGCAGGACGCGGGGGCCGAGACCGACGCCGACGCAGCCCGCGACATCGCACATCGCCAGCTCGCGCTCGCTCCAACCGCCCTCCGGACCGACCATCAGGTATGCCGCGCCGACCGGCTTCGGCAGTTCGGCCAGATGCCGTCCGCAACCGGGTGTCAACAGGATCGGCACCGCCTGGCCGACCTGACCGAGCCAGTGGCCGAGCGCCAGGATCGGTTCGAGTCGCGGCAGGCGGTTGCGACCGGACTGCTCGCAGGCCGAAATCGCGACCTGCTGCCAGTGGCGCGCGCGGCGCTCGGCGCGATCGCCGGAAACCCGGCTCACGCTGCGCTCGGCGATCACCGGCTGAATCGCCGTGACACCGAGTTCTACCGCCTTCTGGACGATCCAGTCCATCTTCTCGGCGCTCGGCAGCGACTGCACGAGAACCGTTTGCAGCGGCGACTCGCGATCCGGCGCCGACCAGCGCAGCAATTCGACGCGGCAATGGCGCCCGACCGTCAGCAGCCGCGCCTCGACCTCGCGTCCGTCACCGTCGAACAGCACCAGCGGCGCCCCGGCACGCAGACGCAACACCTTGTCGGCGTGGTGGGCGACCACCTTCGGCAATTCCAGTTCGCCGCCCTGCGGCAGGCTGTCCGGGCAAAAGAAGCGCGGGATCATCGTGTTAGTATAAGGCGCTCCCCAACCGTAGAAGTGCTTGCGATGGCGCGGACGACGACACCGGTTTGCGATTTCGGCCAGCGCGCCGCGGCGTTCGACCTGCCCGGCGTCGACGGCCGGCGCCACACCCTCGAGAGTGCGCGCGGCGTGAACGGACTGCTGGTGATGTTCATCTGCAACCATTGCCCGTTCGTCAAGGCGGTGCTCGACCGCATCGTGCGCGACACGGCCGAGCTCGCCGTCCTCGGCGTCGGCAGCATCGCGATCATGTCGAACGATCCGTCCGACTATCCTGAGGACAGCTGGGACAACATGCTGCGGGTCGCCCGCGACAAGGCCTTCCCGTTTCCCTACGTGATGGACGCGGAGCAATCGGTGGCCAGGGCCTATGGCGCGGTGTGCACCCCGGATTTCTTCGGCTTCGGGGCCGATCTCACGCTGCAGTACCGGGGCCGCCTCGATGCCTCCGGCATGCAGCCGGCGCCGCCGGATACCCCCCGCGAGCTGTTCGCGGCGATGAGTCTGGTGGCACGAACCGGTCGCGGCCCGGAGCGGCAGCAGCCGAGCATCGGCTGCTCGATAAAGTGGAGGGATGCCTGAATGACGTCTGCGTCGATCCGACTGGGCAAGGCCCGTGCCCTCGAATCGCTGGTTCGGGAGATTGCCCGCGACGAGATCCTGCCCCGCTACCTGAAGACCGCGCGCAACCGCAAGTCCGACGGCTCGTTGTTCACCGAGGCCGATATCGAATCCCAGCGCAAGCTCGCCGAGGCCCTGCCCAAGCTCGCGGCCGCTGAGGTGCTCGGCGAAGAGATGAACCCCGAACAGCAGGCGCGGGTGTGGAAGGCAGGCCGCAAGGGATTGTGGTGCATCGATCCGATCGACGGCACCACCAATTTCGCCAACGGCATCCCGTTCTTCTGTGTCTCGGTGGCCTACCTGATCGACCACGAGCCGCGCTTCGGCGTCGTCTACAACCCGGTCACCGACGAATCGTTCTTCGCGGCCAAGGGTGCCGGCGCCTTCCTGAACGGCGTCGAGCTGCCGCTGCGGGCACCGGCGCCGATGCTCGCCGAAGCCGTCGCCGGCGTCGACTTCAAGCGCATCAGTCACCATCTCGGCGACGAACTGGCGGTGCGGCCACCCTATTATTCGCAGCGCAACTTCGGCTCGAGCGCGCTCGAATGGTGCTTCGTCGCCGCCGGACGGCTGGACGTCTATATTCACGGTGGGCAGATGCTGTGGGACTACGCTGCCGGCCAGCTTATCCTCGCCGAAGCCGGCGGCCAGGCCGCGGCTCTCGACGGGGGCTCGCTGTCGGCCGGACCTGCGGTCAAGCGCGGCGTCGTCGCAGCGGCGACGCCCGCCCTGTTCACCGAATGGCACCACTGGCTGCGCGCCCACCTCTGAGCCTGGCCAGACGCCGCCCGTAGCGGCGTTCGCCCGAACGGCGCGCACCCTGCCACTATTCGAGCAGGCAAGAATTTCGCATCTGGAGCGACTCCCATGTCGATGAAGCATCCGATCATCGCGGTGACCGGTTCGTCCGGCGCCGGCACCACCACCGTCAAACACACTTTCGAGGCGATCTTCCACCGCGAAAACGTCAACGCGGCGATTGTCGAGGGCGACGGCTTTCACCGCTACACGCGCGACGAAATGAAGCGGCTGATCGAACAGGCCGAATCGGAAGGTCGACGCGGCGCCAGCCATTTCGGACCGGAGGCGAACCTTTTCGACGAACTCGAGGAACTGTTCCGCAGCTACGGCGAGAGCGCCACCGGCACCCGCCGCTACTACATCCACAACGCCGAGCAGGCGGCGCGCTGGGACCGGGCCCAGGGCACCTTCACCGACTGGGAGATCCTGCCGGAAGGTACCGACTGCATGTTCTACGAAGGGCTGCATGGTGGCGTGGTGTCCGGCAGCGTCGATGTCTCGCGCCACGTCGACCTGCTGATCGGTGTGGTGCCGACGATCAACCTCGAATGGATCCAGAAGGTGCATCGCGACACCCGGCTGCGAGGCTACTCTCTGGAGGCGGTACAGGACACCATCCTGCGCCGCATGCACGACTATGTGCGCTACATCGTCCCGCAGTTCTCGCGCACCAACATCAACTTCCAGCGCGTGCCGGTGGTGGACACCTCCAACCCCTTCGTCGCGCGAGACATTCCCTCGCTCGACGAATCCCTGGTGGTGATCCGCTTCAAGGATCCCCGCGGCGTCGATTTCCCCTACCTGCTGCGCATGCTCCATGACTCGTTCATGTCCCGCGCCAATACCATCGTCGTGCCGGGAGGCCGCCTGGACCTTGCGATGCAGTTGATCCTGACACCGCTGATCTGGAAGCTGATGGAACGCCGGCGACAGTGGGTTTGACGGGCGCCGTCGCCCCCGGCGCGCCGGCGGCCGGGCAGCTCGCTACCCACGGATCGCGGAATCGACGATAATTCCCGTCTTTTTCGAGCCGGCCCGCGCCGGCCGCGAGGATTCCATGTCGTCTTCCGCTACGGTCAAAGCACCTGTCTTCAACCCGGTGACCGGCGCCATCCGGGCACTGGCGATGGACGCCGTCCAGCGAGCCAATTCCGGCCATCCCGGCGCACCGATGGGCATGGCGGAAATCTCCGAAGTGTTGTGGCGCCACCACCTGCGTCACAACCCGGCGAACCCGAAATGGGCCGATCGCGATCGCTTCGTGCTGTCCAACGGCCACGGCTCGATGCTGATCTACGCGCTGCTGCACCTGACCGGCTACGACCTGGGGATCGACGATCTCAAGAACTTCCGCCAGTTGCACAGCAGGACGCCGGGGCATCCCGAGTACGGCTACGCGCCGGGCATCGAGACCACGACCGGCCCGCTCGGCCAGGGCATCTCCAACGCCGTCGGCATGGCGATCGCCGAAAAGGTGCTGGCCGACGAGTTCAACCGTCCCGGCCACGAAATCGTCGACCATCGCACCTGGGTGTTCCTCGGCGACGGCTGCCTGATGGAAGGCATTTCGCATGAAGCCTGCTCGCTGGCCGGAACCCTCGGCCTCGGCAAGCTGGTCGCCTTCTATGACGACAATGGCATCTCGATCGACGGCGACGTGGCAGGCTGGTTCACCGACGACACCCCCAAGCGCTTCGAGTCCTATGGCTGGCAGGTCATCGCCGGCGTCCAGGGCCACGACCCCGCGGCTGTCGAAGGCGCGATCCAGGCGGCCCTGGCGGACGGCGCGCGCCCGACGCTGATCTGCTGCAAGACCGTCATCGGTGCCGGCGCGCCGAACAAGCAGGGCGGTCACGACGTCCACGGCTCGCCCCTCGGCGAGGCCGAGGTCGCGGCGACACGCGCGCATATCGGCTGGAACCACCCCCCGTTCGAGATCCCCCAGGATGTCTACGACGCGTGGAGCGCACGGGAAACCGGAGCAGCGGCCGAGGCGGACTGGAACCGCCGCTTCGCCGCCTACGCCGACGCGCATCCCGGGCTGGCAGCGGAGTTTTCGCGCCGCACGGCCGGCGCTCTGCCGGACACCTGGTCCGGCGACGTCGCCGAGATGGTGGTGCACGTCGACCACGAGGCCAAGACCATCGCCAGCCGCAAGGCCAGCCAGAATGCGATCGCGGCGCTGGCGCCACGACTACCGGAACTGATCGGCGGGTCGGCCGACCTGGCCGGCTCGAACCTGACCCTGTGGCCGGGTGCGCGCGGCGTCAGCCGGGAAGGCGGTGGCAACTACATCTATTACGGCGTGCGCGAGTTCGGCATGGCCGCGATCGGCAACGGCCTCGCCCTGCACGGCGGACTGATTCCCTACACCGCCACCTTCCTGATGTTCAGCGAGTACGCGCGCAACGCGCTGCGCATGGCGGCGCTGATGAAGCTGCGCCAGGTGTTCGTGTTCACCCACGACTCTATCGGACTCGGCGAAGACGGCCCGACCCACCAGCCCGTCGAGCAGATCGCGACCCTGCGCCTGATGCCCAACATGGACGTCTGGCGCCCCTGCGACTCGACCGAATCGGCGGTGGCCTGGGCGGCTGCGGTCGAGCGTGCGACAGGACCGACCTGTCTGTGCTTCTCGCGCCAGAACCTGCCGTTCCAGCCGCGCAGCAGCGAGCAGATCGACGCCATCCGCCGCGGTGGCTATGTGCTGGCCGAGGCCGACAAGGACACGCCCGACGTGGTGCTGATCGCCACCGGTTCGGAAGTGTCACTGGCCATCGAGGCCCGCCGGCAGCTCGCCGCCAAAGGCATCGCGGCGCGCGTGGTGTCGATGCCCTGCACCAGCGTGTTCGACCGCCAGGAGGCCGGCTACAAGGCCGGCGTGCTGCCCGCCGGCGTGCCCAGGATCGCAGTCGAGGCCGGCGTCACCGACTACTGGCGCAAGTACGTCGGCCTCGAAGGCGCGATCGTCGGCCTCGACCGCTTCGGCGAATCGGCGCCGGCCGCACAACTGTTCGAAAGCTTCGGCATTACCGCCGAGGCGGTGGTCAGCGCCGCACGCGGCGTCGTTTCGTGAGCTGCAGCAGATCGGCCTGCGGATTTCAGTGAGTTCAATTCGGGAGGAGCTTCCATGACCATCAAGCTTGGCATCAACGGATACGGCCGCATCGGCCGCTGCACCCTGCGTGCGATATACGAACTGGGACTGCGCGAAGAGTTCGAGGTGGTGGCGATCAACGCTTCCGGCGGCTTCGAGACCAACGTCCATCTGACCAAGTTCGACACCACCCACGGCCGCTTCGCCGCCGACGTCTCTGCCCAGGCGGGCGACGTGATGGTCGTCAACGGCGACCGCATCCAGTTCTACGGCACCAAGACGCCGACCGACATCGACTGGGGCAAGCACGACGTCGACGTCCTGCTGGAATGCACCGGCGCCTACACGTCGAAGGCCAAGGCCCAGGTCCTGCTCCAGCAGAACGCGCGCCGCGTGCTGATCTCGGCGCCGGGCGGCGACGACGTCGATGCGACGATCGTCTATGGTGTCAATCACGAGATCCTGACCAAGGACATGACCGTGGTGTCGAACGCGTCGTGCACCACCAATTGCCTGGCACCGGTGGCGAAGGTGCTGCAGGACAACATCGGCATCAAGCAGGGCCTGATGACCACCGTTCATGCCTACACCAACGACCAGGTGCTGGTGGACGTGCGCCACAAGGATCTGCGTCGCGCCCGGGCCGCCGCCCAGAACATCATCCCGACCAAGACCGGGGCGGCCAAGGCCGTAGGGCTGGTGATGCCCGAACTCAAGGGCAAGTTCGACGGTTTCGCGCTGCGCGTGCCGACGATGAACGTGTCCCTGGTGGACCTCACCTTCACCGCCGAGCGGGCCACGACCGCCGACGAGATCAACGGCCTGATGCAGGAAGCCGCCCGGGGTTCGCTGAAGGGTGTCCTGGCGGTCAACGAGGCACCGCTGGTATCGATGGACTTCAATCACGACCCGCATTCGTCCACCTTCGACGCCACCCAGACCCGGGTGATCGACGGCACCCTGGTCAAGGTTCTCGCCTGGTACGACAACGAGTGGGGTTACTCCTGCCGCATGCTGGACGCGGCCCGAGTCTTCGCCAACGCCGGCTGAGCCGGGATGACGCGTCGAACGCCCTGCCCCGCAGGGCGTTTTTCTTGATCAGGACAGAAAGACATGAAAGTCAGGAAACTCACCGATCTGGATGTGGCCGGCAAGAAGGTGTTCATCCGCGCCGACCTCAACGTGCCGCAGGACGAGGCCGGCAACATCACCGAAGACACGCGGATCCGCGCCTCGATACCGTCGATCGCGTACTGCGTCGATAGGGGCGCCGCGGTCATGGTCACCTCCCATCTGGGCCGCCCGACGGAAGGCACGGTCGGCCCGGACGACACCCTGGCGCCGGTCGCGGTGCGCCTCGGCCAGTTGCTCGGCCGGCCGATCAAGCTGATCAGCGACTGGGTGGACGGCGGCTTTCCGGTCGAGGCCGGCCAGGTCGTGCTGCTCGAGAACTGCCGCTGCAACCCGGGCGAGAAGAAGGACAATGAGGAACTGGCGAGGAAGATGGCCGCGCTTTGCGACATCTATGTAAACGATGCCTTCGGCACGGCCCACCGCGCCGAAGCGACGACCCACGGCATCGCCCGCTTCGCGCCGGTTGCCTGCGCCGGCATGCTGATGGGTGCCGAGATCGACGCCTTGTCCCAGGCCACCGAGAGTCCGGCACGTCCGCTGGTGGCGATCGTCGGCGGCGCCAAGGTGTCGACCAAGCTCACGATCCTGCGCACGCTGGCCTCCAAGGTCGATCAGTTGATCGTCGGCGGCGGCATCGCCAATACCTTCCTGCTCGCTTCGGGCAAGCGCATCGGCGAATCGCTGGCCGAACCGGAGATGGTCAAGGAAGCCCAGCTGGTCATGGACATCATGAAGGCACGGGGTGCCGAGGTGCCGCTGCCGACCGACGTGGTCGTCGCCGACGAGGTCTCCAGGCTGGCCCGGGCGAACCGCATTTCGGTCGACGACGTCGGACCCCACGACCGCATCCTCGACGTCGGGCCGAAGAGCTCGGTCCGGCTGGCCGAAATCATCGCCCATGCCGGCACCATCGTCTGGAACGGTCCGATCGGCGTCTTCGAATATCCGCAGTTCGCCGGCGGCACCAAGATGATGGCGTCGGCGATCGCGCATTCCGAGGCATTCTCGATCGCCGGCGGTGGCGACACCCTGGCGGCGATCGCCAAATTCCACATCGCCGAGGACGTGAGCTACATCTCCACCGGTGGCGGCGCCTTCCTGGAGTTCCTGGAGGGCAAGACGCTGCCGGCGATCGCGGCACTCGAAGCCCGCGCGCGGGACTGAGCACCCCGCCGGGCAGGGGCCGGGGCGTCGCTCAATCGTCGCACCGGCGGCCCCGCCCGGCGTCGCGCCGGTCGGCGTCCTGGTGCAGCCATTGGTGGCGGCGCGGATCCCAGTCGTTGCGGCGGACGCGGCTGCGGCGGTCGCTATGGTGGCGATAGGTACAGCCGCAGTCGCTCGCCGGGCAGCCGGGAAGCGGCAGCGGCGGCGCATCGCTCGGCAGATAGCGGCGCCCGCGCACCAGGTCGACCGTGGAACACGCGTTCGGGCCGCCGACCACCGACACGCAGCGGTACGGAAACCGGCTCGTGCGCTCCTGACGGAGATCCCTGGCGGGCGATTCGACGCCCCCGCGCAGTCGCAGCAGCAGCCAGATCAACAGTGCGCCGGCGATCAGCCCGACGATCAGCCCAGTCGACACGTGCGGCCCCGGTGAGGATCGACGCTTCCATTCTACGTTCGCCGGGCACCAGCGTCGCCGCAGCCCGGCGAGCACGGCGCCACAGCGGCCGGCCCGTTCGCCTGCCCTATCCGTAATGCGTACCGGCAGAACGGATGGAGTTCTTTAGAATCAACACACTTTCCGATGTTTGCGAGGACCGCCGGCGCCCGGCGGGAGCCCCACCGCGGCCCGACGGACGGTCCTCGGGCGGCGACACACCGCACGGCAGCGAGGAACGGGGCCGGTCGCGATCGGCCTCAGTCGGTGAGCAGGCCACCGTTGGGCTGGGCCCAGGCCTGGTCCACCAGCAGGCCCCCCAGCGCGTCGCCGTCGATCGCGCGGGAGAACAGGAATCCCTGGGCCTCGTCGCAGCCCAGCTCGCAGACGAAGTTCCAGTGGGCGGGTGTCTCGACGCCCTCGGCGACGACCCGCAGGTTCAGGTTGCGGGCCAGCGCGACCACCGCCCGCGAGATTGCCGCCGCATCGCCTTCGTCGGGCGCCCGGGCAATGAAGGACTTGTCGATCTTCAAGGCGTCGATCGGGAAACGCTCGAGGTACCAAAGGCTGGATTGTCCGGTACCGAAGTCGTCGAGCGAGAGCGACACACCGAGCGCACGCAACGCATCGAGCAGGCTGGCCGCCTCCTCGGCGTTCTCCATGACCATCGATTCGGTCAGCTCCAGTTCCAGGGCCGATGCCGGCACACCGGTCGCGCGGACGATGTGTTCGACGCGCTGGGCGAGTTGCCGCTGGCGGAACTGTATGGCGGAGATATTGACCGCGACCTTCATCTCCCGATGGCCGTCGTCGTGCCACACCCGGAGTTGCCGGCAGGCTTCGGCCAGGGCCCATTCGCCGATGCCGCCGATCAGTCCGGTCTCTTCGGCCAGAGGCACGAATTCGGCGGGCGAGACTTCGCCGAGTTGCGGGCTGTTCCAGCGCAGCAGCGCCTCGGCTCCGACGATGCGGCCACTGCGGGTGGCGAGCTTGGGCTGGTATTGCACCTTCAGTTCGCCTCGCCCGATGGCTTCGCGCAGCCCGGCCTCGAGGGCCATCCGGCGCTTGACGCGGGCGTTCAGGGAGGACTCGTAGAAATGGTAGCGACCGCGGCCATGTTCCTTGGCGCGATACATCGCGGCATCGGCATTGCGCAGCAGGGTCTCGGCGCTGTCGCCGTCGCGCGGGAACACCGCGACGCCGATGCTGCCCCCCGGATAGGCCACGACGCCGCGCATCCGCACCGGCTGCGACAGCGATCGAACCAGCTTTTCGCATACGGCGACGACGTCGGCCTCGAAGCGTACGTCGGGCATCATGATGACGAACTCGTCGCCACCGAGACGGCTCAGGGTGTCGCTCTCGCGCAGCATGCTGGCCAGCCGCCGGGACACCGACACCAGCAGGTCATCGCCGATCGAGTGGCCGAGGCTGTCGTTGATCGTCTTGAAGCGATCGAGGTCCACCAGCAACAGCGCGACGCTGCTGCCGCTACGACGTGCATGACGAATCGCCTGTTCGGTGCGGTCGCACAGCAGTCCGCGATTGGCGAGACCGGTCAGGTCGTCGTGGCTGGCCTGGAACTCGAGCTCCGAGGTGCGCAGCTGCACTTCCCTGCGCAGTATCAGCGGTTGATTGAGCAGCATGTAGGTCAGGCCGCCGACCAGTGCCGCGACGAACACCGAGACACCGGCCTCGAACACGATCAGCCAGGGGGAACCCCAGCCGCCACGGCGCCCCACGGTCAGCAACCATTCGCCGTTGGGCACGATCACCTGCTGTACTTCGCCGGCAGCGATGCGAGTGCCGACCGACGTGGCGATGACCTGTTCCTCTGCGAGACCGGGTGCCCAGCGCGTCAGCCGATAGTCGTACCCGAGCTGCGGCAGCTGTTCGATGCCGGCCGCCCGCATCAGGTCGTCGGTCCTGATCAGCGCGGTGGCGAATCCCCAGAACGGATTCCCGCCGTCGGGCCGGTTCAGGAATATCGGCATTCGCGCCACCATGCCGGTTCCGCCCTGGATCAGCGTGAATGGCCCGGCGAGGGTCATCCGCCGGGTCTGAACGGCCCGCAGCGCCTCGTCGTCACGCGACGGGTCGTTGAGCAGATCGTGTCCGATCGCACGTTCGTTGCCCTGCACCGGCACGATCCGCTGAACCACCCCGCCCGGCGCCAGCTGCAGCGCCGACACCGCTGGGAACGAAGGCAGCATCTGGCTGGCGACACGCTCGAAGTTCGGTGCGCTGCCGCCGCTCTCATGCACCAGCGCCCGCAGCAGATGCAGAGTGGACAGTGACTGGGTGATCTCCATCTGGATGTCGGCGGCGGCGTCCAACGCCGCGTAGCGTGCCGCGGAACGCTCTTCGTCCCGCCGCCCGCGCTCGATCATGTAGAGCGCCGTGAGATTGGCCACGGCCATCAGCGCAAAGGCAAGCAAGGCCAGCAGCAGCACGCGCCGCCGCTCCCCGGAGCCAGCGCCGAAAAGCCTGCCGATACGCCATCGCCGAGCCGCGACGGCGGCGGAAACGCGATTGGACTGAACGTCGCCGCTCATGCAATAATCATCCTCCGGCGCCCTCCCCTTGGCCGGCGCGATGACCTGATTCGGGAAATCCTCGGCATCGATTCCTGCCCCCGGGAATTCGGGTTCGTTCTGCCCGCCGCCGCAGATCGCGGGCGCCGCCCTTCCGGCGCCCCGCGCGACGACGATGGCCAACCCCCCCAAACCCGCCGAGATGGTCTCGGCAAGCGGATTACGGCCGGCCCATCGTCGGCCGATCGATGCCATCAGAATAACGCGCCCACCACCAGCGGCCAGCGGCATGCGGCTCGCCGCTACACTTTTTAAGATTTCTTAAGCAATTTCCCGGCCACCGACGGTCCCGACCTGCCGCCCACGCTCGCGGCCGGTTCCGGCCCGCATCGTTCTACGCGCTAGAATGGCGGATCGCCAGAACCGTCGCCCCAGCGCCATGCCCCGCCATACCAAGATCGTTGCCACCCTGGGACCAGCGTCGTCCTCGGCCGACACCCTCGAACGCCTGGTCCATGCCGGGATCGACGTGGTCCGGATGAACTTTTCCCATGGCGCGACCGCGGATCACGTCGCGCGTGCCGAGGCGATCAGGGACGCATCGGCGCGGGTCCGCAGGCCGGTGGGCATCCTTGCCGACCTGCAGGGGCCGAAGATCCGCATCGGGAAATTCGAGGACGGTCGCGTCACGCTGGCCCGCGACGACAACTTCATCCTCGACGCGAGCTGCGAGTCCGGCAACCGGGAGCGGGTCGGCCTCGACTACAAGGACTTGCCGCGCGACGTGCGCGCCGGCGACATCCTGCTGCTCGACGACGGTCGCCTCAAGCTGCGGGTCGAGCAGGTGATCGGTTCGCAGATCCGCACGCTGGTGCTGGTCGGAGGCGAGTTGTCGAACAACAAGGGCATCAATCGCCTGGGCGGCGGCCTGACCGCGCCGGCGCTGACCGCCAAGGACATGGACGACATCAAGACCGCGGCTCTGATCGAGGTCGATTTCGTCGCCGTCTCCTTTCCCAAGAGCGCTGCGGACATGTACATGGCGCGCCAGCTGTTGCGCGCGGCCGGCTCCAGGGCGATGCTGATCGCCAAGATCGAACGGAGCGAGGCGGTCGGCAACCTGTCCGAGATCCTCGACGCCTCGGACGGCATCATGGTCGCGCGCGGCGATCTCGCGGTCGAAGTGGGTGACGCGGCGGTGCCGGCGCTGCAGAAGAAGATGCTGCGGGCGGCACGCGAGCGCAACAAGCTGACGATCACCGCGACCCAGATGATGGAATCGATGATCCAGAGCCCGGTGCCGACGCGGGCCGAGGTGTCCGACGTGGCCAACGCGGTGCTCGACGGCACCGATGCGGTGATGCTGTCGGCCGAGACGGCGACCGGCAGGTACCCGGTCGAGGTGGTCGAGGCGATGTCCCGCGTCTGCCTCGAAGCCGAGAAATCGGCCGACGCGGCACTCGACCGGGAGGTTCTCAATCGGGTCTTCACGCGCATCGACCAGTCGATCGCGATGGCGGCGATCTGGACGGCGTTCCATCTCAAGGTCAAGGCCATCGCGGCGCTGACCCAGACCGGTTCGACTGCGCTGTGGATGAGCCGCCCGAACAGCGGCGTCCCGATCTATGCATTGACGCCGGAGAGGACCGCCCGCAACCAGATGACCCTTTACCGCGAGGTCTATCCGCTGCTGATGTCGCAGACCCATCACGACCGCGACGTGCTGCTGTGGGAGGCGGAGCAGATCCTGCTCGATCAGGGCGTGGTCGAGCACGGCGACCTGATCGTGCTGACGATCGGCGAACCGATCGGCGCCTCGGGCGGCACCAATACGCTGAAGATCGTGCGCGTCGGCGACCACCCGGCGCCACACCACAGCGGCTACTGACCGGCGCGGCCAGCGCTGCGCTCGTTCCGCAGCCAGCTTTCGCGGCACCTTGGGCGCCGACCGGTCAAAGAGCTAGAATTCCCGCTACGATCCGTTGTCCATTTGCCGGCCGCGTGCCGGCCCACCCCGGAGACCCCTCATGCCGCTCGTTTCGATGCGCCAGTTGCTCGACCACGCTGCCGAGAACGGCTACGGCCTGCCCGCATTCAACGTCAACAATCTGGAACAGGTCCAGGCCATCATGGAGGCGGCTTCCGAAACCGACAGTCCGGTGATCATGCAGGCGTCGGCCGGAGCCCGGAAGTATGCCGGCGAAGCATTCCTGCGCCACCTCATCGACGCGGCCATCGAAGCCTATCCCCAGATTCCCATCGTGATGCACCAGGACCACGGCCAGTCGCCGGCGGTGTGCATGACGGCGATCCGCTCGGGCTTCTCGTCGGTGATGATGGACGGCTCGCTGCTGGCCGACGGCAAGACGCCCTCGTCATACGACTACAACGTCGAGGTCAGCCGCAAGGTCGTCGAGATGTCCCACGCGATCGGTGTAACGGTCGAGGCCGAACTGGGCTGCCTCGGTTCGCTCGAGACCGGTCAGGCCGGGGAGGAGGATGGCATCGGGGCGGAAGGTACGCTCGACCACTCGATGCTGCTGACCGACCCCGACCAGGCAGCCGACTTCGTGCGCAAGACCGATTGCGACGCCCTCGCCATCGCGATCGGCACCAGCCACGGCGCCTACAAGTTCACGCGCAAGCCGACTGGCGACATCCTCGCCATCGAGCGGGTCAAGGCCATCCACGAGCGCCTCCCCAACACCCATCTGGTGATGCACGGGTCGTCATCGGTTCCCCAGGAACTGCTCGAGGTCATCCGCAAGTATGGCGGCGACATGAAACAGACCTATGGCGTGCCGGTCGAGGAAATCCAGACCGCGATCAAGTTCGGCGTGCGCAAGATCAACATCGACACCGACATCCGCCTGGCGATGACCGGCGCGATCCGCAAGTTCATGGCCGAGAATCCCTCGAAGTTCGACCCGCGCGAGTACAACAAGCCAGCCCGCCAGGCCGCCAAGGCGGTGTGTGTCGCCCGCTACCAGGCTTTCGGCTGCGCCGGCCAGGCGAGCCGCATCAAGGCGGTACCGCTCGACAAGATGGCCCAACGCTACAGCGAGGGCGAATTGCGCCAGCTGGTGCGCTGACGAATGGCGCCCGGCGGCCCAATCGTAAGACCGTGCAACATGCGTCCGGCAGTGCCTTGTGCCGCGATCCGCTTGCACCTATAGTCTGGGCCGCCCCAAATCGGTGCATTCTAGATTTCGGGGTGGAGGAGACGCAAGCCTGAAATGATCGACGCCCCCATCAAGAGGGGCGCCCTCCCCGCTCCGGCACCTCGCAGCCAGGCAGCCACCAGCCCAGCTAGCCACCCAATCGTCGCTCCCGCCGTTCGTGGCGCTCCTGAGCCTCGATCGTGTAGATCGCCGTCGGGCGCGCCAGCAGGCGGGCGATGCCGATCGCCTCACCGGTTTCCTCGCACCAGCCGAAGCTGCCGTTGTCGATGCGCTCGATGGCTTCGTCGATCTTGTGCAACAGCTTGCGTTCGCGGTCGCGGACACGAAGCTCGAGCGTATGATCCTCTTCCAGGGTCGCCCGGTCCGAGGGGTCCGGCGTGGCCGCGAATTCCTTCAGATGCTCCGTGGTCTCCCTCGCTGCCGACAGCAGTTCATCCCGTTCGGCACACAGGCGGGCGCGAAAGAACGCCCGTTGCCGTTCGTTCATGTAGTCCGACTCCGGCGCAGCCAGCAGATCCTGTTCGGTCGGCAGATTGTCGACGGTGGTGGTCACGTCATCCATGCGCAATCCTCCCGGACGTGGAAGCATGGATTCAAGATACACCCGAATGCGCTGCACTGCTGCCCACGAGGCCGCGACACGTGACGGGTGGCGCGCAACCGACCGGTCTTGCTTGCGTTTCCAGCAAAAACCGGGCATTTTAATAGCTTTCGTTGTTCCTGACTCCTGGTCGCGGTCTCGTCCGCGACATGTCAGAACGAGTTCCTCGCCCCCGTGGGCGCACGGCAGGTTCCGACGCAGCTTCGGGGCCGCTCGGCCGCAGCCGGATAGCTCGACCCACCGGCCCGGTCCTCGTGTGTTCTACCCTGGCCAGGGCAGGCACGGATCTGCTGCCTAGCTGCCCCGTGCCCCCGGCGAAAGCGGAATCCGTTGCTCCGGTGACGCCGCCGTGTCGCGTCGGACCTGCTCCGATCGCACGGCACCGCATCGTCGATCGTGCCGAGAAGGGCGCCGAAATGCTGCAATGTCGAGAAAAGGAGATGATCTATTGGCTAAAGAAGACCTTATCGAAATGAACGGGGTGGTGGACGAAGTACTGCCCGACGCACGTTTCCGAGTGACCCTGGACAACGGTCACAACCTCGTGGCCTACACCGCGGGCAAGATGCGCAAGTATCGCATTCGCATTCTCGCCGGTGACAAGGTCACCCTCGAACTGTCGCCCTACGATCTCAGCAAGGGGCGCATCACGTTCCGCCATATCGAAGGCCGCGGCCCTGGCACGGCCCGTCGCCGGGCCTGATCCGGCCCACGCCTCGCGCCCGCTGCGGTGACCATGCCATCGGCGGCATGGCCGCCGCCCGGCGTGCTCACCGCGCGATGCCGCTTGCGCTGCCACCTCCGGCGCGCGCACAGTAGCGCTGATTTCTCCCACCCGGCCCTGAATACCTGGAGACAAGGATGGCTGCGTCGCCCGAGCACGTGAGCATGGCCGTATTCTGCGACTTCGAGAACGTCGCGCTAGGCGTACGCGATGCCAAGTACGAGAAGTTCGACATCGCGCCGGTGCTCGAAAGACTGCTGTTGAAAGGCGCGATCGTGGTCAAGAAAGCCTACTGCGACTGGGACCGCTACAAGGGTTTCAAGGCGACGATGCACGAAGCGAATTTCGAGCTGATCGAGATTCCCCACGTGCGACAGTCCGGCAAGAATTCAGCCGACATCCGCCTCGTGGTGGACGCGCTCGATCTCTGCTACACCAAGTCGCATGTCGATACCTTCGTGATCGTCAGCGGCGACTCGGACTTCTCGCCGCTGGTGTCCAAGCTGCGCGAGAACGCGAAACAGGTGATCGGCGTCGGTGTCAAGCAATCGACCTCCGATCTGCTCATCGCCAACTGCGACGAGTTCATCTTCTACGACGATCTGGTACGCGAGAACCAGCGCAAGGGCGTCCGCCGGGAGCACACCGCGCAGCAGCGCCTGCAACCCGAACAACTCGAGGCGCGACGCAGCCGCGCGATCGAAATGGCGGTCGAAACCCTCGACGCGCTGGTCTCCGAGCGCAGTGACAGCGGCAAGATCTGGGCGTCGGTTCTGAAGGAGGCGATCAAGCGCCGCAAGCCGGACTTCAACGAGTCCTACTTCGGCTTCAAGGCGTTCGGCAATCTGCTCGAGGAAGCCCAATCGCGGGGACTGCTGCTGGTCGGACGCGACGAGAAGTCGAACACCTTCGTGCAGCACGTGACCGCCGGACAAGGCGCCGAGCCGATCGCCCCCGCGATCGCGACGCCGGCGCCGGTCGCCAGGCAGCCCGCGCCCGAGGCGGTCGTTGCAGCCGAATCGCCACCGGGCAAGCCCCCGGCCCCGGATGCGAGCGGCGACGGGGACGGCGAGGCAGCGCTCCCAGAGGAGGCCACCACCGAGCCGCCGCCCAAACCCAGAAGCGGGCGCGGCAGGAGCCGGACGGCCGCTGGAGCCGGCCGGAGCGCCAAGGCGCCGGCCGAGGACGGCGATGGCGCAGCAGACGAACCAGTTGCGCCACTCCTCGACGACGCGACCGGCGAGACCACCGCCAAGGAAAAACCGAAGGCGACGCGGCGCAGCCGCTCGACCTCGAAGACGCCACGCGCAAGCAGCAAGACGGCCCCCACGGCCGCGACCGACACACCGCAAGCGCCCGCAACGCAGCCCGACAAGAGCGAGGCCAAAGCCACGCCGCGGCGCAGTCGCCGCACGACCAAGACCGAGACCAAGAACGAGACCGAGACCGAGACGGCCGGCAATGAATGATTGTCGGCGTCCGGCCGGCAGCCGGTCAGCGCGACAAGCACGCCCGTGAACAGCCTGATCGCGGTGATTCTCGATGCCGGCCGGTCGGCCGTCGAACTGGCCTTGTTCGTCGTGCTGCCGGTGATGGTGGTGATGCTGTCGCTGATGCGCCTGCTCGAGGCACGGGGCATCCTCGACAAGCTGGTGGCACTGCTGGCGCCGGCATTGCGACCGCTCGGTCTCACCGGCCTCGGTGTGTTTGCCGCACTGCAGATCAGCTTCGTGGGCTTCGCCGGACCGATCGCGACGCTGGCGATGATGGCGACCCGCGGCGCCTCGGATCGCCATATCGCGGCCACGCTGGCGCTGGTCATGGCGATGGCCCAGGCCAACGTGCTGTTTCCGATGACCGCCCTCGGTCTCGCGCTCGGCCAGACACTTTGGCTGTCGCTGCTCGGCGGCCTGGTCGCCGCCGCCGCCACCTACCATTGGATCGGACGATCGCTGGCGGACACCGACAGTGAAGTGGACGAGACCCTCCACCACCCGGTCGCCGAGGATGCCAAGGGCGTCCTCGACGTCATCAACCGTGCCGGCGCCGAATCCTTCAAGATCACGATCGGCGCTATTCCGATGCTGGTGCTGGCGCTGGTGGCGGTCGCCGCGCTACGGGCGATCGGTGTGATCGATGCCCTGACCGTTCTGCTCGCACCCGTGCTCGACGCCCTGTCGCTGGACCGCTCGCTGATACTCGCGACGCTGACCAAATACATCGGCGGCGGCACCGCGGTGATGGGCGTCTATGACGAGATGCTCGACAGCGGCGAAGCCAGCGTCGCATCGATGAATGCGGCGGCCGGTTTCCTGTTGCATCCGCTCGACATCCCCGGCGTGGCGATCCTGATCTCGGCGAGCCGCCGCGTCGCCGCAGTGTGGAAACCCGCGGTTGCCGGCGCGGCGGTCGGTATTCTCGCGCGCAGCATCGGCCACGGCCTGTTGAACTGAAGGCTGGGCCCTCAGGTCCGCAGGCGGCCGCGCCCGACCACGTCGCTGCCGAGAATCAGGCGCACGTCGCTGCCCCAGCGCTCGCCCTCGCGGGCCACCACATCCGCATCGAGGTCGAGCCATCTCGCCAGGGCGCGGGCCTGGCCCTCGTAGCCGCGCCGGTATTCGACCTTCGATTGGGTCAGGCCGAAGGAGTCGTAGTTGGTGATACGCCGCACGTCGAGACCCTCGGCCTTCAGCCGGTCGCCGACGCGGCTGGCGAAATTGCGGATGCCATTGCCATTGGAGATCTCGAGCCGGGCATCGATCCCGAGCTCGGGCCTGGCCAGTCCGACCCGCAGCAGACCCGGTGACGACACCGGATCGATGGCCTCCGCCGCCACCAACGGCACCGCGGCCGGCGCCGAAACGGCATCCGGATCAGCTTCGGCGAGCGACACCCGGGACACCGGGGCAACAGGCAATTCGCGAACCATCATCGGCATCGATTCCGCTGCATCCGATCGCTGCCGGTGTTCGATCGGCGCCGAGGATTCCGCGGTGCGCCGATCGAAGGCCGGCGGCTCGCCGCTCAGGCTCAGCGCCACGACGTCCGCCTGCAGCAGCTGGCGCGGGGCTTCGGCCTGTCGCGGCGCTTCGGTCGCGCCGCGCCTCTCCGCCATCGCCACCACCTCCGCCATGCCGGCGGCTCGCGCCGCCGTCTCGAGGTTCACCCAGGCACGCTCGAACCCGGGATCGAGGGCCACGGCGCGCTTCAACTCGGCCACTGCCTCGGCGTGTCGACCCTGCAGCTGCAGCGCATAGCCGGCGTTATTGTGCAGATAGGCGCTTTCCGGTGCCTTCGTCAGCAGCTTCTCGAACCAGCGGCTGGCTTCCGCCAACTCGCCACGGGCAGCCAGCAGGGACGCCAGCGCATTGATCGAGCCGGTGTGCTCCGGGTCCGCGGCCAGGGCCTTCCGATAAGCCATCTCGGCCTGCACGTTTCGCCCCTGGCCCTGATAGTAGCGACCGAGTTCGTACTGGGCCCGCGTCTGTTGCATGCCGTGGTGCACGTCCAGGTGCGGCTTGACCTGCCAGGCCAGGTCGCGCTCCAGGGTGCCGGCACAACCGGTACTCATCAGTGCTGCCAGGAGCGTCGCGAATCTTGCTTTCTGCATGACGTATGCCTTCGAAAGTGACTAGCCGCCGTTGATCAGGGTCGGAAGCACCTTGACGATGCTGATCATCGCCGGACCGCCGACGACGATCATGATGGCGGGGAAGATGCACATCACCAGCGGGAAGATCAGCTTCACCGCCACCTTGGCCGCACGCTCCTCGGCCCGTTGCTGGCGTTTCACGCGCAGCATTTCCGAGTGGATGCGCAGCGATTCGCCGATGCTGGTGCCGAACTTTTCCGACTGCACCAGCATCGCCACCAGCGTGTCGATGTCCTCGACGCCGGTGCGCATCGACAGGTTGCGCAGCGCCCGCTCCTTGCCGGCGCCGGCGCGAAACTCGAGGCAAACGAGTTGCAGTTCCTCGGCCAGTTGACGGCTCTTCAGCGCGATCTCGCCGGCCACCCGATTCAGGGCAGCTTCCAGGCTGAGGCCGGCCTCGACACAAATGGTGAGCAGGTCGAGCGCGTCCGGAAAGTTCTCGAACAGTTCCCGCTGGCGTATCGCCCGAAGGCGGCTCAGGATGGCGTTCGGCAGAAAGTAACCGATGCCGCTGACGAGGCCGACCAGAATCATGAATTTGTCGAGTGGCATGTCGCTGCCGGAGACCACCCGGCCCAGCCACATCAGAGCCGGCAGGCCGAACGCCGCGATCGTCTTGATCGCGAAGAAAATCACCGGCGCTCCGGGGCTGCGCAGGCCGGCCTGGATGAAGCGCAGGCGCAATTCGGACCCTTCCCAGCCTTCGTCCGGGACCGACAGCTTGGCCAGCGGCGAGGCGGCCTTGGCCACAGTCTCCACCCAGCCCGGCGAACGGCCATCCGCCGGTGCGGTGCCAGCGGGTGCCGCGACCAGTTGTTCCAGCCGCTGTTGGGCCGCCGATCGCCGCAAGTAGGCGAACAGCAGCAACGGCACACCGCTCACCACCAGGAAGACGACGGCGAGGAAGGTGACTTGGCTCGATGAAAAATCTACCATCGTTTCTCCCTCAGACGCGGATGCGGACGATGCGCGACATCCAGAACGCGCCGACCACCATGAAGACGAGGCCTCCCTTGAGGAAGAGGATGCCGGTCGGATCGGTCCACAGCAGCGACATAAAGCCCGGGTCGATCACGTAGAGCAGCGACGCCGCAGCAAACGGCAGAAGAATCAGCACGATGCCCGAAAATCTTCCTTCCGCGGAGAGCGCCCGCACCTTGCCGAACAACTTCAGCCGTTCGCGGATGATGCCGCTGATGTTGGACAGGATCTCCGACAGGTCGCCGCCGGACTCGCGCTGAATCAGAACCGCGATGACGAAGAAGCCGAGATCCGTGCTGGGCACGCGCCGGGCCAGGTTCTGCAGCGCATCCTGGGCCGAGATGCCGAAATTGATCTCGTCGAAGGTCTGGCGGAACTCTTCGCCCACCGGATCCGGCATCTCGCTGCCAGCCATCTGCAGTGCGCTCGGCAGCGCGTGGCCGGCGCGCAGCGATCGGCCGATCAGATCCAGCGCCTCCGGCAGCAGACTCTCGAAACGCTTGAGCCGCTTCTGCCGCTGGTGAACGAGATACAGCGTCGGCAACATGCCCAATGCCAGGGCGACGACGATCGCGAACGGCAGGGGACGGCCAGTGAGCAAGGTACCGAACAGACCCAGAGCCGCGAAACTGCCCGTATAGACGAGGAAGTTGGGCAACGTCCATTCGGTGCCGCTCTGAACGAGGAAGCGGTCGAGCGACGACAAACGCGGGATCGCCGCCATCAACCGCTCCATCGCCGGTCCGTTGCTCGTCAGTCGCCGCTTCAGTACCGACATCTCGGCCGAGTCGACCGCCCCGCCGGCCGAGATCATCCGCAAGCGCCGGTCCATGCGACGCTTTTCCGGGCCCCGGGTCGAGTTCCACCACAAGTAGCCGGCCTCGATCGCGACGAATACCGCGACGAAGACCAGCAGCAGCACAATCGGGAAGAGGTTCTCGCCCATGTCCCGACCTCAGGCGAAGCGGCGCGAGGGGTCGAAGAATTCGTCCGGCAGATGCAGGCCGAAGCTTCGCAGACGGTCCTGAAATGCCGGCCGCACCCCGCTGGCGGCGAAATGTCCCTCGACGACCCCTTCGGCACCGAGGCCGGTCTGGCGGAAACCGAAGATCTCCTGGCTGGTGATCGTCTCGCCCTCCATGCCGGTGATCTCCTGGATCGCGGTGATCCGTCGCTTGCCGTCCATCAGCCGTGCGGTCTGCACGATCACCGTGATTGCCGATGCGATCTGCTGGCGCACCGCCTTCGGGGTCAGGCTCATCGCCGCCATGCCGATCATGTTCTCCAGCCGCGACAGGGCGTCGCGCGGCGTGTTGGCGTGGATCGTCGCCATCGAGCCCTCGTGGCCGGTGTTCATTGCCTGCAGCATGTCGAAGGCCTCGGCGCCGCGGACCTCGCCGAGGATGATGCGATCCGGCCGCATGCGCAGCGCGTTCCTGACCAGCACCCGCTGCGTCACCTCGCCCTTGCCCTCGATGTTGGGCGGCCGGGTCTCGAGCCGCACCACGTGGGGCTGCTGCAGTTCCAGTTCGGCGGCGTCCTCGATCGTGATGATGCGCTCGCTGGCCGGAATGCCCGCCGACAGGATGTTCAGCAGGGTCGTCTTGCCGCTGCCGGTACCACCGGAGATGATCAGATTGACCTTGGCCTTCGACAGCGCCTCCAGGGTGCGTGCCATCGGCTCGGTCAAGGTCTTGTAGCCGAGCAGGTCGTCGATGCGCAGTGGCGTCACCGAGAAGCGCCGGATCGACATGATCGCCCCGTCCACCGCCAGCGGCGGGATGATCGCGTTGACCCGCGAGCCGTCGGGCAGGCGCGCGTCGACCATCGGGCTCGATTCGTCCACCCGCCGCCCGACCCGCGAGACGATCTTGTCGATGATCTTCATCAGGTGCGCTTCGTCGTTGAAGCTGACGTCGGTCAGCTCCAGGCGGCCGCGACGCTCGACGTAGATCTGGCGACAGGTGTTGACCAGGATGTCGGAAACGGTGGCATCGGCCAGCAGCGGTTCGAGTGGGCCGAGGCCCAGCATCTCCCAACGGATATCGCGCACCAGGTTGCGGCGCTCCTGGTCGTTCAGCGCCACCTCCTCCTCGATCATCAACTGCTCGACCAGGGCTTTCAGCTCTTCACCGATCTGCTCGTTGCCGAGCTTCTGCAGCCGACCGAGATCGACGCGGTCGAGCAGGGTCTGGTGGATGCGCTGGCGTACCGCCATGTAGTGGCGCCGGCCATTGGCCGAGACCACCTGCGGCACCAGTCGCGAGGGGGTTTGTTCAACGGTTTCGAAGCGGGCTCTGATCGACATGGCGATGAAATCCTCCAAAGCTAGCCGCGGGAGAACAGGCGCGAGAGCAGGCCACGGGACTGTGCGGCCGAGCGTTCGGCGATGCGGTCGGCCAGCTCCTGCAAACTGCGGCTGACCGGGCTGCCGGCGTCCAGCGACTGGATCGGCACGCCCTGGTTCACCGACGCGGTGACGGACTTGT
Organism: Rhodocyclaceae bacterium; assembly: GCA_020445745.1. GTDB lineage: Bacteria > Pseudomonadota > Gammaproteobacteria > Burkholderiales > Rhodocyclaceae > Cognatazoarcus. The sequence continues at coordinate 75,905 of JAGRGB010000053.1, read as the reverse complement.
AGTGGTTCGGCACACTGGCGAACACCTTGTAGAAGAGGTGGTTCTCGGCATCCTCGGGCTTCAGGTCGCCGGGTGAGCGCTCCACCCGGTTCAGCAAGGGCCGCACCTTGTCGGGTCCGTAGTCGAGCGAGCGATAGACGTCGAACAGGCGCTTGGCATCACGCAGGAAAGGCAGCGTGAGCTGCAGCACCGGATAGATCTGGTCGGCCATGTCCAGAGCCTGGATCGTGCAGGTGTCGAGCGAACGGCCGACGTCCAGCAGCACGTAGTCGTAATGGGCCCGGGCAAAGCGCAGCAGCGCCTCGACGTGGGTCGGACGGATGTCCATCGACTGGGTCGGGTCGTCGGCCGACGCGAGGATGCTGTAGTTCGGCAGCACCTCGATCTGGGCCGACTTGAGCAGGGACAGGTCGATGCGCTGGATGTCACGGGTGACGTCCGGCAGCGTGGCGGCCGGCCGCCGGTCTGAAAGATAGAGAACAGCGTCGCCGAACTGGAGATTCATGTCGATCAGCAGCACGTTCTTTTCGCTGCGCTGGGCCAGCACGTAACCCAGATTCGTGGCCAGGAAGCTCGCGCCGCTGCCGCCCTTGCACGACATGAAGGCCAGCACCCGGCCATCGCCGCGCTGGGCACCACGGGTTTTCTGGTGGATGCGATGGAAGGCGACCTGCAGGTCGTCACGACTCACCGGCGCCTTGATCACCTCTCGCACTCCGGCCCGCAATGCCCGCAGCAGCAGGTCCGGAGACTCCTGGTCCACCACCAGGATCGCGTTCAGCCGCGGGTAGAAGCCCAGCAGCCGCTCCAGGTCGGCGATCGGCGTAATGCCGCCGTGCCGACAGTCGAGGATCAGCACATCCATTTCGTCGCGCACCGGCAGCATCGCCATTCCGGACAGTTCGCCCTGGTGGCAATACAGTTCGCCCACCAGTTCGAGGCCGGTGGCCAGCTTGCGGAGGTCTTCGAGATTGCGGCTGTCGCCCGAGATTGCGATGACTTTCAAGAGGATGCTCTTTGATTGCGGAATTCGTGTTCGATCAGGTGCAGACGTCGTTGTCGGTGCTGTCCAGACTTTCCGCCGACAGCGACGTGGCGTAGGCCGGGATCGGGAAGCTCAAGGGTACGAGCGGAATCACGGCCTTTACCGTGACGTTTTGAATGGAGACCGTCACCGGATCGCAAGTGGCGGCGGAACAACTCGTCGCCGGATAGCTGATCGTGATGTTTTCCGGCCCGAGCAAGGGCAGCAGGCTCTTCATCTTGGCCTTGATGTTGGCCGCGTGCTCCTTGCTGCATACGACGGCCAGTCGGGCGCCGTAACGGGTCGCCTCGACCGCTGTCGTGTACGTGTATGCCAGCCTGCCGAACTCCATGACGGCGATCACCAGGGACAGGAAAAGCACCGAGACGAGCGCGAATTCGGTCGCCGCCGCACCGTGCTGCTGTCGGGGAATGGCCTTCATCGTGGCCATCAGAAGAGTTGCCTCATGGTTGCCGCGATCGGCTCGAAGGTGATCGTGGCCAGTCGGCTGACACCAGGAAATATCGGCGTAAATACGTAGCCCTCGATCTTCACCTTGACCAGGTTGATCGAACCGCTGGGCGTCACCACGCCCCCGAAGGTCTCGCCGTCGCATGCCGACGCGTCGATGCGGTCGCAGATCTTGATCATCGCGGTCGTCAGCCCGGGAACGATCGGTGACGGACTGTCCCCCGGCGACGCGCTACCGTAGAGCATGCGGCTCTTCGCCGCATCGGTCGGATATTCCGCGGCGACGGTCGGATCGAACAGGCTCAGGTAGCGGGCGCCGTCACGGGCGGCCTTGGCGAGTTGATCGTAGACGAACATCGCCCGGGCGAAATCCACCGCGGCGACGGTCAGCATCATCAGCGGGATCGACAGCAGGGCCAGTTCGACCGCTGCGACGCCGCGCATCCATCGTCGCGAAGACGGAAATGATCGAGAGGATTTCATGTCATTGCACCAGCGTAGGCACCTTCGGCCCGCCGGCTCCGGGGCCACCGGGCGCGCCCGAGGTAACGCAACCGGACGCGATGTCGTCGGCCGGACCTCGGTATTCCAGGCCCATGTCCTCGTTGGGATTGGCCACCGGATTCAACATCAGGTAGCAGGCCCAGCCGAGCACCGGCTGGGATTGGGTGCCACCTTCGTCCCACGACGAGCAATCCACCACCGGCCCCACCACCAGCCGGCGGTCGGCGCCGGCCGCATGTACGTCGGAGGTCGTGGCCTGCCAACCACCGCCGAGATCCGGCAACCCGTTCCATGGGGTGTTGGTGCCCCGCTTGGCAACGAAGTCGGCGAATGCATTGAACTGATCGGGCCAGTTCACCGGCGTGTAGGCGTAACCGGTGTAATCGGGCACGAAGGCGCCGGCCGGCGGCCCGGAGTTCTTCATCACGCCCATCCGCCAGTTCCAGACATCGACCAGCGAATTGATTGCGCCGGTGCTGGGTTCCAGTGTGGACGCACTGGACAGGTCGCATTGGCCGCTGCCGCCGATCAGGCCGGCCAGGTCCGGCGTACGCTCGTAGCCGGGAAACTTGACCCACTTGAACTTGCCGGCGAGATTGTCGGGCGGATTGAAGCGACCGATCATCCATTCGCCCCGCGCGTAACCGAAGTCCGGTGCCGAACTGCCGGGCTTCTTGCAGATCGCCAGCGGCAGCGCGCAATTCGAGACCGACGGCGCCAGGGTCGCCACGGCGGTCGCACCGGCCGTCGCCGGAGTCACGGTCTGGCCCGGCAACAGATTGATCACCTGCAGCAGCAGCATCGGGATGTTCGCTTCCTGCAGCGTGCAGCGCACGAAGCGCATGTTCAGCTCGTTACCGGCAGCCCCCGAACGACTGCTGTAGCTGCCGCCCAAGGTCGCACTGAAGGTGATGTCCTGATCTGCCGTGACGTTTGCGGCGCTCGCCTGCATGCCGATCAGATTGCGTCTCGCCGCCTCGGTGCCGAAGTCCTCGGCAGCCACCAGCTGGCCGACATTGGCTCCGGTCAGCGCTCCGGCCGCCGCCAGCGCGCAGGCGTCCGCGGCGTTCTGCAATTCGGTCTTGCTCACGTACAGACGACCGACATCCAGACCCAGGCCGACGAATCCGAGCAGCAATACAGCGAGCAGCGCGAAGGCTACCGACACGGCGCCACCCTGGCGCCGAGCGATTCCGCCCCCGACTGTGCAAGTTGCCGTCATCGTTCGCTCCGCTCCCGCCCCAGCGCGATCAGCGTTGACCGACACCGATGTTGAAGATGTTCACCGGGCGTGGCGGCTTCTCGAAGGACCTGTAGTAGCGATCCACCGCCAGGCTCGCGGTGCGGGCCTCGAAGCCCGTCACCATACGGTCGCGATTGCGAAGCGGCGCCCCCGGGTCGGCCGTCTGCTGGGCCTGCAGGATCGCCGTCGATTCGCCGAAGCGGCTGTCCAGCCGGCTGGTGGTGGATGCGCATGCCCCCAGCAGCGGGACCAGGGCGCAGGCGAGCAAGCAAGTCGTCGTTTTCATCACGGATTCACCTTGTCGAGTTCGAAGCCACCACGGTGCGTGGGCTCGACCACCGGCGGCGCCTCGTCGGCCGCCAGGGGCTCGCCTTCGAGCTTGCCGCGCAGGATCACGTCGGCACGGGTCGGTTCGATGTAGCGGTCGGTCGGCAATTGATAGTCCGGCGGCAAGGGCTTGACCAGGCGCGGCGTGATCACGAAGACCAGCTCGCTGCGGTCGGTCTGGAAGCTGGTGCTGCGGAACAGCGCGCCGATGATCGGAAGCTCGCCGAGAATCGGGAACGCATTGACATTGCCGGTGACGTTGTTCTTCATCAGCCCGCCGATCGCGAAGCTCTGGCCATCGAACAATTGCACCGTGGTGGACGCCTTGCGGGTCGTGAAGGCCGGCAGCACGGTTGCGCCACCGGTCACGTTCGACGCGATCGTCACGCCGGTATTGCTGAGTTCCGAGACCTCCGGCTTCACCTCGAGGTTGATCCGTCCGTCCGCCAGCACCGTCGGCCGGAACTTGAGGCTGACGCCGAACTCCTTCTCCTCCAGCGTGTAGGTGACGACGTTGTTGCCGGAGTTCTGGATCACCGGGATGAAGATCTTGCCGCCAGCGAGGAAGCTGCCTTCCTGGCCGCTGATCGCCATCACGGTCGGCTCCGCCAGCACCTTGACCAATCCGTCCTGCTTCTGCGCGTCGACACCGATCGAGGTCGCGCTCTTGCCCATCGCCAGCGGAATGCGGTCCCTCGAGCCTTCGCCCGGCGGCGCGCTGAAGATGCCGGTCGTCGAATTGTTGGCCACCTCGCCGACCGCGCCGAGGCCGACGGTGCCCACTCCCGGCACCACCTGGGTGCCGCGAATGATGGTGTTGCCGACCTGCGTTTCGGTATCGACCTGGGAAAGGATGTTCGAGATGCTGCCACCGACGATGCGCTCGCCGCCGAGCAGGCCGCTCAGGTAGCGGATCGCCGAGCCGTCGCCCAGGGCGAAGGCGCGTGCGAAGTTGATGCCGAACTGGTCGAGCACGGTCTTCGAGACCTCCGCCACCTTGACTTCCAGCATTACCTGCTGGGGTGCTGCCACCGACATCATGTTGACGATCAGGCTGCGGGCGCGGGTGCGCTCCTCGCCGCCGCTGACCGAGATGCTGGTGGCCTGGCCACCCGCGGCGCTGATCGCGTCCAGGTTGCGGGCAGTACGGATCACATAGGATTCGGCCAGCGATGCCACCTGCTCGGCCGCCAGCGCGCTCGACACCTGGCCGGACAGCACGATACTGTCGCCGGTGGTTTCGACGACGATGCCCTTTTCTTCGGGCATGACGCTCAGCAAGGTGGCCTGCAGGGGGCTCGGGTCGAGTTGCACCAGTACGTCGAGCACGGTGCAATCGCCGTTCTTCGCCTGCAGGATCATGTTGGTGGTACCCACCGCGTTGCCGAACAGGTAGAGCGAGGTCGGCGACACCAGTTTGGCATGAGCCACCTGATCATTGCCGACTGTGAGCCGCACCACGCGCCGGTCCAGGCTCATGAACTTCGACTTGCCGGCGGACAGGGCCAGGGTCTGGGGCGGCGCGACCTGCCCCGGGCAGGCCGGGACATGAACCTGCTCCCGCAGCGCCGCGCCGGCCGCTGTGGACAAGCCCAGCGCGGCAACGAACAGCAGGGCGCCGGCCTTGCCCGTGCCGCGGGCAAAGGGCACGTGGCCGGCTTCAATCATTCGGAATTTCAAAAGCATTGCTCACTCCTGCTGCGGCCATTGAACACTTCGATGCACTCCTTCTGCGGCGCAGCGACGACCACCCGGCGCACCACGTGCCGCACCTTGACGATCGGCGCGGGGGCTGCCGGCAGCGGCATCTCGAAACCGAGCAGCGCGTCCTTGGTGATGCCCTGGGTCGCCACTGGTGCCGTATCCACCTGATTGCGCAGCACCAGCGACAGCTGGCCGACGCTGCGGGCCAGATCCAGCGCTTCGGCCTGCTCGGGCGTGACTTCGAGCGTCACCGCCTTCACGATCCTGGGCTTGGTGTCGTCACGGCCGGCCTCTTCACCGACCGCAAGAACGAGGATCTTCTCCAGCACGATCTTGGAGATGCTCTGCTCCTCCTTCGGCTTGCGTTCGTCCTTGGTGCTGACGATCACATCGACGTAGTTGCCGGGCAGCGCGAAGCCGGCGACTCCGACGACGTCATTGACGCGCACCGTGATCGCCCGCTTGCCTTCGGCAATGACCGCCGACAGCCCGCCGCGGGAACCCTTCGGCGCAAGCTTGGATTCGAGCACCGGTTCGTCGCGCAGAACGCTGATCCGGGTGACCCGGTCGGTCAGCTCGGCCGGATCCGAGAACGCGCCTTCGGGCACGGATCCGCTCGGCCAGTCCACCATTCGGAAATGCTCGGCGGCGATCTGCTGGCCGAGGTCGAGATCGACGGCGGCGACTGCCACCTTGCGGGTCGCCATCGCGGTCTGCTCGTTGAGCCAGCGTGCGGCGAACACGATCGCCATTGCGCCGGCAAGCAGCGAGACCAGAATCATCATCAGGGCACGGGAACTTCGCATCGAAAAGCCTCAGTGGAATCAGGTGCTTGGTTGGCTACGGGGATATCCTGCCGTGGACTCGCCACTCGCCGGCGTGCAGAAATACGTATTCCATGCGCGATCCAGCGCGTCACAGGTCACGACAGGCATACAACTTTCGTATAGGGCGAAATCGCGGATGCGGCCGATCAGGTCGCGCGGGTAACAGGCCAGCAACGGGCGGCCCTCGGCGGCGTGGCGCTCGACCAGCAGCCAGTCGAAGGCCTCGTCGTCGAACAGCACGCCGAAATCGGCGCAGGCCTCCTCGAAGATGCGTCGGTAGTCGGCCGCCGGCATCGGGCCGAGATGGACCTTGTAGCCGAAGCGGCGAAGGAAGGCCTCGTCTGCCAGCTCCTGGGGCTCCAGGTTGGTGGAGAAAATCAGCGCCAGGTCGAAGGGGACGACGAACTTGAAGCCGGTGTGCAAGGAGAGGTAGTCCCGGTCCCGGTCGAGCGGCACGATCCAGCGGTTCATCAGCTCGCGTGGCGAAACCATCTGCCGGCCGAGGTCGTCCACGACGAACAGCCCGCCATTGGCCTTGACGTGAGGGGGCGCCTGATAAAAACGGGCGGACGGGTCGAACTGCAGGTCGAGCATCGACAGCGTCAGCTCGCCGCCGGCGATCACCACCGGTCGCCGGCAGCGTTGCCAGCGCTCGTCGACGTCGCGACGGATCAGGCCGTCGGTCTGGACGGCCTCGATCGGTTCGTGAATCAGCGGATCGAACACCTGGATGATCTCGCCGCCCGCGGTGATCGCGTGGGGCACCGCCACCTCACCGGGCAGCAGGCCGGCCAGATGCTCGGCGAGGAAGGTCTTGCCGCTGCCGGCCGGGCCGTAGATCAGGATCGCCCGCCCCGAGTTCATTGCCGCCCCCATCTGGTCCACCACCAGCGGGTCGATGACGATGCCGTCGAAGGCGGCCCGCACGGTCGCGGCGTCGAGGCGCTGGTGGCGGATCGAGTGCCGGCCGATCATCGCTTGATAGGCGGCGAGCGGCACCGGTGCCGGTCCCACGTACTGACAGCGGCCGAACGCTTCGCGGGCGAAGCCGTGACCGGCCTCGGTCAGCTCGTACGCGACCTCGGAGCCGACGCCGGAATGTCCCGCCACCTGGGCCATCTTCTGTCGGCGCAGGTTCTCGAAGACATCGCCCAGCACGCTGATCGGCAGGCGAAGCATGTCGGCCGCCCGGTTCAGTTGCAGGCGTCCCCGCTGCATCAGCAGCCGCGACGCGAGATCCGCCAGCATGGTGGCGTCGAGGCCGGTCTCCGCTGTCGACTTCGGCGACGGCGGCAGCCGGCCGGCGCGGCCATTGCCCGCAGGTGACACTCCCTCGCGGGCTTGTGGGCGTTCCAACGTGATCGACATGGCTCAGTTCCGGGTCAATAGCCAGGCAAGGACGCCGCAGGCGATGGCCACGGCGTAGGGCAGGCGACAGGCGGTCTTCAGACCGAGATCCGCAGTCGTCACCGAGGCACCGCTGACGCGCGACGTCATCGACAGCAACAGCAGTCTGAAATTGGACAAGGCTTGGGCGCCACTGCGTGTCGCCAGCAAGGACACCGCAGCGAGCAGGCCGCCGGCGATGAAGGTGTAGAGCGCGATCGGCAGCAGAGCTGCGGCGCCGGTGAAGCCGCCGACGACGCTCATCAGCTTGACGTCGCCGGCACCGACCATCCGCAGGACGAAGAAGGGCAGCAATACGGCCAGCCCGGCCGCCAGTCCGGCGAGCGCGGATCCGATGCCGGGAGCGCCCGCCTCTGCCCAGCCGAGCACCGGGGCAATCAGCATGCCGGCGAGAATCAGCGCATTTGGAACCCGGCGTTCGCGCATGTCGAACCAGCACGCGACTGTCAGGATCGAAATCAGAATCGAGATGGGTGTCGTCATAGCTTGAAATCCATCGGCCCACACGCACCCGATGATGGCCAGCCCTTATTTGATCAACGCGAGGATCGCCTGGGTCACAGCGTCGTAGGTTCCCGTCAAATCGAATTCTGTGACTGCAGCGGCAATCACGGACGCGACGAGGGCTGCCAATATTGCGTACTCGGTGGCCGCGGCCCCGTCCTCGTCGCGAAGAAACCTCGAGAAAGATTGAAGGATCATATTTTCCGAAACAGACGCGGCAAATAGCTCGTCTTGCCGCGTCCGCTCTCCTTGACCGACGCGTCTTAATTGACCGCGGCGCTGATCTTGCCCTTGATGTGGGTGCTCACGTCGGTAAAGATGCCATCCAGATCGAAAGCAGCCACGGCCAGCGCCACTGCGCTCGCGATCAGCGCGGCGAGAATTGCATATTCGGTCGCCGCGGCGCCTTCCTCTTCGCGGACCAGACGGACAATCAGATTCTTCATCGACTTCATGATTTACTCCTTGGATGAATCAGCACTTGAACATTGATGATTTGAAACACGGGCCAGCGAAGTAATGCTTTCGATCGCAACGCATCTGCCACGGAGCCAATGATGGATATCGCGCCGGGTCGGCGCGCGGAACTATTGCACGGCAAATCGGGGTCAATTTGCCCCGTTGCGACCTGACATTGGTACTACGACTTTGGTTATGTGAAATACGACCGGTGGCGTGACATGAATGACCAGCGGCCACTCAAGCAAGATCAGCGGCAAGAGCCTAGAAGCCGGCCGCGTCGATCGCCGCCAGAAGTTCCCCGGCCGGTGCGAGCTTGGACACCAGGCTGAAGGCGCCGGCACCGAGGGCGAGCGCCCGTGTCTCTTCGTCGTCGCTGCAGGTCAGCACAACCACCGGGCGGCCGGCCAGGAGCAACTGCGCGAGCGCCGCGTATCCATCGCGCCCGGGGCGGAAGACGTCGGCGACGATCACGTCCGGTCGCTCGGCGGCAGCGATGCCGAGGGCCTGCACGGCGCATTCGGTGGCGCCGGCCAGCCGCAGGCGGGGGGCCTCGCCGGCAATCAGCCGTGACAGGCCGGGCAGCACGCTGGCGTTGTCCACCAGCAGTACCGAGCGCGCGCGCCCATGCTCGATACCAGGAGCATGAAAAGGTCGGATCTTCATCGCTGCCAGTGTCGGGGCGGGGCGACAGCGGCGCATGTGATCGAAGTCCGTGGCCGGGGGGTCGAATTGTCACGGGCGGGACGCCGCCCGCGACCCTCAGGCGTCGATACGGTGCTTGCTGGCGTAGGCGAAGAGGTCGAGCCGGTTGCGCAGGCCGAGCTTGTCGTAGATCACGCTCAGGTGATTGCGCAGGGTATTCTCGGAGATCGACAGAGCGTCGGCGATGACGGCCCCCTTGGCGCCGCCGTGGCGCACGACGGCGGCGGCAATCTCGCGTTCGCGCGGTGTCAGCGTGGCGATCTTCGCTTCCTCGGGGTCGCTCTGGTCGACGCTCGCCGGGCCGGCCAGGGCCGACAGCACACGGCCCAGCAACTGCCGGTTGGCCCAGACCTCACCCGCATGCACGCGTTCGATGGCGCGCAGGATGACCTCGGCCGGCTCGTCCTTGCGCACCACGCCGCGGGCGCCCTTGACGACCGCCCGCTCGTGGTCGGACATCTCGCGGCTGCCGGTCAGGATCAGCACCTTCGCCTGGCAGCGCGCGTGGATTTCCGGCAGCAGGCCCGCGCCGTCTACACCGTTGAGATCGAGGTCGAGCAGCACCACGTCCACCGGCATGCGCTCCAGCAGGGCCAATGCCTCGCTGCCGTCGCGGGCAGTGCCCGCCAGCTGCAGCACCGGCGCCGCACTCTCGATCAGTCGCGACAGGCCCCACAACATGGTCTGATGGTCGTCGACCAGCAGCACGCGGATCGGCATATCCGTCGATGGGCCCTCGTTCATGCCTTCTCCAGTTGTCCGGCGAGCGGAATGCGGATGGTCACCGTGGCGCCACCGGGCTCCAGGCGTACCGAGGTGTAACCGCCCAGCGCGGAAGCGCGCTCCGACAGCGATCGGGGCTCGAAGCTCGCATCCCGGGTGCCGGCGGACCGGCCCTCGTCGCGCACCTCGATGCACAGCCACTCGTCCTCCCCGCGCATGCGGATCGCGGCGCGCGTCGAGTCGGTGTGGCGGCGGACATTGCTGAGCGATTCGGATACGAGGTGCAGCACTTCGCCGGCGAACTCGCTGTCGGCCTGGACATTCTCGTCCAGGTCCAGCGACACGTCGAGGCCGTAGAGCTGCGACAGGCGCCCGACCTGCCGCTTGATCTTGGGCGCCAGCAGTTTGGCGCCTTCGGATTCGCGCAGCCCGCGCATGCGGCCGCGCAGCGAATCGAGTTCGCCCTGGATCATCGACAGCAGACGTCGGACGTCGTCGGCCAGCGGGTCGCCGGCATCGAGCTTGCGGGCCAGGGCCTCGATCGCGAACTTGAGCCCGATGTAGGGCTGGATCGCGCTGTCGTGGAGATCCCGGCTCAGACGCTGACGCTCCATCCTCGCGACTTCGTCGCCGAGGTGCTCGATCAGGCACGCATAGCGCAGCGTGTCGGCGACATGGAGCACCGTCGACGCGAGCCAGTTCGCCTCGCGTCGATCGAAAGGGCGCAGCCGCCGCCCCAGCACGATGCGCATCGCGCCGTCTCCATCACCTTGAGCGGCGCACAACAGCTGCTTGCAGTCGATGAATTCAGCCAAGGCCTCGACCGCCTCGGCGGCAGTGCCGGACGCCGTCGCCTTGCCCAGCATCGCCCGCGTCCGGCCGCCACGCAGCGTGGTGACGCCGCCGGCCGGAATCCTGAACAAGGCTTCGCCGACGGCGCCGCCGGCATCGGTGACTTCGTCCACGCGGTTGCCGGATTCGCTGACGAAGGTTCGTACCTTGTCGTCGGGCATGCGAACCGCGACCATGACGATATGCGCCGAGAAGCCGTCACGGAATGTCGGGATCATCTTCTCGAGCAGCGGCGCAACCCCCTGATCGGGCCGCAAGGCGTGATCTTCTGCGGGCTCCAGCAACAGGCTGCGCCGCTGGCGCCGCGCCAACAGCGGCAGACCTGAGCCCGCCACGAGGAAACTCAGCGTCAGCGCGCCGCCGCGGGCCAGCGACAAGCTGCCCTCGTCGACGATCACGAGCAGACAGGCGCCGGCGGCCAGCGCGATCGCGATGGGCAAGGTATCGTCGGGCTCCGAATGGCCGGCGGAGATGACCACCGGCAGGAACAGTACCGGGTCGAGTTGCCATGGCGCGCCGGCCAGGTAATATGCCGACAACACGCAGCAGGCATCGACCCAGGGCAGAATCCGCAACATGGCAGGCATTGGCGGCGGCACCAGCAGCAGCATCACGGCAAACGCCAGCCATGCCGCTACCAGCACCGTGACCGGATCGCCCACGGCGCCGGGATCGCCGACCTGAAATGCCACGATCGACACGACCAGCATCCTCGCCAGGCTCTTGAAGCCCGACAGGCGCTGCTCGGCGGCCACTGCAGCGCTGGCCATGTCAAATGCGGATTTCTCGGAATTCACGGCATTTCGCTAGGTGCTGTCATTTCGATTCTTGCGGAGCAATGCAGGCAAGGACGCGGCCCCGCGAAAACATTCTAATTTGCGTAGCAGCCGGATGCGGCCTCGCCCCGGCGGCCGGGTCCGGCCATTTGCCGACACAAGCTGAATTAAGCCAAAACTTGCGGCTACAAGGCAATTCACGCCGAAACACGCCACGCCTCCGTCAGATATATCTTTAGCAATATTCGCTCCAGTTCCGCGTGGCGGCCGGTCGTTGAAAACCGCGATAGCATTGCACCCATGCTCAAGGCCCTGACCCTGCTGCTGCTGTTTCAACTGGCCGGCGAGATCCTGTCGCGGCTGCTGGCGCTGCCGGTCCCCGGACCGGTGATCGGCATGGCGCTGCTGTTCCTGCTGTTGCTGACCCGCGGCGGGCCCGGCGGCGAATTGCGGGAGACCTCCAACACCCTGCTGTCCCATCTGTCCCTGCTGTTCGTGCCGGCCGGCACCGGTGTGCTGCTGCACTTCCAGCGGGTGGCAGACGAATGGCTGGCCCTTTCGGTCGCGCTGGTGGCGAGCACGCTGATCGGCATCGCGGTGACCGCGCTGGTGCTGAACATGATGATCCGGCGCGGCCGGCGCGACGAGGCCGGCTCGTGAGCAACCCGATCGCCGACATCTGGGTCTATCTGGCGGCGACGCCGCTGCTCGGTCTGACGCTGACCCTGGTCTGCTACCAGATCGCGTTCGCGATCCATCGCCGGCTGGGCATGCACCCGGCGGCAAATCCGGTGCTGCTGGCGGTGGCGATGCTGGTGGCCGTATTGCTCGCCACCGATACCCCCTATCCGGTCTATTTCGACGGCGCCCAGTTCGTCCATTTCCTGCTCGGGCCGGCCACCGTCGCGCTGGCGATTCCGCTCTACGCGCAGTTCGAGCGCCTGAAGAAGCTGGCGCTGCCGCTGCTGGTGGCGCTGGTGGCGGGATCGCTGGCGGCGGCATTGTCGGCGGTGGCGCTCGGCGCGATGTTCGGCGCCAGCCGCGAGCTGCTGATGTCGCTCGCCCCGAAGAGCGTGACCACGCCAATTGCGATGGGTGTCGCCGAACGGCTCGGTGGCCTGCCCTCGCTGACCGCGGTGCTGGTGATCGCCACCGGCATCCTCGGTGCGATCGGCGCCCGCTACGTGTATCGCCTGCTGCACATCGAGGACCACGCCGTGCGGGGCTTCGCGATCGGCTTGGCATCCCACGGCATCGGCACCGCCCGCGCGTTCCAGGTCAGCGAGCAGGCGGGCGCGTTCGCGGCGCTGGCGATGGGCCTGAACGGCCTGTTCACCGCCGCCACGCTGCCGCTTCTGCTGCCCTGGCTCGAATCCCTGTTCCGACCCTGACGAGCACGCATCGATGAAACGCCTGTACCACTGGATCGACCGCAACTTCATCGAACTCGGCCGCGAGATGCGCTGGTCCTATCTGCCGCCGCTGATGGTCTACATGGCGGCGGGGGTATCCGGCCTGACCGGCCTGGTCGGCACCTTCTTCGTCAAGGAATACCTGGGGCTGTCGGCGGCCTTCCTCGCCGCGCTGGGCTTCTGGGCCGGCATCCCGTGGGCCCTGAAGATGCCGGTGGGCCACCTGGTGGACCTGCTGTGGCGTTGGAAGGCGGCCCTGGTGTACCTCGGTGCCGGGCTGATCGCCGGCAGCATCGCGATCATGATCGGGCTGATCGGCTCGCCGCAGGCGATGCGCGAGATCATGAGCGCCGAGAGCTGGTTCGTGCTTTCGGTATTGCTGGCACCGATCGGCTACGTCATGCAGGACGCGGTCGCAGACGCGATGACGGTCGAGGCGGTCCCGCGCTTCGAAGCCGACGGCACCCCCGTGCCAGAGGACACCCGGCGGCTGATGAACACCACCATGCAGACCCTCGGACGGGTTGCGATCATCGGCGGCAGCGTCCTGGTGTCGCTCGCCAACGTGGTGATGTTCGCCGGCACCGAATCCCTGCCCCAGGACGCCAAGGTCACGATCTACCTGGACATCTACCGAATGGCGCTGGTGATCCCGCTGCTGTCGGTGGCCGGCGTCGCCTGGGCCGGCTGGCTGCATCGCCGCAGGCGGCGCCAGTTGATCGCCGGCGGCGCCGCCGCCGACACGATCGCGGATCTCGACCGCCCCGGCGGGGACGGCCTGACCCGGCCCAACTGGTGGATTCTCGGAGGCAGCCTGCTGTTCGCGGTGATCACCGTCGGCGTCGGCCTGTCGGGCCTCGCGCACGGACAGGAGATCATCTTCGTCGGCAGCTTCGCGGTCATCGCGTTCCTGATGAGCCGTCTGCTGCGCGAACTCGAGGCCGGTGCCCGCAACACGCTGCTCGGCACCGCGATCGTGATCTTCGTGTTCCGCGCCCTGCCCGGCCCGGGCGCCGGCTCGACCTGGTGGATGATCGACGAACTCGGTTTCGACCAGAGCTTTCTCGCCAGGCTGTCGCTGATCGGCGCCAGCCTCACCCTCGCCGGGCTGTTCCTGTTTCGCCGGATGATGGCGGAACGCTCGATCGCCTGGATCGTGACCTTCCTGACCGTGGCCGGCACTGCCCTGGCGCTGCCCATCCTCGGCATGTACCACGGCCTTCACGAGTGGACCGCGGCCCGAACCGCCGGCGTCGTGGACGCGCGCTTCATCGCGATCTTCGACACCGCCCTCGAATCGCCCCTCGGCCAGATCGCGATGGTGCCGATGCTGGCGTGGATCGCCAACTCCGCGCCGAGCCATCTCAAGGCCACCTTCTTCGCGGTGATGGCGTCGTTCACCAACCTCGCGCTGTCGGCCTCGCAGCTCGGCACCAAGTACCTCAATCAGATCTTCGTCGTGTCGCGCGAGGTGCGCGACCCGGCCGGCGCGGCAGTGGTGACGCCCGCCGACTACGGCGATCTGGGCAACCTGCTGCTGGCGGTGACGGCGATCGGGCTGCTGCTGCCGCTGCTGACGATTCTGCTGACCCGGCTGGCCGGCCTGCGCAGCGCCTGAGGCAAGACTCCGCGGAGGGCCGCCGATCAAGGCGCGACCGCCGCAGCCGTTATTGACCGTATCGACCACTTCCCGGGAATCGCGATGAAATCATCTCTGATCGCCGCCGCCTGCGCCCTGCTGCTGCAGGGCACTGCCATCGCTGAAACCAAGCTGCGTTCGCCGGTCGGGCTGGACAGCGGTGTGGCGACGATCATGGACCAGATCGACTGGAACCAGGCCGAGGTCGTCGAACTGAAACTGGAAGACCACAGCTACACGCCGGCCGATCTGGAGCTCGAGCGCAACAAGCCCTACATCATCCGCCTGAAGAACGTCGGCAACGTTTCCCACAACATGGTGGGCGGTTCCTTCTTCAGCGGCGTGGCGATCAAGATGGCGCAAAACTCGGCCGGGCGGGTCGTGACACCGGTGCTGAGTTCGGTCTATATCAAGCATGGCCAGGAGATGGAGATGTGGCTGGTGCCGATCCGCGCCGGCCGCTACAGCTTCTTCTGCAGCATCGACGACCACCGCGAACTGGGCATGGAAGGCGAGGTCACGATACGTTGACTGGGCGTGGGCGCGGCGGCGGCCTCCGGCAGGCACGCCGCGAAGCGGAGCAAGGCCGGCCGATTGAGGATCCGGCGTCCCGAACCGTGCAACAGTCAGTTGCCATAACCGAGGTTTATCCCGGCACAAACCGGCAATAAAATGGCGTCCGTCATATCACGCGGAAGACCCGGATGCCGCAACCCCGACAAACTCGCTACGACGCGGTGGCGATCACGCTGCACTGGCTGGTCGCCATCGTCATCATCGGCAACTTCTCGCTCGGCATCTACATGCACGAGCTGCCCCTCTCGCCGTGGAAGCTGAAGATCTACTCGTGGCACAAATGGGCCGGTGTCAGCGTCTTCCTGCTGGTCGCGCTGCGGCTGGCCTGGCGTAGCCAGCATACCCCGCCGCCGCTCCCCGCGGCGATGCCAGGCTGGCAGAAGAAGGCAGCCTACGCCGGGCACCACACACTCTATCTGCTGATGTTCGTGGTGCCGGTCAGCGGCTGGCTGATGAGCTCGGCGCTCGGCGTGCAGACCGTCTATTTCGGCGTCCTGCCGCTGCCCGACCTGCTCGACAAGAACAAGGAACTGGGCGAGGTGCTGAAGCAGGTACACAAGGTGCTGAACCTCGGCATGGCGGCGATCGTGCTGTCTCATGCGGCTGCGGCGCTCAAACACCATTATCTGGATCGCGACGACGTCCTGACGCGGATGCTGCCGTGGTCGACAACCCCGAGGAGTCCACGATGACGAGATCGCTGATCGGCTGTCTGCTGGGCCTGACCCTGGTCGTGCCGGCGATGGCGAACGAATATTCCGGCTTCAGGCCGGGCGAAAGCCGGGTGAGTTTCGTGTCCACCCAGATGAACGTGCCGGTCGAAGGACGGTTCAAGCGCTTCGACGGCAGCATCCATTTCGATCCGGACGCCCCTGCCGGCGGCAGCGCGCACCTCGAGGTCGAACTGGCGAGCATCGACACCGGCCTCGAGGAGGCCGACGAGGAAGTGGCGTCGGCGGAATGGTTCGACATCGCGCAGCACCCCAAGGCGATCTTCGCGTCGTCTTCGGTCGAGCCCCTCGGCAACCAGCTCTTCCGCATCCACGGCCAGCTGACGATCAAGGGCAAGACCCGCGAAATCGTCACCGACGCGCGTTTCGAGCCGGGCGCCGTGGGCGCCTTCAGCGGCAGCTTCAAGCTGCTGCGCTCGGACTACGCGATCGGCGAGGGCATGTGGAGCGACACCAGCGTGGTCGCCGACGAAGTCGAGATCCGTTTCCGCATCGCAGCCCCGGCCCAGTGAATTTCAACCCACCCGTTACGACAACCCAGGAGTCACCATGAAACGCTTCACCCTCGCCTGCCTGCTTGCCGCCGGCTTTGCCGGCACCACCCTGGCCGCCCCCGAAACCTATCAGATCGATCCGAAGCACACCGCGCCGCGCTTCGAATACAGCCACTTCGGCTATTCGAACCAGATCCACCGTTTCGACAAGACCAGCGGCACCGTCACCATCGACCGCGAAGCCAAGACCGGCGCGGTGGACGTGACCATCGACGCGACTTCGGTGAACACCGGCTACGACATCTTCAACGGGCACATCCAGGAAAAGGACTTCTTCGACACCGCGAACTTCCCGACGATCACCTTCAAGTCCACCAAGGTCACCTTCGATGGCGACAAGCCGGCCACGGTGGAAGGCGATCTGACGATCAAGGGCGTCACCAAGCCGGTCACCCTCCAGGTCACCAGCTTTCACGCGATGCCGCATCCGATCGAGAAGAAGGACGCGATCGGCGCCAATGCGACCGCGACGATCAAGCGCAGCGAGTTCAACGCCGGCAAATACGCCCCCTACGTTTCCGACGACGTGCAGCTGATCATCGCGCTCGAAGCGATCAAGCCCTGACCCCCCGCGGGCGGCCCACGATGCCCGGACCGCCGGGCCTCGCGGCCGCACCGCCCCTGTGCTGCACTGCAGCTAGCAGTTTTCCGAAACTCCCGCTATAAACGCTCCATCAGAAAGACTCCAGTGGTTCGGGCAACTGCCCGCGCCGTAAGACGAGGGGCGTTACACCCATGAGAGAGACCGACAAGAGCGGCGTCCCGCACGAGATGCTCGAACGCCTGCAGGCCATGTCGCGCGGCCGCAGGATCATTCTGGCGGTGGTGGTCGTCTGGGCGATCCAGGCGATACCCAAGTGGGCCACGGCTATCCTGGCGGACGGCGAGACTTCCGCAGCGATCATGCAGTTCTTCATCAGGCCGCTCGCCTGACGGCCAATGGCTTGACTCCGCACGCCCGATCGCCGAGCGCGCGATTGCGGGCAGTGCGTCGCCGCGCGTCCCGCGGGGCGACGATTGGCTGCGCCGCACGCGGCATCGGCGTCCCCGGGCGATCGTGATCCCCGGGCGATCGTGACCTATTCGATCATCGGCCGCGACCCGCAACGGGGCGAACTCGGCATCGCCGTGCAATCCAAGTTTCCCGGTGTCGGCAGCATCGTCGCCCATGCCAGTGCCGGCGCCGGTGCGATAACCACCCAGGCCTTCGCCAATCCCGACCACGGTCACCACGGGCTGGAACTGCTCGAACGGGGAGCGAGCGCCGAGGAAACCCTCGCGATACTGCTGCGCAACGATCCTCAGCGTGATCAGCGCCAGCTCGCGGTGATGACGCACCAGGGGGCGGCCGGCGCCCATACCGGCGCAGAAGTGCAGCGCTGGGACGGCTGGTCGGGCTCGGCGGTCGGCGGCGATGCGGTCGCCAGCGGCAACACCCTGGCCGGCGAGTCGGTGGTGACCGCAATGGTCGACGCCTTCGAATCCGCCAGCGGCGAGATCGCCCGGCGCCTGCTGCAGGCGCTGGCTGCCGGACGCGATGCCGGCGGCGAACTGCGGGGCCAGCAATCGGCGGCATTGCTGGTGGTCAAGCCGGGCGGCGGCTATGGCGGTCGCGACGGCCGCCACGTCGATGTCTCGGTGTACGACCATCCCGAGCCGATCGAAGAACTCGCCCGCTGCTACGAACTACACCGGCTGTCCTACTTTCCGTCGAACGACGCCGATCTGGCACCGATCGACGCCGCGATCGCCGCCGAGCTGAAGGCCATCCTCGCCGCGGCCGGATTCCGCTCGCTGCCGCCCGGGGCGCTGTGGGACGAGGCCTGCATCACCGCGATGGCACGCTTCATGGGCGTCGAGAATTACGACAACCGGATCCGCGATGACGCCCTAATCGATCTCGAAGTGCTGGCCGACCTCCGACGCCGCCACGACGGGCGCTGAGCGGCGGTTCGCGCCGCGCTGCCGCCTGCGCATAGAATCCGGACTTGCACGCCCTTGGTGCGCGTGCGGACCAGGAGAATCCCATGCAGTTCGGAACCCCGCTGACGGCCAGCGCCCTCAAGGTGATGCTGCTCGGTGCCGGTGAACTCGGCAAGGAAGTCGTCATCGCGCTGCAGCGCCTCGGCGTCGAAGTCGTCGCCGTGGACCGATATCAGGATGCCCCCGCGCATCAGGTCGCCCACCGCGCCCACGTCATCAAGATGTCCGACGGTGGCGCGCTGCGCGCCCTGATCGAGCAGGAGCGGCCTCATCTCGTCGTGCCGGAGATCGAGGCGATCGCCACCGAAACGCTCCAGCAGATCGAGGACGAAGGCATCGCCGAGGTGATTCCGACCGCTCGCGCGACGCGCCTGACGATGAATCGCGAGGGCATCCGCCGGCTGGCCGCAGAGGAACTGGGTCTGCCCACCTCCCCGTACCGCTTCGCCGGCTCCCTCGACGAGCTTCGTGCCGCGGTGGCCGAGATCGGCTTTCCGTGCTTCGTCAAACCGGTGATGTCTTCGTCGGGCAAGGGGCAGTCGCTGCTGCGCGCCGCGGTCGACGTCGCGCCGGCGTGGGACTACGCGGCCTCGGCCGGCCGTGTCGATCAGGGGCGGGTGATCGTCGAGGGCCTGATCGACTTCGAATACGAGATCACCCAGCTGACGGTACGCGCCTGTGGCGAGGACGGCGAGGTCGGCACCCACTACTGCGAGCCGATCGGCCATCGTCAGGTGGCCGGCGACTATGTCGAGTCCTGGCAGCCCCAGAGGATGAGCGAGGCCGCCAGGGCCCGCGCCCGGCAGATCGCCGGCGCCGTGACCTCGAATCTCGGCGGTCGCGGCCTGTTCGGCGTCGAACTGTTCGTTCGCGGCGACCGGGTGTGGTTCTCCGAGGTCAGCCCGAGGCCCCACGACACCGGCCTGGTGACCCTGTGTTCGCAGCGCTTCTCGGAGTTCGAACTGCACGCGCGCGCGATTCTCGGACTGCCGGTCGATGTCGGCTTGCGCGAACCCGGCGCCTCGGCCGTGATCTACGGCGGCATCGATGCCCATGGCATCGCTTTCGAGGGCGTCGCCGAGGCGCTCGCGGTACCGCGCTCGGATCTGCGCCTGTTCGGCAAGCCCGAGGCCTTCGTCAAGCGTCGCATGGGCGTCGCAACCGCCAATGGCGGCGACATCGACGAGGCCCGCGCCCGGGCCAGGGAGGCGGCATCCCGGGTGCGGCCGGTGCCCGCGTCGGCGGCCGACAGGTGATGATCGTCCGCCCGGCGCCGCTGCTGCCGATCACGATGCTCCTGGTCACCGCCCTGGCGGCCTCGGCGATCGACCCCTTCGACCGGCTGACCTGGCTGATGGAAGTTCTGCCGGTGATGCTGGTGGTGCCGGTGCTGTGGCTCACCGCGCGCCGCTTCCCGCTGACCACTCTGCTCTACGTCGGCATCCTGGTGCACTCGCTGGTGCTGATACTGGGCGGCACCTACACCTATGCCCGCGTCCCCCTCGGCCAATACCTCGCGGACTGGCTCGAGCTCGCGCGCAATCCCTACGACAAGATCGGCCATTTCTTCCAGGGTCTGGTGCCTGCCCTCGCCGCAAGGGAGATCCTGATCCGCGGAAGCTACGTGCGCGGCCGTCGGATGACCGGCTTCCTGGTGGTCTGCGTGGTGCTGGCGATCAGTGCCAGCTACGAATTGATCGAGTGGTGGGCAGCGCTGGCGATGGGCCAGGGCGCCGACGAGTTCCTCGGCACCCAGGGTGATCCGTGGGATACCCAGTCGGACATGTTCTGCGCACTGCTCGGCGCCCTCGCCACGCTGCTTGCGCTGGCACCGGCCCATGACCGCCAGCTCACAGCACTGGCGGCACGCCGCGGCGCCCCTCGTCAGCCACAAAGTTTTTGATGCAAGCTGCATGATCGGGGCGGCCGTTCAGTATCATGCCGGGTCGGACACATCGAATTCGACCCGGAGGCCGCGATGCGCAGCATGCTTCACCTCGGCCTGGCCGCAATGCTCTGCCTGCGGGCCACGCTCGCGACGGCCGAGATCGCTTCGGAAACCGCGATCCTGTTGATCGACCTCTCCGGCATGGCGCACGTGCTGGAGTATCTGCCGGGGCAAGTGCAGGCAGGATTCCGCAAGGGATTCGCGGCTGGCGGCGGGGAGCTTCCCGCGGCACACCGGGCGCAGATCGAGGCGGCCGTCGATAGCGCCTATTCGGCGCCCCGGATGCGCGCCTCGGTGCTCGAACGGCTCACCCGCGAACTGCAGCCGGACCAGGCCCGGGATCTGCTGCGCTGGTATCGGAGCGATCTCGGCGCGGAAATCTCGCGGCTAGAGACAGCCGGCCTCGACGACGAGCGCACCAACGAACGCATCATCGCCGACAATGCGGCCCGGGTCGCGGCACTGCCGCCCGCGCGCCGGACCCTGCTGGAGCGGGCGATCAACGCCTCCCGGGCAGTACAGATGGCAGAGGACGTGGTCATCAACACCACCATCGGGCTCGAATACGGCGCCCGCCTTGCCCGTGGACAGGCAGCCGATGCCGCGGTCCTCGACGAATTGCGCGGCCGCATCGAGGTCAGCCGGCCGGCCTTGAGCGACGCTTTCGGCGAGCTGTCCCTGGCGATGTCCGCGGACACCTACCGGAGCCTGTCGGACGAGCAACTGGCATCCTACGTCGAGTTCCTGGAGAGCCCGGCGGGCAGACGGTTCCACGAAATCGGCGTGGCCGCCTTCGACGGAACACTGTTCGACGCCGCCCGCCTGCTCGGTCGACTGTTGCCGCTGGGCGACGGCCGGCCGATCTGACCTGGCGTCGCGCGACGGCGGAACTCACGCCGCCATCGCCGGCGGCTTTTCCGCGGAGGCCGCCTGCGGCAGCGGCAGAACGACTTCGAGCAGGGCGCCGCCGTCATTGGGAAGCGCCTGGATGCGGCCGCCATGGGCATCGACGATTTCCCGGCACAGCGCCAGCCCCAGGCCGACCCCACCCGCGCCGCTGCGGGTGTTGCGGCCCTGCACGAACTTTTCGAATACCACCTCGAGTTCGTCGTCCGGAATGCCGACCCCCTCGTCGCGGACGCGCAGCACCAGTTCGCGTCGGCGCTTGCGATCGGCGACCTCGAGCACGATCGAGATCGTGCCGTGATCCGGTGAATGGCGGAACGCGTTGGCAATCAGATTGCGGACCACCTGCGCGACGCGCGATGGGTCGAGCGGCACCATCGGCAGATGATCGGCCGCGACGATTTCCAGCCGAATGCCGCGGTCGCTGACCTGGTGCGCGAACTCGGCGGCAACGCGCTCCACCAGCGCCAGCGGATCCTTTGGCCGCATCCTGAACGCCATGTGCCCGGTCTCGAGGCTGGCCAGGTCGAGCAGGTCGCCGAGCAGGACCAGCAACCCGTTGGCGCTGGTGTGGATGCGCTCCAGGTAGCCGCGAATGCGCGGTTCGCCGCTGAGCGTGGCACCCAGCCGCGCGTAGGCCATGACCGCATGCATCGGTGTGCGCAGCTCGTGGGACATGTTCATCAGGAACTGGCTCTTGGCCGCATTGGCGCGTTCGGCGGAAAGGCGCGCCCGCTCCTCTGCCTGGGCCAGCTCCCGCAGTTCGATCTGCAATCGCAACGAGCGCGTGCTGGCGTCCGCGCTGCGACGCCCGCCGACCAGCAGCAGCACCAGGAAGATACCCAGCATGGTTGCCAGCATCCGCGCGACGTCGCCGGAAAGCAACGCGAAGCTCAGCAGCGCGGGCACCAGCATGAACACCAGGAAGATCGCGAAAGCACGGTAGAGCGTGACCTGGGAGACCACCACCGCGGCCGACACGCCCATCAGCAGGCTCACCATCACCGGACGGTAGGCACTGGCCTCGGTCGGCATGAATACGGTCGCCAGCGAACCCCAGGCCAGGCCGCTCAATGCAGCCAATGCCAGCAGCCAGCGGGCCCAGTGGGCAGGCCGGCGCCCGGCGTCCGGATCACACCGCCACAGCCACATGACCACGAGTCGAATCCCACTGATCACGATCATTGCGGCGAGCCAGTGGTGGAGGTCGACGCCGGGCGGCATCGTCGCCGAGAAGAAATGAACCGTCGCAAATGCGGTGATCAGCGTGCCGCCGACCATCGACGGCACGTTGCGCTGAAGCGTGCGCACCTGGGCATCGAGAATCTTCTGGTCGATCGTCGGCGGGTCTTCGCGGCCGGCCGGCGGCGGTGGCTCGAGCATGCTGGTTCGGGCAATGCGGCAATGCCGTTTCATCGGCATCCTCGTGCCCAGGCTTGAATCCGGATACCGCGGTCGCCCCGTGCAGCTGACCACCACGCCATCCATGCAATAGACATGTCGGCGTCGTCGAGGCCCTGGCGCGGGACGGATATGCCGCGGGTTCGGTCACAGGCCAGCCCGGTCGCCCGGCTGCGGCGCTGCGGATGGCCTAAAGTCGGTGCCGCGTCGCGCCGACAAGACATCCAACGAAGACTGTCCGAACCACAACCGGAAGAGGCCGCGACTCGGGTTGCCGCCCGGCGCCCGAGCAGACCGGATCCTGATGAAACCAGCAAGTGCCTTCCCGGCCCCCCCTCCGCCATTCATCGACGTCGAAGCTTCCGGACTCGGACGCGGCAGCTATCCGGTCGAGGTCGGCATCGTTCTCGCCGACGGCACGCGGCACTGCTGGCTGATCCGCCCGGCGGCGACATGGACGCACTGGGATTCTTCGGCCGAACGGATCCACGGCATCCCGCGAAGCCGCCTGAACTCGCTCGGACGCCCTGCCCGCGAGGTGGCCGGCGCTCTGAACGAACGGCTTGCCGGCCAGACGGCCTATTCCGACGCCTGGGGCAACGACATGCCGTGGCTGGCGAAGCTGTTCGACGAAGCGGAGATGGTCCAGCATTTTCGCCTCGAGTCGGTGCGCGCGCTGCTCGACGACGCCCAGGCGGCGGCCTGGCATGCGACCAAGGACCGCCTGCTGCGACAACTGCCCTGTGTGCGCCACCGCGCCAGCAGCGACGCGATGATCCTCCAGCAGACCTGGCTGGCAGTGAGCGCCGCGCATTGCCGCGCGGCCTGATCGGGCAGCCGGGCGGGCCGCCGGCGGCCGCGCCCGACGCTGCGTTGACGCTGTCGCGGGCAACCCGCGACGCGGGCGTGCCCCCGATGGCCACCGGATCCGCGAATCAGAACGTGTAGCTGGCGCCCAGCACTGCACTCCAGTGGGCGGTCAACTGGACACCATGGACGTGTTGGTAGAGCGGCCGCTGGTAGAACCCGTAGAGCCGCAAGCCACCCCCGGCCTCGAAGCTCAATCCCGGGCTCAGGGCGATCGTCTGCAGGCCGCTGTCCTCCGGCTCCGCCTCCTCGCCCTGGTCACGCGCCTTCAGCAACACGTTCAGTTGTACCGGCAGCGTCAGGCGTGGCGTCAGCGGATGCTCGTAGCCGAGGTCGAACTGGAGGCGATGACCGGGCCGGTAGTCGTCGTGCTCGCCGGTAGCGAATTGCGCGGCCATGCCGATCGACGCGGCGCCGCCGCCCTGCAGCACCCGGCGCCAGTAGCCGCCCAGCACCAGGTCGGTCGTGCCGCTGCCGGGCTGCAGGCTGCGCTCGGCCTCGTCACCGTCGTCGTTGGTGACGGTCGTACTGCCGGTCGGCAGCTTGACTCCGAGGCGCACCGCCACCTGCTGGTGATGATCGCGGACCAGGGCGCGGAGAACGTCCACGCGCAGATCGCCGATCTCGGTGAAGTCCCAGTGGTCGTTCAGGTGCAGCACCGCCCCTTCGTGATGATGATTGTGGATGTGGGTGTGACTGCGATCGACCACCGGCAGGGTCAGTCCCAGCTGCCAGCCGCCGACGAAGACGTGATCAACCGTCGCCAGCAGATTCCGGTTGATCGTGCGAACTTCGTCGTGATGCGCCGAGATCTCGCCGACCGCGACGTCGCGGCTGCCGCTGCGCGGCTGGTTCTGGTCGATGAACTCGAATCGCAGGTCGACACGGGTCTGGCCTTCGGCCGGCAGGTCGATCATGCCGCTGGTGGTATTGACACTGCAGAAGGCGGCTCCGCAGGACGCTTGGGTGCTGCCGGCGAAGAACGCCGAAGCGGCAACGAGGGTGGCCGCGAGGGGCCGGACGGACTGGTGCATGAACATCTCCCGCGCGCGCATGGGCATGGGCCTCGCGCTGCGCAAACAAGGCTGAACGTGGCGGGCGTCGTCAATGACGCCGCACTGGCGGGTGGCGGTTCAGCTGGAGCGGGGAGGCGCCCGTGACCACGGACGGGCGAAGTCCGCACCCGTCGACGGGGAATATGGGACGGATCGCTGCGCGAGCGGCTGCACCGCGGGGCATAGCGCCCGCGCCGGGTCATTGCCCGGCAGGGGGGAGGCACCGCCACAGCAGCAGGTCCCGCAGCCGCCGTGGTGTTCGCTGCCGGACGGCGATCCGCCTTCGTCGGCGTCGACCGCGACGCAGATGTCGCCGAGCAGCGGATCGAATTGCTGCAGGAGCGCGTGGGCCAGCGGCAGCGCCTGCAGCAGCAGGAACAGCAAGACCAGCGCACGCGCGATACGACCGGCATGTAACGGGCCGGCCGGCGCGGGCTGCCGAGGCGATCGGCGCGTCGTCAGCGGCATTCGCATCGCGATCCGCGACGCCTCACGACGGCGACCACACCGCGCAGACCCGCCAGGTCTTTGCACATTCGGCACCCCACTTGGCGCACACCTTGCACCCGGCATGCTTGTCGTCGTTCCTGCGGCACTCGTCCACGCTGGCCGTGCAGATCTTCCTGGCCGACGCAGCCGGCATTCTCGCATGCGATGATTTGTGCACGACGAGTTGCCGGCCGGTCTCGCAGGCGGCCATGGCTACATTCACCGGACTTGCCCAGGTCGCGATCGCCATGGCTCCGTCGCCGAATGGAATCGGACGACGCGCCGGACATTCGCTGCCGCATGCGCCCCGACGGCGGCGACCAGTTCGCCAGCCGCCGGCCGGCCGACGCCGAGCCAGGCCAGGTTGCGCCGCGGTCCGAGCGGCCGATCGACAATTCCTGCGTCCAACGCGAAGGCAGCCTACGGTTCGTCATCTATCGACCCTCGGCAATTCGCCGTGTCACGACAGGGCGCTCAGGCGGAAAGACCCTTGCACGCCTTGGCGCAATCGGCGCTGGCCCTGCATTCGGCGTGCTCGTCCTCTTACTTGCGGCACTCGTCCTCGCAGGCGCGACAAATCTCCTCGGTCAGCACGGCCATCTTCGGCGCATGGCTCGAGTTCTGTGCGGCCAGCTTCTGCAGTGCCGTGCAGGCGGTGATGGTCTCATTGACCGAGCGGGCGCACGCGGCGATCGCCGTGTCTCCGTCGCCCATCAGCACCAGGCAGTGGGCCAGGCACGCCTCGGCGCGTGCCACGCAGGCGCCAGCGGCATCCACCAAACTGTCTCGCGCAAGGCTGCCGGCCGGGTGATGGTGCTCGTGCTGCGCGAACGCGCGCGAGGCTGGCCAGTGCGGCTCCGGCAATTCCGATCAGGAGTTCTCTGCGTTCCATGTGCAAGTCCTTGTCTCTACGAGATCAGATGCCGGATCGACTCGAACGCCCGCGTGTCAGTCGAGGCTGCGCCACGGCCCGATCGGCCGATACACCCGCTTCGCGAGATCGACGGCAACGACGTAGCCGCCGAGGGCCCCGACGCGGCGGGTCGTGTTGTAGGTGAGCGGTGGCAGCAGCCCCGACTCGAAGCCCTGGATCTTCTCGAGGCCGAGCACCATCGCCTCGCGGCTGAGTTCGCGCCCGGCCCGCTTCAGCGCCTCGACCAGCAGTTCGGCGCCCGCATAGCTCGCCACCAGCGTGGCATGGGGGGCGCGGTCGATGCCGGCCTCGGCGAGCAGCGCGAGGTAGTCTTGCCAGGTGGCCTTGTCGCGGTCGGTGGGCAAGCTCGGATAGGCGACGAAGACCTTGCCGTCGAAGCCTGGCGGCAATGCCATCACATCCTGCGAAGCGAACGGGCCCGGCACCAGCAATTCCGGATACCAGTCGTTGCGGGCAGCGGCGGCAGCGAAAACCGCGGGATCGAGATCGCCGCCGAGCAGGATCACCGCCTTGGCGCCGTCGGCCTCGAGCTTCGCCGCCATGCCATCGAGATCTGTCAGGCCGCGACGAAACAGCGTCCGACCCGGACTGCCGTCGCCACCGCGCTCGAGATGGGCGCTGACATCCTGCGCCGCGCCGTCCCAGGCGCTCCCGGCCGACTGCACCAGCACGATGTCCCGGTTGTCCAGCTCGAGCGTCGCGCGCGCATAGTCGGCCAGCACCCGCGCCAGCTCGGTACCACCGGACAGCAGATGGAAGACGTGGCTGTTGGCGGCCGGGCGATTGTCCGGCACCAGCACCACCGGCGCCACGACCGGCAGATCCCGCGCCTTGGCGAGATCGGTCAGGCGGCGCTCGAAGCCGGCGGCGAACGGCGACAGCAGTGCAAACACGCCGTCGCCATCGTCGAGGGCGTGACCCAGATTGTCTACGCTGCGCTCGGCATCGTTGGCATACTCGGCCACTACCAGTTCGAGGCGGCGACCATAGATTCCGCCGGCGGCATTGACTCGGGCGAAGTAGGCCTCCAGCATGCCGCGCACCGCCTTGCCGGCGTCGGCCAGCGGGCCGCGCAGCGGCAGCAGCGTGCCGATCTGAACATGCATGTCGCCAACGCCGCGTGCCGCCCGCTTCTCCAGATGCCGCAGGTAGGCCCTCAGGTTGTCGAGATCCCTCGCGCCGAACAGGTAACGCGGCATTGCCTGGTCGAGCCGGTTGCCGGCCGGGTCGAGCCCATCGCCGACCGCGATCCGGAAGCCATCGGCATCGAAGGGACCATGCCGACGCCGATTCTCGTGCACGTGGCCGTAGGGCTTGATCAGTTCCGACCAGCGGATGTCGGGCGGCGTCACGCCGCCTTCCGGGCGTCCGCGTCCATCCCGGCCGTGGCAGTTCGCACACGGCAGCGCCGATGCCGGCAAGGCCAGGCCGCCACTGCCGACCCGGGCCTGGGGCGCTTCGCCGGAAACGCCGATGCCGGTTTCGTACAAGCGCCGGCCGGCCGCCTCTTCGGCGCTCAGGGCGGCAGCCGACGGGCCGGCGGCGAGCACGCCCAGGAGCACCGCGATGCCGCGCAGTCGCGCAAGCCTACTCGTGGACACGGGCCTGGACCCCGGCCGCGGCCAGCGCCCGCAGGCGCTCGGCGATCGCGGCCGCGGGCGCTTCCGGCCGGATCTTGCTCCACCGCTTGGCCGGCACGTTGCCGGCGATCAGCAGCGTCGAATGGGCCTCGCGCTCCTCGGAAAACTGGCCCAGCTTCTTGAGGATGTGCGCGACATTGGCGGGATCGCCGGTGAGGAAGGTCCAGCCCTCGACATCGGCCCGGTTGCTGGCCGCGAACTGGCGCAGACGCGCTGGCGTGTCGGTGACCGGATCGACGCTGATCGAGACGAAATGCACCGGCGAACCGAAGATCTCTGGGATCTGGTCCTTGACCGCGACGATCGCCTGGGTGATCAGCGGACAGGCGTCTTCGCAACTGGTGTAGATGAAGTTCAGCATCACCACCTTGCCGGCCAGCACGTCGGAGTAGAACTTCACTGTCCGTCCATGCTGGTCCTGGAGTTCGAGGTCGGTGAAGTAGGCCCGCGCATCCGGCGCCTTGCGGCGGACCGCCGCGATATCGGTGGCCACCGGCTTGTTCGAACCAGCTCGTGCCACCGGCGCGCCCGGACCGTCGCCGGCCGATTCGTGCGCATTCGCCAGCGCTGCAAGTGCGAGTCCGAGGGCAGCCACGAAGGGGGCGACTGTACGTTTCATGGTTTTCTCCTTTGAACCCGTGGTTCGGTGTCGGCTTCAGTGGGCGCGGGCATAGCTCGCGGGCTCGCGCGCGGCCATGGACGCGTCGACGACATCGAGGATCCTGCTGATGTCCGGGAAGCCGAAGAACCGCGTCCATTTGCCGCTCACCGCATCGCCGACCAGCACCAGCGGCGGATGGTCGGTGAAGTTCGGTGTATAGGCGCCATAGGCCCTGAGCACGTCCTCGACCTCGGCGTGCTCGCCGGTGAGCCAGGTCCAGTCGGGACCGGAGCCGTACTTGTCGGCGGCCTGCTTGAGGCGTGCCGGCGAATCGCGGCGCGGGTCGACCGACAGCGAGACCAGCCTGACGCTGTCACCCAGCTTGTCGGCCAGCCTGCCCTGCAGCGCGTTGAACACCGCCGACTGCACCGGACAGATCGTCGTGCAGGTGGTGTAGACGAAGTCGATGACCACCACCTTGTCGCCCAGCACGTCATCGACGAAAGCGACCTGCCGGCCGTCCTGGTCGAGCAGTCGGGCATTCGGCACCACGACATCGAGGGTGGTCGGCGCGGTCGCCTTGGCCGTCGCTGCCCGATGGGCCGCATGGGGATCCGCGCCGCCATGGGCGGAATGATCCATCGCCTGGTGCCGGGAGTGGTCCATGGGCGGGTGCTGGGCATGCGCCATGTCGCCTGCCGACGCCACAGACGACAGCATCAGCAGGGTCGCCGCGATGGCGGGGAACCGGGTACGGGTACGAATTGGCATGTGCATCGGAATGAACTCCTTCATTTGGCCTTGGCGGCTGCGACCCGCTCCGCGTCGACCCGGATCGAGCGGAAACGTGAATTCTCCTGGTTGATCTTCAGGGACGGCACCTGGACGAAGGCGTAGTGGGCACCCGCCTTCGCGAACTCCAGCCGGACCTCGTAGACACCCGGCTCGACCTCGGTCGCGTGCGCCTGACGCCGCTCGAAGGCCGGCGCCCGGTACCAGGTGACGGTGGCATCCTCTACGCCGTGCTTGATCTCCTCGCTGACCGGGTCGACGATGCGGAAGCGAAGGCGGGCGTGCTCGCCGACGATGCCCGATTGGCGCTCGCCGACGAATTCGACGTTCCAGCTGCCTGCCTGGTGCATGCTCGGGTTGCGCTCGGCGCTCATCGAGAAGCAGTGCACCAGTTCCGGCGTGTCGAGCATCAGCGCAACATCGAAACGCCCATCGACCGGCAGCCGCACCTTGGTCGAATAGACGCCGGGCTCCACTTCCTTGAGGCTGCGGTCCACCAGCTTGGCGGCGCGCGCGACATGGCCGAAGCTCTTGTAGTTGCTCATCGGCGCATTCATGCCTTCCATGTAGAAGTAGGTGGTGTTGTCGGCCGGATTGACGATGAAGGCCGAGGTGTCGGTGCTCGCCGTCGTCATCGTGTCGGCCAGCGGCAGATCACCGGCCAGTTTCGGCGCCTTGTTGCCGGCATCGAAGCTGTTGATGATCGGCTTCTTGCCCTCGCCCAGCGAAGACAGGTTGATCAGGCTGACCTTCGACGTGGACAGGCCGCGCACGTAGGCGAAGCTGCGCGAGAAGGTCAGCTGGAACGGCTCGCCGGCGACGTCGATGCTGTTCACCACCTGGTCGTTGGCGGCGTCGATGACCAGCACCTGGTCCTTCAGGGTGTTGGCGGTCATCACCCAGCGGCCGTCCGGCGACACCCGCAGCGGACCGAGGCCCCGGTGGGACTGGATGCGCTTGCGGATGTCGAGGCTCTCGCCGTCGATCACGGTGATCTGGCCGGTCTTGCCGTCGGCCACGTAGGCGGCCTTGGCGAGCGCCGAGTAACCGACCGACAACACCTGCTTGCCGACGTCCAGATCCTTGATCTTCTCGAGCCTGGCGACGTCTACGACGCTGACCTTGCCGTCGTCGCGGTTGGTGACGAAGGCGTGGGCCGAGTCGTCCGAGAAGCTGATCTCGTGGTGGCCAGGTCCGGTCGGCACGAAGGCCACCTTCTTGTAGCTTTCGGCGTCGAGGACGGTCACGCCGCTGTTGTCGCCGACACCGTTGTTGCCGATCCAGACGTAGCGCCCGTCCGGCTGCACGACGACACGGGTGGGATTGTCGCCGGCCGGTACGTTGTGGGTGACCTTGAAATGGTCGGCGTCGATCACCGCGACCTCGTCGGCCACTGGCATCGACACGAACAGGGTCTTCTCGTCCTTGCTGCGGGCCCAGTCCATCGGCGGGCGCTTCAGCACGATGATCGCGTAGGTGCTGGTGCGGCCGGCCATGTTGACCATCGGGTCCACCACCGAAATGCTCGGATCCTTGTTCAGCACCAGCACGTAGTAACCGTTGAGATCCAGCATCGGCCGGATGCCGACGATGCCCTTCAGGTACAGACCGACCTTGTCGCGGCACTCCTTGATCTCGCCGTCCTTGCCGCCGATGTTGGCGCCGACGTCGAGCCAGGCCGCCGGGTACACGCCCTTGACCGGCTCGCCGCTGGCTTCCTGGGTGATGCGGAAGCGCACGTCGGTGAGCAGGCCCTCGGTGATCGCGTCGCTCTCGACCGGTGTCGCCTCGAAGTCGATCACCAGTCCGTCGCGCACCAGCCGGTCGCTGATCCGGCCGGGCACATCGACCGTGCTCGGCGGCGCGACCACCTGGTTCGCGGCCAGTGCCGGCGCCGGGACGACCGCGCCGATGGTCCAGATCGCCGTCGCGATCGCCAGTGCCTTGAAAGTTCTGACTGTCACAGCCTAATCTCCTGTATTCGGTTGCCTCCGTCATCACGTCGCTGCCGCACGCGACATCGACGTCAGGAAGGAGAAGCGGGATGCGGCCAGGTCCTGTCCGACCGCATCCCGCCGGCCCCTGGCGGGGCCGGGGTAACGCAAGATGCTTACTGCACGCGCATCAGGCCCCACAGGCCGTTGGTACGACCAAAGGCGCCGCGATCGACGAACAGGTAGTCACCGGCGATCGCACCCTGGCCGCCTGCCTTGGGCAGGAACAGCTCGAAGTGCGCCATCGGCTGCACGCTCTCCTGCGCCCCGAGGTACAGGAAGGAGAGCGGGTTGACGCCGATCGCACGGGAAGCCACGGTGTTCATCTCGCAAGCGCCCGGCAGGCCGTTGCGGGATTCACCCGGGCAGAAGTACGGATCGCGCGCCCACAGGTGGCCATGCAGGCTGAAGATCGTGCCGCGACCGGCGCCCGAGGGCTCCAGCACGCGCATGCGCACTTCCTGGCCAGCGCTCGCGACGAATACCGGGGTGGCCGGTTCGCCGACGTCGCTGGTCGCCGTGGTGGCGGTACCACCGTTATCGCAGCACTGGTTGCTGAACAGCTGGTGGGCGTTGGCCACGCCACCGAAGCCCTGCTTGCCGAACGGCGACTGCGCGGGCAGGCCGAAGCGGAACCAGGCCGGCTCGGTGCCGTAGTTGATCGCCATCTGGCCCGCGTCGTGACTGTCCTCGGGGATCGTCTGACCCTCGGCGGACAGGTTGGGCACGGCGGCACCGTCGGCGAAGCGCAGGTTCAGCGCCTTCTGATGCACTGGCACCAGGTCGCGGAACGCGCGCTCGCCGTTGGTGACGGTGACCTGAGCACGGGTACCGATGGTCGCCGGCGTCGCCAGACCGGTGGTGTCGACCTGGTGGTCGATGGTCCGGTCGAGGTTGGCCAGCACACGGTCGTCCGCCCAGGTAGCACCTTCCGGCTCGATCACCAGACCACCGACCATGCCCTTCTGCGTCTGCTTGATCTTGTCGGCAGGCGTCAGGTTGGAGCCACCGAACTCGACCGCGGTCGCCACCAGATCCACCATGTCGGTGGTGTCGGCGGTCGGCACCGCGACGATCAGCCGGTCGGCGTCCTCGGTCATGCCGTCGTCAGGACCTCCGAGCTCGTACTCGAGCTCCTCCTGGGCAACCATCGCGTCGCGCGTCGCCTGATCGACATCGCCGAGCCTGAAGTCGTCGTCAAGGAACTCGGTCGAAGCCAGGTTCTTGATCTCGGTCTCGGCAACGACGTCGTCGTCGATCCGCCCATCGTTGAGCACCTGGGCTTCCGCCGCCTCCATCTGCTGGGCGACCGTGGCCGACAACGGCTGGCGGTTGCCACCCGGCTCGAGGTGGCCGGCGTACCACTGGTAGGTCGCCACATCGCCACGCCCGACCGTCTGCACACGGTTCTGGCCGACATTGACGCCGTCGGAACGGGTCACGTCGTACTCCACCAGTTGCGGGTGGAGGCCCAGCTCCGTGGACGGACGGATCAGGTTGTTCTCGAACCAGGTCAGCGCGCCACCGCGACGGCCACGATCTCGACGCACGACCTGCAGCAGCGTGTTGTAGCCTGCCAGATCGGGCATCTCGTCGTGCAGCTCGTTGCGCAGCGTGACGTAGAGGCAGTCACCGGCGTTGGCTCGCAACACCAGGGGCTCGACCGGAGCGCTGCTCTTGAGCTTGCCTTCCTGGTTGAGGTCGGCAGTGCGCACGAACATGATCCCGGTCGGGTCATGCAGCGGCCCCTTGTTGCCCGCGATCTGCAGGGTCTCGCCGTTGTCCAGCTGAACCGTCAGATTGCGGATCTGGGTGCGACGCGGGTTGTACACCAGCGTGCCGCCGTCCGGATCCAACCGACCACCGACGTTGTCGAGCGGGTTGTTGTTCTCCGGAATGGCGACGCCGAGGCGGTTGCGCAGGGCGTTGTTGGCCAGCACCGCGGTGACGTCGAAGCGCCGGATAGGAGCGGTCTTCGGGCAGACACCGTCGAACTGATCGCGGTTGGCAGCGACCACGGGCTTCGGATTGCTCGGCAGCGCCGGCAGGTCGTCGCGCAACATCGTGTAGTTGCGCAGCAGACCCCACATGCCGCTCCACCAGCCGTCCTGGCTCGCGTCCACGCTCCACAGGTAGTCGGCCATCTCGCTGCCTTGCTGGAAGTCGGCGACGACCGGCGTGGACAGCGTGAATTGCTCCGAGATACCCGCACTCTGGCCGTTCTTCCAGCCTGCGTTCGGCTGTTTGCCGTGTCCCGAGCCGCCCTGCAGCCACTTGACGCCGTGGATCGTGACGTTGTGCTCGTGCTCGTGACCACCGGCCTGGAACTTGACCTTGACCAGGTCGCCCGAGTAGGTCCGCAAGGTCGGGGTGAAGGGATCACCCGGATCGAGGTCGCGGTTGAGCGCCGGATAAGGCGTATCGCCCAGCACGGTGTTCATCTGCGGGATACGGCGGTCGGTACGCGACTGCAGCGCGAAAGCCAGGTCGCCACGACGGCCATTGGCCTGGGTTCCCATCCGGCCATCCGGGCCCTCCTGATCCGGATCGAACACCCGCAGACCGACCGGCTCGTTGCGGTAGTTCACCACGAGCATGCCGGTGTCGTCGGCGGTGATCGCCTCCGGGCACGGACGCGGCACACCGCCCGGGCAGAACGCCGGGTGGTTGACGATGTCCGGCAGCCCGGCTTCCTGGCGGAAGGACGGGTTGATCGAGTCGCGGAAGGTGGCGGCAGTGACCGGGAAGGCCGTGTTGATGCCAGCGGCGTCGTGCACCGGGTGACCGACGCCGTCGGCACCGACCGTGGTATGCGGACGGCCATCCGGGCCCGCGCCGACATACACGCCCTTCTGGTAGGCGCTCTGGAAGTCGCTGTACTCGAAGTAGAACTCGCGGAACGCATCGAGCTCGCTGGCACCGACGTTCTGGGTGTAGCCACCCACCTCGCCCGGGAGGATCGAGGCCTGCCAGCTGGTCGGCCCGCCGTCCGCACGGGTGTACATCTGGTCGCCGGTCTCGTTATGCACCCACTTCGATCCGGCCGGCTCGGTCAGTACAGTAGCGTACAGACCGATCTGCTGGTGGGTCGAAGGACCGTAGTGGTCGTGGGTGAAGATGATGCCCAGGCCGCGGTCCACGCCGTCGGTGTTGACCACCGGGTCGGCGAACCAGCGCTGCAGCGTCACCCGCGCCCCCAGCCACTCGTTGCGCACGCCAGCGCCCAGGAACGGGTGCGGCTGCGGCTCGAGGTGCGGGCCGACCGGCTCGAGACCGGCGGCTTCACGCTCCTCGTTGAAGTGGTTGATAGCTTCGATGCGCTCGCGCACCGCACCCGGAGAGAGCGTGCCGTCCTCGTAGTTCCAGCCGTTGGCTGCACCGTCGGCGGTCGTCAGGTCCCACTTCGGCAGGTGGATGTGCTGACCGATGATGTCGGTCGGCGTACGCACCTGGAAGTCGTCCACCTCGAACTCCGCCGGCACGAAGTTGCTGTGCGCATACATCGTGCAGTCAAATGTGTTCATCCGGATGACGAAAGGCTCGGGCGCCTTCGTCTTGTTGATGAACGGGTTGACGTCCTCCCACAGCGAGATGATGCGCTGCTGCGGATAGTGGTAGCCGACCTTGTTGAAGACCGCGTCGATCTGCACGTTGCCGGCCTTGTAGACCCGCGGCGAATCGGCGTTGAACGGCGAGGCGCCCCTGGTGGACAGCCCGACCGCGCCGAAGAAGTTGCCGACCACACCGGCATTGAGCCGCTGCCCGCCGTCATCGACGCAGGGATCGGCATACGGCGCCCCGGCGACCGGCGGCAGGCCATTGACGATGAAGTCGGCCGTGCTGACCGCGCCATTGGCATCCACCTTGTAGGAGGGATGAGCGCGCTGCGCCATGAAGCGCATCGCCACTTGCTCGAGATCCGTTCCTTCCTCGGGGAAGTACACCGGCTTGGCCTTGGTCACGATCTTCGACAGGTCGAGGCGGCTCTGGGTCGCCACCGCGGTACCGCCGTCGGCGAAGCCCTGGGTCGCGAAGCGCGGCAGACCGCCGTCGAAGCCCTCGGCGGTGCCGGTGGCGTCGACCTTGGCCCACAGCGGATCACCCGAACCCTTGAGCTGGGCCATCAGCGCCTTCGATGCCATGTCGAGCGGTGGCGTCGGCGGACGCTGTCCTACCGTGTCCTCGATGCCGGCCACCCAGAACGGATAGCCCGGGTTGACGTCACGGTCGATGACCTTGGCGTTGGAACCGACGGTGACCCCGTTGTCGGCGATCTTCGGCACCACGGTCACTTCGCCCGGCATCGGCGCGATCGCCTTGCCCGGCAGCGGCACCACGGCCGGGATCGGCGAACCGGCGACGATCTCGCCGTCGGGATACGCCCGGGCACCGGCAGCCGGCTTGCCGCTTTGCAGCGCAAACGGCGAGTCGTGGAAGGCCTCGCCCGATGCCGCAAGGCGCGTACCTTCCTCGAACACGTCGTGGATCCGCCACATGTACCACATGCCCTGCGCGAAGTGCGGGTAGAAGTGGCAGTGGAAGATCGCGTCGCCCGCGCTCTTGTTGCGGTTGCCGGAACCACCGAAGGCGATCTCGTAGGTGTAGCCCGAACCCGGACCGATGCCCTGGGCATCCAGGTAGTTGGCGTTGTCGTCGTTCGGATTGAACAGCCACTGGTGGTTGTGCAGGTGGAAGACGTGCTGTTCCTTGCCGACATGGATGTTGCGGAACTTGACCGCGTCACCCACGTAGCTGCGGTGCACGTTGGAGGGGTCTGCCGGGTACAGGGCCTCGTTGGCCTTGGGTCCGACGTCCTCGCAACCGACCAGTGCCGGCGTGCAGCCTTCCAGACCGAAGTTGGCGGGCACATCGACCAGCATCGCCGGGTCGCCGACCGTGAACGAGGTCAGGAAGAACTCCTCGTAGGCGCAGCCCAGGCAGTCGTGCATCGGTCCGACGGCGAGCCGGTTGGCGATGATCTCGGTGCCGATGCCGCCGGAACCGTAGTTGATCATGAAGCTGTCGCGCACGCCATGCAGGGTGTGACCGAGCACCGGATCGAGATACCACTCCGGGAAGGCCTGGGACGCGGCGTTCTCGTCGTGGAAGACCGACGCGAAGTCACGGAACGGCTGCAACCGGGTCGGGTAGGTCGGGTTGCGTTTGCCGACGCTCTCGAGCGGATAGGTCGAGGCCGGGAAGCTGCCGTCGCCGGAGATCTTGCCGGTCGGGCCGTAGGCGATGACCGCGTCGATTTCCGTATGCACGATGCGGCCGCCCTGGATCATGTTCAGGATCGTCCGGCCGGCCTTGCCCTCGGCAATCCACGGCTGCTCGTTCGGATAGACCGCCTCGTAGTTGATGATCGGCTGACCGTCCGGCGTGCGGCGCGGATTGCCGTTGCGGTCGAGCCTTGTTACCAGACGCATCTCCTCTTCGGTGACGGCGCTGCGGTATACTGAAGAGCCGGTCGGTTCGACGATCACCTCACCGAAGAGCCCGTTCGTGGTGTTGCCAGCCGTCGCGTCGGCGCCAAACTGCGCACCGTGACTAGTAACCTCGTACGCGCCCTCTTTCTCCGCCAAGAGTGTGTAGGTGCGAGTGGAACCGACCGGCACCAGGCTTCCGACCGCGCCCGGATTCTTGCCGACCATGCTGCCGTCGTCGTCGATGCTGCCGACCAGTTGCAGACCGGACGAGTGGAATCCGACGTGGCGGTCCGCCACCTGATCGTCGATCTGCAGATTGAACGGCGGCGTGCCGGGAATCGGCGCATTGTTCGGATTGGCGGCCGACGCCAGCAGGTTGGTCAGTTCCACCTGCAGACACGTACCCGCCGGCACCCTCAGCACCAGTGGCCGCGGACGCTTGTCGCCGCGCAGCTTGACCCGCCCCGGCTGCGGATTCGAACCGGCCATGGTGAGCGGCACGTTGTTGCTGTCGACCACATCTTCTTTGAGCGCATACATCATCCAGTTGATGTTCTGCGCGCCGAGGCGGTTGAACATCACCGGTTGATCGATGGCCACGACTTCGGCACGGAACGTCTTGCTGCACGCAACCTGCGCCTGTGCCGGGGACGCCCAGATCGCCAGACCGGCCAGGCTGGACACTGCCAGCATCTGCCCCAGTCGGGTCGATCCGCGCGACCGATGCCGCCGCTGCGGCCTCGGCACTGAATCGCTTCGTTTTGACATTGCTACCTCCTGGAAGGAACCGTTTCACGGACCATGGCGGATCGCACCTCCCCACGTGACCGAAATCACAGGCACGCGCCACGGCGAGTGCTCTTTGCAGCATCCATGCCACGGCCCAAAACCCTTGTGTCAATGGGAATTTGGTCGATCCGGGAAAAATCGGTCGTGGGGAAGCGTGGGGAATCTCCCCACATCCGCACCCACACCCCAGCATTGGGTTGGCGCCCCCCACAGTTGGGGAAACCGCCAATAGTCCCGTAGGGACTTTTCTTACGCGAATGGAATAGTCGATCCGACTGCCGTGTCTGGCGTGTCGGTAGCCCCTGCGGCCGCCGAAAGCGCCGCCACGAGCGGCCTGCCGCCGTTTCGGAGCGCCATTTCCGGGTCCGGAAACGGCTGGGTGAGTAGGGTCGCCCGGGCGGCTAGCGGCGCATCATGGCCCCCTGGTCGATGCGTCAGCCCGGACGACCCTGGCTCCTATACCGCATTTTCAGTGCCAGCTCTGACCGGTTCCGGCGGAGAGCGGGCACCGACCTTGCTATTCCCGGGTGATCCGGCAACCTGAGGCAACACCAAATGAACGCTCACCCCATTCCGACACGCCGGCGCCCGACCGGCTTCACGCTTCTCGAACTGCTGGTGGTGATGGTCATCCTCGGCATGCTTGCCGGCTATGTCGCGCCCAAGTACTTCGCCCAGATCGGCAAGTCCGAGACCAACACCGCCCGCGCCCAGATCGAAGCACTGGAAAAGGCTCTCGACATGTTCCGCATCGATACCGGGCGCTATCCCACCAGCGAGGAAGGTCTGCTAGCGCTGATGCAGGCACCGGCCGACGAGAACCGCTGGGGCGGCCCCTACCTGAAGAAGGATCTGCCCCGCGATCCCTGGGGCCGGCCATACATCTACCGCCAGCCCGGCAGCCGTAGCGAATACGAACTCTACAGCCTGGGCAAGGACGGTCGGCCAGGGGGGGCCGCCGAGGCCGCCGACGTGCGCGGCGGTGGCTGATCGATGCTGTTCCACGTACGCGCGCTCGACGCCCGGGCACGCATCGTTTCGCTGCCGATCGAGGCCGACAGCCGCGACGACGCGCTCCGCGCGGCATCGGCTCAGGGTTTGCGCGCCCTGTCGGCACGACCGGCGATGCGCCTGCCCACCGCGCAGCGCGACGGCAGCCTGCCGATCGCGCTGTTCAGCCAGCAGCTCGCGACCCTGTTGACGGCCGGCCTGCCGCTGGTGGAAGCCGTCGACGGACTGGCCGACAAGGAGGACAGCCCGGCCGCCCGCAAGGTCTTCGCCCAGCTCACCCGCAGTCTCTACGAAGGCAAGTCCTACTCCCAGGCGGTCGAGCAGCACCCCGCGGTGTTCCCCGAACTCTACGTCGCGCTGATGCGCTCGGCCGAGCGTACCGGCGATCTGCCGCGGGCGCTGCTCCGCTTCGTCGCGTATCGCCAACAGACCGACCAGGTACGCAAGAAGCTGGTATCGGCTTCGATCTATCCGGCCGTGCTGTTGTTGGTCGGTGGCGCCGTGCTGCTGTTCCTGGTGGGCTATGTGGTGCCGCGGTTCAGCCAGGTCTACGAGGACATGCGCGGCCACCTGCCGCTGTTGTCACAGTTGCTGCTGCATTGGGGCAAGTTCATGCACGCCCATCAGGGCTCCCTGCTGGCCGGTCTGGCCGCGGCGGTGGCGGCAATCACCCTGGCCTTGCGACAAGGCGGCCTGCGCGCCCGCCTCGGGCTGTGGGCCGAATCCCTGCCGGGAATTGCGCGCCACCTGCTGGTGTACCGGCTGGCACGCCTCTATCGCTCGCTCGGCATCCTGCTGCGCGGCGGTATCCCGGTGCTCGAGTCGATCCGCATGGCACGCGGACTCGTTCCGGGCGCGCTGCGCGATCGCCTCGACGCCGCGGCCGAGGAAATCCGCCAGGGTGTTGCGGTATCCCGGGCACTCGACGGCCACGGCCTGACCACGCCGATCGCCCTGCGGATGCTACGGGCGGGAGAGAAGTCGGGCAACCTGGGCGAGATGATGGAGCGAAGCGCCGACTTCCACGACGAAGAAATCACGCGCTGGATCGACTGGTTCGTCAAGTTGATCGAGCCGGCGATGATGACCGTGATCGGCGGTCTGATCGGCGTCATCGTGGTGCTGATGTACATCCCGATCTTCGAACTGGCCGGCAGCATCCAGTAGGATCCCCGGGCGGCGCCGGAACCGCCTCGCCGCGGTCGCGTCAGTTCGGACGCTCGAGGCCGAACTTCTCGATGCGATAGCGCAGCATGTCGCGCGACAGGCCGAGCAGCTTGGCCGACTTGGAGACATTCCAGTCGGTACGTTCGAGCACCCGCACGACCTCCTCGCGATCCGGATCCTCCGGCCGCCCGCGGATCGGACCGAAGCGGGCACCGCCGAGCGGCGTCGAACAACTGCTCATGCATTCCGACGGCCCCACCTGTACCGCTGTCACCGGATTGCTCATCGCGCGGGAGCACAGGGCCAGTTGTTCCGGCATGACCACCGGATGCGAGGCGAGCAGCACCGTCTCCTCGAGCATGTTGCGCAGTTCGCGCACGTTGCCCGGCCAGTGATAACCCATCAGCATGCGCTCGGCGTCCTGACTGAACACCATGTCGCGCTTGCCGTAACGACGGCCCAGCTCCCGCAGGAAATACTTGCCGAGTTCGAGCACGTCATTGCCGCGCTCGC
Organism: Rhodocyclaceae bacterium; assembly: GCA_020445745.1. GTDB lineage: Bacteria > Pseudomonadota > Gammaproteobacteria > Burkholderiales > Rhodocyclaceae > Cognatazoarcus. The sequence goes on along the minus strand of JAGRGB010000053.1, from coordinate 35,948 downwards.
GCAGCGGCGGAATCTTGATCTCGATGATGCGCAGGCGGTAGTACAGGTCGCTGCGGAAGTTGCCTTCCTGGACAAGTTGCGCGAGATCGCGGTTGGTGGCACTGACGATGCGCACATTGACGCGCCGCGCGCGCACGCTGCCGATCCGGCGGACCGTGCGGTCTTCCAGGAATTTCAGCAGCTTGGCCTGGATGTTGAGGTCGGTTTCGCCAATCTCGTCGAGGAACAGCGTACCCCCCTCGGCCGACTCGACGAGACCGACCTTGCGTTCCTTGGCATCGGTGAAGGCACCACGCTCGTGACCGAACAGCTCGGATTCGAGCAGATGGCTGGGAATCGCGGCGCAATTGACCTCGACGAACGGTTGCGCCGCACGGGCACCATCGAAATGCAGCGCCCGCGCGATCACCTCCTTGCCGGTGCCGGTTTCGCCGGTCACCAGCACCGCCGGCAGATCGTCGCCCACCAGCCGCGATTCCGCCTCGAGGATCTGGCAGATACGGGCCTTGACCTCTTCCATCGACCGTGAGTTGCCGATCAGGCGCTTGAGCCCACCCTTCTCTGCCTGTCGCCGGTTGTGGGCCGACAGGGTACGTTCCATCTGGACGCAGCCCAGCGCCCGCTCGACCGAGAGCTTGAGCTCGGCCAGCGCCACCGGCTTGGTCAGATAGTCGGCAGCGCCGAGCTTCATCGCCTCTACCGCGGTCTGCACCCGCTCGGAGCCGGTCATGAAGATCACCCGCAGGTCGCGATCCATCTCCCTGATCTTCTCCATCAGCTGCAGGCCGGACAAGCCCGGCAGCATGACGTCCGAAATGACAATGTCGGGATGGGTCGATTCGAGCGTCTTGAGGGCCTCCTCGGCAGTCAGGCAGTAGTGGGCCTCCCAGCCGTTGCGCTCCAGGAATATGCAGACGTTCTCTGCGAGCGTCTCGTCATCCTCGATGACCAGTGCCAGGCTACTCACTGCCGGCCTCCAGCTTTCCAAACGTTATTTCCACGCGGGTACCGGCGCCGGGGCGGCTCGAAAACGCTATGTCGCCACCCAGGCGATCGATGATCCGCCGCGCCAGCGGCAGCCCGATGCCCAGTCCGGTGCTCTTGGTGGTGAAGAAGGGCTTGAATATCTGCTGCATCTGTTCGGCCGTCATGCCCGGACCGCTGTCCTCGACCACCACCCGCAGCGGACGGCGGCCGGATTGGCCGTCGATGGTCACCCGCAGCATGCCGCCGCGCGGCATCGCTTCGAGGGCGTTCGAAAGCACGGTGTGGGCGAGCTGGGCGACGACGGCCCGGCTGCCCGAGATCACCGGCACGATTTCGCCACGCTGGGTCAGGACCACGTCCACCCGCTGCTTCTCCATCTGGGTGCGCATTCCGGCCAGGCATTCATGGACGACGGCGCCGACATCCACCGCCTCGTCGGAGTGCGAGTTGATCGGCCCGGCATAGATCAGCAGTTCCTTGAGCCAGCGCCCGAGCCGGTCGGACTGCCGGATGATCGAATCGAGATTGCGCTTGAGGCAGGCGCCATCGCTTTCCAGGGCGAGTTCGGCGCTGGAGCGGATCGCTGCCAGCGGATTGCGGATGCCGTGGGCGACCGCCGCCGACATCTCGCCGATCACCATCAGGTTCTCGGCGTCGATCAGCCGGGCCTGCTGCTGGTTGATCAGTTTCTCGCCGCGGCGTGCGATCCAGACCAGCGCGCCGAACAGCACGACGCCGCTGAACAAGGCCAGCGTCCAGACCAGGAGCTTGCCGGTAAATAGCGTGTGGCGCAGCGACTTGGGCTGCTTGTAGACCTCGACCACCGACGCCACCTCGCCATTCATGTCGAACAGCGGGATGTATTCCTCGACGAAGTAACCGCCTCCGTCGCCCGCATAGCCGTGGTCCATGCGCCGCACCTGGTTGTCGTCGAACGGCGAAAAACTGTGGCTGACCGTGAGCTTCTTCTGGCGAAACGCCCTCTCCAATTCGCGATTGGCCATTTCGGGCTCGCCGATTTCTCCGACCGCGGTGGACCACACCAGCTCGCGGGCCTGCGAATAGACCTTCACCAGCACGACATCGGGCAGCATCGCGACATGGGACAGGAACTCGGCGCGGGCCGCCGCGGCACGCTCGGCGGACACGTCGAAGCGGTCGGCATCGAAATGCGGATCGAGGATCTGACCGAGCGTCAGTTGCCCGATCATGCCGCCATGCAAGACCTCGGTATCGGCCAGATTGCCGATGAATTCGCTGGTCAGCGTGGCGTCGTGACGCAGGATGGCCTCACCGACGAAGTGCGACAGCAACGCCGCGAACGCAGCGATCACCATCATCACGGCGACAAAACTCGCGGCGGCAAACCATTTCAGCAGACGGAACCGGTCCGGTGCATTCTCGACCGGGCGATTGGCCACCCCGGCCCCGCTCGACACCTCCCCGGGCGATGCAGGAAACGGCGCGGTGGCGGCCCCTCCTGCGGCGGCCGGGCGTCCCGCCCTGAGCCCGCCGTTCACTATCGACAACTCCATGCCTCTATCCCCTTGCAATGCCCCTGCGGTTCGCTGCTCCGGCACCGTGAGCCGGTATGTACGCTGCAGGTGCACCACCTACTTTGCTCCGATTCTGGACTAAAAACCTTGATTGCGCTCACATTTTCTTTCGAAAAAGTCCACCCCGAGGCGCCCCCCGGGGGCTGATATGCTATTCGGGTAGTCGCTACCCCGTGCCGGTCCCAACATCGCGTAAACATTGGCATGTCATGGCTTCCCGATGTCTCTGTCGTCGTCCGGTGCGACCGCCGCCGTGGGCGGATGGGCGCCGGGGCGATAGCGGTGGCGTTGGTCCCGTGAGGGTGGAGCCCCAGCCTCGTCTTCCCGCATCGCAGCATGCCGCACCGCGAAGCGCCAGTCGGCGTAGCTTCCGGCCGCCTCGAATTCTTCCTCGCCGCTCGCGAATCCCGCACGCTTCAGCGGCTGCCGCCGGGAACGACTGTGCACGCCGAGGACGCGGCCGGCTTCGTCGGTGATCAACGCCCACGGCTGCCCGTCGCCGACCGGATCCGGATAGATACGCCTCAGGTGCCGTCGAACGGACACGCCCCGGCTGTCGTCCAGCAATTCGTCGAGACGGTAGGGCAACTGGCCGAAGGCAGGTCCGCTGCGCTGATAGGAAAGCAGGGCCTGGCGGATCTGGCGGCCGGCGAACAGCAGTTGGCGCTCGGCTTCGCGCTGGCTGGCGAGCTGCCACGACTGCCCGAGCCAGGCCAGCGAACTGCCCAGCAGAGCGACGCCCAGCAACAGCGCAACGTACGTGAATCCCGCCGCCCGGCGTCGCGCCATCCACATCCGCGCGCAAGATCGGGGCATCGGGTCCATGCTCACAGCTCTCCGTAGGCGACGCCGCCGCGCGTCGTGCCCTCGGCGCCACTGCGAACGTCGTAGACGACCCCGAGATCCGCACGCTGCGGTGCCACCAGCAGCCACGTCTCGGCGCTGTCGGTCAGCGGGTCCACCGGCACGGCCCGCAGGTAGCGGCGCTCGACGAGCTGCACCAGAGCGTCCGGATACCGCCCGTGGTCGGCGAAATGCTTGTCCAGCGCATCGCGCATCAGCAGCAGGTTTTCGCGCAGCACGTTCTCCCGCGCGCGATCCACGCTATGCAGGTAGCGGGGCGTGGCGATCGTCAGCAGCATCGCGATCACGACCATCACCACCAGCATCTCGATCAGTGTGAAACCCCGACGGATCTTCATCACCACTCCCGGTACCAGCTGCCGTCGATCGCCCGTCGATCGGAAAGCGAATAGACATCGAAGACGTCCGCACCTTCACGTGGATCGTCGTGGGAACTGGCGTAGCTGCGCTTGCCCCAGGTCAGGGCGTCCGCCAGGGTGTGATCCGGATGCATCGGATCGCGCGGCAGGCGGCGCAGGAAGAAAATGCGTTCGCCGCGGCTGCCGTGCAGGTCGACGACACCTTCGACCAGCGCCTCGAGTCTCGGCGGATAGCCGGAGGCATCCGCCGGGCTGGCCACGCGGCCGCGTTCCACCGCCTGCCTGTACGCATCGAGGGCTGTCCGGATCTGGCGCAGCGCATGACGCAGTTCCTGCTCGTCGCCGCGCTGGACCGCCAGCTCCGCCATCGGCAGGGCGACCGATGCGAGCACGCCGACAATGGCCAGCGTCACCACCATCTCGATCAGCGTGAAACCCCCGCAAGCCCGCAATACGGTCATGGCACCACCTTGATCCTGAACGGTCCGCTTGCCCGCACCGGCAGGCTCTGCCGATCGGCGCCGGTCGGTGCGACGCTGGACAGATGCACCAGGGCCTCGTCGACGAGCTTGCGGGCGCGCAGGCGCAGGATCACGAGTTCGCCGCTGCCGCCGACTGCGCGACCGTCGTCGCGCACCACGCCCATTGCGATGCGGCCACCGGCCGGGTAGATCCGCTGGCGGAAGGCGGTGCCACCGCCACCGTCGCGCAGGGCCCCGCCTTCGCTGATCTCGAGCACCTCGAACTCGGCCGGATCGAGCCGCATCTGCAGCGAGGTTGCACTCAGCGGCGTTTCGCTGTCGGAGACCAGCGACAGCTCGAACGCCTCGCCGACCCGCACGTGGCTGGGGCCCCGCCAGGTGTAGCGCACCGCCGCGCCTCCGGCAGCGCCCCGGATGCGGCTGTCGCCAGCGGCACCTTCGGACGCGATCGTCGTTGCCACGGGCGCCCCCGCCGGGGCTGCCTGGGCGCTGGCGACCTTCGGTGGCGCGGCGAAGTCGCTCACGCCGGTCGACGCCGGAAGCGAGGCGGCCGCGGTCATCAACGCGCTCGCGTCGGCCAGCAGCGGGGCACCGACGACGGGACCACGGGCAAGCGGCTGCGCGACGCGCAGCACGCTGTCGGTACCGGACCAGATGCCCGCCAGGCTCAGCTCGGGGCGTCGCACGTTGCGCACCACGTGGGGTGTGATCAGCAACACCACCTCGGTCTTCTTGGCATCGGAGAGTTCGCTCGAGAACAGACGGCCGATGCCGGGCAGATCGCCGAGCAGCGGCACCTTGGTCGCGGTACGGGTGTCGTCGTCGCGCAGCAGCCCCATCAGCACCTGGGTCTCGCCGTCGTGCAGCCTCAGCATCGTCTGGGCGTTTCGCGTGCTGACCTGGATCGGCGTGGTGCCGTTGGGCGTCGGTGGCAGGCGGCTGAAGGTGCTGACCTCGAGCCCGACGCGGATCGCGACATCGTCGTCGAGGTGCACGGTCGGCTCGACTTCCAGCTTGAGGCCCACGTCCAGATACTGGATCTGGTCGGTGGTCACCGGCGTGCCGGTGGACGGCGTCACGATCGCCGTGACCACCGGCACACGATCGCCGATATGCACCTTGGCCTGCTCGCGGCTGCGCACCCGGATGCGAGGGCTGGCCAGGATGTTGGTGTCGCCGTCCTCCTTCTTCAGGTTGAGGACCAGGCCGCTGTTAAGACCGATCGTGCCGCCGTTGAGGATCCGGGCATTTTCGATGGTGCCGCCCGGACCGACCAGTTGCGACGGGAACTTGAGGCCCAGCTCGGTGAGCTTGCTGCGCGTGACTTCGAGCACCTCGACCTCGAGCACCACCTCCGGCTCGGCCAAATCCTGGGCGGCGATCAGCTTTTCGGCGAGCCGGATGGCTTCCGGGGTGTCACGCATCACCAGCAGGTTCAGGCGCTCGTCGATGAAGACGTCGTCGGCCTTGAGGATCGTCTTGAGCATCTGCTGGGCGTGCTTGACGTCGCTGTTGGTGAGGTAGAAGGGCTTGATCACCAGATCCTGGAATTCCTTCACCTTCTGCGGTGTGTTGGGGTAGATCAGGATCGTGTTCTCGTTGATCAGCCGGCGTTCGAGCTGGCTTTGCACCAGCAGCAGTTCGATCGCGTCCTCGATCGGCACGTCGCGCACGAAGATCGTGACATCGGTGGCACCGCGCACGTCCTTGTCGAGCAGGAAGTTGATGCCGCTGGCCCGCGACAGAACGTCGAGCACCATCTTCAGCGGCGCGTCGCGGAACTCCAGCGACACCGGCTGGTGCAGCCTGGAGCGCATCTGCGGCAGCTGCGCCGCCTCGCGCAGGCGAACGCGGTCGATCTCGGCCTTCAGCGCCCGCGCCTCGTCATCGCCGGGATCGAGCGCCAGCACGTTTGCGGTGAGGCGTTCGGCGACATCGATGTCGCCCCGCGCCAAGGCCTCGCGGGCCTGCGCGTCGATGTCCGAGAGCACGTCGCGATTGGCGGCCATGCGCAGGCTTTCGCGCACCCGCGGATGCTCCGGGTCGATCGCCTGCGCCCGCCGGTAGGCCTCGCGCGCGCGATCGGCCTGACCGGCCAGTTCGGCCTCGCGGGCATCGGCAAGGATGCGATCCATCGCCCGCTGGCGAGCCTGGATCAGGGCGACCCGATAGGACGGTTCGCCGGGATGCTCGGCCGCGGCCTGCCGCAGCAGCGCCAGACCTTCCTCGATGCGACCATCGTCGACCAGCACCATCCCCTCGTCGCGCAGGCGCGGGCTGGCGCAGCCGGCGATCGCCACCGCCAGACAGAGCGCCGGCAATAGGCGGCCCGACGAGCAGCCCCCGCTCATAGCGGGGCCCCGGCTGGAATCGACTGAGGAGCCTGCAGCGGCAGGTAGGTCAACAGGATCTGCCGTGGTTCGACGCTGTCGATGCGGTAGCGCTGGTCGATGACGACGCCCGGTTCGACCGCGATCAGGCGATCTCCCAGGGACAGGTAAGCCGTCAGCACACCTCCCTCGAGCAGCTTGCCGATGTACTTGAACGGCACCGGAGGGACCCTTGGCGACGGCGGCGGCGACGGTGCCGGCGCTGGTGGCGGCGGCGGCGGCGGCGGTGGCGGCGCGGCAAAACTCTTGCCGCGGAACACCGCTCCACCGGCGGCCACCTGCCGCGACGCCGGAAACTCGATCACCGGCGAGGTCTCGGGATCGCCGAGGGCGGTCTCCGGCGCCTCCATCCGGTGCACCGCGGCATGGGCCGGCATCCAGCTTTCCGCGCCCGGATCGTCCGCCGGCAGAAGCTCGGAGCCCAGCGTCAGCAGTGCCGAAGCGCCGAGAAACAACTGCCAGAAACGTCTGCGGTCGATGCCCACGCTACATCCTCGCCATGTACAGGTTCAGCCGTACGTGGGCATCGAGCCGGCTCTGGCTGATTCGCTCGCGGGCGAAATCCAGTTCATCGACGGCCAGCGTCGGCACCGAGCGCAGGACCTGATCGACGAAACCCCGAATCTGCTCATACTGGCCGCGAAGCGGCACCCGCACCTGGTAGCTGACCAGCCCGGCGCGGTGATCGTCGGCCACGGAGTAGTCGCCACGCTGCACTGACAGACCGAAATCGCCCGCCGCCGCATACACCTTTTCGAGAAGCTCTGGTGCCTGGTTGCGGTCGGGAAAGTGCTGGTAGAAGCTTGCCAGTTGCTCCTCGACGGACTTGACTTCCCTGCCCGGCCGCGGTGCCTGTGCGTGGGCCCGGGCTTCGTCGAGCGCAAGCAGGGTTTCCTGCAACTGACGCTTGGCCGGCACCAGGGCGCTGAAGCCGGCCACCAGGGCGCAGGTCATCAGACCGACGCCGAGGGCACCGGTCGGTCCGGCGTGACGGCAATGCTCCGCCAGCCTCAGCTTACTGATCGCGGTCATCGTGCTGCCTCCACACGGCGCTCAGACTGAAACGCACCGGCTGCTCGGGGTCCTCGAGGACCAATTCATGGTTGATCAGCGCGACGCTGGCCAGCGTCGGCGACGCCGCCAGCCGTGCGTGATACCGCAACATCGCCCGCAGGTCGCGAGCCTGCCCGTCGATGCGAACCAGTCTCTTGTCCGGATCCGGCAGCAGCGCGGTGACCGCGACATCGTCGCCGTCGGCCGCTTCGATCTCGGCGAGCAGTTCCCCCCACGGAATGGCCAGCCGGTCGACGACGGCCTGCGCGCCTTCCAGCCTCTCGCGCGCGATCCGCGCGGCTTTCCGGTTCGTTTCGGCAACGCGCCGGCCGGCCTGCGTTGCGGCCGGACGCGCCGCATCCATGCGGGCCAGGATCCCGCCCTCGCGATCGAGTGCCTGATGCACCTCGACCAGTTCGGCCAGCACCAGGCCGCATGCCACCAGTCCCGCCAGCAGCAGCGCCATGCCGACGACGGAACTGCGCGGCGTCTGCTGGAAGTCCAGATCCAGACTCTTCATGGCGCCCCCGTTCCCCAAGCCATCGCGTAGTCGTTCGTGCCGGCCGCCGGCACCAGCTTCCAGCCCAGCTCATCGACACATGCGAAATCGTTCGCGACGATGCGGGGTGCATGGACGATGACCTCCGGCTGGCCGTCACCGCAGATCAGTTCCAGCTCGCGCTCGATCAGCGCCTGGAGGCCGCCCTCGTCGACCGTCGCCGTGCAGTTGCGAACCGACGTCCATCCGCCACGATCTCCGGCCGCGAGCGTGACGCGTCCGGGCTCCGCCAGCACGAACACGAAGTTTCGCCGCCCGAGCGGCAACGCCAGCGGGTTGAAGGCATGCATCAGATAGGGCTGCACGCCGGTCAGTCGGCAGCCGGCCTCGCGCGTCACGCGGCCGATGCTGTCGAGCAGTTCGCGCTCGATCGCGCAGGCCATCCGCCCGTCCCCCGAGCGCGCCTCGTCGAAGCGGATTTCCCAGTCTGCGGCCGCATCACCGTACACCCGCTCGAAGCATGCCCTGGCGTAGGCGGCGAATTCGGCGGGCGAAGCGATCTCCGGATTCCACGGAATCACCTGAAATCGCACCCAGTGACTGGACAGCACGACCTTCAGGCGACCACGCACCGCGACGTCGCCCTGCAGCATCGAGGCCAGCGCGTCGAGCACGAATCGCCAGCAGTCGGCCTTGCCCGCGGCGGGACTGAGGTCGGCACGACGCCACGCCTCGACCCTTCGACGCAGGCCGTCGGCGAGGCGCGTCAGCTCGATCCGGCCGGGTGCCAGCGCGGCGCAGAATTCACTGCGAAACAAAAGTGACACGGTTTATCTCCGCAAGCGTGCTGCGCCCTGCGCGGACCAGGTCCACCGCGGCTTCACGCAACAGTCGGGTGCCCTTGTGCCGGGCAGCGTCCTTGATGCGGCCGATCGGGGCACGGTCGATGATGAGTTGGCGCAGCTCGTCGTCGAGCTGCAGTATTTCGGCAATGGCCGAGCGACCGCGATAGCCGCTGCCGCGACAGCGGCCGCAGCCCTCGCCCTCGACAAAGTCGAAATCGCCGGCGGAGTCGGGATCGATCCCGGATTCGCGCAGCGCGTCGGCCGGCGGCGTGACCGGCCGCAGGCAATCGCGGCACACCAGACGCACCAGTCGTTGCGCGAGGATGCCGTTGAGGGCGGCGACGAAGCTGTAGGCATCGACGCCCATCTGCGCGAACCGGCCGATCACGTCGAAAACGCTGTTGGCGTGAATCGTCGTGAAGACCAGGTGCCCGGTCAGGGCCGACTGGATCGCGATCTGCGCGGTCTCGGCGTCGCGAATCTCGCCGACCATGATCTTGTCGGGGTCGTGGCGTAGTATCGAACGCAATCCGCGGGCAAAAGTCAGGCCCTTCTTCTCGTTCACCGGGATCTGCAGCACGCCCGGCAATTGATACTCGACCGGATCCTCGATCGTGATGATCTTGTCCTGGCCGTGATTGATTTCCGAGAGCATCGCGTAGACCGTGGTGGTCTTGCCGCTGCCGGTCGGACCGGTCACCAGCACCATGCCGTAGGGCTCACCGGCAAGCCGCCCCAGCATTGCGCGGGTGACAGCGTCGAAACCCAGCGTGTCGATCAGTACGCCATGCTGCGCCTGGGCCAGATCCTGCTTGTCGAGGATCCGCAACACGGCGTCCTCGCCATGGATGCTCGGCATCACCGACACCCGGAAATCGACGCTTCGACCCTTGACGCGAACCTTGAAGCGGCCGTCCTGGGGTACGCGATGCTCGGCGATATCGAGCTCCGCCATGATCTTGATGCGCGAGACGACCTGCTCGGCCAGTTCCGCACCGTTGACGTTGCCGGCCGCGTTGAGCACGCCATCGACGCGATACTTGATCTGCAGGCCGCCCGGGGCCATTTCCAGGTGAACGTCGCTGGCCTGCGCCTTGAGTGCGTCGTAGATCGTCGAATTGACCAGCTTGACGACGACGCTGGCATCCTCGCTGATCCGCGCCAGCGACAATACCTCCCCCTCGTCGTCGTCGCCGTCCGCGCGGGCCTGGCTGTCCTGGCCAAGCGCTTCCATCGCCCGGACGTTCTCCTCGAAGCGCCCCAGATAGGCGACGAGATCGGCATGATGGGCGATGCGCCGGGCGAGCCCTGGAAAGTGCAGATCGGACCATTCGACCAGATCACGGTCCAGGGGATCGGCCAGCACCAGGCAGTCGTCGGCGCCGAAACGAAGCACCACACAGTTGCGGGCCTGGCATTCGGTGAATGCGAGGCGCTCGAACAGCGGCGTGGCCCGATTGAGGTCGGCACTGTCTGCCACCTGATAACGCAGGGCTTCGGCAAGTTGCCCGACGAAATCCGCAGGCGGCAGGCCGATGCTTTCCTCGAGCAGTTCGACCGCCCGCCGGCCGCAACCATGGGCCGCCCGCAATGCGTCGGCAATGGCGGCGGACGAAACCCTTGCCGCGGGTGCGAAATCAGCGGCCCGATCCATCCGCATGGCGCCCTCCGCTACCGCCGCAGCCTCCCTTGAGATCCAGGTTCGGCATCTGTTGACCCTCGAAAAGCAATGTCCCACCCCCCCGAAGCCAGAACCATGCCACGCCCAGAAATCACAATAGACAACTGATTTATAAAGATTCCCCACTCCGGCCCGGTATTCCTCAAATGTGGGGAAAGCAGTGGGGAATGTCGGCCCCGGCGATTCGCCGGCACTGCCGTTGCGAATGATCGAAAGGTGTATACAATTACAGCTCATGACATGTTGTCGCAGATCGACGAAGACCCACGCGCCGACGACGGGCGCCGCCACCAGACACGGGCGTCCGGACATCCGGCCCGCCGTCGGCGACTCCCCCGCGACGCGGGTGCGCAGCATCCGATGGACCCGGCAAGCGCCGGCAAGCGCGATGAGCGGCCCCGCCAGGCTGCCCAGTGGCGGCCCCCCTCCAGCCGCGAAGGTGGGGCGGGCGCGTCGGGCAGCACCACTTCCCGCCCGCAGGACCAACGAGCAACGCACAGGCGGCCTTGGCCAGGCGAACAGTGACGGCAAGGTCGTCCGGTGAGCGCGCCGTGCGCCGAACCCGCCACCGGCGAAGATCGGCTGGCGACGCTCAATCCGGCCCAGCGCCAGGCGGCGACCGCCGGCGTCGCCGACGGGCGCCATCCGCCCCTGCTGATCATCGCCGGTGCCGGTACCGGCAAGACCAGTACCCTGGCCCACCGGGTTGCGGTGCTTCTGGAGCATGGCGTGCGGCCGGAAGCGCTCATGTTGCTGACATTCTCGCGCCGCGCCGCTGACGAGATGAAGCGGCGCGTCGCCCGCCTGCTGGCAGCTCCAACCGGCAGCGCCGAGCGCGGGCTGCAACTGCCGTGGTCCGGCACGTTCCATGGCGTCGGAGCGCAATTGCTGCGCGAATATGCCGGATGCGTCGGCATCGATCCCGGATTCACGATCCACGACCGGGAGGATTCCGCAGATCTGATGAATCTGCTGCGCCACGAGCACGGATTGTCCGCGCGACAGCGGCGCTTTCCACAGAAGGCTACCTGTCTCGGAATCTATTCCTCGGTGATCAACACCTGCCGGCCACTGGGCGAGGTGCTGCAGCACAGCTTCCCTTGGTGCCGGGAGTGGGAGACGGAACTGCGTCGGTTGTTCCTGGCATACGTCGAGGCCAAGCAGGCTCAGCAGGTGCTCGACTACGACGATCTGCTGCTCTACTGGGTTCGTATGCTCGAGGCGCCGGCGCTGGTCACCGAAATCGGCACGCGTTTCAGCCACGTGCTGGTCGACGAATACCAGGACACCAATCGCCTGCAGGCCGGCATCCTGCGGGCCCTCAAGCCCGACGGCCGGGGCCTGACCGTGGTCGGCGACGACGCCCAGTCGATCTACGCGTTTCGCGGCGCGACCGTCCGCAACATCCTGGACTTCGCCGGGCAGTTCGAACCGGCAGCGGAGCGCGTGGCCCTCGAACGCAACTATCGCAGCACCGCGCCGATACTCGCGGCGGCCAACGCGGTGATCTCGCTGGCCGGCGAGGCGTTCGAGAAGTCCCTATGGACCGAGCGCGACGGCGGGCGGCTGCCAGCCCTGATCTCGGTGCGTGACGAAGCCGATCAGGCCGGCTGCGTCGTCGAGCAGGTACTCGCCCGCCGCGAGGCCGGCATGCGCCTCAAGAGTCAGGCGGTGCTGTTCCGTGCCGCCCACCACAGCGCCCGGCTGGAGATCGAGCTCGGTCGGCGAAACATCCCATTCGTCAAGTACGGCGGCCTGCGCTTCCTCGAGGCCGCCCACGTCAAGGACGTGCTGGCGGTCCTGCGCTGGTCGCACAATCTGCGCGACCGGGTGGCGGGCTTTCGGGCGATCCAGTTGCTCGCCGGCATCGGACCGCGCTCGGCCGCGACGATCCTCGACAATCTGGCGGCGAGCCCGGCCGGGCCGAGCCTCCTGCGCGAGCAGCCGGTACCGGCCCACACCGGCAACAACTGGCGGGCATTCGCCGAGCTGGTGGACACCTGCCGCAGTGACTACACCGCCTGGCCGGCCGCCTTCGATCGATTGTGTGACTGGTACTTGCCGCTGCTTGACAGGCTCTACCCGGAACCGGCGATGCGCGCGGCGGACATCCGCCAGTTGGCGGCACTCGCCGCCACCTACCCCGACGCCCGGCGCTTCCTCACCGAAATGACGCTCGACCCACCCGAAGCCACCAGCGCCGAGGCCGGGCCGGGGCCCCTCGACGAGGATTACCTGATCCTGTCCACGATCCATTCCGCCAAGGGCCAGGAATGGGCAGCCGTCACCCTGCTGAATGCGGTGGACGGCTGCTTGCCGTCCGATCTGGCAACCGGCAGTGCCGAGGCGATCGACGAGGAACGCCGCCTCCTCTACGTGGCGATGACCCGCGCCCGCAACGAACTGGACCTGATGCTGCCGCAGCGCTTCTATGTCACCCACCAGGCCGGCCTCGGCGATCGCCATGTCTATGCCGGCCGCACCCGGTTCATTCCGAACCGGCTGCTGAAACATTTCGATCAGCAGAGCTGGCCGCCGGCCGCACACGCCGCCGCGCAACATCCCGATCCACGTCGGGCGGCTGTCGATCTTGCCGCCAGCATGCGCGACATGTGGCGATGACGGGGGCCGTCCCCGGTGCCGCCCCCTGCGATGCGCCACAGGGTATTCCAACGGCATCGGCAAGGCGCTATTCTTTAGTCAGCTTATCCCGCACGAATAGACATGCCGGCCCTGCGACGCGTCCTCGCCGACGAAATATCGGCACGAACCCCCCTGCCGTTCGCGGTTTACGACCGCGTCGGCCGCCAGCTGTATCCGGCAGGCGTGGTGATCGGCTCGATCGGCTACACGCAGTACTTGCTCGGCCGCGGACTTTATCGCCGTGAAACACCACTGCCGCCCGATGCAGACGACCGGGCGACGACCTGAACTAGCGACCGGCTAGCCGCTTCGCCGGCAATCGACCTCCGCTGCCGGCGATCGGGCCTATAATCTTCGCCCCCTGTCGAATACGGCGCTGCACCATGCCCGCCCTACCGGAACTGCTCGCCCCCGCCGGCACCCTGTCGATGCTCGACACGGCCCTCGCCTATGGTGCCACTGCCGTCTATGCCGGCCAGCCGCGCTATTCACTGCGCGTACGAAACAATGATTTCGGCCGACTCGAGGTGCTCGCGGAAGGCATCCGGCGCACCCATGCACGCGGTCACCGCTTCTATCTGGTTTCCAACATCTATCCCCACGGCGCCAAGCTGAGGACCTATGTCGACGACATGGCGCCGGTCGTCGCACTCGCGCCGGACGCTCTGATCATGGCGGATCCGGGACTGATCATGATGGTCCGCGAAACCTGGCCCGACATCGCCATCCACCTGTCGGTACAGGCCAATACCGTGAATGCGGCGGCGGTGAGATTCTGGCGCCAGGCGGGAGTCGCCCGCGTGATCCTGTCGCGCGAGCTGTCGCTCGATGAAATCGCCGCGATTCGCGACGCCTGCCCCGACAGCGAACTCGAGGTGTTCGTGCATGGCGCCCTGTGCATCGCCTATTCGGGGCGCTGCCTGCTGTCCGGGTATTTCAACCATCGCGATGCCAACCAGGGCAGCTGCACCAATTCGTGCCGCTGGGACTTCAAGGTCCACGAGGCTCGCGAAGACGCCGGCGGCGACGTTCATCTGATCGAGGAACGCGAACGGCGGCAGGGCAGCTTCATGCCGATCGAAGAGGACGAGCACGGCACCTACATCCTGAACTCGAAGGATCTGCGGGCGATCGAGCATGTCCGGCGGCTGGTCGAGATCGGCGTCGATTCGCTGAAGATCGAGGGCCGGACCAAGAGCGCCTACTACGCCGCCCGCACCTGCCAGGCGTATCGCCGGGCAATCGACGACGCCGCTGCCGGGCGCGAACTCGACCCGGCCCTGCTCGGCCAGCTCGAAGGGCTTGCCAACCGTGGTTACACGGACGGATTCTACCGTCGCCACACGCCGGCCGACACCCAGAACTACCTGCGCGGCCATTCCGAATCGGGTCGCAGCCTGTATGTCGGAGACGTGCTCGGCTACGACCAGGAGGGCTTCGCCGAAATCGAGGTCAAGAACCGCTTCGCGATCGGCGACCGCCTGGAGATCATCCACCCCCGCGGCAACCGCGACCACCTGGTCGCGACGATGCTCGACCGGCAAGGCCGCGCGCTCGAGTGCGCCCCCGGTAGCGGCCACCGTGTCCGCCTGCCGCTGCCACCGTCGCACGAAGGCGCGTTCCTGGCCCGCTACCTCGAGTAATCGCCACACCTGCCCGGGTAGACTCCGCAGGTGGCGGCCGGCCATGAAAAAGGGACTGACGTTGCCGTCAATCCCATGTTTTCAGAGCAAGACTGGTCGGGGAAAGAGGATTCGAACCTCCGGCCCCTGCGTCCCGAACGCAGTGCTCTACCAGGCTGAGCTATTCCCCGTTTTGCTTTCTTTTCCGCGGCGCCCGGCTCACCGGTCTCTTGCAACGGCAAAGTCGGATAAGTTTAGCAAAGACTCCTTGAAAATGGAAGGTGGAAGTGGCTCGATGGCGGCATTCGCGAGCGCAGCCTCGACCGCTGCACAGCGGCGTGTCTCTTCCAGCGCGCCACAGTCGCGGATCGCCGCCAGCACCTTCGCGAACTCGTCACGCCCGCCGCACTCGATCGCCCGCCTCACCAGTGCCGACTGCTCGGTCGTGCCGTGACGCATGGTGTGGATCAGCGGCAGGGTCGGCTTGCCCTCTGCCAGATCGTCGCCGAGATGCTTGCCGGTGTCGGCCTCGTCGGCGGAATAATCGAGGACGTCGTCGATCAACTGGAAGGCGGTGCCGAGGTGCATGCCGTAGGCTGCCAAGCCGCTCTCGACGGCTTCGTCGGCGCCGCCGAGGATCGCGCCGAGCCGGCACGCAGCCTCGAACAGCTTGGCGGTCTTGTATCGGATCACCCGAAGGTAGTCCTCGACCGAGACATCCGCCTCGTGGCAGTTCAGGAGTTGCAGGACCTCGCCCTCGGCGATCGTGTTGGTGGCGTCGGCCAGCACTTGCATCACGCGCATGCTGCCGACCGACACCATCATCTGGAACGAACGCGAGTAGAGAAAATCGCCGACCAGCACCGACGCGGCGTTGCCGAACAGCGCATTCGCGGTCTGGTGGCCCCGTCGCAGATCCGACTCGTCCACCACGTCGTCATGCAGCAGGGTCGCCGTGTGAATGAATTCGACCACGGCCGCCAGCTCGTGATGGTGCCGGCCGTGGTACCCCATCGCGCCGGCCGAGAACAGCACGAGCGCCGGGCGCAGCCGCTTGCCGCCGCTTTGAATGATGTATTCGGCGACCTGCCGGATCAGCACGACGTCGGAGTGCAGCCGCTCGCGTATCACCGCGTCTACGGCCTGCATGTCGGCGTTGATGGGCAAGTAGAGCTGGTGAGGGGGCACGGGTGCGGCGGCGCGAAAAAACGCGATGGTAGGTTCGGCACCGTAGGCCGTCAAGGCGACGCGTCGGCAACCGCCCGATCGACCTCCAGCAGCAGCTCCGGCCGGTCGGTAAACAAGGCGTCCACCCCTAGCGCCAGCCATCGCGCGGCACGCTCGGGATCGTTCTCGGTATACGCAGCCAGCCGATAGCCGGCTCGATGGACGTCCCTGACCAGGCCCTCCTCGAGCGCATCGACACGGCAGTGCAGCGCGATGCAGCCGAGCCTCGCGAGCCGCTCACGCCAGTCCGCGGGCACCTGTTCGACCAGCAGCGCACGCGGCACCAACGCCGCGCCTTCGGCAGCGGCCGCCAACGCCGCCTCGGAGAAGGATGACAGCAGCGGCAGCGCCGCGGCGCCACGCCAACAGGCGACGACCTTGGGCACGACCAGGCGCGCCAGCGCGTCGCCGCCGGCGTCCTCGCACTTCAGCTCGACATTGGCGACCAGGCCGAGACGGCGACACGAGTCGGCGATCTCGGCGAGCCGTGGCACCGCCTCGCCGGCAAAGGCCGGATGGTGGCGCACTCCGGCATCGCAGGAGGCCAGTTCCGCAGCCGTCAGCGCGGCGACCCGCCCGGCCCGGTCGGTGGTCCGGTCGAGGTGGTCATCGTGGATCACCACGGCTTCGCCGTCGGCACTCGCCTGGACGTCGAACTCGACGCCACGGCAACCCAGCGCCGCAGCCACCCGCAGGCCCGCCAGGGTGTTTTCGGGCGCCAGCGCGCCGCCGCAGCGGTGCGCCACGATGCGGGGAAGGTAGCCGCCGTCGTTCATCGTTCTCTCGTCGGGGTGTACCGCACGATCATCGCATGCCATGTCATGCCGGTGGTTGACTTGCCTGCCATCGCTGCGCCGAATGTTGTCAAGAATCTGCCTGCAAGGACGTTACTGCCTCCAGACACCGAAACTCCACGGGTAACCGTTCGATGGGACGCATCCTAGCTTGCCTGATGATCAGCCTCTTGATGTCCGCCTGCGAGCAGCTCGGCATTCCCGATCCCGAAAGGCGGGCGGCGGCCACAGAGGCGGAAGGACGGGCGATCGGCAGCGCCTGCCGACACGCCGGCCGCGCCCTCGAGGACTGCTTTGCACTCAATCCCGAGGCCCAGAAGGCCTCGGTGTTCGAGGGCTGGCGCACGATGAACGACTACATGACCGAAAACAACATCGTGGCGGTCAAGCCGATGATTCCGCCGAAGCTGCCGGCCGATGCCACGGCCGATGTCCAGGAGGCCGACGCGCCGCCGGAAACGCACGCGGAGGATGGGTCAGCGGACACGCCGCTCGCACGACTGCGCAATCGCTCGCGTGCTGGCGAGAGCCACTGACGCATCAGGCCGGCACTGAGGACCGCCCCGCCTCGCGCGCGCGCCACCAGCCGATGAATTCGCCGAGCGGCATCGCTTGCGCCTCGAGATGGCCCTGCACCAGATCGCAGCCCATTTCGGCCAGCATCTCGCGTGCACGCGCGTCCTCGACGCCTTCTGCGACGACCTGCAGACCGAAGCCGTCGGCCAGGCGCATCACGGCCTCGACGATGGCCTGGTCGGCCCGCGATTGGCCGAGCCCGCGCACGAACATCTGATCGATCTTCAGTTCGGTCACCGGCAGGTTGCGCAGGTAGGCGAGCGAGGAAAATCCGGTACCGAAATCGTCCAGCGCCACCGGGCAGCCGAGCTGGCGAAGGTAGGAGATCAGTTTGGCCGCCCGCTGCTCGTCCGGCACCAGTGCAGATTCGGTGATCTCGAGGCCGAAGCGCCCGGGCGCCACCCGCCAGGTATCCAATGCCTGGGCGACCATCACCGGCAGTTCGTCGTCCATCACGTCGCTTGCGGTGAGATTGACATTGACCTTGACATCGACGCCGGCGTGAACGAGCGCGGCCGCAACCTTGGCGCCATGCATGATCAGCCAGTTGGAGAGGCGCGGCAGCACGCCGAGCCGCTGGGCGCCGTCGATGATCCGTGGCGGCGCGACCCACTCGCCGCTGTGGCGCTGCCAGCGCAGCAGCAGCTCGACGGCGACGCAGCGCCCATCGCACAGCCGGACCTGGGGCTGCAGGTATAGCTGGAGCTCCTGCAGATGCAGGGCGCTGAGCAACTCGCGTTCGAAATCGACGGTTTCGTCGACGACTTCGGCGAACTCGTCGCAGTATTCCTCGAAATCCAGCGACCGCCGACGCGCGACGAGCAGCGCGGTCCTTGCCGCGACCTCGAGCGACGCGGCGTCATGGCCATGGGCCGGTCCGACCGCCCCGCCGGCCCGCAAGCGGCCACAGCGCTCGCCGACCTCGTCTTCTAGCAGCATGTCGCACGCCATGATCAGCTTGTTGGCGGCGAGCCGCAGTTGCGCCGGACTGCGCAGCGCCGGCAACAGCAGCGACCACTCCTGGTCGCCGCTCGCGCACAGCACGTCGCCGGCCCGCAGTTCCTCGGCGAGCCGCTGCGATAGCGCCACACAAAGGCGATCGCGCTCGGAGGCCGGGAGATTGCGAACCGCGACGCCCCATTCCATCGACAGCACCACCAGCCCGACACGCTGCCCCTCGCCGGCGCCGGGCAGCCATTGCCCCAGCAGACGGCCGATCGCATGGCGGTCGGGCAGGCCGGTGGCGGCATCGACGTCGCCGCTTGACGCGCCGTCGGCAGGCCGCGACGGCAGCTCGCGCGCCAGCAGCGACGCCGCGCACCAGGCAAAGGCGTCGATCGCGAACAGGATGTCCATCTCCAGCCGAGGGACGGCGGCCCGGTCGCCCGCCAGACAGCGTGCCGCGGCCTTGACCAGGGCCGCACAGGCGTCGAGCGAGAACCCGGGCGCGGCACCGCCATCGAGGCATTCGGCCCAGCTCGCATGCAGCCGATCGAACCAGGGCTGGGGTTCGGCCCATCGCGCACAATCGACGAGCACGCGGCAGAAATGCGCCTGCGCCTGCTCACTGCCGGACATTACCGATCCTTGGGCGATCCGGGCCAGGCAGAGCGCGAATTCACTGGCGATATCGGCCGCCGCGACCACCCGCGCGAATGCCCTGATCGCGGCCATCTCCTCGACACCCACAGCGTGATTCACGAGTGCCTGTTCGAAATCCGGGCTTCGTGCCTGACCCATGGCGCCGTTCGTCATCCCAGGTAGAACTCCCGGGGGTCTATCCCATAGGCATCGGGCGGCAGCGCACGAGCGATCGCATACGGTTCACCGGTGGGGGTCACCGGGTCGTACAGAAGGTCGAGCAGCGGTGGATAAGGGTTCTGGGATTTGTCGGGTGCCAGCAGCACCATCACTCGCGGCTTCAGCCGACGGATGCGGTTCTGGCCGATCACCACCGCCACCTCGCCGCTGTTGAGCTCCACCAGTGAGCCCACCGGATAGATGCCGATACACTGGATGAACTGGTCCACCAGCATCGTCCGGTGGCGGGACCCGCGCAGACGGATCAGATCCTCCAGGGCCTGGTGAGTGCTGAACACCGGGTTGTATTCCCGCTTGCCGGTCATCGCCGTATAGCTGTCCACGAGGCCGGCGATCTCTGCCGACATGCCGATTTCATCGCCGGCCAGACCCTTCGGATAGCCCGTGCCGTCGAATCGCTCGTGATGGCGGTGCACGATCTCCAGCACCTCGGCCGGCAGTTCCGCGAGTTCACCGAGAATCGCCACCGAGTAATCCACGTGGGTCTTGAAGATCTCGTACTCGAGGGGCGACAGCTTGGCATTCTTGGCCAGCAGTCGGGCCGGCAGGCGGATCTTGCCGACATCGTGGAGCATGCCGGCCAGCCCGAGCATCTGGGTCTCCCCATCGCTCATGCCCAGGCTGCGCCCGAACACCATCATGTGCACCGCGGTGTGCAGCGAGTGCTGGTAGCTGCCCTCGTCGGTCGCCTTCAGCCGGGTCAGCCAGATCAGCGCGTCCGGGTTGCGGGCGATGCTGCGCACCATGTCGTCGATGCCGTCCCGTAGCGCGCCGATGTCGGGCGAGATGCTGTTGCAGATGTCGTCGAGGACCTTTTCGAGGGCTTGCTGCACTTTCGTGTAACGCGGCGCCACATACACCAGCTCCCGCTCGACGCGGGTGCGCTCCCTGATCCGCGAGGCATGGTTTCGCAGTTGCTGGGCCGCGGTACGCGGGCCGACGGAAGCGCGGCCATCGATCTGGTCACGATCCCGTTCGAAGCGGGCAAAGACCCCCTTCAGCGGATCCAGCAGGCGTCCGATGCCGCGGCTGGCAGCGACATCCGGCTCGCTGCCGGACGGGGGCTCGTCGGCGTCGAAGGCGTCGTCGAAGACCGCGGCAGATTCGATCTCACGCGCATCGATGGTCGGCAGCTTGTCGATCTGTCCGTCGCGAATCAGTCGAAGTATCTCGACGAAATCGGGCAGTTCGATGGCGGCCGGAGCTGCGCACCTCGACGCGGATTCGGTCGGCGCGGGCGGCCGGAAGCTGTCGCCGACCGTCGACGCCACGTCCTCGTGCTTCGGCGCCCGGTGCGCGTCGCCGACCGAGCGCAGGCGATCGACGGACACGAAGCGGCACAACCGGCGCAACTGACCGAGGGTCTCTTCATCCTCGATCAGGAAGCCCTGCAGCAGGAACGGCGAGTCGATCCACGGCCGGTCGAGATCGGCCACGAACATGCCGATGGTCAGCTCCTCGCTGGCAATGATCTCCTTCATGCTCGTCCGTTCCACTGGCGCACTGATTTCATGTCGGTCACGGAGCGGGATTGCTGAAGCTGACATGAATCGCATCGATCGCCTCTAGCAGGCCACCCGGCAGCGGGTCGGCCCACGCGTCGAGATTCTCGGCAAGCTGGGCGACCGACGTCGCGCCGATGATCGTGCTGCCGACCGCCCAGCGATGGTAGTTCCACGACAAGGCCATTCGGGTCAGGGTCATGCCGGCCTCCCGGGCCAGCGCCTGATAGGCCGCCACCGCCTCCCGCACCCGTGGTTTCTGGTAACGGGCCCCGAAACCCGGAAATTCCGTGAGCCTGCCACGGGCATCGGTGTGGTCCAGGTACTTCCCGGTCAGGTGACCGAAGGCCAGCGGCGAATAGGCCAGCAGCGACACCTGCTCGCGGTGGCACATCTCGGCGAGTCCGTAGTCGAACACCCTGTTGAGCAGGCTGTAGGCGTTCTGAATCGAAGCAATGCGCGGCAGATCGTGGTCGCGGGCACAGCGGAGGAATTCCGCGATACCCCAGGGATGTTCGTTGGAAACGCCGACATGGCGAATCTTGCCCTCGCTCACCAGTTCGCCGAGCGCCTCGAGCTGGTCGCGAATCGTCGTGCCCGCGCGTTCGGCCTCGGGCCTGTACTGCCACTGGCCGAACATCGGCTGGTTGCGCTCCGGCCAGTGCAGCTGATAGAGGTCGATGTAGTCGGTCTGCAGCCGTTCGAGGCTGGCATGGAGCGCGGCGCGGATGTTGTCCCGGTCGAGCGACAGCTCCCCGCCACGGATCCAGTCGAGCCGGCGACCCGGTCCGGTCACCTTGGTCGCCAGCACGATCCTGGCGCGCGGCTGGCGCCGCAGCCAGTTGCCGACGATGCGCTCGCTGGCGCCATAGGTTTCGGCGCACGGCGGTACCGCGTACAGTTCCGCGGTGTCGAAGAAATTCACGCCGCGTGCCAGGGCGAGGTCGAGTTGGGCATGGGCCTCCGCCTCGCTATTCTGCTGACCGAAGGTCATCGTTCCCAGACAGACCGGCGACACCGACAAATCGCTCGTTCCCAACCGCCGCATTTCAAGCACGCAAATCCGACTCCATGATCACCCACCCGCTCACGCTGCCCGCCAGTGGCCATCGTCCGTCGCGCCAACGCTCCGGCGCAACCATCCTCACAGGCCCGGCGCTTCCCCCGTTCGCCCGATGACGCCCCAGTCCGGCATCGTCGAATGCCGCTTCGTCATGGCGCTCTGCCGCCCGGGCTTCGAAGGCGAATGCGCGGGCGAATTGATCGCCCGCCTCGACCACTGCGCCATCGACGGTCGCCACGGCGCCTTCCCTCGCTCGGGCCAGGTCCGCATCGATCTCGACAACATACACCCGTTCGACTTCCTCGACCGTGCAATCCGCCTTGCTGCGCTGACGTTTGTCCGGCAATTGTCGTTCGGCTTCGCAGACATCGACGGACTGGCCGACAAGGATCGCGTGTCGCCGCTGCTGGTGGCCGCGCGCAAGGCCGGCACGCCATTCTCCGCGATCCTCCCCGAGGCCGCCGACGGCACCGCCCAGCGCCCCCTCGCCGCACTCGCCCGCCGCCTGCAGGCGCCCCTCGACCGCGCTTTCGAAAAGCATCACCTGCTGCGGCCGCGCCGCACCCAGCTGCCGCGCCTGAATATCCTGCTTGCCGCTCCCGAGCGGGCCTGGCTGGGCTTGTCGTCGGCCGCCAACGGGTCGCCATGGCCGATGGGCATCCCGCGCTTGCGGATGCCCTCCCGGTCCCCCAGCCGGGCCACCCTCAAGCTTGCGGAAGCCCTGCTCACGCTGCTGACGACCGCGGAACTCGAAGCCGCGATGCGTCCCGGCCAGCGGGCGGTGGACCTCGGCGCCGCCCCGGGAGGCTGGAGTTGGCAGCTCGCCAATCGCGGCCTGCGGGTCACCGCCGTGGACAACGGCGCGATGTCGCCGCAGGTGCTGGCCACCGGCATGGTCGAGCACGTGCGCGCCGACGGCTTCACGTGGCGACCCGCCACAGGCGTCGACTGGCTGGTGTGCGACATGGTCGAACAACCCGCCCGGATCAGCAGGCTGATGGCGGACTGGGTCGCTTCCGGTCGCGCCAGGAGGGCAATCTTCAACCTCAAGTTGCCGATGAAGAAGCGCCTCGCCGAGATCGAGAACTGCCGTCGACTGATCGGCAGGCGCTTCGCGCAGGCATCGACCGACTTCGACTTGCGCCTGCGCCAGCTCTATCACGATCGGGAGGAAGTGACGGCCTATCTGGCGGCCTGTCCATCGGGCTGATCGATGACGATGTATAATCTGCAGTTTTTGCGCGTGCCGAGCCGGTCAACGGGCACGACTGGCGCCCGATGCCGGCGCCACGCACCGAAAGAATGACCCCAATCCACGCCCGTGCCGGCCGCAGACCGGATGCGGCGGGCGGATTACGGAGCGATCCAGCGAATGAAATTTGCGGACCTCGGGCTGATCCCCGAACTGCAGCGCGCCGTGGCCGACGCCGGCTACACCGAGCCGACGCCGATCCAGCAGCAGGCCATCCCGATCGTGATGCACGGGCTCGACGTGATGGGCGGCGCCCAGACCGGTACCGGCAAGACCGCCGGCTTCACGCTGCCGATGCTGCATCGGCTGGCTCGCCACGCCAGCACCAGCACCTCGCCCGCCCGCCATCCGGTACGAGCCCTGATTCTCGCGCCGACGCGCGAATTGGCGATGCAGGTCCACGAATCGGTACAGACCTACGGCAAGTATCTTCCCCTGCGCTCGACCTGCATCTACGGCGGTGTCGACATGAATCCGCAGATGCAGGAGTTACGGCGCGGCATCGAGATCGTGGTCGCCACACCAGGACGCCTGCTCGACCATGTCCAGCAGAAGACGATCCAGTTCGGCCAGGTCGAGATCCTCGTGCTCGACGAGGCCGACCGCATGCTGGACATGGGATTCATCCCGGACATCCGGCGCATCCTCGCGTTGCTTCCGGCGAAGCGCCAGAGCCTGCTGTTCTCGGCGACCTTCTCCGACGAGATCAAGAAACTCGCGGATCAGATGCTGAAGAATCCGCAGTTGATCGAGGTTGCACGCCGGAACACCGTCAGCGAGACCATCAGCCATCGGGTGCATCCGGTGTCGGCCGGCCTGAAGCGCAACCTGCTCGCCCATATCCTCCGCCATGAACCCGATTCCCAGGTCCTGGTGTTCGTCGACACCAAGATGGTTTGTGCCCGGCTGGCCCATTTCCTGTCCCGTCACGACATCGCCGCCGACGCGATCCACGGTGACAAGAGCCAGCAGCAGCGCACCGAAACCCTGGAGGGCTTCAAGTCCGGACGCATCCGGGTGCTGGTGGCGACCGATGTGGCCGCCCGCGGGCTCGACATCGACGACCTCCCGTACGTGATCAACTTCGAGTTGCCGCACACGGCGGAAGACTACGTCCACCGCATCGGCCGGACCGGCCGCGCGGGAAGAACCGGTAACGCGGTATCGCTGGTGTGCGCCGAGGAACGCGGCCGTCTGGCAGAGATCCAGAAACTGATCAATCTCCAGATCCCGCAGGAACCGATCCCCGGCTTCGACGCGGAAAGCGAATTCCGCGATGATGGGCAACGCCGGCACCGCGGCGACAAGCGCCAGCGCAGCGGCCGGGGCAGCGGAAGGTCCGGCGAGGGGCGCAGCAGTCAGCCGCCGAGCGTGGCCGCCGACGGCTTCGATTTCACCCAGCCCTACGAGCCCATGGCACGGAGCGACAGCCGGGTGGCGGACAGCCAGCCGGACGAGATCCAGCCGACGGCCGGCGCGCGCCGGCACCAGCGTCCGATCGCCTTCCTGCTCGGCGGCCTGGGCCGCAAGCCCGGCTGAAACCTGCCCCCGGCCGGAAAAGCACGGGTTTCCTCCCGCTAATCCGGTCAAGTCCCCGGGCGTCCGGTCGTTACAGTCGCTTCATTGCGAATCCGTGTTCGATCCGACGCATGGACATCTTCCCGATCCGGCGCCCACCGGACGCTGTCCCTGAAACGCTGGTTCCCGATCTTTCCGACGGTGCCGAGGCCGGACTCTATCTGGCACTCTTCGAACTCGTCGAAGAAGGACTGATCATCACCAGCGACGAGACCATTCTCGAGGTGAACAGCGCCGCCTGCCGCCTGCTGGAGCGTTCCTACCCCCAGCTCGTCGGTCATTCGCTGTCCGAGTTGTTCCCGACCGAGGCGGCGTTTCTCGCGGCTCGCGGCGTGCTCTTCGTCGAGGGGGCATCGCGCGGCAGTCTGCTGTTGCGTCTGCCCGGCGGCCGACGACGCCACCTGCGTTGCCTGTCGGCGGCACGGGTCCGGCCTGGCGTGCATGCACTGGTTCTGAGTCCCGATACCGCGGCGGTCGAAGTCCCCCCGTCCGAGGCGGAACCGACCGACGCGTTGTGGCCACGGCTCGCCGCCGCCGTCCAGCAGCCGGTTCTGGTCATCGGCGCGGATGGTCTGGTCAAGGCGGCCAACGCCACTGCCCGGGCGCGTCTCGGACGAGACCGCGCGCTGATCGGGCAGGACTTCGACGGACTGCGGATAGATTCCGCCGGCTGTCGCACCCTGCCGGGACCGCAGCCGGGATGGCGCGTCGTCGCCCTTCCGTACCCGGACGATGGGCGCGGCGCGAAGGTCGTCAGCCACCCCCCGGCCGACGGCAGTCCCCGGCGAGCCTTCGACGCGCTGCCGATGCCGGCGCTGATCTGTGCCGGCGACGACGGGCGGATCGTCGACGTCAACCCCGCTGCGGAGCAGGCCTACGCGTTCGCGCGGGGCGAATTGCAGCAGATGCGCCTGTCACAGCTGCAGGTGGCCGACGCCAACGGTAGCGACCGCCAGATACACCGGCGCAAGGACGGCAGCGAATTCGAAGTCGATGTCGCGACCGTCGAACTGCGGTCGGCGGACGGCAATGCCGAACGGCTGGTGATGCATCGACCGCCCCCGACACCGGACGCGGTGCAGCTGTTCGCCAGCGAACTGTTCGGCCTCAGTGACGACGGCGTGCTGATCCTCGACCACGCCCTGCGCATCGTCGCAGCCAATCCGGCAATCTGCCGCCTGACCGGATTCGAACGCCGCCAACTGCTCGGGGAGCCGGCCACCATCCTCGTGCCCGACGGCACCGGAAACCCCTTCGAAGCAGCGCGACAAGAGGCATCCGGGCGGCTCCGGCGGGACTTGCCGACGCGGCGCCACGACGCCACCGCCGTACCGAGCATCATCCGCATCGCGCGCGTGCAGCGCAAACTCGCCGCCGCCCCGCACTACCTCGTCACGATCCGCCACGCGATTGAAGCCGCGTCCCAGGCCTGCGGGCCGGATCCGGTCGATGGCGTCACCGGACTGCCCGATCGGGCAGGCCTGGCCGGTCCCTACATGGCGCTGGCCTGCCGCAATCGCCAGAGCCGCCGCAAGCTGGCCCTGATGGTCATCGATCTCGATTGCTTTCACCGTGTCAACGCGCAACTGGGCGAAGCCCATGCCGACCGCTTGCTGGCACAGCTCGGCGAGCGCCTGGTGATGGCCGCCCCGGACGACTCGGCTGTGGCACGCATCGGTGCCGACAGCTTCGTGATTCTGGTCGGCGAGCTCCACGGCAGGGACGACGTGCTTGCGCTCGCGGAAGGAATCCTCGACCTCGTCGCCGAACCGATCAAGGCAGGGCCCACGACGGTGACGCTGGCTGCGACGATCGGCGGTGCGATCGGCCCGGACCATGGCGAAGACCTCGCCAGCCTGCTGTCGGCGGCCGAGCACGCACTGCACGCGGCCCGTTCGGCGTCCCGACCCGTTCATCTGTTCGATGTTGCCGACACCGTCGATTCGCTGGCCCGGTCGGGACTCGACGCCGCGATCCGCCGCGCCCCTGACCGCGGCGAGCTCGCGCTGCACTGGCAGCCGCGCTACCGGCTGGCGGATTCCGCCCTGATCGGTGCAGAGGCGCTGCTGCGCTGGAACCACCCGCAGCTGGGACTGCTGGTGGCCGAGCAGTTCGTGCCGTCGGCGATTCGCACCGGCAGCATCACGGCGCTCGGCCGCTGGGCGCTCGCTCATGTCTGCGAGCAGGCGGCAGCCTGGCACGAAGCGTTCGAGTGCGATCTGACCGTTTCGATCAACATCGCCGCCCGCGAACTCGAACGACCCGAATTCACCGACGAACTCGAAGACTACGTGCGGCAGGCGGCGCTCCGACCCCAGTTGCTGGAACTCGAGCTGATCGACTGCGCCACACTGCCACGCAATGCGGCCGCCATGAACAACCTCTATGCGCTGCAGGAACTCGGCGTTCGTCTGCGCATCGACCGTTTCGGCTCCGACGGCTCGCCGCTGTCCGCGCTGCGCCATCTGCCGCTGTCCGGGCTGAAGATCGATCCCCAGTTCGTGCGGGATCTCCAGCTCGGCGATGAAGGCTCGGTGATGATCGAGGCGATCCTGCAGACCGCACGTGGGCTGTCGCTGGACGTGGTCGCCGCCGGGGTCGAGAATGCCGCCCAGCGTGACCGGCTGGCGGCGCTGGGCTGCAGCGCCAGCCAGGGCCTGTTCCATGGCCCGCCGGTGGACGCGGAGGCCTTCGGCAGAATCATCGCCGCCGAACTCGGGCGCAGCGCCACCTGAGGGCTGGACCGGGTGTACGAAAAGGGGCCGCCGCAGCGGCCCCTTATCTTCAGCGCGACCGGCGCCGTCAGCCTTCCATGCTCTTGACGTGCTGGATCACGTCGGCGATGGCCTCCTGCGCACTGCCGTACAGCATGCGGCAGTTTTCCATGTAGAACAACGCGTTCTCGACACCCGAGTAGCCGGTCCCCTGGCCGCGCTTGACCACGATGACGTTCCTCGCATGGTCCACGTTGAGGATCGGCATGCCGTAGATCGGACTCGATTTGTCGGTCCGGGCGATCGGATTGACGACGTCGTTGGCACCGATCACCAGCGCGACGTCAGTCTGGGCGAAGTCGTTGTTGATCTCGTCGAGGTCGAAGATCTTGTCGTAGGGCACACCGGCCTCCGCCAGCAGGACGTTCATGTGCCCCGGCATCCGACCGGCGACCGGGTGGATCGCGAACGACACCGATACACCGGCCTCCTCGAGCAACTGACACATCTCCCATACCTTGTGCTGGGCCCCTGCCACCGCCATGCCGTAGCCCGGTACCACGACCACCTTGGCGGCATAGCGCATGGTCGCCGCGGCGTCCAGCGCCGAGGTCTCCTGCATGCGCCCCTCGATGGCCTGGCCCTCCTCCTGGGCCTCACCGGTCAGCGGTGTGAACAGCACGTTGCGGATCGGGCGATTCATCGCCTTGGCCATCAGATGGGTCAGCAGGGTGCCGGACGCACCGACCACGATGCCGGCCACGATCAGCGCCGGGATCTGCAGCACGTAGCCTTCGAAGCCGACCGCCAGGCCGGTGAAGGCGTTGAGCAGAGAAATCACCACCGGCATGTCGGCACCGCCGATCGGCGCCGTCAGCACCACGCCGAGCAGCAGCGAGACCGCGAAGAACAGCACGATCGCGATCGCCCACGGGTGGCCGTCGACGACGATGCCGATGCCGAGCCAGCCGACGATGATGCCGAGGAAGATGTTGAGGGTGCTCTGGCTGGGAAAACGATAGGCCTTCTTCATCTTGCCGGCGAGCTTGGCCCACGCCACGCACGAGCCCGAGAATGCGACCGCGCCGATCAACGCGCCGAGCACCGCCATCACCAGCATCGCCGGTCCGTGGACCTCTCCGCGCGCGAACTCGACCGCAGCGATCGCGGCTGCGGCGCCGCCCCCCATGCCGTTGTAGATCGCGACCATCTGCGGCATTTCCGTCATCGCCACCTTCTTTCCGGAGCGCCAGGCGACGACACCGCCGACCAGAATGCCGAGCAAGATCAGCCAGCGGTTTTCCATGCCGGGCCAGAAGAAGGTCACGATCACCGCGGCGACCATCGCGTAGCCGGCCCAGACGATGCCCTTGCGGGCGGTCGCCGGCGAAGCCATCGCCTTCAGGCCGAAGATGAATGCCACCGCCACCGCCAGATAGGCGGCATGGAGGAACGTTTGCCCAGTCATCACGCGCCTCCCTTGCGATTGCCAGACTTGAACATGCCGAGCATGCGCTCGGTCACGACGTAGCCGCCGGCTGCGTTGGCGGCGCCGAGCACCACCGCGACGAAGCCCAGCACCATCTGGGTGCCGGTTTCGGCATGACCCAGGGTGACCATGCCCCCCACCAGCACGACACCGTGGATGAAGTTGGACCCGGACATCAACGGCGTGTGCAGGATCACCGGCACACGCAAAATGACCTCGTAGCCGGTGAACGCGGCCAGCATGAACACGTACAGATAGACGATGCCTTCCATGTTTATTCTCTCTTGTCTTGGCTACTACAGGTCGAGGGCTTCGCGGACGCCCGCATGACGTATCTCGCCATCGTGGGTCAAGCAACAGCCGGCCACCACCTCATCGTCCCAGTCGAGTGCCAGCTCGCCGTCACGGATGAACGGGCTGATGAAGTTGAAGAGGTTCTTGGCGTACATCTCCGAAGCGTGGACCGGCATCCGGCTCTGGATATGGGTCGGCCCGATCACCAGCACCTCGCCGATCCAGGTCTTTTCGCCGGCGACCACGCCCACGACGTTGCCACCGCTCTCGGCGGCCATGTCCACCACCACCGCCCCTGGCTTCATCGCTGCGACCATCTCCTTGGTCACGATCACTGGTGCCTGCTTGCCGGGAACCGCCGCGGTGGTGATCAGGGCATCGCATTGCGCGACCGCCTTGGCGAGCTTCTCGGTCTGGCGGGCCTTCTCGTCCTCGCTCAATTCCCGGGCGTAACCCCCGCTGCCGACCGCCGACACCCCGGTGTCGACGAAGCGGGCACCGAGGGATTCGATCTGTTCGCGGGTTTCCGGGCGCACGTCGTAGGCCTCGACCATCGCGCCGATACGTCGCGCCGTGGCAATCGCCTGCAGACCGGCGACGCCGGCGCCGATCACCAGCACTCGCGCCGGACGGATGGTACCCGCCGCGTAGGTCAGCATCGGGAAGAACTTGGGCGAGTGATCGGCGGCGATCAGGGCACATTCGTAGCCCGCCACCGCTCCCTGGCTGGACAGCGCATCCATGCTCTGGGAGCGGGTGATGCGCGGCAGCAGTTCGAGCGAGAAGCTGGTGATGCCACCACTTGCCAGCGCCTTCAGCCGCGCCTTGTCGGACCATGGCTGGAGCATGCCCAGCAGCACCGTTCCCGGCTTGAACTTCTTGATCAGCTTGACGGGCGGTGGCTGCACGCACAGCAGCAATCCCGCCTCGCCGATCACGGCGCCTGCATCCGCGACGATCTTGACGTCAGAAAAATCCTCGTCGCGAAAGTGAGCGGCGCTGCCTGCGCCGGCCTGCATGGCGACTTCTGCGCCGAGTGCCCGGTAGCGCTTGACGACTTCCGGCACCACCGCGAGCCGGCGCTCGCCGGCGACGGACTCGGTCGCAATTCCGATGACCATGGACATTGGAACTCCCAATTTTCGATGAATCGGACCCGGTCGCGACATGTGCGGACTGCAGCTCCGGTGCCTCCCGCAACGGACCCCTGCGCCACCCGGCGAATTCTTGTACTTTGAGTGCCGGCACCATCGGAGGCGATGCGGCCGCGCCCGATGAATACCCCGCGGTGCATATTACTGAAATCGCCCGATACCGGCCACCCGCGATTTTCGGGGAAGCGCAAATATGAACGAAAAACATCCCGGCCGACGCCGTCGCGGCAAAGCCATCAATCGCAAGCTCGGCGTCCCCGCGGGCACGCCGATCCACGTCGGGGAACGACGCACCGATCAGGCGCGGATCTCGGTGTTCGAGTACGACTCCCATGGCTGCGACGAGTACAGCCTCACGTCGGCGTCGGAACTGCGGGCCCATCGACGTGCCCGGGATCACCTGTGGCTGAACGTCCATGGCCTTCACGACCCGGCACTGCTGACCGCCATCGGTGAGCACTTCGGTCTGCACCCGCTGACGCTGGAGGACGTGCTCAACACGTCCCAGCGCCCCAAGCTCGAGGAGTATCCGTCCTACCTGTTCCTCGTGCTGCGACTGCTCGACGTCGCCGATGCCGGACAAGGCATCGGGTCGGACCAGTTCGGCCTGGTCATCGGCCGCGATTTCCTGCTGAGCTTCCAGGAATATGCCCGCGGGGCGTTCGAGCCGGTGCGCGAGCGCCTGCGCGCACCGAAGTCGACGCTGTGCGCACGTGGCCCCGATTATCTCGCCTATACCTTGCTGGACATCGTCGTCGATCGCTATTTCCTGCTGGTGGACCACCTCTCCGAGCAAGCCGAGGCGCTCGAGGAGGAGGCCATGACGAGACCGAGCCCCGCGCTGCTGGTCCGCATCAACCGATGCAAGCGCGACACCCTGACGGTGCGACGGGCGGTATGGCCGCTCCGCGAGCTGGTGGGCACTCTGCAGCGTGGCGACCGTGCCAATTTCAGCGCCGAGACCCGGCTTTACCTGCGTGACGTCCAGGATCACTCGATCCATGTACTCGAATCCCTCGACGGCGTGCGCGACCAACTCGGCGATCTGCTCGAAATCTACCTGTCCAGCGTTTCCAACCGGCTCAATGTCGAGGTCCGCGTGCTGACCGTGCTGTCGGTCCTGTTCCTGCCGGCCACCCTGATCGCCGGTATCTGGGGCATGAATTTCGATCGCATGCCATTGACCGGTGAAAACGAAGGCTTCTGGTGGGTGATCGGCATAATGGTGGTGTGCGCGACGGCAATGGCAGGTCTGTTCTGGCGCCACCGCCTGCTGCGTCAAAGCGATTGAAGCCGGAAGACCCGATTGCGCACACGGATCATTCGAGCAGCCCGGGCGGATCGCGACCAAGCCGCCGGGGCACGGGTCGGTAGCGTTGATGGCCTCGCGGACTGCGACGAGCGTTCGACCACGGCTTCCGGGTCGAGGTAGCGGCCCGTCAACGCTTGCCGGCTGGCGCCGCATCGACCAGCTTGACGATCGCCACCGAAATGTTGTCGCCCTCGCCGTCGGCACGCTGGCGGGCATGGCCGATCAGCGTCTCGGCGGCATCGCGCGGCCCCCGCCGATGGACGATGCCGCCCAGCTCGGCGTCATCGAAGTAGGCCCACAGCCCGTCCGAACACAGCACGAAGGCATCACCTGCACGCAATTCGCCGACGTGACCGTGCAATGCCTTTGGCGGCTTGTCGGCACCGAGGCAGGACAGCAGCACATTGCGATGGGGGTGGTCGATCGCCGCCTCTGCGCTGATCACGCCCTTCCTCACCAGTTGCTCGACCAGCGACTGATCCTCGGTCTTGCTGACCAGGGTACCGTCGCGGAAGTGGTACAGGCGCGAATCGCCGCAGTGCACCCAGTCGATTCGGTCCGGCTGCAACAGCATCACGACGGCGGTGCTGTGGGGATCCTTCTCGCTGGTGAAGCTGGTGAGCTTGATGACGATATGAGCCTCGTCGACGATTTCCCGCAGCAGATTCTCGGGTGTCTCGGATCGCGGCGCGTACATCTCGAAGTTCTGCCGGGCCTTCAGCAATACCTGCTCGGCCGCCATCGCACCTCCCGAATGGCCACCCATGCCGTCGGCGAGTACTGCCATCAGCATGCCAGCGTGCTGCGGATGGCCAAACACGGTCGCCCGGTCCTGCTGTTCCGGGCGGTCGCCCAGATGGCTGGCAACACAGGTTTCAACGCTGAGGGTCATGATCGGAGGCGCGGCAGGTAGCGGTAGGCAAGATTAGCGGCATTTGCCGCGCCTCCCTAACCGGCGGCGTGGCAGCGATCGCGTATTTCGTCGCAGTATTCGTCGAGTCCGGCCGGATCCAGGCCCAGTTCGGACATCACCAGGTCCGCGGCACCGAACCACTCCGCGTTGTGGATGCCATGCTCGCGGCAATAGATTTCCTGGGCCAGCATCAGGATGGCGACCAGACTGCGCACCCGGTGCTCGCCGAGACCGACCAGCTCATGATGACAGCGGATCGCGTCGGCGACGAAATCAGGCAGTTTCCAGTGGCGCGCCACCAGGTAGCCGACGACGCAATGGTCGGTCGAATAGCGCCGATCCTCCTCGACCATCGACGCCCAGCACGCGGCACCGACTGCCAGTGTCTTCAGGCTGCCGTAGTCGGGAAAGCGCTCGGCCAGCAGCGGCACGCCGCAGTCTTGGAAGATCGCGGCCAGATAGGCCTGGTCCGGGAACACGTTGCATACCGCGACCCGATCCGACGCCACCTCGGCGGCAATTCGCGCGATGTCGCCCGACCGTTGCCAGAACACCTCAAGCACCCGGCGGTCACCGCCGATTGCGCCCTCGAGCGCGAGCGCGCGCGCGAGATTGAAGGATTGCTGGACGCCGACCACCTGCAGCACCCGCTCGAGCGAGTCGGCGCGCCGTCCCTTGGCGTAGATCGGCGAGGCGGCGAGCCTGAACAGCAGCGCAGCGAGGCCGGCGTCGCCGGCGATGACCTGGGCGACCCGCCGAATGTCACATTCCCCGGCGGCCAGCAGCTCGAACAGCCGTGCCAGGACCGCGGGCTGGGGTGGAATGCGTACGTCGGCGTGGGCCAGTGAAAGATCGCTCATCACGCCATTTACGGGCGATGCACGAGCGCTCTTTAGGCCACTTTCAGCCGCTCTTCGGCGTGGCAAGCCGCTCGTCGATGAGTTCTATCCAGTGCGCCACCGGCACCGTCGCAGCCGATTCGAGATGGGTCATGCAGCCGA
Source organism: Rhodocyclaceae bacterium (assembly GCA_020445745.1). GTDB lineage: Bacteria > Pseudomonadota > Gammaproteobacteria > Burkholderiales > Rhodocyclaceae > Cognatazoarcus. The sequence continues at coordinate 2,277 of JAGRGB010000053.1, read as the reverse complement.
CATTGGCCGAGGCGATGCGGCTCGGACCACCGGCAGCGAGCGCGGCCAGCTTGTTGTCGCGCAGGCGGGTCGACAGCTCGGGCTGCAGCAGGGAATAGGTGCCGGCGGAACCGCAGCACAGATGCGGATCGGCGACCGCCGTGAGTTCGAAACCGGCGGACGACAGCAGCCGCTCCACGACGCCCCGGATCTGCTGGCCGTGTTGCAGCGTGCAGGGCGCATGGAACGCGATGCGCTCACCGCTGCCGGCGCCGCGCCCCTGCAGTTCGTGCGCCAGTTGCGCCGCCTCCCGGGCCAGCAGCTCGGAGATGTCCAGAGTCGACTCGCTGATCCGCCGGGCGCGCTCGCCATAGGCCGGATCGTCGGCCAGCAGGTGGCCATATTCGCGGACCTGCACGCCGCAGCCCGAGGCGGTCATCAGCACGCCCTCGACTTCGCCGCGCTCGAGCAGGGGCCACCACGCGTCCACGTTGCGCCGTGCGTCATCGAGGCCTCCCGACTGGTCGTTCAGGTGATAGCGCACGGCGCCACAGCAACCGGCGCCGGTGACCTCGGTCAGCGAAATCCCGATTGCGTCGAGTACCCGAGCGGCGGCACTGTTTACCGAAGGCGCCATCGCCGGCTGGGCGCAACCGGCCAGCGCGATCCAGCGGCGTTGGTGGCGGCTCGCCGGCCACCTGCCTGGTGGGCGCAGGTCGGGCACCTTGGCCTTGAGGACCTGGGGCAGCAGCGGCTTGACCGCCCGCCCGAGCGTCATCGACATGCCGAACAGGCCGCTGCGTGGCACGAATTCCTTCAGCAGCCAGCGCACCGCGCGCTGGCCGGCCGGACGCGCCACTCGCCGGTCCACCACTTCGCGACCGATGTCCACCAGACGACCATACTGCACGCCCGACGGACAGGTAGATTCACACGAGCGGCAAGTCAGGCACCGGTCGAGATGCTGCTGGGTACTGGCGGTGACCTCGCGCCCCTCGAGCACCTGCTTGATCAGATAGATGCGTCCCCGCGGACCGTCGAGTTCGTCGCCGAGCAACTGGTAGGTCGGACAGGTGGCGGTGCAGAATCCGCAGTGCACGCAAGCGCGCAGGATGCGCTCCGCTTCGCGACCTTGCGGGGTGTCCTTGATGAAATCGGCGAGATTCGTCTGCATGGATTGCGCCTTTCGCGGGAGTCAGTCGGTCATTCGACCGGATACATGCGGCCACGGCCGAAGACATCGTCGGGATCGAATGCCAGCGCGATGCGTCGGTTGATCCTGGCCAGCGCCGGCGGCAGCGGATGGAACACCCCTTCCGCCTTGTCGCCACCCCGGAACAGGGTCGCGTGGCCACCGACCGCGTCCGCCACCTGGCGGATGCGCCGTGCCGGTTGGTCGCCGCGCACCCAGCGTTGCGCGCCCCCCCACTCGACCGCCACCGGCTCATCGAGCGGCAGGCACCTTGCATCGCTCGGCACCGCCAGGCGCCACAAGGCTTCGTCGCCGTCGAAAAACGCATGGCGTTGCTCGCGGATGTCGTGCCAAAGGGCCGCCGCCCGCTCGGCTTCGACCACCTCGCCGCCCAGTTCCTGGCCGGCTGCCGCGACTGCGGCTTCGGCACCGCACAGTCGCAGCGACAGGACACCGTCGTGCCAGAAAGAGGCGCCGATCGGCAGCGGCTTGCCGCCCCAGGCGTTGAGCCGGACAAGGGCCTCGTCCTGATCCATCTCGAAGCCCAGGGTCCTTTCGGCGACCGGCCGCGGCAACACCTTGAGGGAGACCTCGAGCAGCAATGCCAGGGTACCCAGGCTGCCGGCGATCAGTCGCGAGACGTCGTATCCGGCAACGTTCTTCATCACCTGCCCGCCGAAGCGCAGCACGTCACCGCGGCCGTCGATGATGCGGGTGCCGAGCACGAAGTCGCGCAGCGCGCCGACACTCGCACGCCGCGTCCCCGACAGGCCCGCCGCGATGCAGCCACCGACGGTGGCACTTTCGCCGAAGGCCGGTGGCTCGAAGGGCAGCTCCTGACCTCGCTCGGCGAGTACCGCCTGCAGTTCGCCGAGCGGTGTGCCGCAGCGGGCGGTGATCACCAGTTCGGTGGGTTCGTAGGCCACGACACCACAAAAGGCGCGGGTATCGAGTACCTCGCCCGCGGGTGGCATGCCATAGAAATCCTTGCTGCCGCCGCCTCGCAATTGCAACGCCTCGCCACGGGACGCGGCCGCCTGAATGCGCTCGCGCCATTCGCGGATCAATTCGTCCATCGGATTCGCTCCTCGAATTCGCCTCGGTTT
>JAGRGB010000052.1 GCA_020445745.1 Rhodocyclaceae bacterium | reverse complement strand
GCGCACCGCAGCTTCCCGGTACTGCTCTGTGTAAACCCGTTTCGGTATCCGAACTTTCATCTTCCCGTCCTCCATGAAGCCTTAGATCATCACTTCATGGCGTCCGTTTTTCGGGGACAAGCCCACTGCTCGTGCTGTCCACCCCGGCACTCGCTCAAACACCCAACCCGATCCCCCGCATGGGGCTCTCGCCCGGGATGGGGACGCTGCCCGAGCTCGGCGCCCTGCCCGGACAGGCGCCCGTGAGCTTCACGCCGCTCGCGCAGCAAGCCCAGGGGGCCGCGCCGCTCGCCGCCCCGGTGCCGGCCGCCCTGCCGGTGCCGTCCCTGGCCGCGCGTGCGCGCCAGGCAACCGACAAGGGCCGCGCCCCCGCGAACAGCGCCCGCATCGAGCACACCCTCTTTGACCGGCGCCCGGTCGAAGTCATGCTGCGCATCGATCGCGAGCGCCTGGTGCGCCTGCCTTTTCCCGCGATGCTCGAAGTGCCACCCGAGCTCACCGGCGCGCTCGAAGCGCAGATGATCGAGGACACCGTGTATCTCACCGCGCTCGAGCCGATCAAGCGCTCGCGCGTGCTGGCCCACGCCCTGGATGGCTCGGGGGTGATCCCGCTCGATCTCTCGGCGAGCGCCAAGGGCGATCCCAAGCCCGAGCTCGAGGTGCACTACCCGGGCACCGGGTCAGCCGAGGCCATGGGTGGCGCCGCAGGCGAGGAAGCCGAACCCGAGCGCCCCGACATGGTGCAGCTCACGCGCTACGCGGCCCAGGCGATCTACGCCCCGCGCCGGCTCCTGAAACCCCTGCCCGGGGTGCGCCAGGTCGAGCTCGCGGATCAACCCGTGGTGCTCTACCGCGACGCGAACGTCGTCACCGCGCCGCTCGGGGCGTGGACCAGCGGCGAGCTTTTCGTGACCGCGGTGCGCTTCACTAATGCCGGCGCCGAGGCGCTCGAGCTCGACATGGAGCGCCTGCGCGGGCGCTGGGTGGCGGCTACGCCCCAGCACTGGCGGCTGCACGCACGCGGCTCGGAGGCCGACACCACGGTGGTGTACCTCGTCTCCGAGCACGCCTTCGACGCGATCCGCGAGGACTGAGATGGCCCAGATCTCACAGAACAAGCTCACCCCGCTGCTGGTCCTGATCGCCGCCGTGGTGGTCGGCGTGATCCTCTACAAGCAGGGTCAATCGGATGCGGTACCGGCCGGGGCGCCGATGTCTCAGGTGCCCGAAGCGGGCCTGCCGGCCACCGAGCGCGGCGCCGACGCCGACACCCCGAACGAGACCCTGCGCACGGTGGTGGGTGAAACCCGGGCACTGTCCTCCGAGGTCCGCGCGCTGCGTGAGGAGAATCAGCGCCTGCGCAGCGCGAGCGGCCCTGCGGCGATGGACAACCTGCGCGCCCAGCTGCGCAACGAGCTGCGCGGCGAGATGCGCGCCGAGCTCAACGCCCGGCAAGGCGCCCAGCCGAGCGCGCCGCCGGCCGCCGACGCCGGCCCCCTGGGTCAGGTGCTGGGGGGTGCCCCGCGCGAACTCGTCGGCGCCTTGCCCCATGGCTTCGGCTTCGAGCAAAGCACACCGGGCGCGAGCGTCGCGAGCACGCCGGCCGCGCTGCCCATGGACACCGGCCGCAGGCTGCTGCCCGCCGGTTACCGCCTGGGCAAGGGCGCGGACGGCAAGCAGGGCATCGTGCGCGACACCCCGCTCGCCGCCCCGGGAGTGCTCCCCGCGCCGCCGGTCGCCGCGCAACCCATCGCCCCCAAGACGGTGGAGGTAAAACCCTTCTACACCATCCCCGAGAACGCGACCCTGCTCGGCGCGACCGCCATGACCGCGCTCATCGGCCGGGTGCCGGTCAATGGCCAGGTCACCGATCCGATGCAGTTCAAGCTCCTGCTCGGCCCCGAGAACCTCGCCGCCAACGGCCACGTGCTCCCCGCCAACCTCGCCGGGGTGGTGGTCTCCGGGGTGGCGATCGGCGACATGGCGCTCTCCTGCTCCGAGGGGCTGATCCAGTCGCTCACCTTCGTCTTCAACGACGGCGCGATCCATACCGTCAGCCGGCGCAGCAACGGCACCACGCCGACTTTCGGGGGTGGCAGCGGGGGCGGCGCGGGCGGCAAGAGCGCGCTCGCCGAGGCGCCCAAGCTGGGCTACATCTCGGACCGCTACGGCAATCCCTGCATCCCGGGCCAGTTCGTCACCAATGCCCCGAGCTACCTCACCGACATCGTGGGCCTCAGAACGCTCTCGCTCGCCGGCAAGGCCGCCGCCGCCTCGCAGACCACGCAGAGCACCAACGCCTTCGGCGGGGTGAACAGCTCGGTCACGGGCAACCGCGGCACCTTCATTCTCGGCGAGGCGGTCTCCGGCGGGGTCGATGAAGTGAGCTCCTGGATCATGAGCCGGCTCAACAACAGCTTCGACGCGGTGGTGGTGGCCGCCGGCGCCGAAGTGGCGGTGCACATCGACACCGAGATCCCGATCGACAAGTCGTCGCAGGCCCGACGCCTCGACTACGGCCGCATCGACGCCGGCCGCACCCGCAGCGCAAGCACCCGAGGACACTGGTATGGCATGGACTGAAGAGATTCCCCACCTGGGCGCACTCGCCCTCACCGTGCTCGCGCTCTCCGCCTGTTCGGTCGCCGGGCCCCGCGAGTCTCCGCTGCCCAAGGGCGGCGCGACCATGAACGAGATCTACCGCGGCGCGACCATGAATGCCGAGCGCGAGCATCGCGTGCGCGAGGCCCTGCCGCTGCGCCCGCCCGGCGAGCTCTCGCCGGGGCCGGTCAAGGAGTCCGCACTGCGACAGATCGAGCATCGTTTTCCGCGGATGCCCAACCCCGATCTGGTGATGGTCGTCTTTCCGCACCTGGCCCGCGGCAAGTACCCGGTACCGGGCTACTTCACGGCCTTCCCAATGTACGAGCAGGTCGAGTACCTGCTGCCCGGCGAAGGCACTGCCCGGCTCGAGCCTGCCCCCTCCGTGCAACGCTGATCGAGGACGAACGCCATGTTTGGATTTCTACGCATCGCCGGGCTTTCGGGACTTCAGGGGGCAGGCATCAAGGCCGGCCGGATCGAGCACCCCGAGCATCTGCGCGGCGACCCGCGCGAGCCCTACTCGATGGCCGAGCGCAAGCGTAACGCCCGCCGCCCGCCGAGCTTCACCGATCAGCTCCCATGGATGGGTTTTGAGGCCGAGCACGGCACCTTCGTGCTCGAGGACGGGGTGTCGCGCGCGCTCCTCTTCGAGCTCGATCCGCTACCCAGCGAAGCCCGCCCCGAGGCCTACCTCGCGGCCCGTGCGCGTGAAATTCAGTCGGCCCTGAGCGCCCTGCCCGAGTTCGATGACGCCCCCTGGGTGGTGCAGTTCTTCTGCAACGACGACACCGAGCTCTCGGGCGCGATCGAGGCCATGCGGGGCTACATCCTCGAGTGCAACGCCAACACGCCGGCGCGCGCCCGGGAGATCCTCGAGAGCGCCTATACCCAGAGCTTCCTCGCCGATCTGGCCGAGCATGTGCGCGTCGCCTCGCGCGCCGAGGGGCTTTTCCACGACGAGGGTGTCTCGGGCAACCGCTGGCGTGCCCAGAAGCGGCGCGTGCGCTGCGCGCTCTATCGCAAGTTCCCCCCCGACTACGATTTTGCGCGCGACCCGATGGACCCGATCGAGGCGCTGCACCAGGCCGCTGATGGACTCATGGCGGGGCTCGGTGAAGCCGGCGTGGGTGCGCGCCCGATGAGCGCGATCGACTTCTACGCCTGGCTGCTGCCGGTCTTCAATCCCGCCCCGGACTTCGCCCAGAGCATCGCCAAGATGCTCGCCCTGTGCCCCTACCCGGCCGAGGACGAAGCAGCGGGGCCGGTGGATCTGGGCGAGATCCTGCTGCTGAACTCCCCGCGCTCGGATGCCGACACGGGCCTGTGGTTCTTCGATGCTCGCCCCCACCGCGCGCTCGCCCTGCAGTCGCTGCGCGATAGCCCGCAGATCGGGCACTTCAGCGCCGAGCGCGAGCAGGCGGGCAAGCAGTTCGCCCGTCTGGATCGCTTTCCGGCGGGCTCGATGCTCTCGGCGACCCTGGTGGTGAGCCCCCAGGACAGCATGACCGGGCGCATCCAGGGCATCCAGGGCGCCTCGCGCGCGACCACGCTCGACGCCGAGAAGACTCATGAGGAAGCGACCCGGGTGCTCGACCGGATGGGCAAGTCGGACAAGCTCTTTCCCTTCTACCTGACCCTCATCGTGAGCGCCGACGATACCGTCGCGCTGCGCAAGACCGTGGCGCAACTGAGCGCCGTGATGCACAGCTCCGGGCTCAAGTTCATCGAGCCCCGCCATGAACTCATGGGCTGTGACGTCTTCATGCGCGCACTGCCGATGGGCTTCGATCCGAGCTTTGATGCCCGCGTGCTGCGTCGCTCGCGCCTCATGTTCACCTCCCAGATCGCGGCCTTGCTGCCGCTCTACGGGCGCTCGCGCGGCACCGGCCATCCGGGCTTCTGGCTCTGGAACCGCGGCGGCGAGCCCTTCGTCTTCGATCCGCTCAATCGCCAGGATCGCAAGAAAAACGCCCATCTGCTGATGCTTGGCCAGACCGGCGCCGGCAAGTCGGCGACCCTGAACTACCTGTGCATGCAGGTCATGGCGATTCACCGCTGCCGCCTGGTGATCGTGGACGCCGGGCGCAGCTTCGGCCTGCTCGGGCAGCACTTCAAGGCTCATGGACTCTCGCTGCACCAGGTCGACCTCACCCCGGACGCGGACGTCTCGCTGCCGCCCTTCGCCATGGCCGGGGCGCTCCTCGATCAGGAGGCGCGCACCGCGACCGAGCTCGAGGCCTCGCTCTCGCGCGACGACGATCTGGTTGACGACGCCGACGAGGAGGACGACGAGCGCCGCGATCTGCTGGGCGAGATGGTGATCCAGGCGCGCCTCATGATCACCGGCGGCGAAGCCTCGGAGATCGACAAGATGAGCCGCGCCGATCGCTACCTGATCGCGCGCGCAGTTCTCGATGCGGCGCGCGCCGCCCGTGCCGGGGGCAAGCCCCATCCGCGATCCGAGGATGTCGCCAACGCGCTCATCGCGATGCGCTCGGATGACGAGCTTGGCGCCGCGCGCCAGGCCCGCGGCGAGGAGATGGGCCAGGCCATGATGGTCTTCTGTGACGGTCTGCGTGGACGCCTCTTCAATCGCTACGGCAGCCAGTGGCCGGACGCGGACGTGACCATCGTCGAGATGGGCACGCTCGCCCAGGAAGGCTACGAGGATGCCCTCGCGGTGGCCTACACCTCGCTCGTGAACCACGTCCAGGCGGTGGCCGAAGCGACCCAGAACGATGACCGCCCGATCATCTTCCTGACCGACGAAGGGCACATCATCACCACCAATGCGCTGCTCGCAGCGTATGTCGTCAAGATCACCAAGATGTGGCGCAAGCTCGGCACCTGGTTCTGGCTGGCGACCCAGAACATGCAGGACTTCCCGGATGCGACCTCGCGCATGCTCAACATGTGCGAGTGGTGGGTCCTGCTCACCATGGAGCGCGAGGAGATCGATCAGGTCGCGCGCTTCCGGACGCTGACCGACGAGCAGCGCTCGCTGATGGAATCCGCCTCGAAGGAGCCGCCCAAGTACACCGAGGGGGTGGTCCTGTCAGCGTCCATGCAGGCGCTTTTCCGGAACATCCCGCCGCCGCTGCCGATCGCGCTGGCGATGACCGAGAAGCACGAGAAGGCCGAACGGCGCGCGATCATGGAGCGCGACAACTGCAGCGAGCTCGAGGCCGCCTACCGGGTGGCCGAGCAGCTCGCACGGAGGCGAGGCTGATGCGCCGCCTCGAGCAGTGCGTGTTGCGCGCCGAGGAGCTCGCCGTCGCGAGTCAGCTCGATGCCTTGCTCGCCGAGGATCTGGGCGGGCGACGCCTGCTCGTGCTTGAGAGCACCGATCCGGCCGAGTTCGAGCGTTGGGCGCGCGTGCTCGCCGCCGGGCGCTTCGAGGACGTCGCGTTTCTCGACTTCGGCGGCGAGGCGCGATGCGGCGCCGTGGTCGCCACCATCGGCGGCGTGGTGGTGCGCACCGGGCCACCCAATGAGCAGCTGCGTCGCCTGCTGGCAAGCCACCGCGTGGTGCTGATGAGCGGCATGGACGATGCGTTTGCCCGCCTGCCGGCGCAGCTCACGCGCTGGCTCGCATGGTGCGCCAATCACCTGCCGCTCACGATGCTGTGCACCGCCGACGCGCATCCCTACCTCGCGGCCACCCGCCTCTACCGGCTGCCCATGGGCAGCGATCGGCTCATCGACCCTGCGCTGGCAAGCTCGGCTTCGCTCCTCGCGAGCTTCGCCATGACGACCTGGATGGAGGCCACCTGATGGCAACGCTTCGCCCCCGCGCCGAATTACTCGCCGTGCTCACCGCCTTCACCCTTGCCGCGCTGCCGGCGCAGGCCGCGCAGATGCCGAGCTCGCGCTCGGACCTGTACTACCGGCTGGGCGGTACCGACCCGGCCTCACGGGCGGCCAACCCCTCGGCCACCATCGTCCGGCTCGGTCTCGCGGGCGCCGCGCGCCTGAACTATTCCTGCGGCAAGTTCGACTTCGAGGTCTCGTTCCAGAACCTCATGAGTAGCTTCGCCGCGATCGGAACCACGGTCACCAGCGCGGTCAGTGCGGGCATCGCGGCGCTGCCAATGTACTTCTTTCAACGAGCGCAGCCGGGGCTCTATGAGCTGTTCCAGACCTACGCCAAGAAGGCCGAGGTCGCCATCGAGCTCGCCAACAAGTCCTGCGAGCAGATGGAGTCCGAGATCAAGGCCGGGAAGGATCCCTACGACTACTACAAGCGCCTTGCCACGGGCGAGGCCTGGAAGACCCAGGCCGCGTCGACCGTTGACGTGGTCGAGGCGAAGATCAACGCCACGCAGCAGGATGGAGAGAACGGCTTTCGGTGGATCGGTGGCATTCAGGCGGCGGGGCGAGGCATGCCGGCCGCCCGCATCGTGCATGACACGGTCTACGCGGGCTACAACGTGACGCTCAACCGGCCACACTTGGCTGGCCCTGCGGGACTGCCCTCTGTTCGACTGACCAAATCGTTTCCCACGCCATCTGCAGCGGCAACATTTGCTGCAGACGTGCTTGGGGACATCGAGATTTCCACATGCAATGCATCAGGTTGCCCCGCCCCAGGCGGTACGCCGGGACTTGGCCTGATCCAGAAGTTCGAGCATGAAATCCCAATTTCAACGACGGCACTTAACACGGCCATGGCTGCGCCGGTTCCCAATGACACGCAGCTCGAGGACGCCTCCGCACCGGGCGTCCTGATCTCGCGTGCGGTGATCGACGCCCTGCGCGAGCTGCCCGGGGTCGAGCGTGAGATCGCCGCCGACAAGCTGGCCCGTGACGTTGCGCTTGCGCGCACGATCGACAAGGCCTTGCAGGTTCGTAACCTCCTGCTCACGGCACGCATGATTCCTGACGTCAATATCGCCGCAAATCAGGAAATCGAGACGAAACTCAGCGAGCTCAACCGCTACATCGACGATTTGCTCTTCGAGAACGACGTACGCAAGAAGATCGCCTCGAACACCGCATCGGTCCTGCTCGGGAATTTCGAGGCCACGCGGCGCACCTCGACTGCGGTATCCACCGGCCGGCCGGTCGACCCGACCACCTTCGAGGGAGGCCGGGTCAAGTGAAGCCGGTCCAGGACGCCACTCCTGCGGCCGAGGGGCACCGCGCGCCTCGCGTGCTCGGGCGCATGGCACGCGCCTTCGCGTTCGTCGCGGCCGCGGTGCTGCTCCTGATGCTCGTCGCGGTTTGGCTGCTGGGCGCGCGCGAGGGGCTGGAGTCGATGCGTGCTCTGCTCACGACCGCCAAGCCCTACCTGGTGACGCTGCACTTGCTCCTGATTGCCCTGATGTGGATCTACTGGGCGCAGCTCATCGACTGGGGCAACCGGCTGGTGTCGGTGCCCGAGAGCTTTCGCGGGGCGCTCCTCGCGGCGCGCCACCGGGCCGCGCTGTGGCTGCTCGCCTTCGAGCTGATCGTGGTGATCGGCTTGCCATCCCTGCTCGGAGGGCCGCATTCATGAGTGTCGACAGCTATCTCGAGCTCTTCACCACGATGTACGGCTGGGCCTTCGCGGGGATCTTCCGCGACATCCTGGTCGATACCGGCATCGTGTTTCTGCCCTTCATCATCACCATCATTTCGGTGTGGCTCGAGTCGCACCAGATGGCGCGCTTCCAGGGCGCGGATGCGGCCTGGATGGTGCGCAAGATGGAGGTCGAGTTCATGACCGCGATCTTCGTGCTCGCGCTCTGTTTCTCGCCCCTGGGCATCACCTCGCTGGCCAACGTCAATCTCTACCACACGCCGCCTGCGACGCCGCTCAATCCGACCCCGACCACTGCCACCGGCACCGCGCCCGACAGCACCTATGGCGCCGCCTTTGGCGGTGTACCCACCACGCTCGCGATCCCGCCCTGGTGGTTCACGGTGATGAGCCTCTCCTCGGGCTTCAACGAAGCCGTGCGCGGCGGGATCGCGGGGGGTCTCACGGATCTGCGCGCGGTCGAGGAGCTCGCGCGCACGGCAATGGTTCAGGACCCGCAGCTGCGCGGCGAGATCCAGCGCTTCTACAACGAGTGCTACATCCCGGCGCGCTCGCGCTACCTGCGAAACGGCCCGACCGCGGCCACGGCCGCGGCGGTCGCAACGCACGGCGATGCAGACCCGGACTGGATGGGTTCGCACGCCTTCCTGGATGAAGCCCGGCTCTATCCCTCGCTCTACGCCGAGGCCGGCGTACCGGGCTTCGCGCTCGATCTCACCGGCGCGGACGCGGATCTCGCGGGTAACACGGTTCTCCCGGCCTTCGGGCGTCCGACCTGTTCCGACTGGTGGCTCGATGCGAGCAGCGGGCTGCGGGCCCGCATGGCGAGTTTCACGGGACCGGCGACGCTGACCAGACTGCCCACGGCCGTCGCCAACGTCTTTACCACGCTCACCGCGACCGATCGCGAGGATGCACTTGCTCGCCTCGCCATGGAGCGCTCGCAACCGAGCGCGATTCAGACCGACAAGATCATAGGCATCGATGCCGGCGTCTTCCAGCAGACGATGCAGGCCGTGCCCAACGTGGTTGGCATCGGCGGCATGCTCTCCAAGGCCTTCGAGACACAAGCCTCGAGGTTTCCGATCATCCAGTTCGCCGCCATGGCACAGCCGCTGATCCTGATGGGGATCTACATGTTCCTGCCCCTGATCCTGGTCTTTGGCCGCTACAGCCTGCAGGTCATGTTCATGGGGGCGCTGGCGATCTTTACGGTCAAGAGCTGGGCGGCGATGTGGTACATCGCGCGCTGGCTCGACGAGCACCTGATGGTGGCGATGTATCCCGGTGCGGACACCTTGCTGCACTCGATCCTGATCGAGCCCGATGCCGGGGCCGCGCTCAAGCGCACGACGCTGAATACCTTGCTGGTAGGGCTCTACGTTGGGCTACCGCTGATCTGGAGCGGAATGATGAGTTGGATTGGGTTCCACATCATGAGAGGCATCGAGAACGTACAGGGGACGGCGACGACAACCGGCAAGGCAGCAGGTGCGACTGGGGCGGGCTTGGCAAAGACGGTGGTGAGCGGCGGACGCGGCGCGATGCGTGCGGGCGGGAAAGGAAGATGACCTGGATGAAATCTTCAGTATTCGGGGTCGCCGGGTTGCGGGTAGCGCGCAAGGCCAAGCTCGTCTTGTCTGAGAGTCCCGGTCGCGTCACGGAAATCTCGCGCGATCTCCTCCTCGAAGGCAGCATCTTCTTCAGTTTGCTCACCCGGAACGAAGATCTGCAGAAACAGCGCAAACAGCGCGAACAACCCCACGGTCACGGCCCACAAGGCGCGCAGCAAACCTGCGCCCAGGTGCAGAAAAGTTTTCATGGTTTACCTCCAACGAGGAACACACCAATGCTCCACTCTATGCGTGAAACATATACGCCTGCGCGTGAATCGTCCACCTCGAGGCTGTTCCAGGGTGTAAGAATTGGTCTTGCGGCCGCCCTCCTTAGCCTCGCTGGCCCCGTATTCGCCGAGGCGCCCGAGGCGGCGCTGCGCGCGGCGCTCGAGGGCTACTCCGGGGGCAGCGTGATCGCCGATTCGATCGCCGCAACGCCGGTGCCGGGCGTCTTCGAGGTCGTAAGCGGCAAGGACGTGTTCTATGTCGACGCCTCCGGCCGCTATGCCTTTCTGGACGGTCGGCTGGTCGACATGGCCAAGAAGCGCGATCTGACCCAGGCCCGCCTCGAGGCGCTCGAGCGCATCCAGTTCGATGCCCTGCCCTTGAACGCCGCGATCAAGACCGTGCACGGCACGGGCGCGCGGCGCCTGGCAGTTTTCGAAGATCCCGCCTGCCCGGTGTGTCGCTCACTGCAGGCGAGCCTGGCCGCGCTCGATGACGTCACGATCTACACCTTCACCTATCCAGTGATCGCCCGGGAATCGATCCCGGCCGCGGTCAGCGCCTGGTGCGCACCCAGTGAGGACCGCATTCACCGCTGGAAGGGCTATATGGCCGGCTCCACACCGCCCGGCCACATCGATCCGGGTTGCGAGCAGGCCATGGAGACGGTTCACAAGATCGTGCGCTTCGGCGAAGCGCACGGGATTCGCAACACGCCGACCCTCTTCCTCGCCGATGGCCGTCGCATCGTCGGCGCCATGCCCGGCAACGAGCTCGAGGCGGCTCTCTCGGCCGCTCAGCCATGAAGGCGGGCGCCGCCTGGCTTCCCCGGCTCGCGCTCGCGGGTGCCTGCCTCGCGCCGTGGGTGGCAGGCGCCCAGGAGCGGATCGAGGTCTTTGTGGTCGGCGATCAGCGAATCGCCGGCGCTGCCGGCGCGAGCGCGATCTATCACATCGACGCGCTGGCGAAGCTGCTCGAGCCGATGTCGGCCGGACTCCCTGCGGACCCTGAGCGCGCGGGCGTGATCGCCAAGGCGCGCTTCGAGAACCTGAGCGACGCGGATCGCTCGCGTCTGCAGGCAGGCGCCGAGATCGAGAACCTGGCCCGTCAATACCGCCTCGCCAAGGCACCGGCCATGGTGATCGATGCCCGTGCCGTGATCTATGGGGTCCATGACGTCGAGCACGCACGGGCGATCTACCGTGCCTGGCGAGCCCGGCAGGGAGGCTGAGATGCGTGTGCTGCGAAAGTCCCTGTCCCTGCTCATGTCCGCTGTACTTGTGCTCACGCCCATGCGACCGGCGCTTGCGCTCGATACCACGAACACGGTCGCGCTGGTCGCCCAGGCCGTGGCGAGCTATCCGGCCTGCAGCCTGTGGCATCCCTCGGGCCTCTGCTTCTTTCTGCATTGCACGATCTTCGGCTGCAAGATCCGAACCTCCACACGCTTCAGCCATTTCAATCCCGACCTGGTGGTGAGCACCTTTCACGACGACGCCACACATCCGTGGCCGGAAATCGGCGTGCCCCTGGCGGCCGGCACACGGGGCTTGATGAGCTCACTGATGGCGGCGCTGGTCGGCAGCGACAGTGGCGGCACCCGCACCCGCGGCGATCGCACCGACCACCAGCGCCGCTTTCGCGATGGCGACGCGATCGGGCACCCGGCCTCCTCGATCGGCACCTGCCCGAGCGCCGCGACGAGTTTCATGCCCTACTTCCAGAGTCTCGCCGACGCGCTGGTATGGCGAGGATTCCTGCCCACCGAGCTGATCTATCCCGCCACCTACATCCCCGGCATGCGAGAGGTCGGCTCGTGGCCGCTCAATAGCTGGGGCAACGTCCATCCGCGCACGGGCGAACTCATCCAGCACCACCCGGTCAAGAACGCGGCGGTGCTCTCGCAGCGCATCGCCGACATCATCACGCGGGCCAGTCCTCATGTGTATTACCCGCTCAGCGCGGGCGGTATGACTTCGCGCTCGGGCCAGATCGTGTGGGAACCTCCCCCGGCGATGGAAGGCAGCGCAATGGGCGGGCTGTGGCAGATGTCGGCCCCGAGCGTGACCGGCTGTCATGTCTTTGGCGCACCCGAGTTCAGCCCGATCTCCTACGGGGACTTCCAGACCAGCTCGACCGCGGGCTACGCCTACACCTTGTGGCGGCCCTACGCGTGCTGCCGGATTCGCGGGATCTTTCTCTTTGCAATCACAACCGGACTCTGGTGATGCGCCCCTCTACCCAGCTGATTGCCCTGCTGCTGGCCATGTGTGCGCCGGCCGCGACCGCGGCGCCGAAGTCGCTCGCGGCGCTGACCGCGCTGCCCCCGGTGCTGATCCATGATGCGGGCGGCGTCTCCCTGGCGCCCTATCTCGCGAACGACCCGACCGAGCCCGACCCGCAGGCACAGCGACCGCTGCCCACCACGCTCGGGCCGATGCTCGAACTCTCGACCTATCCGGTCGCCTCCCGGCGCGGCGCCCCGGGGCGCCTGCTGAAGAACCCGACTCGTGGTCAGATCCAGGGCGGGCCGGGACAGCCCTTCTTCATCGTGGGCGACGATGCGCTCTCTCACGAATGGTTACGGATAAATGCCACGCAATTACGCAAGATGGGTGCATATGGCATTCTTACATCCGTACAAAGTGCAGATCGACTCCGGTTCATGGTGGACACCTTGCAGATACCCATGGCACCGATCAGCGCAGACAGCCTCTTCGAGGCCCTGGGCTTCGCGGTGTGGCCGGTCCTGGTCGGCCCGGATGGCTCGATCTCCCAGTAAGCGGATGACGAAGTTGAAACTCATCACCCTGGCTCTCGTCGCGCTTCTGCCCGGCACCGCTGCGGCGCAGGGGCCGATCTCGGTTGCCGATGCGCTCTTCGCCCAGCACGACGCACGTCTGCTCCCGCCGGCGGATCGCACCGAGATCGCGGCCCTGCTGCCGATGAGCCTGCAGGCCGGCGAGATCGTCTCGAACATCCCTGGATGCGCCGGCAAGCCTATGCGCGCGTCCGTGGCGATCGCCGACATGAACCTGGACGGCGTCCCCGAGATCCTGGTGCACGCGGGCAACGCGTGCACCAGTGGAATGACGGGCGCGAGCGTGTGGCTCTTTGGCAAGGGCCTTGACGGGCGCTGGCGTGAGTATCTCAATGCGGCTGCCGCGGACTTCGCGGTGCTCGAAAGCCGCGTGCAAGGCTGGAACGAGCTCGCCCTGGCCGGGCGCTCCGAGTGCGTGGGCGTATGGCAGCACCGCAGTGATCGCTTCGTCTTCTCTCGGACCGTGACCCCCGAAGGGCGTCCATGCACGCCGTGAGCACCGGAGCGCGCCCGTGATCCGGCGCAGCCCCTTCTCGCGCGCCCTGATGGCGCTCGCCCTCGTGGCCACGGCGGTCTGGGCCGGCACGACCTACACAGACTTCCTCTCAGCGCTGGGCCAGCGCGAGAGTTCGCTCCGACCCGACGCTGAGAACCGCTTCACCCACTACGTCGGGCTGTACCAGATGGGTGAAGCCGCGATGCAGGACATTGGCCTGTACTCGGGCGATGCGACCTCGAGAAACGACTTCACGGGCAGCTTCTCGGGCCGATACGGGGTGAGCTCGCTGGCCGACTTCAAGAGCAATCCGGATGCGCAGACCCAGGCCATCACCGACTATCACAACCGGGTCTGGAACAGCTATCTCACCCGAGGCGGCGTCGGCGGCGCCGCGGACTACATCGGCACCGAGGTGGGCGGAATCACTGTGACCCAGTCGGGCCTGATCGCGGCTGCGCACCTGGTCGGCGCCGGCGCGGTCAATGCGTGGCTTGCCTCGGGCGGGGCGGACACCCCCGCCGATGCCATGGGCACCAAGATGACCGAGTACCTGGCCCGCTTCGCCGGTTACACCCTGAGCCCGGTCGCACCGAGCTTCGCCGCGGTCGCCGCAGCGACGCCTACGGGCGGTGCTGCGGTGGTCGCGGGCGCCGGCACCTACGCCTACACCGCGGCGCCCCTCACACCGGGCGCAAGCGCGCCGCCGCCCGCCGCCGCGGCCTCGGTGCTGCCCAGCGCACCGGCCTACGGAGCGACGAGTATCGGGGCGGGATTCAAGGCCGCAACCGGCTATGAGCCGTTCGAGGTCCGCGCCCTGATGGTCAACATCGCCGGCGCGCTGCTGGTGACCTGGCTCGCCTATGTGGCGCTCTCCTCATTCGGGAGCTTCGCGGCCGGCTTCACCAGCGTGATAGACATAGGAACCGATGTCGTGCGCGCGATCCTGATCGCCGCAGTGATCTTGATGATGCTCAATTGAGGGAAAACACCATGAGGAAACTCGCAATCGTGTTCGTGTTGTGCGGAGCGCTGAGCGGCACCGCGCAGGCGGACGTGCTGGACGGGCTGATCTTCGGGATCAAGTGCGCAGGCTCAGACGACCCGGAAGAATGCAAGGCGCGCTCGAAACGCGAGGCGGATGAGAGTCGGGAAAGGCTCCGACGAGGCGCGAGTGCCCCCGATGCTGCAGGCCCATCTGGCTCGGCAAACAATCGCGGAGAGCGCGCCGACCAGTGCCATACGGTCAAGGCGAGCGGAAACGCAGACATCGACATCGCCTATGCGCGGGGCAAGACCCGCTTTGGGTTCATGAACCTGGACGAGAAGAAGCGCTTCACCGAAGGCAGCTACAGGCGTATGGACGATGGCTTCAAACACACCGCCGTCCAAGGCACGCTGTACGACATGTGGGATCACGTTTCGATAGAGCCACCGGGGGAGCAACGCCTTTGGTTCACCGCGAACCTGCGGTTAATGAAGGCTGAACGTGGCACAGACCTGGAAGCGAGATATTGCATCCAGCCCTCGGATTCGGACATGACGGCCTATCTGGACAAGGCGTTTGTTGAACTGGTGACGCGCGGGAAGTAAAGGAGACCACAACGATGAATCGTAAGCCGACTGGCAACGGTAAGGCGAAGAGCGGCGCGAAAAGCCTTTCGCTCAAGCGCCTGCATCACTACCGGCACGCCCTGGGCCAGAACCAGAGCCAATTCTGGAGCCGCTTCGGGGTCACGCAGTCCGGAGGCTCGCGCTACGAGAACGGCCGCGACATCCCCGAGCCCACCCAGCTGCTGCTCGCGCTGCGGCACCTGGGCCGGATCGATGATGCGGACCTCACTGCGGCGCGCAAGTACCTCGAGCGCAGCGCGCGCAAGGACGCCTAGCCCGCATTTCTCACACCCCCACGGCCGGCCGGATTCGGGCGCGCACTTGAAGGCGGATTTGATCCATCCGAGTCAGCAGTAGCGACAGACGCGGCCCGAAATGGTCTCAGGTTAAGTCTTGGGCATGGATTTGGCGCTCGATCGGGGGTTGCCCAGCCGATTTTGGCGCGATGCGCCAAAGGCTTGCCCTCGCGCCGTGGCGCGATCGTCGTGGGAGCAGGGACAGGGCGGCGGCAGTCAGCCCGGAGCCAGTCGCTCCTGCGCGAGGCGCCACGCGCTTTGATAGGGATGGCCGCTGGCCATGCGGATGTGGATGCGGCGCACACTGATGCGCACCTGCGCGCCGATCTTGAGGAGTTTCAGACGCAGGCTCTCGCAGGTCGCGTCCGCCAGTGCCGTGCCGTGCAATCCGAGGCGGCGCAGGGTCTCGAGCATGACGTAGGCGAACGAGGCGAACCACAGGCGCAACTGATTGCCCCGCATGGTCGCGGTCGAGGTGCGATCGGCGAAGAGGTGGAGTTGGCACTCCTTGATGCGGTTCTCCATCTCGCCGCGCGCGCAGTAGAGTTCTTCGTAGAGGGCGCGCGTGGGCCAGGCTTGTTCGGAAAGACTGGTCACCACGAAGCGCGGGTTGGCCTTTCCGGGCAGGTGCTCGGCCTTGCCCACCACGCGCCGCGCACACGACCAGCTCTCGTGGGTGCGGTAGGTGAAGTCACGAAAGCGACGCTCGGCGTGGCCGCTTTCGGTGCAGGCCGACTTTGCCTGGGCCATTTCGGCAGAGATCTCCTCCTTGAGTCGATCGTTCTTGGCCAGGCCGAAGATGAAATCCACCTGGTGCGCCTCGCACCAACTCATCAGCGCATCGCGCGCAAATCCCGAGTCGGCCCGCAGCACGATGCGCACCTCGGGCCAGTGGCGACGAATGTGGCTGACGATGCGCTCGATCTCCTCGACGCTGCCCGCGGCCCCGTCGGCATTGGCGCAACGCAGTTTGGCGGCGAGCAGGTGGCGGCCGCAGAAGATGTACAAGGGCAAGTAGCAGTAGTGGCGGTAGTAGCCGTGGAAGAAGCGCCCTTCCTGCGCGCCGTGCAGCGGGTCGTCGGTGGCGTCCAGGTCGAGAACAATCTCCTCGGGCGCCTGCGCATGCGCTTCGATGAAGCAATCGACAAACAGCGCTTCGAAGGCCTGAGGGTCGTGGCTGATCTTGTGATAGCGCGTGCTGCGCTGATCGTCCGGGGCATGCTCGAGCCGGTTCAAGGTCGACTTGCCGGCCAGCGGCTCGCAGTTCTTGCGTCGTGCCACCAGCTTGCCCGCCAGCGTCGCCAGCACCGGGTCGCGTCGAAGCTGGTCGTGGTCAATCAAATCCTCGTAGCCCAGCGCGATCCCCACGACCCGCTGCATCACCAGCGTCTGCACCGAGTGCTCGATCAGGTCCGCATCACGCTCGTCCCGAAAGCACGCCGCAACCCGCCCGGTCAGCCCCAAGGTCCGATCCACGTCGCCAAGCAACAGCGCGCCGGCATCCGAACTGATCTGCCCACCGTCAAAATCCACCTCAACACTGCGCGAACCTACCCGCCCAAATCGGCCCAGCGCTCGGCTACACTGTGTCTGCATCGCGGAGTCTCCCTCTCATGATCTAAGTCGTTCTCGCAAAACAACTTTCTCATGATTGCGGCCGCGATGCACCTGACTATGTGTGAGAAATGCGGGCTAGTTTTGCGGCGCGGGCTGCAGGTCACGGGGCGGACGGCCCGCGCCATGTTATCCACAGCGCGCCCCACAGAAATTGTGGATGGGTGCCGGCGCTCGTCAGAACCGGCGCCCCGAGGCCGACCATGGGGATGCCCATTCCCGGGGCCCGGCAAACATTGAGGCCGAGTAGGTCCGACCTCGGAAACCCGAAAATGGCGCCGGCTACGCGGCCGGGCGCTCCGGGTCGTCCTCGGGATCGTCTTGCAGAATCGTTTCGTAGTCCTGGCCGCCGTAGAACACGCCAATGATGGAAACTTGATCCGCATCCACGTCGAAGGCGATTACGGCGCGCTTCTTGTAATGGGTAATCCGCAGCCCGGGACGCACGTCCTCGCGCAGGGTGCCGCGATGGGGAAAGGTCCGAAGACTCTCGCAGTAGCTCACGATGGCGTCGGTATACCGGGCTGCAATCTCGGGTGAGGCCGCAGTAGCGATGTAGCGGTACAGGGCCGCAAGATGCTCCACTGCCTCGGGGGCAAAGACGACGCGATAGTTCACCGCGTCTTGGCGTGCTCGGCGGCAAGACGGGCGCGTACCTGGTCAGCGGTGACCGCTCGCGACGGATCGGCCTTCAGTGAATCGTAAGCCGGGCCGACCTCGTGATGTAGCCAGCTTTCGACGGCTCGATCACGCGCCAGAAGGGCGCGCAGGCCGTCACGGATGACCTCGCTTTCGCTGGCGTACTCGCCCGCACGCACCTTGGCCTTCACCAGGTCGGCCATTTCATTGGGCAGGGTGATGCTCAGTTGCTGAGTCGTTCGCATGGAAGGCCTCCAATCACGCCAATAGGATTTAATCCTATTCCAGAGATTGGCCGGAGTCCAGCGAGCGGTCGGGATCGGGCACCAAACGCGAAAACCCATTGAATACGCGAGCGTTCAGGGGGGCGGCTACGAGGGTGACGGAAAGCCCCTCCTCCCGTTGGCGCTGGCGATCTCAGAACGATGCGCTTCTGCGTAACACGCCATTCCGAGCATCAGAACCGCGAGGATGCCCAGCAAAATGAGCGCACTATTCATCGTCATCCCCTTCGGCTCGTCTGGGCCACACGCTCGTTGCCGTGACGCTGCAGGACAGCAGCACCAAGCTCAAGACCTGCCGCCAGACAGGTGGGTGCCGACCATCGTGGCACCTCAGCCGAACTCGGAAAAGCCTCCGCCAGTGCGGCGCGGCCGGGAGCTCCGCCTCCCCGAAAAAGCGGTCCACCTGCTCGAGCAAGCGGCGCAGCCGACCTGCGTAGATAGCGCTCGCCGTGCCACTCGCGTTCGGATGACAGTGAAAAAACAGAATGCGCCTACGCTCACTGGAACGCTCCGGCGCGGGCGCTCCGTTGAGCAATAGGTGCTCGGCATGCTCGCGAGCACCCGACCGCATTTGATCCCTCTCAGCCACCCCCTGGGCAGCACCAGGAACTGTTGAAATGTATAGTTCATCGGCCATGTACTGCCGCCTCCACAAAACCCGTCACGTCGGCGTCCGCATCCACGATACCGAAGCCGCCCCGGCCTGCGAGGGCGTGCTGACCGTGGCCGCGACCGGAGCCGGGCTGCGAGCCCGCCTGGTCGCGCCGCTCGCGATGGAACCCATCGCCGAGCTCTACGACGTGCGCCTGGTCGCGGTGCGCGAGGGCACCCTGGTGCTGCGAGGCTTCGAGCAGGCGAACCAGCAGGCGGTGCTGCAGGAGTGGGTGTGCACCCCAATCGACACGCGCCACGGCTTCGATGCCGCCGGCCGGCCGCTCACTGCGCCGCTCTTCCCCGATTACCCGGCGGGGTGACTACTCGACGCGGCGCTTCTCGCCTACAATCCAATCAGCATCACCACGGCTCTTCGAGCCGCCTTTCGCGCCCGGCACGCCCCTGCCACCGGGACAGGTCTTCGGACCCGGGGCATCGTCGACTCAACCACCCACGCGGGGTCTCCCGCTTGTGGAGGCCTCAACACCACGGAGGCCTCGATGGTGACTAAACGCCTATTAGATTCCGTAAGCACCGATCGGTGCACGTTCGGGCTGTTCTACGAGTTCGATAAGAACCAGCGCGAGAGCGTGCCAAGCGTGCGACGCACCTGCGGCGATCCGCGGCATGTACAGATAAGCGCCACCCGCCACGGCCTGTACGACTACTGGAGGTGCGGGGACTGCGGCGCGACCGGGAGCATCGATACCGCTCAGGGCGACTGAGCCCGGTCTCACCTGACAGCAGCGATTCAGCACCGTCATATCGCCTTTCATCGCTGCGGTACACACCCCGCAGCACACCCGCAAGCCTGCGGCTTGCCGTCTCATTCCACCCCACGGGTCCTACCCCGTGCCTGGGGAGGCCCATTTTTTTTGGAGCCTTCCATGTCCATCGATCGATCACCTCTGGCAAGAAATCTTCCCCACCCCGGCGCTTACGCGCGGCTCTGGAAACAGCTCAAGCGCACCCGCCAGGATGCACCGCAAAGCGCTGGCCGGCTCTGGGAGGTCTACGGCACCGCGGCGGAACATCTGCGCCTCTTCGACGAAGCGTTGCAGAGGCGCATCAACCTGCGCGGTGGCCTGCCTGCGGCACCGATCTCGCCCGAGCATGAAACCCGGCTGCGTCGCGACCAGCGCATGCTGCATGACTATCTACAGCGGCGCATCGTGCATTCCGGTTCGGGCTTCGAGACAGAGCTGTGCCGGCGACGTTTCCCTGCCGTGCATGCCCGCATGCGGGAGCGCTGCGATGATTGAGCTACGCACCCGCCTCGATCTGCTGGTCGACGATGGCGAGGTGGGCGATTCCCTCCTCGCTGCGGTTCGGCACGCCATGGCGATGGCCGATACGACCTTGTTGCCGCTGACGGTCTATCACGCCCCGGATGCGTCCGAGGGGTGCTGGGCCGTGACCAATACCGTGTCGCCGCGCCTCTACAAGGCCCGGCTTTTCGTCACCGTCCTGCCCAGCCGCTATTTCAGCGGGTACTGGGCCTACTAGCGGCCCAGGCCGCAATCCATTCTTCTTGCCAACCCGCGCGGGGCGCTCCCCCCGCGGGGAGGTCTCGCGCACTTCAACCGGAGACCACCTCATGCAAGCCCTGCAATTCGCGAATCTGACGGCCCGGACCCGCTTCCGACGATTCTTCAGCAACGCCCGACGCTTCTGGGAAGACGGCCGACATTCTGGAGTCCTTGTGACGCGCCGCCGCTGCTTTGCCAGCGCCGCGCAACGCCACGGGATCCCGGAACCGCTGTTCGATCGGCTGTACTCGGCGTGCTTTGCCGAGCACCACGATCCCATGGCCGAGCTGAACGAATACCTCGACGCCCGCCTGACGAGCCTGGCGCAAGACCAAGGCACGCATCGCTGAGCGCTTTCATCACCTTCAGCCCGGTGGGTTCCAGCCTACCGGGCGAGGATGGGCCTGTTCGCAATGGGGCCGGCTCAAAGCGGCCACGCTCACCACGCGCGGCCGAATTCTCTCCCATGACGGTCTATTGATTAATTCTCCAGAAATCCAGATCATCGGGATGAGGAATAGGAGAACGGCATAGCCATTGTGATCGACGATGCTCAGATCGAGCGTCTGGCGCAGATCGCGGATGTGGCCCGGCGCCTTGGCGTCGGCGCCTCCGCCTTGTACCGACATCTGCCGGCAGCACGGCAATAGGCCCAAGGCCCTAAACGCTGAGCGAACACCACGAGGGCACCCTATGCTCGAATTCAAACTGACGACACAGCATGCCGGATTGAGCCTGTGGGGCGACCATGCCGCGCTCGAGCGACTGCACGGCTTCATTCACCGCATCGTCGAAGAAAGTCAGGTCATTGTCGACAAGGAGGGATTCGTCCTCGGACTCGCCTACGACGTGCGCAAGGCGTTTGAGGGCCAGCGCAGCAAGGGCGAGCGCTCGCACTTTGACGATGAGCGCTGCCGCATCTACGGCGTCGAGATCCTTTGGCCGGTGATCCTGATCCAGACTGCGGTGCTGCGCCACGCAATGGGTTTCATCCCGACCAACGCCCTCGATCACGCGATCATGTACGAGCTTGAGTATGTGGTTGAATCGGCGACGCGAGCCGCCATGCCGGTCACGGCTGACGATGTGTTGCATTGGAGCCGGCGTGCGTGTGTCGCCTCCTATGAGCATCTCGATAGCGTGCTCAACAGTCGCTGCGTCTACTACATCAACACGCCACCCGGAAAGCGATTGAAGATGCTGCCCAAGTTGATGGAGACCTTCGACCCCATGTACGCCCTGCTGGCAGAGCAAGGCCCCGCCAAGCGGCCTTGCATCATCGCACCCAAAGCGTTTGCCAAGTGCGAGGCCGACTGGCCCGACTTCGAGTGGTGACGTTAAGTCCCGGTCGCACCGCCATGAGCAAGCTCTCCCCCCTCGTGCACAAGCTCACCCTCAACGGCGAATTCGTCGAGGACTTCCTTGCCCAGAAGCCGCTCAGCTTTGCGCTAGGCATGCTCGAGTACCGCAAGCGCCGGTTTGCGGTCCTGGCACTGCGCCCGCTGACGAGCATTCCGGCCGATATCGCGGTATCGGGCTTCAAGCTGGGGCACTCCCTGCTGGCCGAGGCGGATTGCGAGGTGATTCACTTCGCCTTCGATTTTGCTGTCTTCGGGGCCTACGACGTGCTGCTCAATCCCCAGGACCCGAGCGTTCGGGCGGTCGTTGGAAGCATGCTCAAACAAGGTCTGTACTTCATACTGACCATGGGTCCAGCCGATGTGGTAACCGTGTTTCGGGAGGGCTTCAATCAGCAGGACCTAGTTGCCTTGAAAAGCAACATGCGCCGGATTCGGCGTTCCTCTACGACCGAGATGCAGTACGCGCAGGTGCTATCACAGTTCCGTCTTCGGCCGGATCCACCTGGTTCGATCCTGGACTGGGTCTGCCGAGACAAACCCGCGTATCTGGACCCTACGCAGATCCCGATCGAGCTGTCGTCAGCGCCGCCCGATCGCCTGACGACGGCCGACGCAGCAGAACTGCGCGAGCTTGCCGGACAACTCGACGCGCGCGTCAAGGAGTTGGAGCGTGCGGGAGCAGACGACCGAGAGCTGTTTCTTAGCATGACGGACCAGCTGGCGATATTCAAAGAGCTCCTCAACGAAGCTGGCGAAGACGGGATGTCCGTCCTCTACGAGGAATACTCCGGGCTCTCTCGATATGCAAAACTGCTCGCCCAGGTCACGTTAGCCATCCGCACGAGCGCCATGAAGGCACTGCACTGATGGTGATCTGCGCAAACTGTGGGCCGCGTTCGACGATTAACTCTGCTGCCCTCGCCGCACTGCAGCACTCGTCGGCGGCCGTTGCCAATTTCGACGGGTATCGGCCAATTGCGGCCGGTCGCTGTTACGTTTCTATTGACCAGCTGCCGTCGATTTCGGGGAGGCGCCAACATACGCACTCACGCATGCGGCAGCGCATCCATGGGGGATCGGACGCCCGCTCCGCCGACCTTCAACACGTGGGTGTAGATCATCGTTGTGGCAACGTCTGAATGCCCGAGCAGTTCTTGCACGGTGCGGATGTCGTAACCGCCGCGCAGCAAGGACGTCGCAAAGGAATGCCTCCAATGCCGATATCGGCATTGGCGTCACTATGCCGCCGCCCGGGAAATGCCGAATCGCTCACGAAGGCGAGCGCTGACAGGCCCCTGTCGGCGAACCGTGCTCGGCATATTTTCGTCTCCAGCCACGCTTCGTGGCGCGACAGGAGATGATCATGACCGAGGTGTTCGAGCAACTGGCTACCGGGACGCGAAAGGAGTCCGCGCTGGCTTTCGTGCCGAGTTTCATTGAGCAGATGCGCGCGCAAGGATACGCACCTGCAACGGTGAAGACGGCGACCCGATTGGTGCACCACTTCGTGGGCTGGCTCGATCAGCGGGGAGTCGCGGCGGGCGATCTGTCGGCCGCACTGGCGGCCGAGTACCTCGATGCACGGGGGACATGCCGATGTCGCCGACGCGGAGACGTCTTCACCCTGCACAGCTTCTGTCGAATCGCTGCGGCCAATGGGCAGGAAGCGCCGGTCGAGACGCCATTG
>JAGRGB010000051.1 GCA_020445745.1 Rhodocyclaceae bacterium | reverse complement strand
TGATGCCGAACATGTCGGTCACGCCGTTGGAGACCATGGTCTCGACGAAGGCTTCGGAAGGGGTCATTCGGGTCGGGCCGCTGGGCACGCTGCGCGGGTCGAGGTCGCTCATGGTCGGTGTCTCCTGATGGTGTGTGGATTCTTAAAAACGGAATAAAACGTTCCGAAAACAGATGCTGAAGCGAACTCTAGGGCCGCCTGCGTGCGGAGTCAAGATAAATTTCGAAAAACGAAATATTTTGTCCCGAAAAACAAATTTGATACGATGGCTGTGTCGACCATCCGGGGGAATAACTGTGAGCACATCGGAAGTGACGCGCATCGACGGCGACACGCCGACCCTGCGCCTGTTCGGGCTGCTGGAAGTCATCGCCCAGAAGGATCAGTTCGTGTCCTTGCAGGGGCTGGTGGAAGAAACCGGGCTGCCCAAGCCGACCTTGCACCGGATGCTCCAGCAACTGGAGAACGCCGGCATGCTGCAGCGGGACGGCGACGGGCGTCAGTACAGCACCGGCCTGCGGCTGCGCCAATTGGCCGAGACCCTGTTGCTCAACAACACCGTGCATGGCGCACGCCATGCCGTGCTTCGCCGTCTCGTAGACCAGGTCGGCGAGAGCTGCAACATCACGGCCTTGTCGGGCGCCGAGGTGCTCTACCTCGACCGGGTCGAAACGCCGGCGCCGTTGCGCTTCTACCTGCACCCGGGTTCGCGCGTCCCGGCCCACTGTTCGGCCAGCGGCAAGCTGTTCCTCGCGCAGATGAGCGGTAGCCAGCGCCGGCGCCTGCTCGAGCATTCACCACTGGAGAAGTACACGGAGAGGACGATCGTCGATGCCGCGGCGCTGGAGCTCGAGATCGAACGCGTGAAGCGCGACGGCTACGCCGTCGACAACGAGGAATTCCTGCCCGGGCTGGTCTGCCTCGCGGTGCTCGTGCCCCGTGCCACGGGGCGTTCAAACAGCGCGGTCGCGGTCCAGGCGCCTGTCATCCGGGTGCCGTTGAAGAAGCTGATCGATCTGCTGCCGACCCTCCAGCGGGCCGCGTCGGCGCTCGAACGGATCGAGCTGGAGGCGACCGGCGAGGGTCGTGACAGCGCCTGACGAGCGCCGTGCCGGGATGCGCCGGCGGCGCACTCCCGATTGCATCGTGGTGGCGCGCCCGATTCGGATAGAATCCCCCGCTCGAAGCCGGACGATCGACCTGCCGCCGTGGCAGGGGCGATGGCCGGCGGCAAGACAAGGAGTGAGGTATGGCTTCCGTCAACAAGGTGATTCTGATCGGCAACCTGGGCGCCGACCCCGAGACCCGCTATGCCCCGTCGGGCGACGCGATCGCGAACATTCGCTTGGCCACCACGGATCGCTGGCGCGACAAGGCGAGCGGCGAGATGCGCGAGGTGACCGAGTGGCATCGGGTGTCGTTCTACGGCCGCCTGGCGGAGATCGCCGGCCAGTACCTGCGCAAGGGCAGCCAGGTCTATATCGAGGGCTCGCTGCGCACCCGCAAGTGGCAGGACCAGACCGGCCAGGATCGCTACTCGACCGAAATCCGCGGCGATCAGATGCAGATGCTCGGGCGCCGCGACGGCATGGGCGAAGCGCCGATGCGCGGTGCCAACGACGGCGGTTTCGAGAGTGCCGCCCGGCCGCCGCGCGGCCCGAGCGCGAACGCGGCGCAGCAGCCCGCGCAGGGGCAGCAGCCCGCGGGTGGCCTGGGCGACTTCGACGACGACATCCCGTTCTAGGGCACCGTCGCCGGCTGGGGCAGCCGCGGCCGACGCGCACCCCGGTCGCCGTCGCACCGGAACCGGTGGCTGCGATCGACCGGCGGCCTCGACGAGGCGGCGAACCACGGCGGCGCTTCGGCCGGCGCCAGCCGCTCAGCGCAGCGCCTTCAGCATGCGTCCGAGTCCTTGCTCGAGGAGTTGCCGCGAGCAGCCGAAATTGACGCGCACGAAGCCCGGCGCGCCGAATCCGCGCCCGTCCGAGATGCCCACGCCGTGCGAATCGAAGTGGCCCGTCAGGTCGTCGATGCCCCGCTCGCTGGCGAACCGGCGGCAATCGAGCCACGCCAGGTAGGTCGCTTCCGGTAGCGTGGTTTGGATCGCCGCTGCCGCCGCGAGCCGTAGCCCGACCCGTTCACGGTTGTCGCGCAGGTAGCGCACCAGGCGGCGACGCCAGGGCTCGCCGTCGCGATAGGCGGCCTCGGTGGCGACCAGGCCGAGCAGGTTCGGATGGGGAACGATGCCCCGCATCGCATGGCGGAAGCGTCGCCTCAGGTCACGGTCCGGGATGATCGCGAAGGCACAGTACAGCGACGGTATGTTCCAGGTCTTGCTCGGGGCCATCAGCGTGATCGTCCGGGCAGCCACCGATCGGTCGAGCGCGGCGATCGGCAGGTGGCGGCGGTCTTCGTCGAGCACCAGGCCGCAATGAATCTCGTCCGAGCAGATCACCAGATCCCGGCGTTCGCAGATCTCCGCGACGCGCTCCAGTTCCTGTCGGTCGAAGACACGCCCGACCGGGTTGTGGGGATTGCACAGCATGAACAGGCGGGTGGAAGCATCCATCGCCGCTTCGGTTGCCGCCCAGTCCCAGCGCCAGCGACCGTCCTCGCCCGCTCGCAGCGCCGCATGCTGCAGCCGGCGCCGGTTGTTGGCCGGCGCCCGCAGAAAGGGCGGATAGATGGGCGTCGCGGTGAACACGCCATCGCCGTCGTCGCCGATCGCGCGGCAGGCGACGTTCAACGCGCTGACCATGCCGGGCAGCCAGACCACCCAGCCCGGTTCGATCGGCCAGCCGTAGTCGCGCAGCATCGCGTCGACGACGGCCTGTTCGAGCGATGGCCAGGCGTCGGTATAGCCCAGCACGCCGTGGTCCAGACGCCTGCGAATCGCATCCAGCACCACTTCCGGCGCGGCGAAGTCCATGTCCGCGACCCACATCGGAATCACGTCCCGGCCCTCGTAGCGCGACCACTTTTCGCCGGGTACCGCTCGGCGGTCGATGATCAGGTCGAAGTCTTCCACGCCATCCGCCAAGGACCCGGTCCTCCACGCGCCGCCGGCGGCCCTTGGAATGGTGCGCCGCCACAATTAGAATCGGGTGACCCCGACAAGAGATACGGATACTACTATGCTGACCCACTTTCCCGACGGCATCCACGCGTTCGACTCGGGCTTTGTCCGCCCGCTGCTCGACGCCATCCACCTGATCGAGGATGCCGGCCGCGTCGCTATCGTCGACAGCGCGAGCAATTCCTGCGTGCCGCGGCTGCTGGCCGCGCTGGACGAACTCGGACGGGCG
This sequence comes from Rhodocyclaceae bacterium, assembly GCA_020445745.1. GTDB lineage: Bacteria > Pseudomonadota > Gammaproteobacteria > Burkholderiales > Rhodocyclaceae > Cognatazoarcus. The sequence goes on along the minus strand of JAGRGB010000051.1, from coordinate 77,661 downwards.
GTCGAGGATGTCGACTACCTGCTGCTGACCCACATTCACCTCGACCATGCCGGCGGCGCCGGCGCCCTGATGGCCCGTCTGCCCGCCGCGCGGCTGGTCGTGCATCCGCGCGGCGCCCGCCACATGGCCGACCCGGCCAGGCTGTGGGCAGGTACCGTCGACGTCTACGGCGAGGCGCTGGCGAGGGAGATGTACGGCGAGCCGCTGCCGGTACCGTCGGAGCGCATCGTCGAGGCTGGCGATGGCCTCGAGCTGCGGTTCAGTGGTCGCGTCATCGAAGTGTTCGATACGCCGGGCCATGCCCGCCACCACGTCTGCTATTTCGATCGCGCAGCGCGTGCCTTCTTCACCGGCGACACCTTCGGCCTGTCTTACCGTGAACTCGACGTGGACGGCCGCGCATCGATCTGGCCGACGACGACACCGGTGCAGTTCGATCCGCCGGCGATGCATGCCTCGATCGACCGCATGCTGGCGTGTCGTCCCGCTGCGATGTACCTGACCCACTACAGCCGGGTGACCGATGTGGCGCGCCTGGCAGCGGACATGCATCGCCTGATCGACGAGCACGTCGCGATCGCCGAGGCGGCAAGCGGTGAAGGCGAGGCATTGACGTCGAGCATCGTCACCGGCCTTCGCGGGCTGCTCTACCGGGAGTCAGAGCGACAGGGCTGGACCCTCGCGCCCCAGCAACTCGACGCACTGATGGCGATGGATCTCCAGCTCAATGCGCAGGGCCTCGCGGTATGGCTTGCGAGCCGGCAGCGGGCGACGGTGTAGGCTGCCCCTTGGCGCCGCCCGCGGTGGCACGGCGGACCAGTCGGAATGCGCTTCGCGCGGGATCGTGACGGTGAGGTCGGATGAACGACGAAACAGGCCCGGAGAATGCATCGGAGCGCCGCTTCTCAGGGGTGTCGCGGCTCTATGGCGCGAGCGGCTTCGCCAGGCTGCGGGCCGCGCGGGTGGCGGTGGTCGGCATCGGGGGGGTCGGCTCCTGGGCGGCGGAGGCGCTGGCGCGAAGTGGAGTCGGCCGCCTGCGGCTGATCGATCTCGATCACGTCGCCGAGTCCAATATCAATCGGCAGATCCATGCCCTCGAGCCGACGCTCGGCATGGCCAAGGTCCACGCGATGGCGGCGCGCATCGCCGGCATCGATCCTTCGGGCCGGGTCGAGGCGGTGGATGCATTTCTCGAGCCGGAGAACGCGGAGCAGCTGCTGGCCGGCTGCGATGCGGTGGTCGATGCGGTCGATCAGATGCGGGCCAAGCTGGCGATGGTGCTGACCTGCCGCCGCCTCGCGTTGCCGCTGGTGGTGTGCGGCGGCGCCGGCGGCAAGCGCGATCCGGGCCGGATCGTGGTCGCCGACCTCGCCCGCACGGTGCAGGATCCGTTGCTGTCGCGTCTGCGGGCGCGGTTGCGGCGCGAGCACGGCTATCCGCGCGATGTCGCACGTCGTTTCGGTGTCGATGCGGTGTACTCGAGCGAACCGGTGGCGACCGACGCGTCGGCCTGTGGGCCGGCGAAGGGCGGTGCCGGGCTCAGTTGTGCGGGCTACGGCTCGAGCGTCGCGGTGACCGCGGGCTTCGGCCTGCAGGCCGCCGGCTGGGTACTCAATCGGCTGGCCGCCGCGGCGCAGTCGTAGCGCGGTTCGTCGTGCGCAACCCGCCTCAGGAGTCGCCCAGCAGGGCGTCGGGATCGATCGCATTGCCGTTCAGAAACACGCTCCAGTGCACATGCGGGCCGGTCGCGCGGCCGGTGGCTCCGGAGCGGCCGACGATCTCGCCGGCGGCGACGCGGTCGCCCACCGCGACGTCGATGCGCGACAGGTGGCACAACATGCTGATCAGGCCATGGCCGTGGTCGACGAACACGGTGCGGCCATTGAAGAAGTAATCGCCGGTGAGGGAGACGATGCCGGCGGCGGGTGCGCCTACCGGCGTGCCGTTCGGCACCGCCAGGTCGAGACCGCTGTGGGGATTGCGGGGCTCGCCGTTGAAGGTGCGGCGCAGTCCGAAGGCACTCGAGCGGCGGCCATCGACCGGAAGACCGAGGGTCGCGGTGGCGGGCGCAGGATCGCGCCAGGCGCGCTTGGCGACGTCCTGCGCATCGCGCTCGCGGGCCCAGCGCGCCAGATCCTCGGGGTTCGGGTCGACGTGGCGGCGGTTCTTCACCCTCAGGTGCTGGACCGGGTAGTCGTGGGCTTCGATGGCCAGTGGCTGTTCCCGCTGGCGACCGCCGGCGTCGGTGATCTCGGCGCTGAGCCAGCCCGGTTCGGCATCCAGTGCAATGCCGATCAGCGCCTGCCAGCGCCTGGCGGCCTCGACGACCAGCACCCTGCGCCCCTGGAAGCGGACAGTCGGCGCCGCTGCCTCGGCCGGCCCGAGGTCGAGGCGCACGATGCCGCCGGGATGTGATGCCGGCGCGTCCGTCGCTTGCGCCATGCTCGCCAGGCAGATCAGAATCGGTCCGAGAAGATTTCTCATTGGCAATCAATCCCAGGCGGCGTGAATTCGATGACAGAGGCTATCGTACTGTTTGCCCATGGCGCGCGCGACCCGCAATGGGCGGGGCCGGTGCGGCGGCTGGCCGAAATGATCGCGGCGCGCGAGCCGGCCGTGCGAGTGCGCCCGGCCTACCTGGAGCTGATGGCGCCTGATCTCGACGGGGTGATCGACGAACTGGTGGCCGACGGCGTCCGCCGGATCCTGGTGGTGCCGGTGTTCCTGGCCCAGGGGGGACATCTCAAGCGTGACGTGCCGCAGATCATCGAGCGCGCCGCAGGCCGCCATCCGGCCTGCCGGGTGACGGTGGCGAAGGCGGTCGGCGAGGACGACCGGGTGTTGGCGGCAATGGGCGAATACGCGCTGGCGACACTGGCGGCGACCGATGATTGAAGCGGTCTACCACGTCCGCCATCCGCGGGAGGTGGTGCCGCTGGCCTGTGCGCTGGCATGCCGGTGCGCGCAACCGGAGCTGGTCGCCGCCGGACTCGCCGAATTGATCACCAACGGTATCGAGCACGGCAATCTCGACATCGGCTTCGCCCGCAAGCGCGACTGGCTCGCATGCGGCGATTTCGAACGCCAGCGCGACCGCCGGATCGCCGCGCTGGGAGCGCGTGAGCACAGCGTGTGCGTGTCGGTCGCCAACTGTGCCGAACTCGTTCGGTTTCGCGTGCGGGATCAGGGCCGCGGCTTCGACTGGGAACCGTGGCTGCGTTTCGACGACAGCCGCGCCGGCGCGCCGAACGGGCGCGGCATCGCGCTGGCCCGCGCAGCTTGCTTCGCATCGCTGTACTACATCGGATCCGGCAATGTCGTCGAGGCGGTGGCACTGCGCGACGCCGCAAGGCCGCGGTGCGCGCCGGGTGACCCAGGTCACACAGCGGCGGCGCGGTGTTGACCTGCTAACGTATAAGAATATACTGATATACATGAAACACTTCCTCTTCTTGCTGCTTGTGGCCGTGCTCACCAGTCCGGCGAGCGCCCAGGTCCCGTCGGCGGTCCGCGTCGATTCCAGCCCGGTGCTGGCCTCCTATCCTGCCGAGGGTGTGGTCGAGGCGGTACGCAGCGCGACCCTGGCAGCCCAGACCCAGGGCCGCATTCTCGAGATGACGGTGGATGCCGGCGATCGCGTCAAGCAGGGCGACCTGGTGATCCGCATCGATGCCGCGGCGGCCACCCAGGCCGTGGCGGGCGCCGAGGCCCAGGTGGAGCAGGCCCGGGCCAACGCGATCAACGCCCGCGCCCAGTTCGAGCGCACCCAGGGCCTGTTCGAACAGAAGTTCGTCAGTCAGGCCGCGCTGGACCAGGCGGAGGCCGCGCAGCGGGCCGCAGAGGCGGCGCTGCGGGCGGCCGAGGCGGGCCGGGGCCAGGCCACCGTGGCCCGCGGCTTCGCAAGCCTGGCTGCGCCGATGGACGGCATCGTCGCCCGCCGCGACGCACAGCCGGGCGAAATGGCACAGCCCGGGCGGGCATTGCTGACGATCTACGATCCGACCGCGATGCGTGTCGTCGCCGACCTGCCGCAGTCGCGCCTGGAGGCTTTGCGCCGCGGCCCGCTGAGCGCGCGGGTCGAATTTCCCGACAGCGGACGCTGGGTCGAGGCCGACGACGTCGAGCTGATCCCGACCGCCGATCCACGCACCCATACCGTCCAGGCGAGGGTGGCGCTGCCCCTCGAATATGTCGGCGTGCTTCCCGGCACCTTCGCCCGGGTGCATTTCGCCACCGGCGAACAGAGCCGGATCGGCGTGCCGCCGGAGGCCATCGTGCGTCGTGGCGAGATCACCGGCGTCTATGTGCAGCAGGCCGAGGGCGGCTTCGTGCTGCGCCAGGTGCGGCTCGGCGAGGCCTTGTCGGATGGCCGCATCGAGGTGCTGGCGGGCCTGGCGCCGGCCGAATCGGTTGCCACCGACGCGGTCAAGGCCGGCATCGCGCTCAAGCGCGGCGTTGCCCGATAGGGGCCGATCGATGAGCACAGCGACCGACCGGATGGGCATCTCCGGCCGCATCAGCGCGGCCTTCCAGCGCAACGCCCTGACGCCGCTGCTGGCGCTGGTGCTGATGCTGATGGGCATCTTCGCGACGCTGATCACGCCCAAGGAGGAGGAGCCGCAGATCGACGTGACGATGGCCAACGTGCTGGTGCCTTTCCCTGGCGCGTCGGCACGTGACGTCGAGGCACTGGTGTCGCGCCCGGGTGAGCAGGTGCTGTCGCGGATCGCCGGGGTCGAGCATGTCTATTCGGTTTCGCGGCCGGGCATGTCGGTGATCACGGTCCAGTTCGAGGTCGGCGTAAAGAACAATGACGCGCTGGTGCGCCTTTACGACACCATCGATTCGCACAGCGACTGGCTGTCCCCGCAACTCGGTGTGATGAAGCCGATCGTCAAGCCCAAGGGCATCGACGACGTGCCCATCGTCGCGCTGACCTTCTGGACCGAGGATCCAAAGCGCTCCGGCTTCGAGCTGCAGCAGGTCGCGCGGGCCATCGAGGTCGAGATCAAGCGCATCGATGGCACCCGCGACGTCACCACGATCGGTGGCCCGGGCCACGTCGTCAGGGTCGACATGATGACCGAGCGGATGAACGCCTACGGCGTCACCGCGCAGGACCTGAAGGCCGCGCTGCAGATCTCCAACGCGTCGCTGCCGGCCGGCAGCCTGACCGCCGACAACCGGGAGGTGCTGGTCCAGACCGGCACCTATCTGGAATCGGCCGACGACGTGCGCACGCTGGTGGTCGGCACCAACCAGGGCAAGCCGGTGTTCATGCAGGACGTCGCGGAAGTCAGCGACGGTCCCGGCGAAAATCGCCAGTACGTCTGGTTCGGCACCGGCAGCGCTGCCGGACAGCGTGACATCGCGGCCGACGGCCTGTTCCCGGCGGTGACGCTGTCGGTGTCGAAGAAGCCCGGTGCGAATGCCTCCGACGTCGCCGACGCGGTGATCGCCCGTGCCGGCTCGCTGCGCGACACGGTGATTCCCGAAGGCGTCGAGCTCACGGTCACCCGCAACTACGGCCAGACCGCGGCGGACAAGGCGGACAAGCTGATCGGCAAGCTGGTCTTCGCGACATCGGCGGTGGTCGCGCTGGTACTGCTGACGCTGGGCTGGCGCGAGGCGCTGATCGTCGGCGTCGCGGTGGCGTTGACGCTGGCGGCGACCCTGTTCGCGTCGTGGGCCTGGGGCTTCACGCTGAACCGGGTCAGCCTGTTCGCGTTGATTTTCTCGATCGGCATCCTCGTCGATGATGCCATCGTCGTCGTCGAGAACATCCACCGCCACCACGTCCTCGAGCCCGGCAAGCCGCTCTGGCAGCTGATTCCGGGTGCCGTCGACGAGGTCGGCGGGCCGACCATCCTGGCCACCTTCACGGTGATCGCGGCCTTGCTGCCGATGGCCTTCGTCAGTGGCCTGATGGGACCCTACATGAGCCCGATCCCGATCAATTCGTCGATGGGGATGTTCATCTCGCTGGCGGTGGCCTTCGTCGTGACGCCGTGGCTGGCGCAGCTGATGCTGAACAAGACGCCGGCGCACGGGCACGGCGAGGACCGCATGACGGCGACCCTCGACCGCGTCTTCCGTCGCATCATGGGGCCGCTGCTCGACCGGCGCCGCGGCGGGCGTAATCGCGGCCTGCTGTGGTTGCTGATCCTCGGCCTGATCGCGGCCTCGGTATCGCTGGCGGTGGTCAAGCTGGTGGCGCTGAAGATGCTGCCGCTGGACAATAAGAGCGAGTTCCAGGTGGTGCTCGACATGCCGGTCGGCACGCCGGTCGAGCAGACCCAGCGCGTGCTGCAGGAGATCGGTGCCCATCTCGCCCAGGTGCCGGAAGTCACCGACTACCAGACCTACGCCGGCACCGCGAGCCCGATCAACTTCAACGGCCTGGTGCGCCAGTATTATCTGCGCGCCGCGCCGGAACTCGGCGACATCCAGGTCAATCTGGCCGACAAGCATCACCGGGCGCGCTCCAGCCACGAGATCGCGATCGCGGTGCGCGACCGCGTCGCCGAGATCGCCCGCGGCTACGGCGGCAACGCGCGGGTCGTCGAGGTGCCCCCCGGGCCGCCGGTGCTGGCGCCGATCGTCGCCGAGGTCTATGGCCCCGACTACCAGGGCCAGATCGCGGTGGCGCAAGAGATCCGCGATGTCTTCGAAACCACCGCGGACATCATCGCGATCGACGACTCGATCGACGAGGTCGCGCCGAAGATCGTGCTGCGGGTGGACCAGGCGCGGGCGGCGCTGATCGGTGTCGCCCAGGCCGATGTCGTCGAAGTGCTGCGCATGGGCCTGGCGGGCGAGTCGGTGACGCCGGTGCATGGCAGCGACAACAAATACGAGATTCCCGTCCGGGTGCAGCTGCCGGCGAGCCGCCAGGCGCGCCTGGAGGAGTTGCTGGCGATGCGGGTACGGGCGCGTGACGGACACCTGGTGCCGATCTCCGAGGTCGTGCAGGAACGGCCGAGCCGGCGCGAGCAGGTCATCTACCACAAGGACCTGCTGCCGGTCGTCTATGTCACCGGCGACATGGGCGGTGCGCTGGATTCGCCGCTGTACGGCATGTTCGACATGCGCAGCGCGATCACCGGCATCAAGCTCGACGGTCCCCGCCTGGCCGGCAGCGTCGACGAGTACTTCATCTCGCAACCGGCCGATCCGTACGCCGGCTACAGCATCAAATGGGACGGCGAGTGGCAGGTCACCTACGAGACCTTCCGCGACATGGGCATCGCCTATGCGGTCGGCCTCGTGCTGATCTACCTGCTGGTGGTGGCCCAGTTCAAGAGCTACCTGGTACCGCTGATCATCATGGCGCCGATCCCCCTCACGGTGATCGGCGTGATGCCCGGCCACGCGCTGCTGGGCGCCCATTTCACCGCGACGTCGATGATCGGCATGATCGCGCTGGCCGGCATCATCGTGCGCAACTCCATCCTGCTGGTGGATTTCATCAACCACCAGCGCAGTCAGGGGATCGAGTTTGCCGAAGCCGTGATCCGGGCGGCCAGCGTACGCGCCAAGCCGATCGGCCTGACCGCGCTGGCGGCGATGATCGGTGCCCTGTTCATTCTCGACGACCCGATCTTCAACGGCCTTGCGATCAGCCTGATCTTCGGCATCTTCGTATCCACCGTGCTGACGCTGGTGGTGATCCCGGTTCTCTATTACGCCGCCCGCCACAGGCACGAGGCGCAGGCCGACCCAGAAGGAGCAAGACCATGAATCTCACAGTCAACCAGTTCGTCCGGATCTTCGCCGGAGCCTTCGTGCTGATCTCGCTGGCCCTCGGCGTCGAGGGTTCGCCGCTGTTCGTCAATGCCAACTTCCTGTGGTTCACCGCCTTCGTCGGTGCCAACCTGTTCCAGAGTGGTTTCACCCGCTTCTGTCCCCTCGAGATATTCCTGCGCAAGCTCGGCGTCAAGGATTCGCTCCCTTGCGGGTGACGCGCCAGGAGCCTTCGCACGGGGCGGGCCAGCGGCGTCGCGACCGCTGCCGTGCGCGGCTCAACTTGCTTGCGGTCACGCCGTTAAGGCGTGAATGCATTTCTTCCTCCACGAGCCCTGTAGCCGGGCGGTCGCGTCCCCGTCGCTCCGCCCGCCGGGCGACGGTGTCGCCATCGTCGGGCGTCCCCATCCGCCGGCGCTCGCGATCTTCGTGCTGTGTGCATTTCTGGTGCTGGGCGTCACGCTGCGTCAGGCGGGCAGCGAAGATGCCGAGGCCCGGCGGCAGGCGACCGAGAGCAGTGGCCGGATCGCCACCGGACTGGTTTCGCGATTCGCCACCTACCGGCAGTTCCTGGTCTCCGCCGCTGCATTCCTGACCGCCAGCCCGGAGGCCGACGAGGCACTCTGGCAGCGCTATGTCGAGCGCGCCGGCCGCGAGTTGTCACCCCGCGACGGGGTGCTCGCGACCGGCCTGCTGCAGCAGGACGACGACGGCACCCTGAGATTGCGACAGCTTTCGGCCGGGCCGCTGGCGGACCATCCCGCGGCAGCCAGAGGACTGGGCTCGATGCCGCAGGTCGTGACCGCAGCGAACCGCGCGGCCCAGCTCGGCATGCCGACATTGAGCGCGCCGGTCCGCCTGTTTGCGGCGGCGCCGCGCAACGTGCTCGAAGCATTGATGCTGATGCCGGTCGATCGTGCGCAGCAGCGCGATGCTTCGCGCAGTGGCGGAAGGGCCGTGGCGTTCGTCGTGGTGAGCTTCGGCCGGCTGTTGGCCGGAGAGCATGCCGCGGGCGGCCTGCGGCTGCTCGACACGACCCAGCCGGAGCCGGTCGTCGTGTTCGACGACGCCGGCGACATCCCACGCATCGACGGCGGGGAACGGTCGCTGACGGTTGGAGCCAGAAGCTATCGCCTGCTGATGCATGGGCAGATTTCCGCGGCGGCCGGCGTGTCGTCGTTGCTGACGTCGATCGTCGGCATGGCCTTGAGCGGGCTGCTCGCATGGCTGGTCCATGTCGGCGGTACCAGTCGTCGCCATGCGCTGCAGGCGGCGGCCCGCATCGATGGCAGCCTGCGCGAGCGCGAGACGCGGCTTGCGTTGGCGCTCGACGCGGCCGGTGAGGGGGTGTGGGAATGGTCGCCGCAATGCCGCGAGATCTACCTGAACTGCCGTACCCGCAAGCTCCTCGAGGGTGCCGGCTGGGACGGCGCGACCACTGTGCGCCCGATCCTACGCCTGGTGGACAGACACGAAAGGCGTTCGCTGCTCGCGTCGCTGCGCGGCTTGCTCGAATCCGACATCGCCCTCGATGTCGAAGTGGGCGCCCGCCCGGCCGCCCCGTTGGCGCAGCGGCTGCGCATTCGCGCCAGGGTCGAGCGCTCCGATTCCGGCGACATCGGCAGGATCGTCGGAGCGATCTCGGATGTCAGCGCCGAGAGTCGGCGCACGGCGCTGATCCTGCAATCGCAGCGCTTCCTGGCCCGCGTGGTCGACGCCTTGCCGTTCGCGGTGACGGTGCGCGCCGCGGACCAGCGCTGCCGGATCAGCAACCAGGCCGCGAAGGCCTTGCCCGGCTCGGCGCAGCGGGCGCAGCCGGGCGGCGTGCGCCGGGGGGACGACGAACTGGCGAAGGCGATGTCGTCCGGTGTCGCCGGGGTGATCGCCAAGGGACGGGCAGACATTGCCGAAGTGCGTTTCGCCGATGCCGGCGACCGCCGCCAATGCTGGCTGCTCGAGCATCTGCCGATCACCGATGCGGATGGCGAGCCGGCGGTGTTGAGCGTGGTTCGGGACGTCTCCGCGGTCAGTCGGCAGATCGACGAGTGCCGCGCATTGCGGCAACAACTGGATACCCTGCTGGAGGTGCTGCCGCTGGGCATCGCCCTGCTCGATGCGGACTGGCGCGTGGTGTTCGGCAACCCGACCTTTCGCGCGCTGATCGATGGCGACAATGAGTCCGTCACCGAAGCCGCGGGCCGTGGCGCGACAGCGATCCTGGCGGAAACGTCGCGACTGGCGGCGTCCTTGTGCCGCGACGACAGCGATCGTGGCGGTAGTGAATTCGACATGCCGGCCGCGGACGGAACCCGCCGGCGGATACGCCTCCGCCTGGCTCGGCTGCCACGGGGTGAGGCGGGCACGTGGTGGTGGGCTTGCCTCGACGACGTGAGCCAGGCACGCGAGGCACAGGAGGCGCTGGGTGCCGCCCAACTGGCCCGCGCGGCGTTGCTGCAGGCCAGCCCGGACACCTTGCTCGAACTCGGTGCCGACCTGCGCATCCGCTGGTGCAGGCCGGAGCCGGGGACGAGCGGCGGCCCCTTCGACGGCGAACGCTCGGTGGGCGGAACGCTCGAACAGACGCTGCCTGCGGCGACGGCTGCGCGCCTGCGGGAGGCGGCGTGCACGACCTTGTCCGCGGGGCGTTGGCAGTCGCTCGAATTCTCGGACGAAGACACGGGTCGCGGTCTGCATGCCTATCGGGCACGTGTCGTTCCCGGCGGCGACGGCGGTGTGCTGATGGCGATCCGCACGATTAGCGGGCAGCGGCGGGCGGAGCGCGAACTCGAAGAGCAAGAGGCCGTCCTGAACGCGCTGGTGGCGGCAATGCCGGACATGGTGTGGTTCAAGGACCGGCACGGTCGTTACCGCTATTGCAATGCGGCCTTCGAACGCCTCGCCGGCAGTGACGCGGGCGCGCTGCTGGGCCGCACCGACGAACAGTGCTTGCCGCCGATCGTGGCTGCCTGGCTGCGCGGCGCCGACCGCTCGGCGGAAGCGTCGCCGGTGCCGTGCGTGCATGAAGAGGCGCTGCGCTTTCCGGACGGCGGCGAATGGTACGCCGAAATGCGCACGGTGGCTGTGCGGGACCGCGCCGGCATGGCCTGCGGCGTGCTCGGCGTGGCGCGCGACGTGTCGCCCCGACGGCGCGACGAAGAGGCTCTGCGCAACTGCGAGGCACGCTGGCAGTTCGCCCTCGAGGGCTCGGGCGAGGGCGTGTGGGACTGGCACGTGGCGCGCGACGAAGTCTATTACTCGCCGCGTTGGTGCGAGATGCTCGGTTACCACCGCGACGAGATCGGCCCATCCCTCGACGAATGGCGGTCGCGCATCCACCCGGACGACCTGGCCCAGGTCGCCCATGGCGTGCAGGACCATCTAGAGGGGCATACCGGCTTCTATCGCAACGAATATCGCATGCTCCAGCGGGAGGGCGGCTACATCTGGGTGCTTGATCGCGGGCGGGTCGTCGAACGCGATGCCGACGGTCGTCCGCTGCGGGTCATCGGCAGCCATGCCGACATCACCGAGCAGCGCCGCGCGGCGGCCGCGCTGCGCGAGTCCGAGGAGCGCTTCCGGCGCCTCGCCGACTCGGCGCCGGTGCTGATCCGGATGCTGGCGCCGGACGCCAGGGTCACCTACCTCAATCGCACCTGGCTCGAATTCACCGGCACCGAATTGATCGATGGTCTGGGGGGCGGCTGGCTCGACGCCGTCCATCCCGAGGATCGGGTTCGCTGCGCGGCAGCCGAGTACGCCGGAATCGAATCTCGGCGGGCGTTCGGCATCGAGTTCCGCCTGCGGCATCGCGAAGGCGGCTACCGCTGGATGATGGCCACCGCCGATCCGATTGTCGAGGCGGACGGTTCGCTGCTCGGCTTCATCGGCAGCGCGACCGACGTGTCCGACCTGAAGCGGGCGGAGGACGAACTTCGGCGCCATCGCGACAAGTTGTCCGAAATGGTGAGGGAGCAGACCCGAGACCTGCGGGCGGCCAAGGAGGCCGCCGAGGCTGCCAACGTCGCCAAGTCGTCCTTCCTCGCCAACATGTCCCACGAGTTGCGTACGCCGCTGCATGCGATCCTGAGCTACGCCAGACTCGGCGAAAGTCGCGGCGAGCGTCTGCCGCCGGAGCGGCTGCACGAGTATTTTCGCCGGGTGCGCCAGAGCGGCGAGCGACTGCTCGACATGCTCAATGATCTGCTCGATCTGGCGAAACTGGAGTCGGGCCACCTGTGCCTGCGGATGGGCAGCCACGATCTGGTCGAGATCGTCACCGATGCGCTGGAAGAGCACGGCGTGTCGATGGCCTCGCACCGGGTCGAATCCGATTTCGATCGGACCTGCTCGCTGAGCGTTCGCTGCGACCCGGAGCGCACCGGGCAGGTGGTCGGCAACCTGTTGTCGAATGCAGCCCGGTTTACCCCGGCCGGCGGGCGCATCCGGATCGTCCTCGACCAGGTCGAACTCCCGTGCGCGGGTTCCGACCCGGCGACCGGGACTACACATTTCGCTCGTCTGGTCGTAGTGGACGATGGGATCGGCATTCCCGACGGGGAGCTCGAGTCGATCTTCGAGAAATTCGTGCAGAGCTCGGAGACCAAGCGCGGCGCCGGCGGTACCGGATCGGGACTTGCTATTTCGCGCAGGATCGTGGAGGCCCAGGCAGGCACCATATCGGCGAGCAACGAGGACCAGGGTGGCGCACGGTTCGAGATATTGCTGCCGCTCGAACATGCCGTCATAGAAATCGTGTGAGAGATCTGACGTGAGCGAGATGCAAATACTGGTGGTGGATGACGAACCGTTCAATCTCGACATCATCGCCGAGACACTGGACGATCCGAGCTATCGGCTGGTGACGGCCGACAGTGGCGAGCATGCCTGGGACTTGCTGCGCAGGCCCGGCAATCACTTCGACCTGGTGGTCCTCGATCGGATGATGCGTGGCATCGACGGCATCGAGGTATTGCGTCGCATCAAGGCCGACGCGCGCCTGACCGACATCCCGGTCATCATGCAGACCGCGGCGGCGTCGCCGGATCAGGTGCGGGAAGGTCTTCAGGCAGGCGCCCACTACTATCTGACGAAGCCCTTCGACCTGGAGGCGTTGCAGACGATCGTCCGTGCTGCCCTCGAAGACTCCGCCCTGCGACACGCCACGGCACAGGACGTGGACGTCCAGAACACGGTGATCGCACTGGCCGAGTCCGCCTCCTTCAGGATCCGCACGCTGGACGATGCCCAGCGCCTGGCCTCGCTGCTCGGCAACCTGTTCCCGGAGCCGCAGGTTGGTGCGATGGGCTTGTCGGAGTTGATGATCAATGCGATCGAGCACGGCAATCTCGAGATCAGCTTCGCGGAGAAATCACGGCTCAAGGAAGTGGACCGATGGCATGAGGAGGTGGAGCGCCGCCTCGCCCTGCCCGAGTACCGCGGCCGCAGCGTCACGGTTTCGGTCGAGCGCAAGGACGATGATTGGGAATTCCTGATCGAGGACCAGGGCCAGGGCTTCGACTGGCACCAGTACCTGGAATTCGATCCCGAGCGGGCCTTCGCCCCCAACGGCCGGGGGATCGCGCTGGCCAGACAGTTGGCGTTCGCCAGCCTCGATTACGAGGGATGCGGCAACCGCGTACGCGCGATCGCGGGCGGGAGTCGGGCATGACCGTGTTCCCGCCGGTGCCTCGCAACCTCCCTGGATGGGTGTGATCGATCGATGGAAATGACCCTCGACAAAGGCAAGCTGCCGCAGGCCACGAACCTGCAGGTGCTGGTCGCGGACGACACGGCGTCGAACCGCAGCATGCTCGACGTGTTCCTGCGAAAGCTGGGGTTCACGGCGATCATGGCCGCGGACGGCAAGGAGGCGGTGGCCCGCTTCCAGTCGGACAGGCCGGATCTGGTGCTGATGGACGTGATGATGCCGGTCATGGACGGCTTCGAGGCGACGCGCAGCATCCGCCGGCTGCAGGAGGGCAACTGGGTGCCGGTGGTGATGCTGTCGGCGCTGGCCGACGATTCCGACATCGCGGCCGGCCTGGACGCCGGGGCGGACGACTACCTGGTCAAGCCGATCTCCTTTGCGGTCTTTGCGGCCAAGATGCGCTCGGTGTCGCGCCAGTTGATGATGCAGCGCGCGGTGGTCGAGTCGCTGGAGCAGATCCGCGCGATCTCGGATGCGGTGATCGACGGTCTGATAACGATCAACGAGCACGGCATCATGCACTCGTGCAACCGCGCCGCCTGCGCCCAGTTCGGTTATGGTCCGGCGGAACTGATCGGTAAGAACGTCTCCATGCTGATGCCGGAACCACACCATTCGGCCCATGACGGTTATATCCGGCGCTACCTCGAGACCGGCTCCGGGGGCGGGGTCGGAAAGATCCGGCAGGTGACCGGCCGGCGCAAGAACGGCGCGCTGTTTCCCCTCGAACTCGGCATCACCGATATCGACCTGCCCGACCGCCACCTGTTCGTCGGCGTCGTGCGCGATGTCACCGAGCGGGAGCGGCAGGCGCGTGAACGGGCCGAGACCCGCGCCCGTCTCGAGCGGCTGTACGCCGAGCAGGAGCGCGAGCAGGAACTGGCGCGTACCATCATGGAACGCCAGATCCATGGCGACTGGCTGAAGGATCCCCGGGTGCAGTATTCGGTGTCGGCAACGACGCGCTTCTCGGGCGACCTGATCATGCTGGCGCGCTCGCCGGGCGGGAGGACGTTCGCGATGCTGGCCGATGCCACCGGCCACGGCCTCGCGGCGGCGATCAGCGTGTTGCCGGTGCTGTCGCTGTTCTATACCGAAGTCGCCCGCGAGGTCAGCCTCTCCTACCTGGTATCCGCGATCAACGCGCAACTGCGCGGCGGGCTGCCGGTCGGCCGCTTCGTCGGCGCGGCGATATTCTGCCTGTCGGCCGATGCCCGCGAGGTGGAGCTGTGGGTGGGGGGTGTCCCGGAAGTGCTGCTGCTGGACCGCGGTGGCGGCATCGCGCGGCGCTTCGCCTCGGATCACGTGCCGCTGGGGATCACCGACAACGACGAGGACACCGGGCGCACCGAACGCTTCGCGGTCGAACCGGGCCAGCAGATCCTCGCCTATTCGGATGGTCTGATCGAGGCCCACCGCTCCGATGGCGAGGAGTTCGGCCAGGAATGCCTGGAACAGACGCTGGCGGTGTCGGCGCCGGAAAGAAGGGTGGAAGCCGTTCGGCAAGCCCTCGAGACGCATCTCGAGGGCGAGGCCCATCACGACGACGTGTCGATGCTGTTGCTGACGTGCGTACCCGGGTCGAAAGCCAGCGAACCCGCCCTCGAAGCCTAGCCGCGGCGCGCACGCGCCGAAATCGGTGCGCTGGGCGCCGGCGCCCGGCGTGGTGGCCGGGGCCGATCGCCGGTCAGTGCATTCCTTGGTCGTCGGTGGCTGGCCGGCGGTGTCCGGGCAGCGACCGTGAAACAGAGCGTATCAGGAGGAAAGATGGATCGACGCAAGGCCGAAAGCGAGCGCAGAAGCGGCCGCAGGATTCCGGTCGGGGGCATCGAAGCCGCGGTCCATGTGCCCGGGCAACTGCGGCCGGTGACGGCCCGATGCACCGATCTTGCGGTCGGCGGCATGACCCTGATCAGCGCCTACGTGCCGCGCGATGGCGAACGGCTGCGTGTCGAGGTGGCCTCGCCCGGTGGTGCCAAGGCGATCGCGCCTCTGCACGTACGCGTGTGCGTGCGTCGCTGTCACCCGACGCCGGGCGGCGAATACGAAATGGGCGTCGAGATCGTCGAGGTGATCACCTGACGTGGCCGGCGCTCAGCGCGGCCTGCGGGCGAACATCAGCCATGCGGCAAACACCGCGACCGCCGCGAAGCTGAGCAGCGACCAGTTGGCGATCGACAGTCCGAGCAGGGTCCAGGCGCGCTCGGTGCAGTCGCCGGCACCGTGAAAGATCATCGGCAACGCGTCGGCCAGCGGAAAGCTGTCGAGCATGTACTCGAGACCCGGCCCGCACTCCGAGACCTCCGGTGGGTAGATCTGGATCCAGCTCTGGCGCGCGGCGACACCGCCCCCGCCGAGCGCCGCCAGCGCCAGCAGCAGCCCGTAGACGCGGCGTCCGGCGGCGCCGGGACCGTGGATGCCGGCAAGCAGGGCGATGATCGCCACGCCGACGAACGCGTAGCGTTGCATGATGCACATCGGGCAGGGCTCCTGGCCCTTCGCGTACTGGAGATAGAGCCCGAAGGCGAGCAGGGACGCGCAGGTGGCGAACAGCAGCAGGAACGGCTGGCGTCGGTGTTCGAGGATGCGAAGGATGGCTGGCACGTGGGCACTCGGCTGGATGCGGACGGGGGTGGATTGTAGCGGCGGGCCATCCGCGACCCCGCCCGCCGCCGGACCGTGCGTCACGACTCGCGTGCCAGAGCGGCCAGCGCGGCGGCCTGGACCGAGATCGGCTCGGGCACCGGCAGCTCGCCCGCGAGCATCCGCCGGATGGTGTCCGCGTTGCGTTCGGCATCGATATGCTCGGGCAGTTCCGCAAGCGGGGGCGCGCCGCCGGCCTCGCCTTCGGCCTGGACGAATTGCCGGCCATCGGCAAAACCGAGCAGGCGCGGCAGGCGCCGGGGATTGGCGTAGGCTTCGCCCTCGGTCCCCCTGAGCAATTGCGCATGCCCGCCGTCGGCGCGGAGGAACTCTTCCATTCGCGTCAGGTATTCGGGATGGGTGACGGCGACCACACGGACGGTTCGGCCGGGGCACGGGTCGAGGAGCTTGGCCATGGTGTGGCCGGCGCTGCGCACGCCGAGCCGCGGGCGGGTCGCCAGCAGGTCGGCGAGGCCCGGCAATAGGGCCTCCACGCCGATCGCTGCGACGCCGGCGTCGGCAAGCCGGCGCGACGCCTCGCCGGCGTCGTCGGCGCGCCGGATGCCGAGGGCGTCGAGCAGCGTGAACGGATCGATTCGGGCATCGAAGTCGTGGCGCCCCTGGATCAGGACCGGCACGCCGACCCGCTGCAGCAGCAGGGCGAGCAACGGCATCAGGTTGGGTTGGCGGCGCGCGCCGTTGTAGGTGGGCAGCACGACGCAGCGTGGCCCGTCGGGAACGGCTATCGTCGCGACCCGGGCTGCCATCGCGTCGGCGAAGCCGAGCAATTCGTCGAGCGACTCGCTCTTGATGCGCAGGGCGATCAGGGCCGCGCCGAGTTCGAGTTCGCCCACCTCGCCGGCGAGCATCGCCGCGAAGAGTTCGCCGGCGCGGTTGCGGTCGAGGGAGCGCGCGCCCTTGGCGCCGCGTCCGATTTCCTTGATGAAAGATGCAAACGGCATGGTTCGGTTTCCTGGTCGCGGCCCGGCACGGGAAACGCAAGAGGGTATCGCGGCTTGGCCGGGGTGTCGCTCGCGGCTACTTTATCGGAGCGAGCCGCTACAATCCACGTATGGTCTATCGACGGAAAACGCGCGGATGAAGGTCGGTTTCGTGGGGCTGGGCCTGATGGGGCGGCCGATGGCCCTGAATCTGCTGAAGGCCGGGCACGAAGTGTACGTGTGGAGCCGGCGCGCGGAATCGGCGCAGCCGCTCGCGGATGCCGGTGCGCGGCCCTGTGGCGACGCCTGCGCCGTGGCGCGCGAGGCGCCGATCGTGATCACGATGGTCGCCGATGCGCCGGACGTCGAGGAGGTCGCCCTCGGCCCGGCCGGCATCGCGGAGGGAGCCCGGGAAGGTGCGATCGTGGTAGACATGAGCACGATCGCGCCGAGCGCGGCCAAGGGAATTGCGAGGCGGCTCGGCGAGCAGGGCATCCGGATGCTCGACGCGCCGGTGTCCGGCGGCGAGGCCGGGGCGATCGCCGGTACGCTGACGATCATGGTCGGTGGTCCGAAGTCGGCGTTCGATACCGTGCTGCCGTTGTTCCAGGCGATCGGGGGATCGATCACCCACATCGGCGAGGCCAACGGTGCGGGCCAGGTGACGAAGGCCTGCAACCAGGTGATCACCGGCGTCGGCGTGGTCTCGGTCGCCGAGGCCCTGAACTTCGCGCGCCACAGTGGCGTCGACGCGGCGGCGGTGCGCGAGGTGCTGACCGCCGGCCTGGCCAACAGCCGGATCCTCGAGAACCACGGCGCGCGCATGCTCGATCGCAATTTCCAGCCGGGCTTCAAGTCGTGGATGCACCTCAAGGACATGCGCATCGTCCTCGACGAGGCCCATCGTGCGGGCGTCGCGCTGCCGACCGCGGCGGCGGCGGCCCAGCTGTTCGCCGGCATGCTCGGAAGTGGCCTGGGCGAAGAGGATTCGGTGGCGGTGCTGAAGCTGCTCGAACGTCTCGGCGGCAATCCGGAGGTGATCAAATGAAGGTCGGATTCATCGGCCTCGGCGCGATGGGGCGGCCGATGGCACGCAACCTGATCGCCGCCGGGCACGATCTGCGGCTGTGGAGCCGCAATCGCGAATCGGCCGCCACCCTGGTGGCTGCCGGTGCCGAGCATTGCGACAGTCCGCGCGAGATGGCCGCCGGTTGCGAGGCGGTGGTCACGATGGTGACCACCGGCGACGACGTCAAGGCCGTGTCGCTCGGCGCGGACGGCGTGCTGGCCGGCCTCGCGGAAGGGGCCGTGCACGTGGACATGAGCACGATCGCGCCGGGCGAGGCTCGCGAACTGGCGGCCGAGTACACCAGCCGCGGGGTGGAGTTCCTGGATGCCCCGGTCTCCGGCGGCACGGTCGGCGCCGAGGCGGGCAGTCTGGCGATCATGATCGGCGGCGACGAGCACGCGATCGACAAGGTGCGACCCTTGCTCGAGGCGATGGGGGGCAGGATTCGCCGCATCGGGCCGAGCGGTGCCGGACAGGTCGCCAAGGCCTGCAACCAGATGGTGTTCGTCTCCGCGCTGCAGGCCTGCGCCGAGGCGCTGCATCTGGCCGCCGCCAGCGGCGTGGACGTGGGCCGCGTGCGCGAGGCCTTGCTCGGCGGCTCGGCGTGGTCGAAGGCGCTCGATGGCTGGGGCCAGCGGATGGTGTCGCGGGATTTCGGAGCGGGTGTCGAGGCGCGCCTGCACCACAAGGACTTCGGCATCCTGATGAACGAGGCGATGGGTACCGGTGTGCCGCTGCCGATAGCCGCCCAGGTCTGGCAACAGCTCAACGCGCTGATGGCGAGCGGATTCGGCCAGGAAGACACCTCCAGCCTGTTGCGGGTGCTCGAACAGGGGCGGGGCAGGTAGATGGGGCGGCCGGCGGCGTGCCTGGCAGGCCTGGCAGCGATGCTGGCGGCGTGCGGCACGGTGCCGATCGGGCTCGAAGCGCCCGATGTCAACCTGGTGGATGTCCGCTATGCCGGCGGCACCCTGTTCGAACAACGCTTCGAACTCGACCTCAGAGTCATCAACCCGAACCGACGCGAACTCGATGTCGAAGGCGTGAGCTTCACGGTCGAACTGAATGGCCGGCGCTTCGCGCGCGGCGTGTCCGACCAGGCCTTCGTCGTCGCTGCCCTCGGCGAGCGTGTCGTGACCGTGCCGACCACCACCACGCTGCCCCGCATGCTCGACCAACTCGCCTCTCCGGGCGGTGCCCGCGGCCTCGGCTATCGGGTCGAGGGCCATGTCGCGCTGGGCGGCTTCGGTTCCCTGCCGTTTGCCAGCGAGGGTCGGGTCGGCCTCGACGGTCCCGCCGCCCCGGTCGAGCGAGGCAGCTTCTGAACGGACCGCGCAGCGAGCCCCGGCCTCAGTCCCGCGCCTGGCCGTAGCTGCCGAATCGCGCGACCACTTCGTTCATTTCGGTGCCGTCGAGCAGCACCGGCCGGCCGATCTGACGGCTCAACAGGTAGTGCTGGCACAGGGCCTCCAACTCGATCGCCAGTGCCAGGCCATGGTCGAGATCGCGCCCGACGACCACCATGCCATGGTTGGCCAGCAGGCAGGCGCTGCGATCGCGCAGCGCGTCGAGGGTCGCATCCGAAAGGGCCTGGGTGCCGAAGGTGTGATAGGCGGCGCAGCGCACGTCCGCGCCGCCGAAGCGCGCGATCATGTAATGAAACGGCGGAATCGGCCGGCGGTGACAGGCCAGCGCGGTGGCGTAGGGGGGATGGGCATGGAGGATCGCACCGGCATCCGGCCGCGCCCGGTAGATGTCGAAATGGATACGCCATTCGCTCGAGGCCTTGCGAGCGCCCTCGGCGTGCCCGTCGGCATCGATCACCACCATGTCGCCGGGTTCGCAGCGATCGAAGCGCAGCCCGCTGGGGGTGATCAGCATCGCGCCGTCTGCGAGGCGCACGCTGGCATTGCCGGCGGTGCCGCGGTTGAGCCCCTGCAGGTTCATTTCGCGCGCGGTCTCGAGCAGCCGCTCGGCGCGTCCGCTGCCGCTCACGGGGCGAGCCCTCCGTCGCCTGGCGACACCTTTCGCCGGGCGCGACGAGCGTCCCCTGCGGCCGGCCTGGCGAGGGCTGTCATCGTGCCTTGCCCTCGGCCGCTTCCGCCAGCCGGTCGGGCGGAGTGATGCCGGTCTCGGTGACGATCGCGCTGATCAGCCGCGCCGGGGTCACGTCGAAGGCCGGGTTGGCGACCGCCACCTCCGGCGACGCGATGGCGATCGCGTCCGGTACGCCGCCCCGCATGCCGTGCAGATGCCGCACCTCGTCGCCGTCGCGTTCCTCGATCGGGATGTCGGCGCCACTCGGACAGGCGAGGTCGATCGTCGAGCGGGGCGCTGCGACGTAGAACGGAACCCCGTTGTCACGGGCGGCCAGCGCCTTCAGGTAGGTGCCGACCTTGTTCGCGGTATCGCCGTTGGCTGCGACCCGGTCGGCCCCCGTGATCACCAGGTCCACCTCGCCGCGGGCGAGTAGCAGGCCGGCGGCGTTGTCGGCGATCAGGCGATGCGCTACGCCGTCCTCGCGCAATTCCCAGGAAGTCAGCAGGCCCTGGTTGCGCGGCCGCGTCTCGCTGACCCAGACCTCGAGCGGCATGCCGGCACGGCGGGCGGCGTAGATCGGCGCCAGCGCGGTGCCGTGGCCGAGGGTCGCCAGCCAGCCGGCGTTGCAGTGGGTCATCACACGCACCGGCCGGTCGCCGCGCCGCGCTGCCGCGCGCCCGATCAGTTCGAGGCCGTGACGGCCGATCGCGGCATTGGTCGCGATGTCCTCGGCGCAGATCGCATCGAATTCGGACCATGCCCGGCCCACCCTGTCGGCGGCCGGCAGCGCGGCCAGCGCGGCGCGCATGCGCGCCAGCGCCCAATGCAGGTTGACCGCGGTCGGCCGCGTCTCGCCGAGCACGGCCAGCGCCTGCGCGAGCGCGGCATCGCCGGCGTCCGCCTGCATCGCCAGCGCGACGCCGCAGGCTGCGGTCGCGCCGATCAGCGGTGCGCCCCGCACCTGCATGCGGCGGATCGCATCGGCCGCATCTTCGAGTCGCTCCAGGCGGCGATGGGCGACGCGGTAGGGCAACTGGGTCTGGTCGAGGATCACCGCGCCGTCGCGGTCACGGTAGAGGGTCTTGTGAGGCATGTCGGCTCCGCATCGAGCTCCTGGATTGTAGCTCGTCGCGCCGGGATGACCGCGTCGGCCGTGGTCTGACAGAATGCCGCAATCGCCACCGCGCCGGAGCCGCCGATGCCGAACTTTCCCGCCACCGTCGAATCGCGGCTGCCCGCGGTCGGCACCACCATCTTCACGGTGATGTCGGCGCTGGCCCACGAGTGCGGCGCGATCAACCTGTCCCAGGGCTACCCAGACTTCAACGCCGACGACGAGTTGTTCGAACGGGTCGCGCACTGGATGCGCGCGGGCGCCAACCAATATGCGCCGATGGCCGGGGTGCCGCCCCTGCGCCGCGCCATCGCAGCGAAGATCGAGGCCCTGTACGCAGCCTGTTACGACGTCGAGCACGAGATCACCGTCACCGCCGGTGCGACCCAGGCGCTGTTCACCGCGATCACGGCGCTGGTGCGGCCGGGCGACGAGGTGGTGGTGTTCGAGCCGGTCTATGACTCCTACGTGCCGGCGATCGCGCTGCAGGGCGGGGTCGTGCGCCGGGCGCGGCTGCGGGCACCCGACTACCGTCCGGACTGGGCCGAAGTGGCCGGACTGATCGGCCCGCGCACGCGGATGATCATCGTCAATACGCCCCACAATCCGACCGCGACGATCTGGTCCGGCGAGGACATGGATGCCCTGGCGCGGCTGACCGATGGCAGCGCCATCGTCGTGCTTGCCGACGAGGTCTATGAGCACATCGTGTTCGACGGCGTGCGCCACGAATCGGTGGCACGGCGGCCGGCGCTGGCACGACGCAGCCTGGTGGTTTCGAGCTTCGGCAAGACCTACCACGTGACCGGCTGGAAGGTCGGCTACGTCGCCGGGCCGCGGCAGTTGATGGAGGAGTTCCGCAAGGTTCATCAGTTCAACGTGTTCACGGTCAATACGCCGGTCCAGCTGGCGCTCGCCGACTACATGGGTGACGCGAGCCGCCACCTCGGCCTGTCGGCCTTCTACCAGGCCAAGCGCGACCGTTTTCGTGCCGCGCTCGCCGGCTCGCGTTTCGAATTGCTGCCGAGCCGCGGCACCTACTTTCAGTTGGCCCGCTATCGGGAGATCGGTGATCTGCCCGACCGGGAATTCGTCGACCGGTTGACCCGCGAGGTAGGCGTCGCGGCGATTCCGGTGTCGGCCTTCTTCGAGGGCGGGCGGGACGAGCGGGTCATCCGCTTCTGCTTCGCCAAGTCGGAAGCCACCCTCGACGAGGCCTGCGCGAGACTACGGGCGCTTTGATGCCAACGCCCTTCTGCTAGACTTGGCGCCACCTGCAGCCTGCCCGTCAGCCGTGCGAACCCTGATCCTGTTCCTCCTGTTGTTGGCCGGCATCTATTTCGTCCGCCGCGTCTTCGTCCGGACCTCCGATCGCCTGCGCAAGCGCCAGTCGCGACCGGCTGGCGGCGAGCGCATGGTGGCCTGTGCCCACTGCGGCGTGCACGTGCCGGAGAGCGAGGCCCTGATCGTGGACGGGATCGGTTATTGTTCGCCCGAGCACCAGCGCCTGCATCGCGACGGGCACGCGTGAGCACCGCCGACGAATTCGAGTTCGACCACACGCGCTGGAAGTCGCTGCGCTATTTCAACCTGTTCCGGCTGGTGATCGCCGGCGGCTTCCTGGTCGCCGGTCGGGCGCTCGAACTCGGTGCCTTCTCCCCCGCCGTCTTTCGCATTGCCGCCGGCGTCTACCTCGCCGCGACGCTGTTGCTGGGCTTTCCCGACGCCGCGCGCCGGCTGGGGCTGAACCGGCTGGTGGCGATCCAGACGCTGATCGACATCGTCGTGCTGGCGATGTTCCTGTGGTCGAGCGGCGGCTACCGCAGCGGCATTCCGATCCTGATGCTGGTGGTGCTGGCGGCCGCCGGCCTGATCGCCGCCGGCCGGCTGGTGCTGTTCTTTGCCGCCCTGACCTCGGTCGCGGTGCTCGGCGAGAACGCCTGGCGCTACGTCTACAGCAGTGGCGCCGGCGACTTCTTCGCGGTCGGGCTGCTGTGCGTCGGCTTCTTCTCGGTGGCGGTGGTATCGCGCATGCTGGCGCTGCGGGCACGCGACAACGAGGAACTGGCGCGCCAGCGGGGCGCCGCCCTGCGGCGCCAGCAAGCCCTCAACGCGCACATCATCCGGGATCTGCCGGACGGCGTGCTGGTGGTCGGCGACGACCGCCGGGTGCGGCAGCTCAACCCGCGGGCGGCCGAATGGCTCGGTGGCGGCGTCGTCGCCGGTGACGATCTCGTGCAATGGTCGGCGGAGGTGGCAGAGCTGGCCGCCGGCGCCGAACCGATGGTCATCGCGGTCGGCCCCAGGGCGCTGCTGTGTCGTGCCATCGGTGGCGTCGGCGAGACCGGCGACCGGTTGATCTACATGCAGGATTTCGCACAGATTCAGGCCCAGGCCCAGCAATTGAAGCTGGCGGCGCTCGGGCGCCTGACCGCCAGCATCGCCCACGAAGTTCGCAACCCCCTGTCCGCCGTGACCCACGCGGCCGATCTGCTGGCAGAGGAAAAGCGCGCGGACATGCGGGCCCGGCTGATCCGCATCATCAACGACAACTCCCATCGCATCGAGCGACTGGTGCGCGACGTGCTGGCCCTCGGCCGTCGTGAGCAGGTACTCGTCGAAGCCCTCGATCTGCAGGTATTCCTGACGGGATTCATCGAGGAGTTCACGGTCCACGAGCACCACGAGGCGGTGTTGTTTGCGCTCGAGTTCGCCCCTGGCGACACTCTCGCCTTCGATCGCGCCCACCTCAACCAGATCATGTGGAACCTGCTCGGCAATGCGCGGCGCTATTGTTCGGGCGCGCCGGGTTCGATCCGACTCTACACCGAAGCCGTCGGCTCCGACCGCATCGCGCTCCATATCGTCGACGATGGCGGCGGCATAAGTCCCGAGGTCCGCCGCCAGATCTTCGAGCCCTTCTTCACCACCCATTCGAAGGGGACCGGGCTGGGCCTTTATATTGCCCGTGAACTTGCCGATGCTAATCAGGCCAGCCTCGAAGTCGGCGACAACGCGCCGGGCGGGCATTTCTGTCTCACTGGGAAGCGTCAGCCATGAGCTATGCCGATCGACGCAATCGGTCGAGGGTCCCCGAAGTCCTGATCGTGGACGACGAGGACGACATTCGCGAACTGATAGAACTGTCGCTGATCCGCCTCGGTCTGGCCTGCGATGCAGCCGGCACGTTGACCGACGCCAAGGCACTGCTGGCCGGCAGGCCGTACCGGCTTTGCCTGACCGACATGCGGCTGCCGGACGGTGACGGCCTGGAACTGGTCGAGCACATCCAGGCCGAGCATCCAGGCCTGCCGGTGGCCGTGATCACCGCCTACGGCAGCATGGACGCGGCGATCCGCGCGCTCAAGGGCGGCGCCTTCGACTTCGTGTCGAAACCGATCGAGCTGAAGGCCTTGCGCGAGCTGGTCAGCCATGCGTTGCGTCTCGACGGCCAGGACGAGGTGCCGGCCGCCGGCGGCAAGTCGCTGATCGGCCGCTCCGCCGCGATCGAACAGCTGCGCGGCCAGATCGCCAAGCTGGCCCGCAATCAGGCGCCGGTGTTCATCCATGGCGAGTCGGGTACCGGCAAGGAGGTCATCGCGCGTCTGATCCACGAGCAGGGGCCGCGTGCCGCCGCGCCGTTCCTGCCGGTGAACTGCGGGGCGATCTCGCCGGAACTGATGGAGAGCGAGTTCTTCGGCCATCGCAAGGGCAGCTTCACCGGCGCCAGCAACGACAAGGAGGGGCTGTTCCAGGCGGCGCGGGGCGGCACCCTGTTCCTCGACGAGGTCGGCGAATTGCCGCTCGGCATGCAGGTCAAGCTGCTGCGGGCGATCCAGGAGCGTGCCGTGCGGGCGGTCGGGGCTTACGCCGAGGAGCCGGTGGACGTGCGCATCCTGTCGGCCTCGCACCGGGATCTGGCGGCGCTGGTGGAAGAGGGCCGGTTTCGCCAGGATCTGTTCTATCGCATCAATGTCATCACCCTGCGCTCCACGCCGCTGCGGGAGCGTCCCGAGGATATTCCGCCGCTGGTCGAGCACATTCTGCGCAAGCTGTCGCTGCGCGAAGGTGGCCCGCCGCGCGAACTTGCGCATGACGCGCTGGAAGCGCTTTGCCGGCAGCCGCTGGCGGGCAACGTCCGCGAACTCGAAAACCTGCTGGAACGGGCGTGCGCGATGGCCGACGGGCGCGAGATCCAGATCCGCGACCTCGATCTCCGGGCGGCGAGCAGCAGCGCGCCGAAGGTGACGTCCGTTTTCCCGTCGGCGCCCCCGTCGCCGTCCGCGATGGTCGCCCCGGCGGAGACGGCCGAAGGCAGCGAAGAGGACGAACAGGGCCAGATCATGCGCATGCTCGAGGAAACCCACTGGAACCGCTCCGAGGCGGCGCGCCGGCTGGGTATGACCCTGCGGCAGCTGCGCTACCGCCTGCAGAAATGGGGCGTCGAGTAGCCCCGGCGGTGGCAGTCAGCGGCGGGCAGACGCCGATTTTGCCGTAAGCGTCGCGGCGCTGCCGCGCCGATCGATGGCCAGGATTCCCAGCAGCTTGGCGTCCGACAGACGAAGTACCGCGAGTGCGGGTGCGATGCGTCCCAGCACCTGGTAGAGGGCGACGTCGTCGGCCGCGGTGCCGCTGGCGACCGCCAGTTCCGCGACACGGCTGCGGACCGCCAACGGGACATCTGCCGCCAGCAGGGACTCGCGCGTGAGTCGCGCCCGGTCGTCCGGCTTGCTGCGGTAGCGGCTGGCATCGAGCGCGAAGGACGGGTCGCCCATTGCA
Source organism: Rhodocyclaceae bacterium (assembly GCA_020445745.1). Classification (GTDB taxonomy): domain Bacteria; phylum Pseudomonadota; class Gammaproteobacteria; order Burkholderiales; family Rhodocyclaceae; genus Cognatazoarcus. Next base: position 51,625 of record JAGRGB010000051.1, on the reverse strand, counting down.
GCGGCGAGCAGGGCCGTGCCGTTCTTCAGCGCTGTGTCGGGAATGCTGGCGAACACCACGCGCGGGCCGAGCGCGCCGAAACGCGGCGCGTCGCCGACCTCGGCCGCGGCCTTGCCGCTGACGTCGCCGGAACGCACCACGTAGAACTGGCTGTAGGCGAAGGCGAGGAAGGCCGGGCGCTCGCTGAGCACGGCGTGGGCACCGTACGCGAAGGCACCGAGCTGCAGCGCCAGGATCACGGAGATATCGGTGGCGAGTTCGCGGCGGGCCTTTTCGGGCTTGAACACCAGCAGGGTCAGCAGCGGCCCGAGGATCGTGTCGACCGCGAGCAGCAGGGCGATGATCGACAGCCCGCCCTGGATCGCCAGCAGTGGCGACGGATACCACAGGAAGTAGGTCGCGGCGGCGAAGCCGCCGGCGAGCAGCAGGCTGGACGAGAGGTGCAGCAGGAAGGCGCGGATGCGTCGTGATCGGGTCGCGGTCATGGCAGATGTCGGCTCGGGCGATGCGGATGTCTGCAACGATTACGGCACGATGCTGCCCGTTCTTCAGCGCCCCCGGCGCGACACCCCAAAGCGAAAAAGGCCGCTCGCGCGGCCTTTCGGGGTCTGGCGAAGCCAGTCTTTCAGATCAGCGGCACTCGGACGGCGCGTACTTGGCCAGCAGCGAACCCGCATTGACACCGGCGAAACCGTTGGCGCCGGCGCCAGCGGCGGCACAGCGCCAGGCAACGGCGTCGCTGGGCGGCGTGAAGGCGGCATTGCCAGCCGGCAGGGCGGCGCTGATCGGCGCGTTCGGGGTGAAGGTCAGGGTGCCGCCACCCGCAGCAGCGGTGGTGGTGATGGTGATCACGCCGGTGGTGGCGTCGATGCCGACGCTGGTGATGTTGGTCGTCGCGGCCGGTGCGGTCCAGCCGGTGGCGTAGCCGGTGGCGGCGCCCTGCGGGTTGCCGGAGGCGAGGACGTCGGCGACCTGGATCTTGGCGGCGGACGCGGCGGACATACCTTCTGCCACGCGGGCACGGACCGTGTAGTCCTGGTAGGCCGGCAGCGCGACGGCTGCCAGGATGCCGATGATCGCAACCACGATCATGAGTTCGATGAGGGTGAAGCCTTGCTGGACGCGTTTCATGGTGATTCTCCTTTTCAATGTTCGCGGTGCTGTCCGCTACGACTGAGCAGTATCAACTACCGTGCCAGTTTTATAAGCTATTGAAATAAAGCGAAATGGCGGAAAATTCTGGCCGCGTGCAGGGTTGACAATGTCAATTGCTGACATCTCGGCCGGACGGCTTCGGCAGGTATTGACATCGAATTGTCAGGGCGTGTGACAATCGGCTTCGGCATTGCGCGGGCCACGCGCGGCGGTGACCGGGAGAACAGATGGCGCTGGCGGTATGCGGACCTGATCGGGACGGCTGGGTCGAGGGCTGCCGCCACGTCGTCTCGCCCAATTGCGACGAGCGTCCCGCCGGCGTCGCAGTCGACCTGCTGGTGATACACGCGATCAGCCTGCCGCCAGGCCGTTTCGGAGGCAGCGACATCGAAGCGCTGTTCACCAATCGCCTCGATGCCTCTGCCGATCCGTTCTATCCGTCGATTGCCGAACTGCGGGTGTCCGCCCATTTCCTGATCCGCCGTGACGGCGAATTGGTGCAGTTCGTGCCCACGACCCGGCGGGCGTGGCATGCCGGCGAGTCGAGCTGGCGCGGCCGGCCCCGCTGCAACGATTTTTCGATCGGCATCGAACTGGAGGGGTGCGACGAGGCCGCCTTCGAGCCGGTCCAGTACGGGCGCCTTGGCGCACTGGTCAACGCCTTGTGCCGCAGCCTTCCGATCGCAGGGATTGCCGGCCACTCCGAGATCGCTCCCGGCCGCAAGACCGACCCCGGCCCCCATTTCGACTGGGCGCGCCTGATGGCTGGACTCGACTCGCCGCTGGCACGCCCCTAGCCGAGCCGCTCCCGCCGCGAACCGATAATCGACGTGGTCCGCCGCCGCGTGGCGCGCCCCTGCCCATCTGCAGTCGCCATAGGTGAACGGTTTGTGCGCCGCAAATTGGCAGGGTATGCCCGTTGAGTGTTGATTTGTATTCAAATTTATGATTGACACGAGGCGGTGCGGCGGATATGATTCGTTCAATGCTGCGCTGCAGCAAACGACGGCCGCAGCCAACGGCCCGAGAAATCCGACTCTGCTGCCATGCTTCGCCGGCAGCCTCCACCGCCGCCAACCGGCCACCGGGCCCGGTCGCGAAGGGCGCCCGCCTGGTGGAGCGGATGGCTCGAGGCTGCGCTCACTCGACTACTGGAGACTCCAAGCTGTCCAGGGTATGCCCTGGGTCCGGCCACCGCGGTCGGTCGCGGCGGGGTCACGGCAAGGAGGTCAGACATGAACGCAATACCCGCACGCCGGCGCTTCATCGAATTCTGGCGATTCGCCGGACACGTCGCCCACGGTGGTCTGCTGACGGCAGGCCTGTTGTCGCTGGCGATAGTCGTCGCCGGCCATCTCGAGGGTGGCCGGCAAGGCTCGCCGTTGCTGCCGCTGGCAATGTCCGAGGCTGCCGCCCAGGTGGCGGCCGACGGCGAGTTTGCCGACCAGCCGATGGCGGATGCTCCGGTCGACCGCATCGACCAGGCGGCTCCGGCGCTGTCCCGCGAGATGACCAAGGTCAAGGCCTACGTCGCGCGACGCTATCGGGTTTCGCAGGTGGCACTCGAACCGTTGCTGGCAGAGGCCGAGGCGGTCGGTGGCCAGCTCGGGCTCGATCCGTTTCTGCTGGTCGCGATGATCGCGATCGAGTCGAGCTTCAACCCGTTTGCCGAGAGTACCGTCGGCGCCCAGGGCCTGATGCAGGTGATCCCGCGTTTCCATATGGACAAGATCGGCGACGACGCGGACGAGAGCGCATTGTTCGACCCCCGCTTGAACATTCGCGTCGGTGCGCTGGTATTGAAGGAAGGCCTGCGGCGCTACGGCTCGATGCAGTCGGCGCTGCAATACTATGGTGGCGCGCTGCAGGATCCGAAGGCAGGCTATGCCCGCAAGGTGCTGGCGATGAAGGCCCGGCTGAAGAGCGCGGCAGGCGCGTCGAACGGCAACCGTACCGCCTGACGCGGCATCGCGCGGCGGCGTGTGCGGTCAGCGCACAAGGCGCGCGATGCGCTCGAGCCCATCCTCGAGCCTTGCTGCAGACGTGGTGTAGGCGAAGCGCAGGTAGCGACGTGGCTGGCGGTTGCCGAAGTCGAGGCCCGGCGTGGTTGCAACCCCCGCGTGTTCGATCAGGCGCCGCGCGAGGGCCTCGCTGTCGTCGTCGAGGTCACTGACGTCCGCATAGACATAGAAGGCACCGTTCGGCCGCGCCGGTATCTTGAAGCCGAGGTCTTCGAGTGCCGGCAGCAGCAGATCCCGCCGCTCGGCGAACTCGGCGCGCCGCGCCTCGAGGATGTCGCGGGTACCTGGTGCGAACGCGGCCAGAGCGCCGTGCTGGGCCACCGTAGATGGGCAGATGAAGAAGTGCTGGGCGAGCTTTTCGATTTGCCGCTCGAACCCCTCCGGCACCACCAGCCAGCCGAGCCGCCAGCCGGTCATGCCGAAATATTTCGAGAAGCTGTTCACGACGAACAGATCCTGACCGAGGGCGAGCGCGGTCGATGGTTCCACGCCGTAGCTGAGCCCCTGATAGATCTCGTCCACCAGTAGCGCGCCGCCGCGCGCGCGTACCGCCTCGGCGAGTGGCGCCAAGGCGGTGGCATCCAGCAGGGTGCCGGTCGGGTTGGCGGGGCTCGCCACCATCAGGCCGCGACAGCGCTCGCACCACGCCGCGGAGACCTGCTCCGGGGTCGGCTGGAAGGCGGTTTCCGCGAACACCGCCAGCGCCTGCGCAACCCCCTCGAATGCACGTACGAAGTGGCGGTTGGACGGATAGCCTGGATCCGGGACCAGCCATACGTCGCCGGGATCGGTCAGTGCCGCGATGGCCAGCATCAGCGCGCCCGAGGCCCCCGGGGTGACCGCGATCCGCCGCGGATCGACATCCACGCCGAAGCGCTCCCGATAGTGGCCGGCGATCGCTTCCCGCAGCGCCGGCAGTCCGAGCGAGCCGGTGTACTGCACCTGGCCGGCGGCGAGGAAGCGGGTGGCGGCATCGACGATCGGCCGCGGGGTCGGGAAATCGGGCTCGCCGACCTCCATATGGACGATGTCGTGGCCCTCGGCCTCGAGTTCGCGGGCACGGCGCAGCAGTTCCATCACGTGGAACGGCTGGATCTGTCGGCAGCGCAGGGCGGCAGTTGGAAACATCGGGCGCGGGATGGTGTCGATCGCGCACATCGTGCGCCAGCAGGCAAGATACGACAAGGCCGGGCTGTGCCCGGCCTGTTCGTGGCTGCGGCAGGGTGCTCCTCAGTCCGACAGGGCCAGCTCGAACAGTTCGCGCTTCAGGATCATCTGTCGCGGCAGGCGATCCTGCAACTTGTCGAACCACTCCTTGTGGCCTTCGAGTTCGGTCTTCCAGGCTTCGGCATCGACGCGGGTCAAGGCCTCGAATTCCTCCCGGGTAACCTCGGCACCGTTCCAGTCGATGTCGTCGAACTTGGGCATCCAGCCGAGGGCGGTCTCCTTGGCACCGACCCGGCCCTTGACGCGGTCCACGATCCATTTCAGCACGCGCATGTTCTCGCCGAAGCCGGGCCACATGAATTGGCCCTTTTCGTTCATCCGGAACCAGTTCACGCAGAAGATCTTAGGTGTCTGTTCGATGACGTGACCCATCTTCAACCAGTGATTGAAGTAGTCGCCCATGTGGTAGCCGCAGAACGGCAGCATCGCAAACGGGTCGCGACGGACCACGCCCTGAGCCCCGAAGGCCGCGGCCGTGGTCTCCGAGCCGAGGGTTGCCGCCATATAGACGCCGTAGTTCCAATTGAAGGCCTGGTACACCAGCGGAACGGTGGTTGCGCGTCGGCCGCCGAAGATGAACGCCGAGATCGGCACGCCCTTGGGATCCTCCCAGGCCGGGTCGATCGACGGGCACTGGCTGGCGGGCGCCGTGAAACGGGCATTCGGGTGGGCCGCCTTGCGGCCGGTCTCCTTGGCGATCTCCGGCGTCCAGTCCTTGCCCTGCCAGTCGATCAGGTGGGGCGGCGCTTCCTTGGTCATTCCTTCCCACCAAATGTCGCCGTCGTCGGTCAGCGCAACGTTGGTGAAGATGATGTTTTCCTTCAGTGTCGCCATCGCGTTGAAGTTGGTCTTCTCGGACGTGCCCGGGGCCACGCCGAAGTAGCCGGCTTCCGGGTTGATCGCATAGAAGCGGCCGTCCTGCCCCGGCTTGATCCACGCGATGTCGTCGCCGACGGTGCTGATCTTCCAGCCGTCGAACGACTTCGGCGGGATCAGCATCGCGAAATTGGTCTTGCCGCAGGCCGACGGGAATGCGGCGGCGACGTAGGTCTTCTCGCCTTGCGGACTTTCGACGCCGAGGATCAGCATGTGCTCGGCGAGCCAGCCCTCGTCGCGGGCCATCGTCGAGGCGATGCGCAGCGCGAAGCACTTCTTGCCGAGCAGCGCGTTGCCGCCGTAACCGGATCCGTAGGACCAGATCTCGCGGGTCTCGGGATAGTGCACGATGTACTTGGTGTCCGGGTTGCACGGCCAGCGGCTGTCCTTCTCGCCGTGGGCGAGCGGTGCGCCGACGCTGTGGACGCAGGGCACGAACGCACCGTCGGCGCCCAGCACGTCGAACACGCCCCTGCCCATGCGGGTCATCGTGCGCATGTTGGTGACGACGTAGGGACTGTCGGTGATCTCGACGCCGACGTGGGCGATCGGCGATCCGAGCGGCCCCATCGAAAACGGCACCACGTACATCGTGCGACCGCGCATGCAACCCTTGAACAACTCGCTCAGGGTCTTTCTCATCTTCGCCGGGTCTTCCCAGTTGTTGGTGGGGCCGGCGTCGTCGGGGCTCTCGGAGCAGATGAAGGTGCGGTCCTCGACCCGGGCGACATCGGACGGATCGGACCAGGCCAGATAAGAATTCCTGCGTTTTTCCGGATTGAGCTTGATCAACATGCCGGCCTCGACCATCTCGGCGCACAGTCGGTCGTATTCCTCCTGCGATCCGTCGCACCAGACGACCCGGCCGGGCTCAGTCAGGGTGGCGATTGCGGCGACCCATTGCTTGAGCCCCTCGTGGCGGACGTACTCCGGTGCGGCTGCGATGGCGGCCTCGGCGATGCGCTGATTCATGTTTGCTGTGTCTCCAGGAAAAGCAGGCTGGTGGACCCGGCCCGGCGCTCCGCCCCCTCGCGGCGGCCCACCGAGCCTCGCTGCGCAAGTCGGCTCCGGAAGGTCGCTCGACGCCGCGCAGAGTCCCCATTTTGCGGAAACTACGAAGTGCTTCCGGTTCTGCGAAAGCATAAGATTATGCCACGCCGGGGCGACTTGCGAAAACGTGCATCTGCAACACCAATTCTCCGAAAGCCGCTGGCGCGACTGGATATATTGGCCGGAGGAAGCTTGTCGCGGTGGCCCGCGGCGGCACCCGGCGACCGGGTGAAACCCCGACAGGCCGGGCGACGGCGCCGGCCACCGAAGAACCGCACTGGAGACCGAAAGCTCATGGACGATCGAATCCGCGACGCCGCCCTCGAATATCACCGCCACCCCCGCCCCGGCAAGATCGCGATTTCGCCGACCAAGGCGCTGACCAACCAGCAGGACCTGTCGCTGGCGTATTCGCCGGGCGTCGCGGCGGCCTGCGACGCGATCGTCGAGGATCCGGCCCAGGCATCGGAACTGACCGCGCGCTCGAACCTGATCGCGGTCGTCACCAACGGCACCGCGGTGCTCGGACTGGGCAACATCGGCGCGCTCGCGTCCAAGCCGGTGATGGAAGGCAAGGGGGTGCTGTTCAAGAAGTTCGCCGGCATCGATGTGTTCGACCTCGAAATCGACCAGCCGGACCCGGACAAGCTGATCGAGACGATCGCCTCGCTGGAGCCGACCTTCGGTGGCATCAACCTCGAGGACATCAAGGCGCCCGAGTGCTTCTACATCGAGTCGCGACTCCGCGAGCGGATGAACATCCCGGTGTTCCACGATGACCAGCACGGCACCGCGATCGTCGTCGGCGCGGCGGTGCTCAACGGCCTGCACCTGGTCGGCAAGGATCTCACGCAGGTCAAGGTCGTCACCTCGGGCGCCGGCGCCGCGGCACTGGCCTGCCTGGATCTGCTGGTGATGCTCGGCATTCCGGTCGACAACATCTGGGTGTCGGACATCGAGGGCGTGGTGTACGAGGGCCGGACGACCCTGATGGACCCGATCAAGGCGCGTTATGCGAAGCAGACCGCGGCGCGCAGCCTGGGCGAGATCATCGATGGCGCGGACGTGTTCCTGGGCCTGTCGGCGGGCGGCGTGCTGAAGAAGGAGATGGTCGCGAAGATGGCGGACAGGCCGCTGATCCTGGCGCTGGCCAACCCCAATCCGGAAATCATGCCGGAGGACGTCCAGGCGGTGCGCGACGATGCAATCATCGCCACCGGCCGTTCCGACTACCCGAACCAGGTGAACAACGTGCTGTGCTTTCCGTTCATCTTCCGTGGGGCGCTCGATGTCGGCGCGACGACGATCACCGACGAGATGAAGCTGGCGGCGGTCAAGGCGATCGCCGAGCTGGCCCGGGCCGAACAGAGCGACATCGTCGCGATGGCCTACGGCGAGAAGGTGTCCGGCTTCGGGCCCGAGTACATCATCCCGCGGCCGTTCGATCCGCGCCTGATCGTCAAGATCGCGCCGGCAGTTGCGCAGGCCGGCATGGACTCCGGCGTGGCGACCCGCCCGATCGACGACATGGAGGCCTATTGCAGCCAGCTCAACAACTTCATCTGGCACTCCGGGATGATCATGAAGCCGGTGTTCGCGGCCGCGAAGAAGGCGCCGAAGCGCATCATCTTTGCCGAGGGCGAGGCCGAACGGGTGCTGCGGGCGGTGCAGACGGTGCTCGACGAGGGCATTGCGCGGCCGGTCCTGATCGGCCGTCCGGCGGTGGTCGCCAACAACATCGAGCGCTTCGGCCTGCGCATGAAGCCCGAGCAGGATTTCGATCTGGTCAACCCGGATTCCGATCCGCGCTACCGTGAATTGTGGACCCATTACCACAGGCTGACCGAGCGCAAGGGCGTCTCGGTCGAGTACGCGAAGCGTGAAACGCGCCGGCGCTCGACCCTGATCGGGGCGCTGCTGCTGCACTTCGGCTATGGCGATGGCCTGATCTGCGGCACCTTCGGCATGCACCAGCTGCACCTGAAGTTCATCGAGACCGTGCTCGGGCGGCAGCGCGGGGTGCGCAATTTCTACACGATGAACATCCTGATCCTGCCGGGCCGCACGCTGTTCCTGTGCGACACCTACGTCAATTACGACCCGACGCCGGAGCAGATCGTCGAGATGACGGTGCTGGCGGCGGCCGAGATGCGTGGCTTCGGAGTCACGCCGAAGGTGGCGCTGCTGTCGCATTCGTCGTTCGGCTCGGAAGATTCGCCGACCGCCGAAAAGATGCGCCGGGCGCTGGTCATGCTCCACACCGACCATCCCGAACTGGACGTCGAAGGCGAGATGCACGGCGACGCCGCGCTCGATTCCGCGCTGCGCAAGCAGGTCTTCCCCAACGCGCGGATGCGCGAGGATGCCAACCTGCTGATCTTCCCGACCCTGGACGCCGCCAACATCGCGTTCAACCTGCTCAAGACCGCGTCGGGCGAGGGCATGACGGTGGGGCCGATCCTGCTCGGTGCGGCCAAGCCGGTGCATATCCTGACCGCCAGCACGACCGTCAGGCGCATCGTCAACATGACCGCGCTGACCGTGGTCGAGGCCGGCCAGGAGGATTCCTGAAGTCCGGAAGCGGGGACGGCGGCATGCAATCTGCTGCAAGATCGTCCGTCCACCGGTAAGCTTGCCGCTGCTCGTCGGGAGAGGTCATTGACGGACGGAAAAGCGGCCTTGGTTCTGACCGGTGGCGGCGCGCGAGCGGCCTACCAGGTCGGCGTTCTGACCGCGATCCGCGAGATTCGCGGACGCGGCAGCGGCAATCCGTTTCCGATCCTGTGCGGCACTTCGGCCGGCGCGGTGAACGCTGCCGCGCTGGCGGTATTCAGCGACAATTTCGATGCCGCGGTGCGGCGCCTGGCGTGGATCTGGCGGAACTTCACGGTCGGTCGGGTCTATCGTTCCGACGGCCTGTCCATCCTCGCCTCCGGTGCGCGCTGGGGTTCCGCGCTGCTGCTGGGATGGCTCGTGCGGCAGAGTCCGGCCTCGTTGCTCGACAACGATCCGCTCCGCCAGTTGCTGATCAACGCGCTGGATTTCGACGCGATCCAGCGCAACATCGATCGTGGTCATATCCATGCCCTCAGCGTCACCGCGTCCGGCTATGCCACCGGCGAGAGCCTGAGCTTCTTCCAGGCCGCCGACGGGGTCGGCGGATGGCGCCGGACCCAGCGCGTCGGCGTGCGTTCGCCGATCACCGTCGAACATCTGCTGGCGTCGAGTGCCATCCCGTTCGTGTTTCCGGCGATCAAGATCCATCGCGAGTTCTTCGGTGACGGTTCGATGCGTCAACTGGCACCGGTCAGCCCGGCGATCCACCTCGGTGCGGACCGGATCCTGGTGGTCGGCGCCGGGCGCATCGGTCTCGAACCGCGCCAGCGAACCGATCGTTACCCGTCGCCCGCGCAGATCGCCGGGCACGCGCTGTCGAGCATCTTTCTGGACAGCCTCGAGGTCGATCTCGAGCGCCTGCAGCGCATCAACGACACCGTCGGCGGGATCACCGCAGATCAACGCCAGGCACTGGGAATCTCGCTGAAGCCGATCGAGACGCTGGTGATCGCGCCGTCGCGCAAGCTCGAGTCGATCGCCGCCCGCTATCGCGAAACGCTGCCACGGGTCCTGCGCGCCGTACTTCGCGGGGTCGGCGCCACACGCCGCAACGGATCGATGATCCTGTCCTACCTGCTGTTCGAATCGGGCTACACGCGTGCCTTGATGGAACTCGGCTACCGCGATGCGATGGAGCGCCGCAAGGAAGTGGCCCGCTTCCTGCGCGTCCAGGACTGACGCGTCGAAGCCACAGATTCGCAGCCGTTCGCAGGTCTGACATTAACTGTTTTTTGTAATGGCCTAATTTTTAGCCACAATGTGCCGTCAATGGCATGGTGGCCCTGGCGGGCTGCATGCCGAAGACATCTGCGCACAGGGGGCGTCAATGCGATTTATCCAATGGATCAAGGTCCTGGTGCTGGCTGCGGGTCTGGCGACCCTGCCTGCGGTGGCGGCTGATGCCGGACAACCGTCCGATGCCGATCAGCGCCAGGATGAAGATCTCTGGTCGGTTGACACGGGACATCCGCCCGAACTCAAGTCGTCGGCCTTCGTGCTCGCCGACGAGGCCTCCGGCCAGTTGCTGCTCGAGCGCAATGCCGACGAAGTTGTGCCGATCGCGTCGATCACCAAGCTGATGACGGCGATGGTGGTGCTGGACGGCAGTCAGAGCCTGTTCGAGGAAATCACGATCAGCGGTGCCGACATCGACCGGCTGCGCGGCAGCCGCTCACGACTGCCGGTCGGTACCCGGCTCAGCCGCGAAGAAATGCTGCGGCTCGCGCTGATGTCGTCGGAGAACCGCGCAGCCTCGGCACTCGCCCGGCATTATCCTGGCGGCATGCCCGCCTTCGTCAGGGCAATGAACGCCAAGGCCCGTCAGATGGGTCTCGAGGACACCCGCTTCGTGGACAGCACCGGGTTGCACGCGGGCAACGTATCGAGCGCCCGCGACCTCGTCCGGCTGGTCGGCAAGGCGGCCCGCTATCCGTTGATCCGCGAGTTCTCCACCACCGACGCCTACCAGGTCAAGGTGGGCCGTCGCTTCCGCCGCTTCGGCAATACCAATGGCCTGGTCGGCAACCCGGACTGGCGGATCAGCCTGTCGAAGACCGGCTACATCCGCGAAGCCGGACGCTGCCTGGTGATGCAGGCGTGGATGCAGGGTCGTCCGATGATCTTCGTGCTGCTCGATTCCTTCGGCCGCTATACCCGCACCGCGGACGCGCGCCGGATCAAGCAGTGGCTCGAATCGGGCGCCGTCCAGCAGCGTGCCGACCTCGGCCAGGAATCCTCCGGCTGACCGTGGCCTGCGGGCGCTGAGGGCCCGCGCTCGCGCCGTCAGGGATGGATCGCGGGCACGAAGCCAAGGGAGCGCGAGATCTCACCGGCGGTCTCGCGGATGACCTCGGCGAGATCCGGGTTGAAGCGCTCCGACGGCGTCGACAATGAAAGGCCGGCGACCAGGGCGCCGCTGTCGTCGCGGATGCCGGCAGCGATGCAACGCACACCGCTCTCGACCTCGTCGAGGTCGTACGCGACCGCATGGCGGCGCACCTTGTCCAGTTCCTTCTCGAGCGCCTCGACCGTGACGATCGATGTCGGCGTCAGCCGTGGCAGGCCGGTGCGGCGGGCGTACTCCCGGACCCGTTGCGGACCGTCGTCGGCGAGGAACAGCTTGCCGGTGGCAGTGACATGCAGCGGTGCCCGCGCGCCGACGATATGTACCACCCGGACCGCCGAGCGCCCGCTCGAGGTGCGCTCCACATAGACGATCTCGTCGCCGTCGCGGATGCCGAGATTGACGCTTTCGCCGGTCTTCTGGTGCAGTTGCAGCATCGCCTGGATCGCGGTCTCCCGCAGCGAGATCCGCGACTTGACCAGGGCGCCGAGTTCGAGCAGGCGGATGCCGAGACGATAGGTGCCGTTGTCCGAGCGCTCGACGAAGCCGCTGGCGCACATCGCCGCCAGGATCCGGTGGGCGGTGGACGGGTGCAGGCCGGTCTCGAGGGCGAGATTCTTCAGCGGTACCGGGTCGGCATGCTCGGAGAGCACGTCGAGCAGGCGCATCATGCGCTCGATGACCTGGATCGAGTTCTTCTGTTCGGGAGCATTCATGGTCGAGATCTGTCCGACCGCATGGTACCCGAGCCCGGGCATTTCGCACAGTGAAATTCCCTGTCGCCTGGCGGTTGCTCGACTGCGGTCGCCGCTTGTAGCGGCCGTCGCCGGCGGCTCGCCGTGGCTCCGGCGCGACTCGGCGTTGTTCGATGGGCGTGGCGCCGCTATAGTGAGGCTCCCGATCGTGTTCACGGCAGCGGCTCGTCGCCTTGCCGCGGCTCGTGCCAGCATCCAGCCTGCCATCACAACGACGAAGAACAGACATGAGCCCCCCCCGGACAATCAGCGTGGTCGCGACCCTGTTCGTTTTCTGGGTCGTGATGTCCGGCTACTTCACGCCGTTCCTGTTGTCGATGGGCCTGCTTTCCGCGCTGGCGATCCTGTGGTTCGCCCACCGCATGGACGTGATCGATCACGAAGGGCATCCGATCCATCTCGGCAGGAGCGCCTTCGAGTACTGGCCCTGGCTGCTCAAGGAGATCGTCAAGTCGGCGTGGGACGTCAGTCGCATCATCGTCGACCCGGCGCTGCCGATCAGCCCGACGATGCTGCGCGTCAAGACGTCGCAGAAGACGCCGATCGGGCAGGTCACCTACGCCAATTCGATCACGCTGACGCCGGGTACCATTTCGGTGGCCATCGCCGGTGACGAGATCCTCGTCCATGCCCTGACGCGGGAGGGTGCAATGGGCGTCGCCGACGGCGACATGGATCGCCGGGTGACCGCCTTCGAGGGCCTGTCATGATCTACGTCGTGGTCGTGACGGCGCTGCTGGTGACCCTGGCCCTCGCTCTGGTGAGGGCGTTTCGCGGCCCGACCGTGTTCGACCGCGCGCTGGCCGGCAATGCGGTGGGCACCGCGACGATGATGCTGCTGGCGATCTTCCAGTTCATTGCGGGCCGTCCCGAGTTCGTCGACCTGGCCCTCGTCTATGGTTTCCTGAATGTCATCGGCACGATCGCACTGCAGAAGTTCTTCCGCTATGGCGATCTCGGCGAGCCGGGGGGCACGGAGGGCGAAGGCCGATGATCGTGGTCGATGTCCTGACCTGGGTTCTGGTCAGCGCCGGTGGCGTGTTCTGCGTGATCGGCGCGCTCGGCATGTTGCGGATGCCCGATTTCTTTACCCGGATGCATGCCGCCAGCGTGATCGATACGCTGGGCGCCGGGCTGATCATCGTCGGCCTGATCCTGCAGTCCGGATTCACGCTGGCGTCCCTGAAGCTGGTCATTCTGGGCCTGTTGATCTTTTTCACCTCGCCGACCGCGTCGCACGCGCTTGCCAATGCAGCGCTGGAGCGCGGTGCCAAGCCGGTGCTTGCCGACCAAGAAGGAGAGTCGCCATCCTCACCACCCTGACCGCCGTCGTGCTGTTGACGCTGATGGGGGCTGCGGCGATCGGCATCGCGCGGCAGCGCAACCTGTTCGGCGTGGTGCTGCTGTCCGGCATCTACAGTTTCCTGATGGCGACCGTGCTGGTCGTGCTCGACGCCGTCGACGTGGCGATGACCGAGGCCGCGGTCGGCGCCGGCATCTCCACGGTACTGTTGCTGGGCGCGATCCATCTCGCCGGCGGAACCGAATCCAGGCCCATCCACAAGCCGTGGCTGCCGCTGTTCGTGGTGGTGGTCACCGGTGGCATGCTGGTCTATGGCACCCTCGGGTTGCCGGCGTTTTCCGATCCGCAGGCGCCGATTCATCAACACGTCGCGCCCAGCTACCTGAAGGAGGGGCCGGTCAGGACCGGCGTGCCCAACGTGGTGACGGCAGTGCTCGCGAGCTACCGCGGATTCGACACCCTGGGCGAGACGACGGTGGTGTTCACCGCCGGTATCGGCGTGATCGCGCTGCTACGCCGGCGCAAGCCGCGGCACAAGTACCCGGCGCGCGCTGACGGAGACGGCGGGGAGGGCGCCAAATGAGGCTCGACGTCATTCTCCGGGTGCTTGCCAAGCTGCTGATTCCGTTCGCGGTGATGTTTGCCCTCTACGTCCAGTTCCACGGCGACTTCGGCCCGGGCGGTGGCTTCCAGGCCGGCGTCATCATCGCTGCCGCAGTGATCTTCTACGCCCTGATCTACGGCTTGCCGAGTGCCCGCCAGGTGGTGCCCGACGCGCTGGTCGAGGCGATGATCGCGATCGGTGTGTTGCTCTATGCCGGCGTCGGCGTTGCCGGGCTGTTGCTCGGCGGCAACTACCTGGACTACTTCGTGCTGGCCCACGACCCGGTGCACGGCCAGCATCGGGGCATCTTCTGGGTCGAGGTCGGCGTCGCGATCACGGTGTCGGCGGTAATGCTGAAGATCTTCTACGTGTTCGCCGGCCGCCGCCGTGATGCGGGCGAGGAGGCGTCGTGAGCTTCGCCGGTCACTACAGCTACTTCGTCACGATCCTGCTGCTGATGGTGGGCCTGTTCATCGTCATCGCGCGCAGCAGTCTCATCAAGAAGCTGGTCGGGCTGGGCCTGTTCCAGACTGCCGTATATCTGCTCTACATCGCACCTGGGAAATTGATCGGCGGGGTGGCGCCGATCATCGGCGACGCATTCGAGGTCTATTCGAATCCGTTGCCCCACGTGCTGATCCTGACGGCGATCGTCGTCGGCGTGGCCACGCTCGCGCTCGGCCTCGCGCTGGTAGTGCGGATCAAGGAAGCCTACGGCAGCATCGAGGAGGAGGAAATTCTCGCGCTCGATGCCGACGACGAACTAAGAACCAGAAACCGCAGCTGACACCTTGCTGAATCAACATCTTCCCATCCTGCTGGTGGTGGTGCCGCTGCTTGCGGCGCCGGTCATCGTGTTGCTGCGACACTCCCTGCCGAGCTGGCTGATGGCGACCGTGGCGAGCATCGCGACACTGGCGATCGCGCTGCAACTGCATCAGCAGGTGGTGTCGGAGGGTGTCATCTCCTATGCCATCGGCAACTGGCCGCCACCGCTCGGCATTGAATACCGGGTCGACGCCGCCAACGCCTTCGTCGCCGTCATCGTGGCGCTGATCGGCGTCTTCGTGATGCCCTACTGCCGCCGCGGCGTCGCCCCCGAGGTACGCGCCGAGGAGCACTACCTGTTCTACGCGATGTTGATGCTGTGCCTGTCGGGATTGCTCGGCATCCTGCTGACCGGAGACGCCTTCAACCTGTTCGTGTTCCTCGAGATCTCGTCGCTCGCCACCTATGTGCTGATCGCGATGGGGCGCGATCGTCGCGCGCTGGTGGCCTCCTACCAGTACCTGCTGATGGGCACCGTCGGCGCCACCCTGTACGTGATCGGCATTGGTCTGCTGTACCTGCAGACCGGTACGCTGAACCTCGCCGACATGGCGCTGCGGCTGCCGACGATGGGCGATCCGCGGGCGACGCTGGCGGCGCTGGCCTTCATCACCGTCGGCATCTCGCTGAAGATCGCGCTGTTCCCGCTGCACCTGTGGCTGCCCAATGCCTATGCCTATTCGCCGTCGGCGGTGTCGGCCTTCCTCGCGGCGACCGCGACCAAGGTGTCGATCTATGTGTTGATGCGCTACTTCTTCACGATCTTCGGCGAGACCGTGGTGTTCGATGCACGCCACACCGGCGTGATCCTGCTGGCCTTGTCGCTGGCGGCGATGTTCATTCCTGCCGTGGTGGCGATCTTCCAGACCGACGTCAAGCGCCTGCTGGCCTATTCCAGCGTTTCCCAGATCGGCTACATCACCCTCGGGATAAGCCTGCATTCGGTCGGCGGCCTGACCGCCGCGCTGGCGCACCTGTTCAATCACGCGCTGACCAAGGGCGGCATGTTCCTGGTGCTCGGCGGGGTCGTGCTGCGGCTCGGCGGTTCCGCGCTCGATCGCATGGCCGGGCTCGGCCGCACGATGCCGATCGCGGCGTTCGCCTTCGTCATCGGCGGGCTGTCGCTGATCGGCATCCCCGGCACTGCCGGCTTCGTCAGCAAGTGGTATCTGGTCACCGCCGCGATGGAGGAAGG
Organism: Rhodocyclaceae bacterium; assembly: GCA_020445745.1. Lineage (GTDB taxonomy): Bacteria > Pseudomonadota > Gammaproteobacteria > Burkholderiales > Rhodocyclaceae > Cognatazoarcus. Next base: position 35,651 of record JAGRGB010000051.1, on the reverse strand, counting down.
CCAGTGGTGGCTCGCCGGCGCGGTGATGCTGAGTTCGATGCTGGCGGTGATCTACGTCTGGCGCTTCGTCGAGATGGCCTATTTCCGGGACCCGCCGGAAGGCCATCCACCGCCGGGTGAGGCACCGCTGTCGCTGCTGCTTCCGGCGCTGCTGATGATTGCCGCGTGCGTGTGGTTCGGACTCGACGCATCGTGGAGCGGCGGCATGGCACGGCTGGCCGCCGAGGCCCTCGCCGGGGGGTGGAAATGAGCGGCTCGATGGCACTGGCCGGCATCATCGTCACGCCGCTGCTCGGCATGGTGCTGGTCTCGCTGAGCGGACGTCGGCCCAATCTGCGCGAGGGCGTCACGCTGGCCACGGCGGTCGCCCTGTTCGGCCAGGTTCTCGGCCTCTACGCTGCGGTCGCCGATGGCGCCCGCCCGGAGCTGCAACTGCTGCCGATGCTGCCGGAAGTTTCGCTGCAGCTCACCGCCGAGCCGCTCGGTATGCTGTTCGGCCTGATCGCATCGGGGCTGTGGATCATCAGCTCGATCTATTCGATCGGCTACATGCGAGGCAACGACGAAGGCCATCAGACCCGTTTCTTCGTCTGTTTCGCCGGCGCGATCTTCGCGGCCCAGGGCATCGCCTTCGCCGGCAACATGCTGACGCTGTTCCTGTTCTACGAAACGATGACGCTGATCACCTATCCGCTGGTCACGCACCACGGCACCGATCACGCGAAGAAGTCGGCCCGGATCTACCTCGGCGTGCTGATGGGGACCTCGATCGTGTTGCTGCTGACCGGCATGCTGGCCACCTGGGTGCTCGCCGGCACGCTCGACTTCCGGGAAGGCGGCATCCTCGCCGGCCGGGTCGGGGCGACCGGCACCGCGGTGCTGATGGCGCTCTACATGTTCGGCATCGGCAAGGCGGCGCTGATGCCCTTCCACCGCTGGCTGCCGGCGGCGATGGTGGCGCCGACCCCGGTGTCGGCGCTGCTGCACGCGGTGGCGGTGGTCAAGGCCGGCGTGTTCAGCGTCGTCAAGGTCGTGGTGTATGTGTTCGGTGCCGACAACCTGATGTCGCTGGGCAGCGCCGACTGGGTACCCCTGATCGCCGGCTTCACGATCGTCGCGGCCTCGATCGTCGCGCTGCGGGCCGACAACCTGAAGCGCAGGCTGGCCTATTCGACGGTCAGCCAGCTGTCCTACGTGACGCTGGCCGCGACGCTGCTGGCGCCGATCTCGATCGTCGGCGCGGCGATGCACATCGCCGCTCACGCGGTCGGCAAGATCACGCTGTTCTTCGCGGCCGGGTCGATCTACACCGCGGCCCACAAGACCGAGGTCAGCCAGCTCGACGGCATCGGCCGGCGGATGCCGTGGACGATGGTCGCCTTCGCGATCGGCGCCCTGTCGATGATCGGGCTGCCGCCGGCGGTCGGTTTCATCTCGAAGTGGTACATCCTTTCGGCGGCGATGGACACCGGGCATTGGATCGCGGTTGCGGTGCTGGTGGTCAGCACCCTGCTCAACGCCGGCTATTTCCTGCCCGTCGTCTGGCGCGCGTTCTTCCGCGAACCAGCCCCGGCCGAGCACCATGACGGCGGGCACGGGCACGACGATCACCATCACGAGCACGGTGAGGCGCCCTGGCCGATGGTGCTGGCGCAGACCGTGACCGCTTCGCTGACGATCATCCTGTTCATCTATCACGAGCCGGTGCTGAAGCTCGCGCGTGCCGTGGCCGGAGGAGAATGATCATGCATTGGCTGGTACGCCCCGACAGCATCCGCAAACTGTGGATCGCCTTCATCGCGATCCTCGCGCTGACCGTCATCGCCGAGTTCTTCGTCGAAGCGCATCCGCACTTCGGTGTCGACGCGCTGCCGGCCTTCAATGCCTGGTTCGGTTTCATCGCCTGCGTGATCCTGGTGTTCGGCTCCAAGCTGCTCGGCATGTGGCTGAAGCGGCGGGACGACTACTATGACGAGCAGTGACATGATGCTGCACCCCGGCCTGCTGCTGATCGCCGGCGGCATCGCGATGACCTTCGTCCGCGGCTCGGCGCGCTCGGCGCTGGCCGTGCTGCTGCCGGCGCTGGCCCTGTTCCTGGTGTGGCAGGTCGGCGACGGCATCTTCGGTCGCGTCGCCTTCCTCGACTACCAGCTCGAGTTCGTTCGTGGCGACCGGTTGGCCCGGGTGTTCGCGACGATCTTCACGCTGATGGCGCTGGTCGGTGGCGTGTTCGCGCTGAAGCAGGAGAGCCGCATCGAGGTGCCGGCGGCCTTCGTCTATGCCGGCTCGGCGGTCGGCGCAGTGTTCGCCGGCGACCTCGTCACGCTGTTCCTGTTCTGGGAGCTGATGGCGGTCGGTTCGACCCTGGTCATCTGGGCCGCCGGCGCCTCGGCGCGAGCGGCGTCGATGCGCTACCTGATGGTGCACCTGTTCGGCGGCGTGGTGCTGATGGCCGGCATCACCGGTCACGTGGCCAGCGGCGGCAGCCTGACGTTCGAGGCGATGCAGGCGGATTCCCTCGCCCACTGTCTGATCCTGGTCGGCTTCCTGATCAATGCCGGTGCGCCGCCGTTTTCGGCCTGGCTGCCCGACGCCTACCCGGAGGCCTCGTGGAGCGGCATGGTGTTCCTGTCGGCGTTCACGACCAAGACCGCCGTCTACGTCTTGCTGCGCGGTTTCCCGGGTACCGAGATCCTGATTCCGATCGGCCTGTACATGGTCTTCTACGGGATCGTCTATGCGATCCTCGAGAACGACATGCGCCGCATCCTGGCCTATTCGATCATCAACCAGGTCGGCTTCATGGTGACCGGTATCGGCATCGGTACCGAGATGGCATTGAACGGTTCAGCCGCCCACGCCTTCGCCCACATCATCTACAAGGCGCTGCTGCTGATGTCGGCCGGCGCGGTGCTGTACCGCACCGGAAAGCGCAAATGTACCGACCTCGGCGGCCTTTTCCAGAGCATGCCGCTGACCACCATCTGCGGCACGATCGGCGCGCTGGCGATCTCCGCCTTCCCGCTGACGTCCGGCTTCACGACCAAGTCGATGATCTCCCAGTCGGCGGCGAACGAGCACATGATGTTCATCTGGCTGCTGCTGGCGGCCGCTTCGGCGGGCGTCTTCCTGCACGCCGGCATCAAGTTCCCGTGGTTCGTGTTCTTCCAGAAGGATTCCGGCATGCGGCCAAAGGATCCGCCTGCCAGCATGGGATGGGGGATGATCGCGTTCTCGGCGCTGTGCATCGGTCTGGGCTGCTACCCCGACCCGCTGTACGCGATCCTGCCCTACCCGGTGGACTATCAGCCGTACACCGGTGCCCACGTCGTCTCCCAGCTGCAGTTGCTACTGTTCTCCGGCCTCGCCTTCTTCCTGCTGCTGAACTCGCTGCAGCGAACGCTGACCATCACCCTCGACCTCGACTGGTTCTATCGTGTGCTCGGCCCCGGCCTCGCGCTGGGCCTGGCCGAGGGCCTCGCCAACGCGCTGGCCGCATCGGGGCGCGGTGCGGCCGGTCTGTTCTCCAGTATCCGTACCGCGATCTACCGGCACTACGGGCCGAGCGGAGTGCTGGCGCGGACCTGGCTGTCGGGGCACATGGTGCTGTGGGTCGCCATCCTGCTGCTGATGTATCTGGTGCTGTTCTACCTCCCCGATTGAGTCGCGTGCACCGGCCCGACGGGGTCTCCCGGACGGCACCCGGCGAGCGCTCCGGGAGCGGTCGGGCGGCGCTTGGTGCGAGCACGACCTGGCCAGTGGACCGGACGCCTGCGCGCGCCTGCCGCCCGGACAGCGGCCATGCCGGTGCCCAGCCGCGGCCTGGATCGAGCGACCGATCGCCGCTGCGACCGGCTCGCCGCCGGCTGCTTCGATTTCGCGCCGAGTGGCGATCCGGGATCGCCGTGAAGATGGCGCCGTGCAGAACTTCCCGCCAGATTTCAAGGCCTACCATTGAGATGCCGATTGCCGTCGGGCCGTCGCCGAAGCACCGCGAGACGGGAATCACGCGCACGGCGGCGGTGGGCGGGTCTCGCCGGGTGGCGGCTGGCAGCCGCCAAGGATTCCGGTGCGACGGTATCTTGGCGGGAAGCTCGACAGGTTTTCCACAGAGAGTCGGGGATGTAGGAACATCGTGGTTCAGTCGTTTGACACTGCCTCGCGAAGCACGGACGTGCACCCGCGGAGCGCGGGATGCCGCAAATTCGTCTGCGACGAGATGCTGGGCCGTCTGGCGCGCTACCTGCGGGCGGCCGGCTACGACACCGCGTTGGCGTCGGGTGGCGCACCGGACCGCCTGTGGGTGGAAGTGGCGAAGCGCGAGGCCCGCACCCTGCTGACCTGCGATCGCCAGGTCCTGCGCCACAAGGACGCCCGTGGCCGGGTGCTGTGGCTGCGCCAGGGCGGGCTCGACCAGCAGGCGGCGGTGTTGCGCGACCGGCTGGGTGTCGATTGGCTGTGGCAGCCATTCACCCGTTGCCTGGTGGACAACGCCCGGCTCGAACATGCCGGGAATGCCGCCCTCGAGCGACTGCCGCCGGACTTGCGATCGCGCACGGTACGCGAATGTCCGGATTGCGGCCGGATCTACTGGGCCGGGTCGCACCACCGCCGGATGCGGGCGCGGCTGGTGAATTGGGCCGCCGGCAAGTCCGGCCGGAGCGGCGCTAAACTTCATTCCCTGCCATAGCGAGACCAGGATATGAGCGATGCAAGGCGCCCACCAGCGCGGCCAACGGGCAAGGTCGATGCACCGCCTGGTGCGGCCGATCGTCCGCGGCTGCGCCGAGCGACTGCTGCGCCCGGGCATGATGCCGTGACCGGGGTGCCGGTCGATGACCGGCTGTCGAAGGTCATGGCGGCGCGAGGATTGTGTTCGCGTCGCGAGGCGGACGAGTTGATCGCGCGCGGCTGGGTGCGGGTCGACGGTCGGGTGGTCAGCGAACTGGGCACGCGCGTCGGCGCCGGGGTGTCGATCGAACTCGATCCGCGTGCCGAGCGCCAGCGTGACCGGCGGGTGACGATTCTGCTGAACAAGCCGGTCGGCTACGTTTCGGGACAGCCCGAGCCCGGCTGCACGCCCGCCGTTGCGCTGATCGGTCCTGAATCCCAACTGGCCGGCGCGGCCGGCGGCCCACGCTTCCGGCCGACGATGCTGCAGGGCCTGGCACCAGCCGGTCGGCTCGACGTCGACTCCACCGGGCTGCTGGTGCTGACCCAGGATGGCCGGGTCGCGCGCCGTCTGGTCGGCAATGACAGCGACGTCGACAAGGAATATCTGGTGCGTGTCGAAGGTCGCCTCCAGGCCGACGGGCTGGCGCTGCTGCGCCACGGCCTGTCGCTGGACGGACACGCCCTGCGGCCGGCCCTGGTCGAATGGCAGAACCGCGATCAGCTCCGCTTCGTGCTGCGCGAGGGGCGCAAGCGCCAGATCCGGCGGATGTGCGAACTGGTCGGGCTGACGGTGACGGGCCTCAAGCGTGTGCGCATCGGGCGCGTGCCGCTCGGCGACCTGCCGCCGGGGCAATGGCGGGTGATGCGGGCTGGCGAAAGCTTCTGACCGCGGCCGTCAGTCCGGCCTCGCCAGCGCTTCCGCCAGGAAGCGTTCGAGTCGCGGCTGACAGGAGGTCGCGACGTTGAAGCGCAGGTAGTCAGAAGGCTGGCCGTTGGCGCGGAAGACCGACCCGGGCGCCAGTACGATGTCGTGCTCCAGAGCCCGACGTGCGAGGGCAGTGGTGTCACGCAACCCAGGCCATCGCGCCCACACGAACTGCCCGCCGAGGGGGTCGAAGTCGGTCCGCAAGCCGACACGCTCGAGCATCCGGCAGCAGCGCTCGGCGGCGCGCAGCAGCCGGGATTGCAGGCGCCCGACGTATTTCCGATAGTGCCCTTCGGTGAGCATCGCGTGCACCATGCGCTCGCCGAACTCCGGACTGGTCAGCGTGGTCGTGATCTTGATGTCGGTGAGTTGGTGGGCCAGGTCGGGGCGCGCCGCGAGGAAGCCCACGCGCAGATTGCCCGACAGGGTTTTCGAGTAGCTGCCGACATGGATCACGCGCTGGAGTTGGTCGAGGCTCGCCAGCCGGGTCGCGGTGCCGGCGAACATGTCGCCGTAGATGTCGTCGTCGACCAGCAGGAAGTCGTGCCTGTCGGCCAGTTGCAGCAGGCGGAACGCCACCGCCGGACTGAGGCAGCTCGAGGTCGGGTTGTGCAGCACCGACTGGGTGAAGTAGATGCGCGGTTTCTCGCGGCTGAGGATCTCTTCCAGCGTGTCGACGTCCGGGCCGTCGGCGACGCGCGGCACGCCCAGCAGGCGAAAGCCCTGGAGGCGGAAGCTGGAAAACAGATTCCAGTAGCCGGGGTCGTCCACCAGCACCGAATCACCGGCCTTCAGGAAAAGGCGCGCCACCAGATCGAGGGCCTGGGTCGCACCATAGGTCAGCACGATCTGCGACGGCTGCACGCGGATGCCGCATTCCGCCAGCCGCAGTTGCAGCTGCTCGCGCAGCGGCGCGAAGCCCTGGGGCGTGCCGTAGCTGGTGACCCGGGCTGCCGGGGCGCGGGCGAGCTGGCGCAACTTGCGCAAGATCGCGTCTTCCTCCATCCAGTTCGCCGGCAGGCTGCCGGATGCCGCGATCACTCGATCCTTGCCGTCGTTGCTGATCTCGCGCATCAGCCAGGCGGCGTCGATCGCGCGCTCGATCCGCTCGAGATCCTCCGCCTCCGGCTCGGCCGAAGGTCTGATCGAAACGTAGAAGCCGGAGCCGCGGCGGGAATCGAGGTAGCCCTGGGCGACCAGGCGGTCGTAGGCCTCGACGACGGTAAAGCGGCTCACGCCCTGGGTCTCGGCGAAGCGCCTGATGGGCGGCAGGCGCATGCCGGGGCGCAGCACCCGGTCGTCGATCTGGTTGCGGATCGCCGTCACGATCTGTTCGACGAGGGCTTGGGGGCGGCCGCTGTCGATCAACAGCTGGTGGAGCATGTCTGGCCTCCTCCGCCTTCAGTGGCCTGGTGATTGGGCCGGTACAGTATAAAAATACTTCACCAAATTGTATCTGAGCAAGTTGTGAATTGACAGGTATTGTCCTGGGCATCGTGACCCCGGAGAATCGGACATGCGCCCATTCACGAAATCCGCCGCCAGCGGCCTGGCATTGGTGGCCGCCTCGCTGCTGCTGCCGGGATGTGTCGCCGACGCGACCGAGGCCCATGTCTGGCAGGCACGGCACGTCCTGGTGCACGCCAGCGACGGCGGCCGCGTCGTCGAGGCCCTGTGGGTACGCAACGGGCTGTCGCTGATCGCCCGGCATCGCACGACGCAGCGGATCGGTGCCGACGATCTGCTGCTCGACATCGACCGGCGGCTGGTCTGGCTGAGGGATGGCACGTCACTGCAGGCCCTGTCGCTGCCGGACCTGAAGCCGATCGCCGGGCGGGCGCTGGCCTCCGGCACCGCTGCCGGTGGGATCGCCCTTTCCGCCGATGGCGCGGTCATCGTCGCCGGTGTCCGCTACCGTCTGGCTGCCGGCGATCCCGCCGAAGCGCTCGCCGGCGCCCTCGCCCCGGAGGTCGTGCGCGACCCGCCTCGCGGTTGACTTCGCCAACGGGCACTCCGCCTCCCGCATCCGGTCGCCCCGAATCCTCCGTACGGCGCGTCATCGCGCCGTCATCGGGCGGGCGCCTGGTCATGGGCATAATATGGCCCTTCTTCATTGCGAGGCGAGCCCGTGAGTATCAACGAGCTGGAACTGGCCCACATCGTATTCAAGAATGCGGCCGAGGGCATCTGCATCACCGATACCGAGGCCCGGGTGCTGGCGGTCAACGAGGCCTTTTCGCGCCTGACCGGCTATGCGATGGACGAGATCGTGGGGCAGACGCTGGCCCGCTTGCGTTCCGGTAGGCATCCGCCCGAGTTCTATCAGAAGATGTGGCAGTCGCTTGCCAGTTCCGGCCGCTGGCAGGGAGAGATCTGGAATCGCCACAAGGGCGGCGCGATATATCCGGAATGGCTGTCGATCAGCGCCGTGCGCGACCAGGCCGGCAAGGTGCTGCACTACGTCGGCGTGTTCACCGACATCGGCCGGATCATGGAGGAGCGGGCCCAGCTTCGCGACCTGGCCTACTTCGATCCGCTCACCGGCCTGCCCAACCGGACCCTGTTTCGCGACCGCTTCGAACAGGTGGCCCGGCGGGTGCTTCGGGAAATGAAGCAGATGGGGCTGCTGATGATCGGCGTCTCCGGCCACACCGAGCCGGATTCGCGTGATGCCTTCATTCGCGCGGTGGCCGAGCGCCTGCAATCCGAGCTGCGGGAAACCGACACGCTGGCGCGCGTCGGCGAGTACGAGTTCGTGATGCTGATCGAGGGCATCGACGGTCCGCGCAGCGCCAGCGTGACGGCCAACCATCTGCTGAAGTCGATGGAGCGGCCGATCCGGGTCGGCGAGACCGATTTCTATCCGGCGGCCTGCATCGGGATCGGCCTCTATCCGATGGATGGCCACAACATGAGCTCGCTGCTGACGGCCGCCGATGCGGCGATGCTGCAGGCGCGCAGCCGCGGCCGCCATGCCTACAGTTTCTATTCGGCGGAAATGACCGCCTATGCCAACGAGCGCAACATCCTCGAAAGACGCCTGCGGGTCGCGCTGGCCAACAATGCACTGGGGCTGGTGTTCCAGCCGCTGTTCGATGCCAGCGGCGAACGCCTGATGGCGGCAGAGGCGCTGGTCCGCTGGGAAGACGCCGAACTAGGGGTCGTCGCACCGGAGCGTTTCATACCGCTGGCGGAGGATGCCGGGCTGATCCATGCCCTCGGCGAGTGGGTCATGCGGGGCGCGTTCACCACTTACGTGCAATGGCAGAAGCGAAACGTGGCGCCGCCGATACTGTCGCTGAACGTCTCTGCACGACAGCTCGAGCGGGCGGATTTCGTGGCCAGCGTCGAAACCCTGCTGAACGAGACCGCGATGGACCCGTCACGGCTGGAATTCGAGTTCCGCGAGTCGGTGCTGGTGGACGTCGCCTACGTCGTATCCTCCCTCGAAGCGCTCAGTGCCCTCGGCATCAAGCTGTCGATCGACGGCTTTGGAACCGGCTTCTCGCCGCTGTCCAATCTGCAGTCGCTGCCGGTCTCGAAGCTCAACATCGACCGCAGCTTCGTGCGCATGATCGGCGACGATCAGGAGAATGAAACCCTGATCCGCACGATCGTCCGGGTCGCCAAGACCCTCGGTCTGACGGTCGTCGCGGAAGGTGTCGAGACCGAGCGCCAGGCTGGCTTCCTGCGGGACGAGGGCTGCGACGAGTTCCAGGGTTACCTGCTCGGGCGCGCGGTGTCCGGCGACGAGTTCGCCCAGTATTTCGGGCAGCGCTGAAGGCACCCTGTTGCGACGGCGATCGCATCGCGATGCGATCGCGGAATGCACCTGTGGTAAGCTCGCGCCTCGTCAATGTTTGTGCGGTGCACATACGAGGAGTGGCGGTGGGCGAATCGGTCCGGGCCTACGCGGATCAGGGCGATGCCGGCGACGCCGATGTCCATGAGTTCGGCCAGTCAGCGCGCGGATTGAACTGGCAGATGATGCGCATTGCCGTCGTTCTGCCGTGTTACAACGAGGCGGCGGCGGTTGCGCGTGTGGTCGAGGATTTCCGTCAGGCGTTGCCGATGGCGGAGGTCCATGTCTTCGACAACAATTCCTCCGACGACACCGCGGTGCTGGCGGAGGCGGCGGGTGCTGTGGTGCATCATGTCAGTCGCCCCGGCAAGGGCAACGTCGTGCGCCGCATGTTCGCCGACGTCGACGCCGACATCTACGTGCTGGCGGATGGCGATGCGACCTACCATGCGGCCAGCGCATCGCGAATGATCGCCACCCTGGTCGGCTCGGATCTCGACATGGTGATCGGTATCCGTGTCCATGAGCGCCACGAGGCCTACCGTCCAGGCCACCAGTGGGGCAATCGCATGCTCACCGGCGCCATGCGGCGGATATTCGGTGGCAGCTTCAGCGACATGTTGTCGGGCTACCGCGTGTTGTCGCGTCGCTTCGTCAAGTCCTTTCCGGCCACCTCGCACGGCTTCGAGATCGAGACCGAGCTGACCATCCATGCGCAGGAACTGAGAATGCCCTGCGCCGAGGTCGAGACACCTTACGGCGTGCGGCCGGAGGGTTCCGAAAGCAAGCTGCGCACCTACTCGGATGGCTGGCGCATCCTGTCGACGATCGTCCGCCTGTTCGCGATCGAGCGGCCGTTCCGCTTCTATTCGTACATGGCGCTCGCCCTTGCGCTGCTGGCGCTGCTGCTCGCCGCACCGTTGCTGGTCACCTATGTCGAGACCGGGCAGGTGCCGCGCCTGCCGACGGCCGTGCTCGCGACCGGCATCGCGCTGATGGCGGGCTTGAGCTTCTGTGCCGGTCTGATCCTGCAGACGGTGACCGTCGGGCGCCGGGAAGTGCGGCATCTCAGCTACCTGGCCGTGGGCACCTTTTCGCGGCGGCGACGCAGTGACGATTGACGGTCGCTGCGATGGCGCTGCCGAGTGCCGGGGCCTGCCGTCGCAGGCGGCGCCGATGGGTGCGTGGAGTCGGCGGATGCACTTCCTGCTGGCCGGCGGCATCGGCTTCGTCGTCGACGCGGGGGTATTGACGCTGCTCGTCCAGGTCGCCCAGTGGGGTCCGATCGTCGCCAGAGGCCCGTCGTTCCTCGCCGCGGTGACGGTGACCTGGCTGCTGAACCGGCGCCTCGCCTTCCGCGGCCTGGCGATTCATCGGGCCGGGGTCGAATATCGCCGCTATCTGCTCGTGCAGACCACCGGGGCGCTGGCCAACCTCGCGATCTATGCGGCGCTGATAGCGTGGATGCCGGCTCTGGGGGCGGTGCCTGTGGTCCCGCTGTGTGCCGGCGCAGTGGCTGGCCTGGTCGTCAATTACACGCTCAGCCGGCGCTTCGTGTTCCCCGGCGAGGACTTGCGGTCATGACGTCGCAGACGGTGGTGGGCGGTTCCGAAAACCTCGAGGCGATGCGCGAGGCCGAGAACTACAATGCCTTTCTCGTCGAGCAGATCTGTCGTCAACTCGACGGCTGCCGCCGCGTCGTCGATTTCGGCGCCGGCAACGGGCTCTTCGCCGGCCGGGTCCGCGAGCGGGGCTTCGACGTCCGCGCCGTGGAGCCCGAGCCCGCACTCAATGCAGCAATCAACGCATCGGGCATACCGTGCCTGTCGAGCCTCGATGCGGTCGCGCCGATGTCGGCTGACGGCGTCTATTCTCTCAACGTCCTCGAGCACATCGATGACGACGAAGCGGTGCTGGCCCGCCTGTTCGACATCCTCGTGCCCGGCGGTGCGCTGTACCTCTATGTGCCCGCCTTCCAACTGCTCTATTCGGCGATGGATCGCCGGGTCGGCCACGTGCGCCGCTACCGGCTCGGGGAACTGTCGGCGAAATGCCGGCGGGCCGGGTTCGTCGTCGAGGCCGGTGCCTATGCCGATAGCCTCGGTTATGCGGCCAGCCTGGCGCTGAAGTATTTCGGTGCGGCCGACGGCAAGCTCGACGGTGGCAGCGTCCGCCTCTACGACCGCCTGGCTTTTCCGCTCAGCCGCGTGCTGGACAGGGTGTGCAGCCGCTTCGTCGGCAAGAACGTGTGGCTGCGGGCGCGCCGCCCACGGCCCGCGTCCTGATCGCACCGATGGGGCGCGTCTTCCGCCTGCTGCCCTGGCTGCTGGCGCTGGTGGGCGCGGGCACCGTCCTCGTCGCCAGCCATCCGGGCTATCTGAACGCCGACTCCTTCAACATGTTGCTGCAGATCCTGGCCCGGCGATTCGACGACTGGCACTCGCCGTTCATTCTGCTGCTGTGGTCGGCGCTGCACGCGGTGGTGCCGGGCCCGATCGGCCTGGTCGTCCTCGCCAACGGGCTGATGTGGGGCAGCCTGGCGTGGATGGCGGTGCGCCTCGAGGGCCGGGCAGGGGCGCCGGCGCTGTTGCTGCTGGCGCTGCCGTGGTTGCCCGGCTTGTTCAATTTCGTCGGCCACGTGCACAAGGACCTGCTGCTGGTGGCGTGGATGCTGCTGGCGTTCGCGGCCGCGCTGGCGGTCCGCGGTGCTGCTGCGGATCCGGGGCGGGCAAGCCGGCTGCGGGCGATCGCGATGCTGGCCGCGGTGGCCGCCTGCCTGACCCGGCCGAACGTGGTGTTCGCCCTGTTCCCGCTGCTGATGCTGGCCTCGGCAGGCATCCCGGCGCGTCGCCGGGCGTGGCTGATCGCGCTGGTGCTGGCCGCGATGCCGCTGCTCTACTCGCTGCAGGCGAGGCTGCTCGAAGTGCAGGAGCGCCGCCCGAGCGAAAGCATCAAGGTCTATCATCTGGTCGCGCTGTCCTATCTGACCGGCAGCAACCTCCTCCCCGGCGACTGGAGCGAGCCCGAAGCGGAAGCGATCGTGAGCTCCTGCTACAGCCCCATCCAGTGGGATTCGGCAATCTGGGGGCACTGCAGCTTCATTCACCGCCGCCTGGTGGCCGAAGGGCTGTGGGGATCGGGGCGGTTGACGAAGGCGTGGTTCGGCGCCATCGCGAAACATCCGCTGGAGACCTATTCGGCGTGGGCAGCGCTCTACCGCCTCAGTGTGCGCAGCCCGAATTCGTGGATGATGTTCCGCCAGGTGCCCGCAGCGACGCCAGCCGAGTTCAAGGTCGCGCGTGACCCTGCCCGGCTCGCCACCCGGCTGGCCGAGGCCTATGCCGAGTCCGATGTCGTCAGGCTGTCCAGCCGCCCGCTGCTGTTCGCCGGGCTGATCTTCGCGGCGCTCGCCGTGCTGGTCGCCCGCAGAAGGCTCGATACACCCCTCGGCGAGTTCTCCGCGGCGGTCGGCGCATCGGGCGCGATCTACATGGCAAGCTATTTTCCGTTCAATGTGTCGGCCGAGTACCGCTATTTCTACTGGACCGGATTCGCCGCCTGTCTTTCGCTGATCGTCGCCTTGCTCGAGCTGCGGTGCGCCCGCCAGGAGCCCTCGCCACGGATCGGCGGAGCCGTGCCTAGGGTCGGTCGACAGGCGCTTGCGCTGATCGTCGCCGTGCCGCTGGCCCTCGGCCTGGCGCCGTTCAAGCTGCCGACGGCGGAGCGCCAGGTCACCCTCACACCGTTCGATGCGCGGCCGGTAAGACTGCTCGAACTGCGCACCGCGTCGCTGCCGAAATGGCACGGCACGCGGATCGAGGGCCGCATCGAGGCTCCAGGTTGGGCCAGGCAGGGCGCGCTGCTCGAGGCCCCGGCCGGCGCCGGGCCCCTGCACGCCACGATCACCACCTTGCTGCAGACACTGAGGATCCGCCTGGCCACCGGGCCGGGACGCGGACGCGTGGCGGTCGAGTCCGGCGGGCATGTCCAGATCGTCGATACCTACGCCGAGTTGCCCGGCGAGGTCACGGTCGCCGTTCGCGTACCTCGGGCGCTTGCCGGCGTGCGGCGCTACGCATCCTGGCTGGCTCCCCTCAAGGCGCTGGCTTGGCTGGCGGTACTGGTAGGAACGCTCGCCTGGTTGTCTCGCCGGGCGGCGCGGCGGGAAGGATTGTCGGACGCTGGCCCGAGTGCGCCGGCTGATGCGGGCTGGCGGTGGCGCTGGTGGCGAGGTGGAGCGGTCGCTGTAGACGCAGGGAAGGCGCCCCGCGGAGCGTGACAGCGGCCGTTTCCGGTTGTGCTCTGGCAGGGGCCGGGGCGCCCGGGCAGAGCCGATGGCCGGGCCTCCGGCCCCTTGCGGGCGCCGACGATCGGGGATTGTGATGCATGGGCTGGCTGCTATACTTACTGACCAGTCAGTAATTATAGCCATGTGATGAAGCAAAGGGACAAACCGGCGGCAAGGCCGCGGCGGCGCAAGGCGGCTCGCCCGGCCGAGCTCACCGCCGCGGCCCTCGGTCTGTTCGTCGAGAAGGGCTACGCCGCCACCCGGCTCGACGAGGTGGCCGCCCGCGCCGGCGTCTCGAAGGGAACGCTGTACCTCTACTTCGAAAGCAAGGAGGCGCTGTTCAAGGCGGTCATCGCGATGGGCATCGATCCGGTGATGGCACGGGGCGAGGCCTTGTTCGAGGAGCTCAGGCACGATCCGGTGGCGCTGCTCGGCGCGCTGCTCGGCGGCTGGTGGGAGCAGATCGGGGCGACCGAGCTGGCGGGAATTCCCAAGCTGATGATCGCCGAAGCGCACAATTTCCCCGATGTCGCCCGCTTCTACCACGAAGAGGTGATCTCTCGCGGCCGGGAGCTGGTCGCCGGCGCCCTCGAACTGGGCATCGAGCGCGGACAGATCCGGCCCGTTGACGTGGCATCGACGGTTCAGGTGCTGATGGCGCCGTTGCTGATGCTGAGCGTCTGGCGGACGTCGTTCGCGGTGTGCGACGTGGACGCCTGCCGGCCGGAGAAGTATCTGCCGACCTATTTCGACCTGTTCCTGAAGGGCTTGCTGGTGAGGCCGGGGGGGGAGATGCGCGATGAGGCTTGACCTTCCGGGCGCCGGCCTGGCGATCGCCGCGGCGCTGCTGCTGTCCGCCTGCGATTCGCCGCCACCACCGGTCGCGGTGCCGCTGTCGGTGCTGGTCCGCGAAGTCGGCCAGGATGTCGCGGTACCGCTGACCGTCTACACCGGTGAAGTGCGGGCGCGTCACGAGACCGATCTTTCGTTCCGGGTGGGCGGTAAGCTGGTCGCGCGCCTGGTCGAGGTCGGCGACAGGGTGCGGCCGGGACAGCTTCTGGCCAGGCTCGATCCGCAGGATCTCAGGTTGTCGGCCGAGGCCGCCCGTGACCAGTTGGTGGCGGCCGAGGCCGAACGCAGCCTGGCGCGGGCCGAACTCGAACGGGCCCGCCAGCTGCTTGCCAAGAAATTCGTCAGCGAGGCGGTGCTGGACAGCCGCGTGACCGCCGTGGACGCCGCCGAGGCCCGTGTCCGACAGGCCCGCGCCCAGTCCGAACTGTCGTCGAACCAGGCCGCCTATTCGACCCTGAGAGCCGAACAGCCGGCGGTGGTGCTGGCAGTGCTGGCCGACCGCGGCGAGGTCGTCGGCGCCGGCCAGGCGGTACTGCGAACCGCCCACGAGACCGAGCGCGAGGTGCTGATCCATGTGCCGGAGGGGCGCATCGGCAGCATCTCGCAGGACCTCGCGGCCGAGATCCGGCCGTTGGCCGACCCGTCCCGGGCCTATCGTGGCGTGGTCCGGGAGATCGCTGCCGCGGCCGACCCGGCGACCCGCACGTTCGCGGTCCGGCTCTCGGTCGAGTCCGCCGACGAGATGCTGCCGCTGGGCGCCTCGGCGGTGGCCGGTTTCGCCGACCCGCGGGCTGGCGGCACCTTGCTGCCGCTGCCCGCGGTGGTCCAGCGCGACGGCCGGACGGTGGTGTGGTCGGTGGACGGCGCCGGCCGCGTGAGCCCGACGGAAGTGGAACTGTTGGCCCTGCACGCAGATGGCGCGCTGGTCGGCAAGGGCCTGGTGCCGGGCATGCAGGTGGTCGTTGCGGGCAGCCATCGCCTCACCCCCGGGCAGATCGTGCGTGCGGTGCCGGAGGACGCTCCGGTCCAGCTGGACGCCGGTCGATGACGGCGCTGGTGCGCTGCGCAGAGGCGCCGGCCTGGGCCCTCGACATCGGTCGAACGCAGCGGCCGGCACGCGTGCGCCGCGGCGGAACAAGAGCTGACCGGTGAGCCGCTTCAACCTCTCGGAGTGGGGGCTGCGGCATCCGAGCCTGGTCCTTTACCTGATGGTCGTGCTGACCGTTATCGGCGCGCTCTCCTACGGCAGGCTGGGACAGTCCGAGGATCCTCCGTTCACCTTCAAGGTGATGGTGGTGCGTGCCGAATGGCCCGGCGCGTCGGCCCGTGAGATCGAACTCCAGGTCACCGACAAGATCGAGCGCAAGTTGCAGGAAATCGCCCAGACCGCCTTCATCCGATCATTTTCGCGGCCGGGCGAGGCGATGGTGTTCTTCACGGTCAAGGATTCGACGGCGCCGTCCGAGATTCCGGGCATCTGGTACCAGGTGCGCAAGAAGATCGGCGACATCCGCCACACCCTGCCGCAGGGGGTGGTCGGGCCGAGCTTCAACGACGAGTTCGGTGATACCTTCGGCAACGTCTTCGCACTGCTCGGCGATGGCCTCGACTACGCAGAGCTGAAACGGTTTGCCGAAGCGATCCGCAATGAACTGCTGCGGGTTCCCGACGTCGCCAAGGTCGCGTTCTTCGGCGAACAGCCCCAGCGGGTGTTCATCGAGCTGTCCGCGGCCAGGCTGGCCACCCTGGGCATTCGCGCGGTCGACATCATTGCCGCGATCAACGAACAGAACGCGAAGGCCGGTGCTGGCTTCTTCGAGACCTCGGCGGAGCGCATCTATCTCCGACCGGACGGCGAATACCGCGACCTGGAGGCGATCCGCGACACCGTATTGCGGGTCGGCGAGCGCAGCCTGCGACTCGGTGACATCGCCGAAGTGGCTCGTGGCTTCGCCGATCCGCCCCGCGACAGCATGCGATTCGAAGGTCGGCAGGCGCTCGGCATCGGCGTGTCGATGCGCGACGGTGGGGACATCATCGCACTCGGCCGTCACCTCGACGAAGCCGTCGTCCGGATCCAGGCGCAATTGCCGGCCGGCATCGAGTTCGTCCGGGTTGCCGACCAGCCGCGGGCGGTGCAGCGGTCGATCAACGAATTCGTCAAGTCGCTCGCCGAAGCCGTCGTCATCGTGCTCGCGGTCAGCCTGCTGTCGCTCGGGTTGCGAACCGGCGTCGTCGTCGCAATCTCGATCCCGGTGGTGCTGGCGGTCACCTTCCTGTTCATGAAGCTGTTCGGCATCGGGCTGCACAAGATATCGCTGGGGGCGCTGATCCTCGCCCTCGGCCTGCTCGTCGACGACGCGATCATCGCGGTAGAGATGATGGCGACGAAGATGGAACAGGGCTGGGAGCGGGCCAGTGCCGCCGGCTTCGCGTACATGTCCACGGCGATGCCGATGCTCTCCGGCACGCTGGTCACCGCGGCCGGCTTCCTGCCGATCGCAACGGCGGCGTCGAGTACCGGCGAATACACCCGCTCGCTGTTCCAGGTGACGGTGATCGCGCTGCTGGTGTCGTGGATCGCCGCCGTGCTGTTCGTGCCCTACCTGGGCTTCCATCTGCTGCCGGATTTCACCAGGCGCGATGCCGGCAATGACTGGCGGGCACGCCTGCTCGCCCGTCTCGGACTCGGCGGCAGCACGCAGGCGCGGTCGGTGCACGACGACGGTGGTCAATACCGCTCAAGCTTCTACCGCAGCTTTCGGGCGCTCGTGCACGCCTGCGTGCGCTTCCGCTGGACCGTGATCGCCGCCACCGTGCTGGCGTTCCTCGGCGCTCTGTATGCCTTCCGTTTCGTGCCGCAGCAGTTCTTTCCGGATTCGACCCGTCCGGAACTGCTGGTGGACCTGCGCCTTGCCGAACATGCCTCGCGCCGGGCAACCCTGGCCGCGGTCGAGGAACTCGAGGCGGTTCTCGCCGACGCCCCCGGCATCGAGAACTTCGTCGCCTATGTCGCCGCCGGCAGCCCGCGCTTCTATCTTCCCCTCGACCAGCAGTTGGCGCAGACCAGCTTCGCCCAGTTCGTGATCCTCACCGAAGGTTCCGCCCAGCGGGAGGCGTTGCGCAGTCGCCTGATCGAGTTCTATGCGGTCCACGCGGGCGGCGTCACCGCCGCCATCAACCGGCTCGAGAACGGACCGCCGGTGGGTTTCCCGGTGCAGTACCGGGTCAGCGGCGCCGACTTCGACACGCTGCGCGAGATCGCGGGCCGGGTCGCCGACGCGATGCGCGGCAATGCCCAGCTGTCCAACGTCCAGACCGACTGGGCGACGCCGTCGAAGATCCTGCGGGTGCGCATCGACCAGGACCGCGCGCGACTGGTGGGGTTGTCGAGCGAGGACATCGCGCGCATTCTCGATGCAGCCCTCGACGGCGTCACCGTGACCCAGTTCCGCGAAGCCACGGAAACGATCGACGTCGTGCTGCGCGGCTCCGCGTTCGAGCGCGGGCGGCCGTCCAATCTGGCCGACCTGACGATTCCGGGGCCGGACGGCCGCATCGTGCCGTTGGCCCAGGTGGCGAGTGTCGAGCCCGGGTTCGAGGAGGGGGTGGTGTGGCGGCGCAACCGGATTCCGACGATCACCGTCAGGGCCAACCTGTACGGCGATCTCCAGCCGGCGGCGGTGGTGGGCCAGCTGTCGCCGTTGATCGACCGGATTCGCGCCGGACTGCCCCTCGGCTACCGCATCGAGACCGGCGGCGCGGTCGAGGAATCGGCCAAGGGCGGCGGTTCGGTGGCGGCCGGCGTGCCGCTGCTGTTGATCGTCGTGCTGACCGTGCTGATGCTGCAGTTGCAGAGCTTCTCGCTGGTGGCGATGGTGCTGTTGACCGCGCCGCTGGGCCTGATCGGCATCACCGCTGCGCTGCTGCTGTTCGGCAAGCCGTTCGGCTTCGTCGCGATGATCGGATCGATCGCGCTGTCGGGGATGATCATGCGCAACAGCGTGATCCTGGTGGACCAGATCCAGCAGGACCTCGACGCCGGCCGTTCTCGCTGGGAGGCCATCGTCGAGGCCACGGTGCGCCGCTTCCGCCCGATCATGCTGACCGCGGCGGCGGCGATCCTGGCGATGATCCCGCTGACCCGCCGCGCCCTTTTCAGTCCGATGGCGGTGGCGATCATGGGCGGGCTGGCGATCGCCACGGTGCTCACGCTGATCTTCCTGCCGTCGCTGTATGCGGCGTGGTATAGGGTGCGGCGCCCACCCGGCGACGCTGCCGGTGCCGATTGATCGCGTGAGCGACTTTCTCGCCGTCGTCGATTTCTCCTTGTCGGTCACCGGGCCGATCTTCGTCGTGCTGGCGCTCGGTTACTGGCTGATGCGCCGCCAACTGATCGACGATGCCTTCGTGAACACCGGCTCGCGGCTGGTGTTCAACGTCGCGCTGCCGGCGCTGTTGTTCATCAGCATCGGCAAGACCCGCTTCGACGCCGCCGCCGATTTCGACGTGATCGCCTTCGCCGTCGTCGCCACCCTGATCGCCTGGCCGGTGCTCGAAGTGCTCGCGTCACGGCTGGTGGTGGAACCACGCGACCGCGGCGTCGTCGTGCAGGGCGGTTTCCGCTCGAACATGGGCATCGTCGGCCTGGCGTATTGCGTGAATGCCTACGGCGACGCTGGCCTCGTCGCCGCGTCCCTGTACCTCGCGCCGGTCACCATCGTCTTCAACGTGGTCGCGGTGGTCACCCTCGGCCGCTCGCTCGACCGCAGCCAGGGCATCGGGCCGATGCTCCGCAGCATCGTCACCAATCCGCTGATCATCGCCATCGTGCTGGCGCTGCCGGTTTCCTGGCTCGCCCTCGACCTGCCGGGCTGGGTGCTGCAGTCCGGCCAGTACTTCGCCAATCTGACGCTGCCGCTGGCCCTGCTGTGCACCGGTGCGGCGCTGAACTTCCGGCAACTGCGGCGAGAGGTCGGCAGCACGGTGCTGGCCAGCGTGGCCAAGCTGGTGGCGCTGCCCTTGCTGTTCGTGCTGGGCGGACTCGCCTGGGGCTTTCGCGGCATCGACCTCGGGGTGCTGCTGCTGATGTCCTCGGCGCCGACCGCCGCGGCCAGCTACGTGATGGTCCGGGCGATGGGGGGCAACGCGACGCTGGCGGCCAACATCGTCGCGCTGACCACGGTCGGTTCGATCCTGACCACCAGCATCGGCGTGATGATGCTGCGCGGGCTGGCGTTGATGTAGTCGACATTCGTCGCAGCGCCGGCGTCGTCTGCGGCGGCGAGGGTAGAATCCGGCCCCATGAGTGCGACCCCCGATCCCCGCTTCGTCCATCTGCGCCTGCATACCGAATACTCGGTGAGCGACGGCATCGCAACGATCGGCCAGGCCCTGGCAGCGGCTGTCGCCGACCGCATGCCGGCCCTCGGCATCGCCGATCTCGGCAACCTGTTCGGCATGGTCAAGTTCTACAAGGGGGCGCGCGGCAAGGGCGTCAAGCCGATCGTCGGCTGTGACGTCTGGTTATGC
The DNA here is from genome assembly GCA_020445745.1 of Rhodocyclaceae bacterium. Lineage (GTDB taxonomy): Bacteria > Pseudomonadota > Gammaproteobacteria > Burkholderiales > Rhodocyclaceae > Cognatazoarcus. Next base: position 15,578 of record JAGRGB010000051.1, on the reverse strand, counting down.
AATGACGGCGACCGCGACAAGCCGTGGCGGGTGTTGCTGATCTGCCGCGACCGCAGCGGCTACGGCCAGTTGTGCGAGCTGCTTACCCGCGCCTATCGGGAGAACAAGTGCCGGGGCCGCGCGGAGATCCGCCGGGAATGGCTCGACCGGGACAGCGTCAGCGGCCTGATCTGCCTGTCCGGCGCGGTCGGCGGCGACGTCGGCGAGGCCCTGGTGCGTGGCAACGGCGAACTCGCCCGGCGACTGGCGGCCGCGTGGGCGCGGGACTTTCCGGACGCCTACTACATCGAGTTGCAGCGGGCGGGCCATGCCGGCAGCGAGGCCTACGTGCATGATGCGGTGGTGCTGGCGGCCGAACTCGATCTGCCGGTGGTCGCCACCCATCCGGTCCAGTTCGCGCGGCGGGAGGATTTCAAGGCCCACGAGGCGCGCGTATGCATCGCCCAGGGCTATGTCCTCGCCGACCGGCGCCGTCCCCGGCTGTTTACCGAGGAGCAGTACTTCAAGACCCAGGACGAGATGTGCGAGCTGTTCGCCGATCTGCCGGAGGCCCTCGGGAATGCCGTCGAGATCGCTCGCCGCTGCTCGCTCGAGGTCGAACTCGGCAAGAACTTCCTGCCCCAGTTCCCGACGCCGGAGGGCATGAGTCTCGATGATTTCCTGGTGGCCGAGGCCAGCGCCGGCCTCGAGTTGCGGCTGAAGGAGCTCTACCCCAACGAGGTCGAGCGGGAGCGCCAGCGGCCGCGCTACGACGCGCGCCTGAAGGTCGAGACCGACACCATCGTGCAGATGGGCTTTCCCGGCTATTTCCTGATCGTCGCGGACTTCATCAACTGGGCCAAGGAAAACGGCGTGCCGGTGGGACCGGGCCGGGGCTCGGGTGCCGGTTCCCTGGTGGCCTACAGCCTGCGCATCACCGACCTCGATCCGCTCGAGTATGCGCTGCTGTTCGAGCGCTTCCTCAATCCGGAGCGGGTGTCGATGCCCGACTTCGACATCGATTTCTGCCAGGACAACCGCTACAAGGTCATCGAATACGTGCGCAGCCGCTACGGCGCCGATGCGGTGTCGCAGATCGCCACCTTCGGCACGATGGCGTCGAAGGCCGTGGTGCGCGACGTCGGGCGCGTGCTGGATCTGCCCTATGGCCTGTGCGATCGGCTGTCGAAGCTGATCCCGGTGGTCCAGAACAAGCCCCTCTCGCTGGCCGAGGCACGCCAGCAGGAATCGCAGATCTCGGAGATGATGAACGACCCGGGCGACGGCGAATCGGTCACCGAACTGTGGGAACTGGCGCAGCCGCTCGAGGGCCTGACCCGCGGCGTCGGCATGCACGCCGGCGGCGTGCTGATCGCGCCGGGCAGGCTCACCGACTTCTGTCCGCTCTACATCGCCGACGGCGACGACGCGACGCCGGTGTCCCAGTACGACAAGGACGACGTCGAGGCGGTCGGCCTGGTCAAGTTCGACTTTCTCGGCCTCAGGAACCTGACGATCATCGAGCTGGCGCTGACCTACGTCGAGCAGCTCACCGGCGAGCGGCCGGACCTGATGAGCCTGGGCTTCGAGGATTCCGCGGCCTACCAGATTCTCAAGGATGCCAACACCACGGCGATCTTCCAGGTCGAATCGGACGGCATGAAGAAGCTTCTCAAGAAGCTTCAGCCGGACCGCTTCGAGGACATCATCGCGGTGCTGGCGCTGTACCGGCCGGGGCCGCTGGGTTCGGGCATGGTGGACGACTTCATCCTGCGCAAGAAGGGACAGCAGGAGATCGATTACTTCCATCCCGACCTGAAGGCCTGCCTGGAGCCGACCTACGGCGTCATCGTGTACCAGGAACAGGTCATGCAGATCTCCCAGATCATCGGGGGATACACGCTCGGTGGCGCCGACATGCTGCGCCGGGCGATGGGCAAGAAGAAGCCTGCCGAGATGGCCAAGCACCGCGAGATCATTCGCGAGGGCGCCGTCGGGCAGGGCTACGATCCGGCGCTGGCCGAACACCTGTTCGAGCTGATGACCAAGTTCGCCGAGTACGGCTTCAACAAGTCGCACACCGCCGCCTACGCGGTCGTGACCTACCATACCGCCTGGCTCAAGGCCTACCACTGCGCGGCCTTCATGGCAGCGACGATGTCGTCGGACCTGGACAACACCGACACCGTCAAGATCTTCTTCGAGGACACGCTGGCCAATGGCATCGCGGTGCTGCCGCCGGATGTGAACGCGTCCTGGTACCGGTTCGTGCCGACCGATGCGAAGACCATCCGCTATGGCCTCGGTGCGGTCAAGGGTGTCGGCGAGCCGGCCGTGCAGGCGATCATCGCAGCGCGCGATGCCGATGGTCCGTTCGCCGATCTGTTCGACTTCTGCGGCCGCGTAGACCGCCGGGCGGTCAATCGCCGGGTCGTCGAAGCGTTGATCCGTGCCGGCGCATTCGATGCGCTCGAGGGGGCGCGGGGCCACGACCGTGCGCAACTGCTGGGCACCGTGCCGGTGGCGATGGAGGCGGCCGAACAGGCTGCCGCCAACGCGCTGCAGGGCGGGCTGTTCGACATGCTGCCGGAGGCGGCGGGGCCGCCCGCCGACTACGCGCAGGTGCGCCCGTGGACCGAGAAGGAACGGCTGAAGGAGGAGAAGACGGCGATCGGGTTCTTCCTTTCCGGCCATCCCTTCCACGCCTATGAAAAGGAGGTTCGCCGTTTCGTGCGCCGGCCGCTGGCGCGACTCGAACCATCGAAGGAGCCGGTGACGGTGGCCGGCGTGGTGATGGAGGTGCGTACCAAGATGACCGCCCGCGGCAAGATCGCCTTCGTCCTGATCGACGATGGCAGCCAGCCGCGGGAGGTGTCGGTGTTCTCCGAATTGTTCGATCGGGAGCGCGACCGGATCGTCGTCGACGAGTTGCTGGTGGCCGACGTCAAGGTCGGCAACGACGACTTTTCCGGTGGGCTGAGGATCGTCGCCGAGCGCCTGATGAGCCTGGGCGAGGCGCGGGCGCGCTTCGCCTGTGGTCTGCAGATAAGGCTCAACGGCGAGACCGCCGGTGACGCCGGAGCAGCCGCCGACGTCGAGCGCCTGCAGGGGCTGCTGGCGCCGTTTCGCGACGGCGAGTGTCCGGTCAGCGTGTGCTACCGCAATTCGGACGCCGAGGCCGAACTGCCGCTCGGCGGCGATTGGAAGGTGCGCCCCGAGGAGGCGCTGATCGAGGGCCTGCGCGACTGGCTCGAGCCGGCCGCCGTCGAGCTGGTCTACGGGGCTTGAGCGGGGCGCCGCGGAACGGCGCGGCGGCCTCCGGCGGAACGCTCAGAGGGTCGCCCGCAGCGAGAACTCGCTGTGGCCGCTGTCGTCCGACTCGGCGACCTCGATGTCTTCGACCCGGGCGGCGGGAGGGCCGTGGTAGGCCCAGTCGATGAACGCTCGGACTGCCAGCTCGGGCCCGTTCACGACGGCTTCGACGCGCCCGTCCGAGCGGTTCCGGACCCAGCCGGTCAGACCCTGGGCGACGGCCTCGGTCTGGGCCGTGACGCGGTAATAGACACCCTGGACCTTGCCCCGGATCAGCAGGTGCCGACAGATCATTTGCATCGTCTTCCCCTCCGAACTCCGCTGCGCCAGGGGGCTCAGGGAGCGCTTGTGGCGGGCCTCATCGCCTGGGCGCGGATCAGCGCGTCGGTCAGGTTGCCCGCGATGTTGTCGGCGCCGAGACGGTCGATGAAGCCGGAGCGCCGGAGCAGGGACCCGGGCTGGGCATTGAGATCGCATAGAATCAGCGCCGCACCTCTTTTTAGCAGATTTCGGTGCGCTGTTTGAAGTATGTCGAGGCCGGTGGTGTCGATGTTGATCAGCTTGTCCATGTCGAGAATCACCACGTCGGCGTGGCCCGGCTGTTGCAGCAGCAGTGTCTCGAGCTTGTTCGCTGCGCCGAAGAACAGGCTGCCGTAGAGCCGGAAAGCCTGTATGCGATGGGATCCGTCCTGCCGGCTGAGCGCTTCGACGCCATAGTGGTCTTCGAGCGGGATCCGCTCGATCCGCGTCAGATCCGAAATCCGGTAGATGAAGAACAGGCTCGCGAGCACCATGCCGATCTCGACCGCCAGGGTCAGGTCGAACACCACGGTGATCAGGAACACGCCGAGCAGGATGGTTCGGTAGGCTGTCGAGTAGCGGCGCAGATCGCTGGGGGCGAAGGCATGCCACTCGCCCATGTTGATCGATACCAGGACGACGATCGCCGACAGCGTGGCCAGCGGAATGTGGCGGGCCAGGGGAGCGAACAGCAGCACGATCGCCAACAACACCAGGGCGTGCATGATGCCGGCCAGCGGCGTACGCCCGCCGGCGCGGATGTTGGTGGCGGTGCGGGCGATCGCGCCGGTGGCGGCAAAGCCCCCGAACAACGGCGCCAGCAGGTTGGCGGCACCCTGGGCCAGCAATTCCTGGTTCGGGTCGTGGCGGTCGTCGATGCGGTTGTCGGCAACGCGCGCCGACAGCAGCGACTCGATGGCGCCGAGCATCGCTATCGTCAGGGCCGGCGGGATCAGCTTGCCGAGATCGGACAGCACCAGCTCTGGTAGGCCGATCGTCGGCAGGCCCTGGGGAATGCCGCCGAATCGCGAGCCGATGGTTTCCACCGGCAGCGACAGCGTCACGCTCAGCACCGTGGCGACGAGCAGCACGGCCAGTGGGGCGGGCACGAGCTGCAGGATTCTGGCGCGCCGTCCGAGCCGGTTCCAGGTCAGCAACGCGGCCAGCGACGCCAGCGCCAGGGTCACGGTCGGCCAATGCACGCTATCCAGGTGCCGCAGCAGGGTCGTCAGGCGGCCGAAGAAGTCGCCGGGCAGGGAGTCGATCGACAGCCCCAGGAAATCCTTGATCTGGGACAGGAAGATCACCACGGCGATGCCGTTGGTGAAGCCGGTGACGACCGATACCGGGATGAAGCGGATCATGTTGCCGAGGCGGAATGCACCCATCGCCACCAGCATCGCGCCGGCGAGCATGGTCGCCACCAGCAGGTCCTGCACGCCGTGCTCGACGACGATGCCGTAGATGATCGGGATGAAGGCGCCGGTCGGGCCGCCGATCTGCACCCGCGAGCCGCCGAGCAGCGAGATCAGGAAGCCGGCGACGATGGCCGTCCAGATCCCGGCGGTCGGGCTCATGCCGCTGGCGATCGCGAAGGCCATCGCCAGCGGCAGCGCCAGCACGCCCACGATCAGACCAGCCGAGGCGTCGTGCAACAGCTGGTGATGGCCGTAGCCGGGCAAGGTGTCGAGAATCTTGGGGTGGAAGCGAATCTTCATCGGGCGTCTCCGGAATCGAGGTCCGCGCGGCGTCGGCCGCCGCGCTCAGCGGTGTTCCGGAGACTCCCCGGGGCCCGTGCGGTGCTGCACGAACCAGCGTTTGGAGGCGGTCAGGGGCATGGTCGTCAGCGGCTGTCCGGCCAACGGCGCGGGGCGTGCTCAGCGCACACGCATGCCGGGCTCGGCGCCGGTGTCCGGCGACAGGATGTAGAGGCCAGGGCCGTCGCCCGAGGCCGCCAGCACCATGCCTTCGGAGAGGCCGAACTTCATCTTGCGAGGCGCCAGGTTGGCCACCATCACGGTCAGCCGGCCGGTGAGCGAGGCCGGGTCGTAGGCCGACTTGATGCCGGCGAAGACCTGCCGTGGCCGGTCTTCGCCGATGTCCAGCTGCAGGCGCAGCAACTTGTCGGCGCCCTCGATGTGCTCGGCGGCGACGATGCGCGCGATGCGCAGGTCGACCCGCGAGAAATCGGCGATGCCGATGGTGTCGCTGGCGGTGGTCTGGGCCTCGGCCTCCTTCTGCTGGCTCTCGGCGTGGCGCTGCGGGCTGGCGTTCCCGGCCGCCGGCGCCAGCGTCGCCTTGTTGGCTTCGATCAGCCCGTCGATCTGCGCCCGCTCGATGCGGGTCAGCATGTGCCTGTACTTGTTGATCGCATGGCCGGCCGGCAGCGCCTCGCCCAGTTGGCCCCACTGCAGCGGTGCGATGTTGAGAAAGCCTTCGACCTGGCCGGCGACACCCGGCAGGATCGGCTTGAGCAGGCCGGCAAGGATCCGGAACTGATTCAGCGCGGTCGAGCATACGGTGTGCAGGCGCGCCTCCTGACCTTCCTGCTTGGCCAGCTCCCAGGGCTTGTTGTCGTTCACGTACTGATTCGCGACATCGGCCAGACTCATGACTTCGCGCAGCGCGCGGCTGTAGTCGCGGCTCTCGAAGGATTTCGCGACCTCGCCCGAGGCGAGGCTGGTACGGTAGGGTGCCAGCGCCTCCTCGTCGGAGTCGCCGAGTCGGCCGTCGAAGCGCTTGCCGATGAAGCCGGCGCAACGGCTGGCGATGTTGACGAACTTGCCGACCAGGTCGGAGTTGACCTTGGCGATCATGTCGTCGAGGGACAGGTCCACGTCTTCCATGCTGCCGTTGGACTTGGCTGCGAAGTAGTAGCGCAGCCATTCCGGGTCTAGCTTCCGGTCGATGTACGAGCGCGCGGTGATGAAGGTGCCGCGGCTCTTGCTCATCTTGGCGCCATCGACGGTCAGGAAACCGTTGACGGCCAGCTGCGTCGGTGTGCGGTATGCGGCGAAGTGCAGCATCGCCGGCCAGAACAGGGCGTGGAAGTAGAGGATGTCCTTGCCGATGAAATGGACCAGTTCGGTGTCGCCGGCACGGTCCCCCTCGATGAAGCGTGCGACGTCGATCATGCCGGCCTTGTCGGCGAGGTTCTTGAAGCTGGCGAAGTAGCCGATCGGCGCGTCCAGCCAGACGTAAAAGTACTTGCCCGGCGCTCCCGGGATCTCGAAGCCGAAATACGGTGCGTCGCGCGAGATGTCCCAGTCGGAAAGTTTGTTCTCGCCGGCGGTGCCGAGCCACTCCTTCATCTTGTTGGCGGCCTCGGGCTGCAGGCGACGTTCCCCGCTCGCGCTGCGGCCCTGGGTCCATTCGCGCAGGAACGCGACGGCACGTTGATCCGACAGCTTGAAGAAGAAGTGTTCGGATTGGCGCATCTCGGGCTTGGCGCCGGACACTGCGGAGAACGGATTCTTCAGGTCGGTGGGGGCGTAGGCAGCGCCGCACACTTCGCAGTTGTCGCCGTACTGGTCGGCCGCCCCGCACTTGGGGCATTCCCCCTTGATGAAGCGGTCCGGCAGGAACATGTTCTTGACCGGGTCGTAGAACTGCTCGATCGACCGGGACTCGATCAGGCCGGCCGCCGCGAGCTTGCCGTAGATGTCCTCGGCGAAGTAGCGGTTTTCTTCGCTATGGGTCGAGTGATAATTGTCGAAGGCGACACCGAAGTCGGTGAAGTCGCGCAGGTGCTCGCCGTGCACCCGAGCGATCAGTGCCTCGGGCGTGATCCCTTCCTTCTCGGCCCGCAGCATGACCGGCGTGCCGTGGGTATCGTCGGCGCACACATAATGGACACTGTGGCCGCGCATGCGCTGGAAGCGGACCCAGATGTCGGCCTGGATGTAGCCGACCAGATGGCCCAGGTGAATGTCCCCGTTGGCGTACGGAAGGGCGTTGGTGACGAGGATCTGGCGCGACATGGAGGGCCCGGCGAGAAAACCGTCAGTCTATCAAACCGTGGTCTCGCCGGACCGCGTCGGCGCTCAGTCCGCGGCTGGCGTGACGATGATCTCGATGCGACGATTGGCCGCCCGTCCCTTCGCGGTGGCGTTGTCGGCGATCGGCGCATGCTCGCCGCGACCGACCGATTCGAGCTTGCCGGCATCGAGCCCCTGATCGATCAGGTAATCCATCACCGACGTGGCACGCTGGCGTGACAGTTCCTGGTTGAACAACTCGCGCCCGACGCTGTCGGTATGACCTTCGACCGCAACCCGCCATCCGGGATTGTCGAGCAGCGCCTGGGCGATACGGTCGAGGATCGGCCTGGCGGGCTGGCTGACGATGCGGCTGCCCGAGGCGAAAGCGATGGCGCCAGGCAGGGTCATCCGCAGCGCGCCGTCGGCATCATCGGCCATGCGGGCACCGCTCTCGCCCAGTCGCTTGCGCAGGGCGGCCGGCAGGACCGGGTTGGCCTGTGCCGAGCCGCCTGCGATCGGTGCGCGCGACTCCTCGGGCGCCGGCGGCTGGGTTGCCGGCGGCGGCGGCGGCGCCGACGTGGCGCAGGCGGTGAGCATCGTCACGACAAACGCTGCGAGCGAAGTGCCGAACTTCATGAATGGGTTCTCCTCGTTCAGTGCTTGGATGCCGGCCGGAACCGCAACCTCCATTAAACACACTAATACGTGCTTTGCGAAACTGCGGCCACGTTCGCCCGGTTCGCGGACTTCGGTATCATGCATCGGCATCGCGTGGCGCATCCACGATCAACGGGAATTCGACGGAGAAACTGATGAGTATCACGGCCGAACAGGTCACGGAAGCACTGAAGGCGGTGAAGGATCCGAACACCGCACGAGAGATCGCGCCCGGCCGCTCGTTGAAAGTGCTCGACGTCAGCGGCCCGGATGTGACCCTCGAGATCGAGGTCGGCTATCCGGCGAAGAGCCAGATCGAACCGCTGAAGCGGCTGGTCGAGAGCAGCCTGCGCGAGGCCTTGCCGGAAATCGGAAGGCTGGATCTGGCGATTCGCAGCCATGTCGTCGCCCATGCCGTGCAACACGGGGTCAAGCTGCTGCCGGGGGTTAAGAACATCATCGCGGTGGCATCCGGCAAGGGTGGCGTCGGCAAGAGCACGACCGCCGTCAATCTCGCCCTCGCCCTGGCCGCCGAAGGTGCCCGCGTCGGCGTGCTGGACGCCGACATCTACGGGCCGTCCCAACCTCAGATGCTCGGCATCGGCGATCAGCGTCCGGAAAGCCTGGACGGCAAGACGATGGAGCCGCTGGTGGCCCACGGCGTCCAGGTGATGTCGATCGGTTTCCTGATCGACATCGAGACGCCGATGGTGTGGCGCGGTCCGATGGCGACCCAGGCCCTGAAGCAGATGCTGACCGAGACCAACTGGAAGGAAGTGGATTATCTGGTCGTGGACATGCCGCCGGGCACCGGCGACATCCAGCTGACGCTGTCGCAGAGCGTGCCGGTGACCGGCGCGGTGATCGTCACCACGCCCCAGGACATCGCGCTGCTGGACGCGCGCAAGGGGCTCAAGATGTTCGAGAAGGTCGGCATTCCGATCATCGGCGTGGTCGAGAACATGTCGATCCATGTCTGCTCGAACTGCGGTCATGCGGAGCACGTGTTCGGACAGGGCGGCGGCCGGCGGATCTGCGACGACTACGGGATCCCGTTCCTCGGCGATCTGCCGCTCGATCTGGCCATCCGTGAACGCGCCGACTCGGGCGCACCGACGGTCGTCTCGGACCCGGACGGCAAGGTGGCCGAGGCCTACCGCGAGATCGCCCGTCGGATGGCGGTCACGGTGGCGCTCAAGGCCCGCGACATGACCAGTCGTTTCCCGAACATCGTCGTCCAGAACACCTGATGACACGCCGCGCGGGCGGCGGGATCCGGCTCGCCCGGCGGCGTGGCGGAGGCGCTGACCGATCGGCGCGCAGCGTTTAGAATACGCGCCTTTATTGCGCCGCCCCGGCACACAGGGCGGTCACGGCCGGTAGGGAGGCTTCGCTTCGCATGTCCATCAAGTCCGACAAATGGATCCGGCGCATGGCCGAGCAGAGCGCAATGATCGATCCGTTCGCACCGGACCTGGTGCGCCAGACCGAGCGTGGCAAGATCGTCTCGTACGGCACGTCGAGCTACGGCTACGACGTGCGCTGCGCGAACGAATTCAAGATCTTCACCAACATCAATTCGACGATCGTTGACCCCAAGGCCTTCGACGAGCGCAATTTCGTCGATTTCGTCGGCGACGTCTGCATCATCCCGCCGAACTCCTTCGCGCTGGCCCGTACCGTCGAGTATTTCCGGATCCCGCGCAACATCCTTACGGTGTGCCTCGGCAAGAGCACCTACGCCCGTTGCGGCATCATCGTCAACGTGACACCGCTCGAGCCCGAGTGGGAGGGGCACGTGACCCTGGAATTCTCGAACACGACCCCGCTGCCAGCCAAGATCTATGCAGACGAGGGGGTCGCGCAGATGCTGTTCTTCGAATCGGACGAGGTTTGTGGCACCTCGTACAAGGATCGCGGTGGCAAGTATCTCGGCCAGCGCGGCGTCACCCTGCCGAAAATCTGAAGCTGAGCGGCTGCCCGCCGCGTCGCGCGGGTCGACCGTCGAACACCGGACGTCCGGGAGAGTCTGATGCGCTTTCACTTTCCGATCATCGTCATCGACGAGGACTACCGCTCCGAGAACACCTCGGGGCTCGGCATCCGGGCCCTGGCGAAGGCGATCGAGAACGAGGGGATGGAAGTCCTGGGGGTCACGAGCTACGGTGATCTCGCGTCGTTCGCGCAGCAGCAGAGCCGCGGATCGGCATTCATCCTGTCGATCGACGACGAGGAGTTCTCGTCGCCGGAGGCCGCCAGCAAGGCGATCGACGACCTGCGCGCCTTCGTCCGCGAGATCCGCCACCGCAATGCCGACATCCCGATCTTCCTGCACGGCGAAACGCGTACTTCGCGGCACATCCCGAACGAAGTACTGCGCGAGATGCACGGCTTCATCCACATGTTCGAGGACACGCCCGAATTCATCGCCCGCTACGTCGTGCGCGAAGCGCGTGCCTACCTCGACAGCCTGCCGCCACCGTTCTTCCGGGCGCTGACCCACTACGCGGCGGACGGTTCGTATTCCTGGCACTGTCCCGGGCACTCCGGTGGCGTCGCCTTCCTGAAGAGTCCGGTCGGCCAGATGTTCCACCAGTTCTTCGGTGAGAACATGCTGCGGGCGGACGTCTGCAACGCGGTGGACGAACTGGGCCAGTTGCTCGATCACACTGGCCCGGTGGCGGCATCCGAGCGCAATGCAGCGCGTATCTGCAATGCCGATCATCTGTTCTTCGTCACCAACGGCACGTCCACTTCGAACAAGATCGTGTGGCACTCGACCGTGGCCCCCGGCGACATCGTCGTCGTCGATCGCAACTGCCACAAGTCGGTGCTCCATGCGATCGTGATGACCGGCGCCGTGCCGGTGTTCCTGATGCCGACCCGCAACCACTTCGGCATCATCGGCCCGATTCCTCGCCACGAGTTCGCGTGGGAGAACATCCGGCGCAAGATCCAGGCAAACCCGTTCGCCACCGACAAGGAGGCCAAGCCCCGGGTGCTGACGATTACCCAGAGCACGTACGACGGCGTGCTCTACAACGTCGAGGAGATCAAGGAGGAACTCGACGGCAAGATCGACACGCTGCATTTCGACGAGGCCTGGCTGCCGCACGCGGCGTTCCACGACTTCTACGGCGATTTCCACGCGATCGGCGCCGACCGGCCGCGCTGCAAGGACGCGATGATCTTCGCCACCCAGTCGACCCACAAGCTGCTGGCCGGCCTGTCGCAGGCGTCACAGATCCTGGTGCAGGATTCCGAGCAGCGCGCGCTCGATCGCCATCGCTTCAACGAGGCCTACCTGATGCATACCTCGACCTCTCCGCAATACGCGATCATCGCTTCGTGCGATGTCGCCGCGGCGATGATGGAGCCGCCTGGCGGTACCGCACTGGTGGAGGAGTCCCTTGCCGAGGCATTCGACTTCCGCCGGGCGATGCGCAAGGTCGGCGAGGAATTCGGCGCCGACGACTGGTGGTTCGCGGTGTGGGGGCCGGACTATCTTTCGGAGGACGGACTCGCCGAACGGGAGGACTGGACCTTGCGTGCCGGCGAGCGCTGGCACGGCTTCGGCGATCTCGCGCCGGGCTTCAACATGCTCGATCCGATCAAGGCGACGCTGATCACTCCGGGCCTCGACGTCGACGGCGATTTTGCCGACTGGGGGATCCCGGCGGGCGTGCTGACCAAGTACCTTGCCGAGCACGGCATCGTCGTCGAGAAGACCGGCCTCTATTCGTTCTTCATCATGTTCACGATCGGCATTACCAAGGGCCGGTGGAACACGATGGTGACCGAACTGCAGCAGTTCAAGGACGATTTCGACCGCAATCAGCCCTTGTGGCGGGTGATGCCGGAGTTCATCACGCGTCACCCCCGCTACGAACGGATCGGCCTCAAGGACTTGTGCGCGCTGATCCATGACTTCTACAAGAGCAACGATGTCGCGCGCCTGACCACCGAGATGTACCTGTCGGACATGGTGCCGGCCATGCGGCCGGCCGACGCGTTTGCACGGATGGCACACCGCGAGATCGAGCGCGTGCCGATCGACGAACTGGAGGGGCGGGTGACGGCGATGCTGGTGACGCCGTATCCGCCGGGGATTCCGCTGCTGATTCCGGGCGAGCGCTTCAACCGGACGATCGTCAGCTACCTGCAGTTCGTGCGCGAATTCAACCTGCAGTTTCCGGGGTTCGAGACCGACGTCCACGGCCTAGTCGCCGACAGGGGCGGCGGCGACGTGGCCTATTTCGTCGATTGCGTCATACCGGAGTAATGCGCCGGTACTCGACGAAATCGAACGGGTAGTCGTTGTATTCGTCCGCCTCGACGTGCTCGCGGGCCACTTCCTCGAATTGCTCGCGAGGCCATGGCGGGAAATGGGTGTCGCACGGAAGCGTCACCGCAACCTCGGTCAGCAGCAGGCGCCGCGCAGCCGGCAGGGCCAATGCGTAGATCTGGGCGCCGCCGATGACGAAGGCGCGTTCGCCGGCGTCGGCCAGGGCCTCGTCCAGGGAGCTCACCAGTTCCGCGCCTTCGAGCTGCCGCGACCGATCTCGGCTGATGACGATGCTGCGCCTGCCCGGAAGGGCTCGTCCGACGGAATCCCAAGTCTTGCGACCCATGATGATCGCGTGTCCCATGGTCACTGCCCGGAATCTCTGGAGGTCCTTGCGCAGACGCCATGGCAGGCGGTTGGCCATGCCGATGCCGCCGTTGCGGTCTACCGCGGCGATTACCACGAGTTCCGGCGCGCTGCTCATACCGCCACCGGCGCGGAAATGTGCGGATCGGGGTCGTAGCCCTCGAGGTGGAAATCTTCGAATCGGAAATGCTGCAGCTCCGCGATGTCCCGATTGAGGGTCATCGTCGGCAGCGGGCGCGGCTGCCTCGAGAGTTGCAGGCGCGCCTGCTCGACGTGGTTGAGATACAGATGGCAGTCGCCGCCGGTCCACACGAAGTCCCCCGGGCGAAGCTGGCAGATCTGGGCCACCATCAGCGTCAGCAGCGAATAGGAGGCGATGTTGAACGGCACGCCGAGAAAGATGTCGGCACTGCGCTGGTAGAGTTGGCAAGACAGGCGCCCGTCGGCGACATAGAACTGGAACAGAGCATGGCATGGCGGCAGCGCCATGCCCTCGATTTCGCCGGGATTCCAGGCCGAGACGATGTGTCTGCGCGAGTCGGGGTTGTTGCGCAGGCCTTCCACCAGCCTGGCGATCTGGTCCACCTCGCGACCGTCAGCACAGGCCCAGTGGCGCCATTGCTTGCCATACACGGGACCGAGTTCGCCGTCCTCGTCCGCCCATTCGTCCCAGATCGAGACGCGGTTTTCCTTCAGGTAGCGAATGTTGGTCTCGCCCCGAAGGAACCACAGCAACTCGTGGATGATCGAGCGGGTATGCAGCTTCTTCGTCGTAAGCAGCGGAAAACCATCCGCCAGGTCGAACCGCATCTGCCAGCCGAACACCGACAGCGTACCGGTACCGGTACGATCCTCCTTGCGCCGGCCGTGCTCCAGCACGTGTCGCATCAGGTCGTGATACTGCTTCATCAGCGGTCTTCCACCCAGGCCAAGCCGCGATTGTAAGCCGATCGTCAAGGGGGGGCGGCCTCTCGCCGGTTCGCCATCGTCGCGACATCGGGGGCGCGATCCAATATGCTGGATATCGTGACCGTTGTACGGAGGAATGAATCTTGGATTGTTCGGGTGCCGCGGCTGCCGCCGGACAAGGTGCGTACGACGCGCTGGTCCGGGCCATGCGCTTACCTGCCGGGCAGGTCGACAGCGCGGCCTTGCTCGACACGGCCGCCGCCGCGTTGGAAATCTGCCTCGCGGAATTCGGCACCCGGGGCAGCGCAGCGGTCGAGCGCATGGTCGCGCTCGACGATTTGTCCCAGGCACACCTGCGCGGTCTGCTCAGCCGTTACCTGAAGTGCGAGGATCACGCCGGTGCGGAGCACGCCGCATGGCGCGCTGGCGCTTGCTTCCTGCATGCGCTGCAACAGTCCTATCGGGTTGCGCTGGAACAAGGCGGCAGTTCCGGTCTGCAGCGTGGCGTGCGTCTAGTCTTGATGGTTCGACGCCTGCAGGCCGCCGCCGACTTGTTGAAATGGCGTGCACTGGCCTATTACCGTCCCGAGCCGGACTTCTGGGAAGAGGTGATCCGAATTGGACGCATGGCGTGGACGGAGGGCGTTTCCAACCGCCAGGTCAGGCCGCGCAGGGGACGGTCCGAACACACCTCGATCGACCGGGAACTGGCGCGGATAGTGGCGCTGGGCTGCGCCGGCCTCGATCAATTGCGTCCCGAGACCATCGCTATTGCCGACCGGGTGCTGAAGTACGCGGCGCCGGTGCTGCGGCTGAGTCGAAGCGGAGGGGACGGCGCCAGATTCGTCTTGCCGCTAGCTCCGGCCAGTGCACCACGACGTGCGCCGGAGCACGGTGACGCCGGCATCGACGGCATCTATCTTTGGCCGGGCGAGGCGGCTGCAGCGCTCGAGGAACTCGCCAGCGTCGTGGCGAAGGGGCTGGTGCCGGCCGTACTGTCCTCAGGGCCCGAGGCGCGGGAGCAAGTGCTGACCGTAGCGCACCATCTGGTTGGACTCTGGTCCGGGCCGCGCCGCGTGCGACGCCATCGACGCCATCCCATCGAGGGGCGGTTGCGAGCGCTGCTCGGCTTCCAGCAACTTCACAGTAACCTCATTTCCGACAGCGACGCGAAGCGCCTGGCGGAGGGATGGGGCATGCTCGATGCGAGTCGCAACGGCATCGGGCTGCGGGTGCCGGCTGCGGACTGCGATCGGATCGTCGTCGGCGACATGCTCGGTGTGCGCGCGGAGGACGGCAAGAGCTGGCATGTCGGCATCGTCCGCCGCATCGTCAGATCGGAGTGCGGCGACGGCATCGTCGGTGTCGAGACGATCGCCAAATCGGTGTCGGTGGCGTCGATCGACAATGGCAGGACGCTGACCGATGCGCTCGTGTGCGATCCCGTGCATCGCGGCAGCGCCGTGCGGGTGGCCCAGGTGGCGACTACGGATGACGGCGGCGACGACGGTCGGGTCTTCCTCAGTCAGGACGGGCGGATCTGCAAGCTGAGACGTCTCGCCACACTGCTGCGCGCAAACGGCTACGAACTGACGAACTACCATGTCCTGTAGACACCTTGAGCCCGCGCCTTTGGGTGTTGCCGGTGACTGTGCGGGGTTCGGTTGCGGGAGCGGAGCTGGTGTGTATAATGCGCGGCTCTCGAGTTTGCCGGGGCGGTATGTCGGGCTTGTTCGAGTCGTCCGGGCGGTGTTTTTTGGTTTGTGGGCGTGGGTTGGTGTTGTTGACAG
>JAGRGB010000050.1 GCA_020445745.1 Rhodocyclaceae bacterium | reverse complement strand
GCGCCCACGCGAGGCCGTTCTTGATGCCCTTGCGCACCATCGCCCGCTGCTTGCGCGGGATCGCCAGCAGGTTGGCTTCGACGTCGGGATCGAGCTCTTTGCGGAAATTGACGTAGAGGTCCTGGCGCGGCCAGTCCCCGTGGCGGGGCCGCAAATTGCGATACTCCAGGTGCGAAGCGCCCCGCGCCTGCGCGATGCGCTCGGCCTCGGCCTCCAGCAGGTCGACGGCCTCGTCGTCGCCGACCGGGCCGGCATGGGCACAGAACGGCAGCGAACTGAGGCTGTGGCCGAACAGGCGGCTGCGTACTTCGGCGAGCGGCAGCACGCCGACGACGGTGCCCGCCCGCCATGCGACCAGATAATGACAGCGATGACCGAACACCTGCTCGATGATGTCGCGCCAGGCCGACAGGTGGAAGAAGCCGGCGTCCGGATGGGCACGCACGAAATCGTCCCACGTCCCGTGCTCGTGGCGCGCCAGCGCGCCAATCTGCGTGATCGGTCGAACCATCGTCAGGCTGTCGCCGCCTCGCGCGGCGCGACGGCCGGCAGGCTCAGTTCGTCGAAGACGCGGTTCACCGGTCCCCAGTCAAAATCCCGCAGCAGCTGGCGCAGCCGGCCCTCGGTACGATCGAGATTGACGTAGTGACGAAACCGGGTCTTGGATCCGACACCCGGCACCCGCGGCTGCTCCGGGTCGATCTCCCACGGGTGGAAATAGAAGATTGCCGGCCGTGCATCGTCGCGATTGACCCGCGCTATGCTCCAACGCGAGACGCCGTAGGGCAGCAAGCGGAAGTAGCCGCCGCCCCCCGCCGGCCAGTTGCGCCCGAGCCAGCGCACCGTGGTCACCGGGATCTCGACCAAGCCGCAGTCGAGACGATAGGGAAAGCGCGGCGCGTCCGGCATCCCGTAGTGGTCGTGGGCGACCGGGTAGACGCTCGAACTGTAGCGGTACCCGGCCTCGGCCAGGCATTCGTGCGCCCACAGGTTGCCCTCGCCGATCGAGAAGCTCGGCGCCCGGTAGCCATGCACCGCGACGCCGGCGACATCCTCGAGCACCGCCTTCGCCAGCTCCACGTCCGAGCGGAAGCGTTCCGGCGTCTGCGCGCTGGCGCGCTCGTGGTTGTAGCCATGGCTGGCCAGCTCGTGACCGCGACGGGCGATCTCGCGCACCGTCTCCGGGTAGCGCTCGGCGATCCAGCCCAGCGTGAAGAAGGTGGCCTTGGTGTCGAACTGGTCGAACAGGTCGAGGATCCGGTTCATGTTGCGCTCGATGCGGCAAGGCACCCGCTCCCAGCCGCTGCGCGGGAACTGGGCCGCCATCGCCGACACCTGGAAATAGTCCTCGACGTCGACGGTCAGCGCGTTGACCTGCAGATGACGCGCCGTCATGAATCGCCCGCCGTCTTGCGCGGCGGCTTCTCCGAGACCAGTTGCTGGAGCAGCGCGAGGGCGGCGCCGAGGGTCTTCTCGACGTTGGCGAGCCGCGCCTCGTAGCGGGTCGTGTCGAGGTCGCTGGCCAGCGCCGCGAGCTGATCCGCGATGCCGTCCGGCACGTCGATCTTGCCGCCCACCCCGGCAGCGCCATTGAGCGGCACGACCCCGGCGGAGCGTGGCGTCAGCGCGCGCGCGCTGCCGCGGGTCGACCAAACCGGGGCGTCCGCCGCCGGCGCCTGCTCCTCGCGCAGTTCCTCGAGCACCGCCTCGACGTCGTCCTCGCCGATCCGGCTCTTCTCCGCCAGGAAACCCGCGAGCAGGATGCGGTCGCACAAGGTGTTGATGCGGCGGGGAATGCCGCCGGTGGCGGAATAGACGCTGCGAAACACGCTGTCCTCGAGGCGCGGGTTGTCGCTCCAGCCGACATGGTGCAGTCGGTGTTCGATATAGCCCCGGGTTTCCTCGCCGTCGAGCGGACCGAGGTGGTAGGACGCGATGACGCGCTGGCGCAATTGCTGCATCTCAGGGCTTTGCATCATCTCGCGGAATTCCGGCTGACCGATCAGGAAGCTTTGCAGCAGCGCGTGGTCCTCGAGCTGGAAATTGGACAGCATGCGCAGTTCCTCGACCGCGCCGGGGCTGAGGTTCTGGGCTTCGTCCACGACCAGCAGGGCACGCTTGCCTGCCGCCGTGGCGGTCACCAGGAAGGCCTCGAGGGCGAGCAGCAGATCGGCCTTGTCGAGACTTTTCGATGGAATGCCGAATGCGGCGGCCACGAGGCGGAGGATGTTGTTCGAATCGAGCTGGGTACTGACCAGTTGCGCGGCCACGACCTGCTCCGGATCGAGCTTGTCCAGCAGATTGCGCACGATCGTGGTCTTGCCCGCACCGATCTCGCCGGTAATGACGATGAACCCTTCGTTCTGGTGCAGTCCGTATTCCAGGTAGGCCATCGCCCGCCGGTGCCCACGGCTTCCGTAGAAGAACTCGGGATCTGGGTTCAGCTGAAAAGGCTTGGCCCGCAGGCCGTAGAAGCTTTCGTACATCAGAATTCCGTCAGTAGCTCACCGACACCGTGCCAACCAAGGCGTGCTCGACGAAATCGCTGCTGCCAGTGGCCTTCTGGCGCCGCAATGAAGCCGACACATCGGTGTGTCCACCAATCTTTGCATTGTAGGACAGGGTTAACGCGCGCCTGGTGGTCTCGACCGATCGTTCGCCCGCGCCCCGGGAACGATTGACCGAAAAGTTCGCCGCCGCGGCACTCCGCCCGCTCAAGCGGTGACTCAGCGCAACCGATACGCCGGTCAGGACGATCCGGTTGAACTGCGCGAAATCGTCCTCCGCCTGGACAAAATCGGAACGACCGAGCCGTTCGTTGTCGTTTCGATTGAACGCCACGGTCAGCACGTTGTGGGCGCCGACCAGGGATCCGGTGAGGCTCAAGCGGCGCGATACCGAGAACGAACTGGTGACGAAATCGACGAAGGTGGAGTCGCCGTTGGGAACCGATGCCGCCAAAGCACTGGCAACCTGGGCACGTTCGACCGGATCGGGGATCGACGCCGCAAGACTGATGAAGAAATCGCGGAAGGCCAGGTCCGCCAGACTCAAGGCCTCGACGTCCTCGATCGAGCGCACGTCGCGGGAATAGCTCAGTTGAACGCTCGACAGGGGGCGGCTGTGCGTCACGGCGTAGTTGTAGGCGGTTCCGAAGAAGCGCTTCTCGACGCCGGCGGACACCCTCGTCCGCGGTGTGAGCACCCAGTCGAAACCGGCCCCCCGGATCGTGCTCCGGATATCTTCACCGGTCTCGAAATCGTTCTCCTCCCGCCCCGCGGTCAGATACGCGGTCAGCCGATCGGTCAGCAGATAGCTGACCCGGGCACGCAGGGTCTGCAGGTTCGCCTCACCGGTGCTCGGATCATTCGACGTCCGGGTCCGGACGTAGTCGACCGACCAGCCGAGCGGCGAAGACCAGGCGCTCTGCAGCCCGAGCGACGTCACCATCTGCCGGCGGGTGCCGTCGAGCGCCGCTTCGTCATCGGTCCAGGTGATGCGGTGGGACGCGGAGCCCCGGATATTGCTGCCGATGCCGAACGCCAGCCTGGGCGACACGAAGTAGCGCTGCACCAGATTCCGGTTGTCGCCATCGACGATGTCGTCGACCGACGTGACCCCGAAGGCCGACGCATTGTGGCGCGATACGCTGCCGCCAACATCCAGGAACAGGTAATTGCGAACCAGTTCGGAGCTCAGCAGACCGTTTCCGGTCACGAAGGTGGTATTGCGCGAACTGTCCTGATGGTAGTACAGGCTTCTGAGCTGCAGACCGAGGTTGCCGTCGGTCGCGCCTCCGTCGACACGCAGATTGGTGCCCGCGCTCGCCGCAGACACCAGTTCGAGGTCGCTGTCACCGCTGGCCCCGCTCGAATTGTCGGTCAGCGTCTCCTGCAGCGAAGCATTGAACGAGAGATCCCGGACAGCCGCCCCGGCGGCGGCAGAGACGGCCAGCAACGTGAAGCCAAGAACGAGCGTTCTCAAGGGGCGGGGTGTCTCACGCCGCTTTGGCACTGCTCGCTCCGGGACTTCCGTATCCGTAGCCGTAGCCGTAGCCGTAGGCATAGCCGTAGCCTGTGGTGGCATCTGCGGCCTTGTTCAACACGGTCATCTTGACCGGGCATTGCTCGATCGTCGCCAGGGCTTGTCGCACGACGCCGAAGGTCGTTCGATTGGCCTCCACGACCAATACGATCTGCCCCATGTGGGTCGCTAGGGCACGCGCCTCGGTGGTCACCAGCAGCGGCGGCGAATCGAACACGACGACACGGTCCGGATAGCGCGTCGCAATTTCCTCGACGAGCCGCACCATGCCCTCGCTGGCGAGCAATTCGGTGGCGTTGGGTTGCGACATGCCGGCGGGCAGGATCGACAGCTTCTCGACATTGGTCCGCAGCAGCACATTGCCGAGATCGCTCTCCTGTCCCACCAGCACGTCCATCAATCCTTTCGCGGCGGGCACGCCCAGCACGTCGAGGATGGAGGGCTTCGAGACATCGGCATCCACCAGCAGGACCGTATAGTCGAGTTCCATGGCCATGCTGATCGCAAGGTTGATTGCCGTGAAGCTCTTGCCCTCTCCCGGCAGCGAACTCGTCACCATGATCAGGTTGCCGTTGTCGACGAGTTCGGCACCACTGCCCTGGGCGTTGCTCAACAGGGGCCGCTTGACCAGCCGGTACTCCTCCGCGATCGGCGAACGTGGCCGATCGGGCGTCACCATGCCGAGTTCCGTCAGGCGCTCCAGATCGACTTCGACGAGCCGGCCGCCGGAACGCACCGGAGGCAGCTTGACGCCGGTGCGGGCTTCGCGACTGGTCTCTGCAGGTTCATGGAGCGCGCCGCCGTCCTTGACGTCGGTCGGTGATTGATGCTCTTCGGGCGCCGGCGCGAGGGCCGACGCCAAGACTTCCTGTTCGCCGCCTGCGGCGGGCTCCGGCCGGTCCGCATCCTTGGCCTCGACGGTCGGGCGACGGCCGGTGCCGTCCGGAATATCCACACCGGCCTGCTTCAAGCGTTCCAGCCGCTTGACCGCTTGTTCGATAAGACTCACAGCTTCTCCCAGCCTGCCTTCGGCTCAATTGACACGCATGACGGCCACCAGCACGGTCAGCGCCGTGAAGCAGCCGACAAGTGTCGTGAAACCACCCACGAATGCGAACAGCATGCGTCGCTGCTTGCCGGTACGCTTCTCGTTCGGCACCATGCTCACGGTCCCCAGCAGTGGCAGCCCGGTCACCTCCCGCAATCCGCGGGCGTCCTGGAAGGTCGGGCGGATCTGGCTCATCAGGAAGGCAATCGCGGCGCCTGCCGCCAGCGCCGCGATGCCGGCCAGCGGCATCAACAGGGCCCGGTTCGGCGCCGCCGGCTTCGACGGCTGGGTGGGCGGATCGATCAGCCGGAACTCGGCGACACCCGAGGTCGATTCCAGCTCGCTCGACATGCTCGCCGACTCCCGGCGGGCGACCAGCGAATCGTAGTTCTGCTTGTGGATCTGATAGTCCCGGTTCATCTGGGTAAATTCGGCTTCTATCTTCGGCACCATTTCCGACGAGGCCTTCAGCTCCTCGTAGCGCGCCCGGTAGGCGGCGACCCTGGCCCGCAACGACGCCACCTGCGCCTCCGCCGCCCCGAGTGAGAGCTTCAATTGCTGGACGATCGGGTTGACCGGTGCACTCAGCGGGTTGTCGAGTGCCTCCTTCTCGAGCCGCTTCAACTCGCGCGCCCGCTCCGACTTGAGGTCGGCCAGCACCCGGCGCGCACCGACCACGTCCGGATGCAGTTCGGTGAAGCGCTGGAGCATCGCGTCGAGATCACGCTCCAGCGCATCGATGCGGGCATCCAGTTCGGGAGTCATGCCCAGCGCCGGCATCGATTGTTGCGGCACGGCAGTCAACGCTTCGTCCTCGAGTTGCTTCTTGATCGAGTCGCGCGATTGCTCCGCCTCGTGCAATTGCAGCACCGCCTGCTTCAACTGCTCGTCCTCGGCGATCATCTGACCGAAATAGTCCTGCTTGCCGTCGCCGATGAAGGCCATGTTCGCCAACTTGAACTCCTTCAGGCGGTTTTCGGCCTCCTCGAGTTTGCGCTGGTACACCGCGATCTGGTCCTCGATGAACCTGCGGGCGCTGTCTGCATCCTTGCGCTTGTCGCCGAGGCCGGACTCCACGAAGATACTGACCAGCGACTGCACGACCCGCTTGGCGACGGTCGGGTCGGTATCGGAATAGGCAAGGGTATACAGACTGTCGCGCCCGGTACTGCGAATCTCGAGGGTGCCCATCAGCCGCTCGATCAGGCGCTGTCGCTCGCCGTCCGTCTTGATGGTGAGATCCAGGTCGGCCATGCGGATGAGCTTCTCGACATTGGGCCTGCTGATCAGCGTGCGACTGAGAATCGCAACCTGCTGTTCGACCGCAGGCTGAACGGCCAGTCCCCGCATCAATGGCATCAGGACCGACTTGGTGTCGACATAGATTCTCGCCGAGGATTCGTAGCGATCCGGCATCAACATGACCATTGTCGCCGCACCCGCCCCCACCAGCCAGGCGCCCACCAGCCCCCACCAGCGGTAACGCCACATGCCGCGCAGATAACCGACCAACTGTCGGGTGATTTCTTCCATTGCCGCTCCAGCCTCAGGAACTACACTGACCCGTCAGAACCAGCTCTGCGGGACGATCAACACATCACCTGGACGCATCTCGACATTGGCGGACACGTCGCCGCGCTTGAGGAGATCCTCAAGACGTACGTTGTATTGCTTGTTGCCCTCGGACGTGCGCAGAATCGTGGCACCATTGCCGTCGGCGAATTCGGTAACGCCGCCTACCGCGATCATCACGTCAAGGAGCGTCATGCTCTGCTTGTAGGGCAGTGCCTGGGGCGCCGCTGCTTCACCGACGACCCGGATCTGCTCACTGTAGGGTCCGGTGAACCCCGTCACGATCACGGTGACGATCGGGTCACGGATGAATTTCGACAGCGCCCGTTCGAAATCGCGCGCGAGTGCGCTCGGATCCTTGCCGATCGCGGGAAGATCCTCGACCAGGGGCGCGGTGATCTTCCCGTCCGGCCGCACCGTCACGGTCATCGAAAGCTCCGGGTTGCGCCAGACGATGACGTTGACCGAGTCGCCGGGCCCGATCACGTAATTGTAGTCGGCCGACGCGGCGGTCTGGGGCGCCGGCGGATACTTGGTGGCGCATCCCGCCAGCAGCATAGTCGCCGCCAGGAGCATAACGAAACTGCGAATGATGTGCGTCGCGGATCCGCGAAGAGTCGACATTTTCACCCCGTGTTCTCCAGATGTGGCTCGGCAAGGCCTGCCCGAGCCAAAACAAGCGTCATGCTACGAATGCAGGTGGGTTTGCCGAAGGAAAAAATGCACGATTGGCAGCCCGCCTGCGAAAAGATATCGAGAGTACCGGACCGTCGGTCGTTGCGCCACCGGCCGGGGACGAGCGCTCGAACGCGCGCGGCCGGCTTCGGCGCGGACGGTGGGCACCTGTCGCGGCAGCAGGACGGGGCGCGATCGCCGACTGCACAGCGCCGGCGACAGCAGGAGCCGGTTCGACATCGACCTTCCCGTGCCGTGATGGCAGCGAATCCCGCACACCATCAGACCTCGGGATCGTCCTCGTCGTGGGTGTGATCCTGCACGAACACCCAGCCGTCGCCACTCTGGACCCCGAACTTGGTGATCTGGCCGTCCTCGACCCGAACCAGTCGATCGGCCATGTTCATGACCCGTCGGTCGTGCGTCGAAAAGATGAATGTCGTTCCGGACTTGCGGTTGATCTGCCGCATCAGCCGGAGAATGCCCTCGCCTGTCTTGTGGTCGAGGTTGGCGGTCGGCTCGTCGGCGAGCACGATCTTGGCATGGGTCGCCAATGCCCGTGCGATCGCGACGCGCTGGCGCTGCCCGCCCGACAGCTGGTTCGGGCGATGATCCATGAAGTCCCGCAACCCGACCATCGCCAGAAACTTGCGCACCCGCTTCTGCCGATCGCGCTTGCTCAGCTCGGCGAATTGCAGCAGCGGATACTCGACGTTCTCGGCCGCGGACAGCACCGGCAGCAGGTTGAAGGTCTGAAAGATGAAACCGATCGTGCGCGCCCGCAGCTCGGCCAGTTGATCCGGGGTCTGGCCCGAAACATCGTTGCCGGCGATGCAGATCCGCCCCTCGGATGGCGTATCGATGCATCCGATGAGATTCAGCATCGTCGATTTGCCGCTGCCCGACGGACCAGCGATCGCCAGGAACACGCCTTCCTCGATCGCCAGTGAGACATTGTCCAGCGCTATGACATCCTGCTCACCGAGGCGGTAGCGCTTGCTAACATTGAGGAGTTCGACGATTGCCATCCCGGCCTTTGGGGTTCGGAAAATGAGGAGGATACCACCGTGCAAAGCACGCCAGTAAAGGCCATCGGGCCGCGCCTGACCAGTATCGCCGTCGCACTGTGTACCAGCCTGTCGGCGGCAGTCGCCGGCACGGCGGTTGCCGCCGGACGCAGCGCTGAGCAGATCGTCGAGCGGGTGGACGCGATCCGCTTTCCATCGTCGGACTACCAGGTGGATATTTCGATCGAGAGCCGCGATGGCAGCGGCGACCAGGACGTCCGCAAGTACCGGGTGCTGGCCAAGGGCAAGGAGGATTCGGTGGTGCTGACGATGGAGCCGGCGTCGGAGCGCGGCCAGGCCTTGCTGATGAAGGGGCGCGACCTGTGGGTCTTCCTGCCGCGGGTGTCGCAGCCGGTGCGGCTGTCGCTGTCCCAGCGCCTGACCGGACAGGTGGCCAACGGCGACCTTGCGCGCGCCAATTTCTCCGGCGACTACGAGGCCACGCTGGCCGCCAGCGAGACTCTCGAAGGACGCCCGGCCGACGTGCTCGACCTGAAGGCGGCCGAACGCGGCGTGACCTACGCTCGGGTCAGGCTCTGGGCCGACGCGGAAAACGGCCGGCCGCTGAAGGCGGAGTTCTACTCGCTGTCGGGGCGTCTGCTGAAGACCTGCAGCTATCAGGATTATCGCAAGATCGGCGGCGAGGTCCGGCCGACGCGGCTGGTGATGACCGATGCCCTGAAACAGGGGCAGGTGTCGGTGATGACCTACGAGGACATGTTGCCGCGCGAAATTCCGGCCCGCCTGTTCACCAAGGAGTACCTGAAGAAGCTGCAGTGAGGCCGGCCGCCGGGCTCGACCCGGGCTTGGCGTGGCACAAACAAAAACGGGCGCCGAGGCGCCCGTTTCGTGTTCGATCGTCGCGACGATCAGAACGAGTGACGCAGGCCAGCGGCGATCGAGGTGGACTCCTCGCCGGTCTCCGCGACCAGCACGCCAACGCCGGCGTTGTCGTCGTTGGTGGTGTGGTTGACCACCAGGGTCACGTTGGTGCGCTTCGACAGCGACTGGGTGTAGCCGACCGAGGCGGTGGTCGAGTCGGCGTCGTCGGTGACGTCGTCGGACAGCTGGCCGACGCCCACGTGGATGGCGCCCGGACCGACCGGGATGCTGGCGGCGATCGTGTAGATCAGCACGTCGAGCTCGCTCACGCCGGCGCCGGCGTTCGCGTCACGCTTGCCCTGCTGCACGCTGGCGTTCAGGTTGACCACGCCGAGGTCGTAGGCAGCGCCCAGATACACTTCATCCGTATCCTCGGCAGCACCCTTCAATTGGTGGTAGACCAGGCCGACCTTCAGCGGACCGGCGTTGTAGGCCACGCCCAGGCCGATGCGGTCGTCGTCGGAGGCGTCCGGGCCACCGTCGACTTCGGTCATGGTGCTCTGGAACGAGTAGATGGCGCGCACGTTCAGGCCACCCATGTCACCCGTGTCGTAGCTGATCGAGTTGTCCCAGCGGGAACCCGATCCCGGGGAGATCGTCAGGCCCTTCGAGAAGGCCAGGATGGCCTGCGGCTCGTAGGCACCGGCGGCGAAGCTGTTGTTGATGCGGGCATTCCACAGGTAACCCGGCGCATACTGGCGACCCAGCGCGACGGTACCGAAGCCGCCCTTCAGGCCGGCGTAGGACTGGCGGTGGAACTGCTTGCTGGAGTTGGGCGAACCGTCACCGACGTTGAAGCCCTGCTCCAGGGCGAACACGGCGGCCAGGCCGTTGCCCAGGTCTTCCGATCCCTTGAGGCCGAAGCGGTTGCCGGACAGCACGCCGTTCTGCAGGCCGGTGTAGGTGGTGTCACCCGACTCGCCGTAGGCGACGGCGGCGTCGATGACGCCATAAACGGTGACATTCGACTGAGCGAAGGCCGGAGCGGTGGCCAAGCCGGCAACGGCCAGCGCAATCAGTTTCTTCTGCATGTGTTTCTCCTCTTGGCTTTAAGTTGGGGGCTTTGCGACACGCCCCGACTTACCTCTCGATTGAGAAGTTGCAGAGATTTTGCGGATTCGATCACGGGCCGCGCAAGGGAAACGGGGGATTCTGGCGGGATCGCCCGGCGCTTTGTTGCATCAGCACAACAAACGCGGCATTTGTGCCCATTTGCCATCCCCGCCAGCCCCCTCGCAAGCCCGGCGACTCCCCCCCGGCAGAGGTCTCCTGCACGCCCTGCGGCGCCCCTGGCGAACGCCCGTCGCGTCCTTCCCGGGAGTCTCAGAAGGCAACCAGAATCGCGAAATGCAGGCGGAAGCGTCGCTCGTCCTGGCCGTAGGCCAGATCCAGCGCGAGGGGGCCCGCCGGGCTCTTCCAGCGTCCGCCGATGCCGTAGCCGAGCAACGGGCGGTATTCGTTGGCATCGTCGACCGCGTTGCCGGCATCGACGAAGGCGGCGTAGCCGAAGCCGTCCGGCCGCCAGCGCGTGTATTCCGCACTCATCGTCGCCAGGTAACGGCCGCCGACGACGGCGTCGCCGTCCGACACGCCGAGACTGCGGTAGCCGTAGCCGCGAACCGACTGGCTGCCGCCGGCGCGGAACAGGAAGTCCTGCGGGATGCCGTCACGGCTGGTGGCGACGGTCTTTCCGAATTCGCCGCGCAGCGTCAGCACATCGCGCTCTGCCACCGGCAGATAGACCTGCAGCCGGCCGTAGCTGCGGACGAAATTCTGGGTCGACAAAACCGCCTTGGCGGCCCCGCCGACCCGCCCGAAGGCGACGAAACCCTGCCGCGGTTCGAGGACATTGTCCACTTCACGCCACAGTACGGCCAGGTCACCGGTCAGCGCCTTCTGGGTGGTCGGCTCGGCACCATCCGGTGTCGTACGCTCGCGCTGGTAGCGAATCGACACCGAGACCTCGCCACGCTGCCACGGATAGGTCCGGGTCACCCCGAACGCTTCCCCCGACACCTTCAGGCCCTCGTGGTCGCTGCGCTCGTGCAGGGCACCGAAGCTGTCCTGATAGCCGGCGGGATCCGGCGGCAGGAAGACGTCGGCATAGGCCAGCAATTCCCGCTGCTCGATGCGCAGACCGCTGACCAGTTGCCAGGCCTTTCCGAACAGGTCGGCATCGCGATATGCGATCTCGGCGCGATAGCCGTTGTTGGAACTGAAGCCTGCGCCCAGGCTCAGCCGCTTCGGCTTGGCTTCACCCACCAGCACACGGATCGGGGTCGCCGCGGCGGCGTCCGGCTCGCGATCGATCTCGACCACCGCCGAGGCGAAATACGGGGTGTTCTGCAGCCGCGTCTGGAATTCCAGCAGTTCGTCCTCGTCGTACGGCGTGCCGGGCTCGGGCGGTCGATAGCGCTGCACCAGATCGGCGTCGTACAGGTCCAGGCCGCGCACCTCGACCCGGCCGAAGCGGAATCGCGGCCCCGGGTCCACCTCGATCTGCAGATCCACCGTGGCAGCCTCGGGATTCACCTTGGCGAGACTGGAGCTGATTCGCGCGGCGGCGAATTCGTGGCGGGTCAGATCGGCCAGCAGGGCGGCCTTGCCGGCGTCCCAGGCGGACTGGGTGAATGGCGCACCGCTGGCCAGCGTCCAGCGCCGACGCAGTTCCTCGAGCTGGCGTGCCGCCTCGTCGGCCTCGAGCGCGCCTTCGCGCAGGCCAAGATTCACCGCCCCGACCGTCGCCCGCGGCCCCGGGTCGACGACCAGCCGCCAATCGCCGTCCTCGGCCTTCTCGAGCGTCACGCTCGGCGCGAAGTAGCCCTCCGTGGCGAGCAGACTCTCGGCCTCCCGACGCGTGCGCCGGGTCAGCGCGATACGGTCGTTGAAGCGTGCCAGCAGTTGCGATTGGTCTCCCTTCAGGGCCGGCAGATACTTCTCGAGCAGCGGCGAGATTTCGTCCGGTGCATCCAGCACGATGCGGCCCTCGGCCCGCGCGCCATCGGCAGCCACGGCCAGCCACGCCGCCACCAGCAGCCGGCCCGCGACGCGACCGGAACCCCACGTGAAGCGCCCCGCGGCTGACAATCCACTCATCCGCCGCTCGCGGCCGCTTCCCGATGGTAGGCTTCGATGATCTCGACCTCGCTGCGCGAGCCCAGCATCACCGGAACCCGCTGATGCAGGCGCTCGGGCTGCAGATCGAGGATCCTGCCGTGACCGGTGCTGGCCGCCCCGCCAGCCTGCTCGACCAGCATCGCCATCGGGTTGGCTTCGTACATCAGCCTGAGTTTGCCGCCCTGGCTTCGGTTCCTTTCATCCACCGGGTACATGAATACCCCGCCACGGGTCAGGATCCGATGCACGTCGGCGACCATCGAGGCCACCCAGCGCATGTTGTAGTCCTTGGCCCGCGGTCCCAGGCTGCCACGCTGCAGTTCATCGACGTAGCGACGAACCGGCCTCTCCCAGTGCCGTGCATTCGACGAATTGATCGCATATTCGTTGGTCTGCTCGGGCACCCGGATGTCCACGTGGGTGTAGATGAAGCTGCCCATCTCGCGATCCAGCGTGAAGCCGTGGACACCGTTGCCGACCGTCAGGATCAGCAGCGTCGACGGGCCGTAGAGCGCATAACCGGCCGCCACCTGGGTGTTGCCGGGTTGCAGGAACGAGGCCTCGTTGGGCTCGATCGTGTTGCGCGGACAACGCAGCACCGAGAAGATCGTGCCGACCGAGATGTTCACGTCGATGTTGGACGACCCGTCGAGCGGATCGAACAGCAGCAGATAGCCGCCCTTGGGATAGTCCGAAGGAATCTTCCAGATTCCCTCTTCCTCCTCCGAAGCCATCGCTGCCAGATGTCCGCCCCATTCGTTGGCCTGCAGCAGTATCTCGTTGGCGATCACGTCGAGCTTCTTCTGCGCCTCGCCCTGCACGTTGCTGGATCCGGCTTCGCCGAGCACACCGGCCAGCGCGCCCTTGGCGACGTTGCAGCTGATCGCCTTGACCGCGCGGGCGACGACCTCGATCAGCAGCCTGAGGTCCGCGGTGACATAGGCCTTGCGCTGCTGTTCGATCAGGAACTGGGTCAGGGTGATGCGTTTCATGGTGTCTCCCGGCCGTCGTTGGCTGTCCGCCCGGATTATCCCGCGAACGCTCGCCGGGCGCACCGTCGTGTCGATCCGGCCGCTCGCGGTTCGCGCTGGCGGCCGGTCTCGGTGGCCGACAGGTTACTATCGCAGCTCGCCTTTTCGCCGCCGCCGCAGTCCGACTCCGATCCGTGCAAGCCCATCGAATTCCCGAGCGTGTGCTGGTGCTGGGCGCCGGCTTGGCCGGTGTCACCAGCGCGTGGTACCTGCGCCAGGCCGGATTCGAGGTCGAAGTCGTCGACCGTCAGCCGGACGCCGCCCTGGAGACCAGCTTCGCCAACGGCGGCCAGATTTCGGTAAGCCACCCGGAACCCTGGTCCAATCCGTCGGCGCCGGCGACGATCATCAAGTGGCTCGGCCGGGCCGATGCGCCGTTGCTGGTGCGGCCCCGCCTGGATCCGGCGCTGTGGCGCTGGGCACTGGCCTTCGCGCGCGAATGCCTGCCCACCCGCAGCGCGCGCAACACCCGCGCCATCGCGGCGCTGGCGATCCACAGCCGGGATTGCCTGCGGGCACTGCGCGCGCAGCTCGGGCTCTGCTACCAGCAGCGCACTGCGGGGATCCTGCACCTGCTCCGGGATCACCGCGAACTGCAGGCCGCCGAACAGCGGATGGCGACCCTGCAGCAACTCGGCATCGCCACCGAGTTGCTCGACCGGGCCGGCTGCGAACGTGTCGAGCCGGCGCTGGCGGCCGACCCCGACGAACTCGCCGGGGCACTCTACGCGGCGGACGACGAATCCGGCGATGCCCGCCAGTTCGTGCAGGAACTGGTCGGCAATGCCCGCGACGCCGGGGTGCGCTTCTCCTTCGACACTACCGTCTCGGCACTGCGCATCGACGACGGCCGGGCCGCCGGCGCCTGGGTCGCGACACCGGACGGGCGCCGACGGCTCGATGCCGACGCGGTGGTGGTGTGCCTCGGCTGCCATTCGCCCGCTCTCGTGCCGGGCGGCGCGCGCCTGGCGATCTATCCGGTCAAGGGCTACTCGGTCACGGTGCCGGTGGTCCGCCCCGACCGGGCGCCGCAGGTCAGCCTCACCGAGGAGAGCCGTCGCATCGTCTGCTCGCGCCTCGGCGAGCAGTTGCGGATCGCCGGAACCGCGGAACTGACGGGCTTCGATCTCGGACCCAATCGGACACGCTCAGCGGCGCTGCTTGCCTGGTTCGAGCACCACTTCGCCGGCGTCGCCCGCATCGCCGACGCCGAACACTGGTGCGGGCTGCGCCCGACGACACCGTCCAATGTGCCGCACATCGGTGCCGCCGCCCTGCCCGGCCTGTGGCTCAACACCGGCCACGGCAGCCTCGGCTGGACGCTGGCCTGCGGCTCCGCCCAGTGCCTCGCGGACTTGATGACGGGCCGCCAGCCGCGACCCGATTTTCCGTTTCATCGCTGATTCCGCCATGGGCCCGCCGGTGACGCGACCCATCGCCCAATCGGGACACGATGGCAGCCGGCGACCCCGCGGCGTCGCCGGCTGCCATCGACGTTCGACGGGGGATTCACGCCCGGGCGGCTCGGCCGCCACGGGCGAGGTCGCGGCGCCTACTTGACGATGCGCAGATGCCCGCCCTTGCCGCCACCCGTAGGATCCGGTTCGTGCTTCGGCGGTTCCCCGCTGACCGGCGCCTCGGCCTCGGCATCGAGCGCGGCATCGTGGCCCGGGGCCTCGACCTCGAACGCCATGCCGTGACCATTCTCGCGCGCATAGATCGCCAGGATGTTGGGGGTCGGAATCGA
The DNA here is from genome assembly GCA_020445745.1 of Rhodocyclaceae bacterium. Lineage (GTDB taxonomy): Bacteria > Pseudomonadota > Gammaproteobacteria > Burkholderiales > Rhodocyclaceae > Cognatazoarcus. The sequence continues at coordinate 2,591 of JAGRGB010000050.1, read as the reverse complement.
GATCGACTGCACCTGACCGGCAAACCGTGCCTGGAAACTGACCAGGTCGTTGCCGAGTTGCAGTCCGTTGGTGGCCTCCGCCGAAACGTTGAGGACGATCTGCCCGTCCCGCGCGTAGCCGGGCGGAACCCGCGTGTCCTGATCGACGACTGCTGCGATGTAGGGTGTGAAGCCCTGGTCCACGCACCACTCGTAGATGGCACGGATCAGGTAGGGTTTGGTGGATTCGGTCATGACACTTCCTGGCAGCGGCGATGCGGCACGGCAGCACCGCCGCGGCTTCGGCCGATCAGCGGCGCATCACTTTCTCGGACGGCGTCAGGGCGTCGATGAAGCCCTGCCGGCTGAAGATCCGCTCCGCGTACTTCATCAGCGGCGCGGCAGCCTTGCCGAGCTCGATGCCGTAGTGCTCGAGGCGCCACAGCAGCGGCGCGATGGCGACGTCCAGCATCGAGAAGTCGTCACCGAGCATGTACTTCTGCTTGGTGAAGATCGGCGCCAGCTGCGTGAGTTGCTCGCGCACGTTCTGCTTGGCCTTGTCCAGCGCCTTGCCACCCTCTTCGAGTTCGACCACCGAACCGAAAATCTCGTTCTCGAAGGTATGCAGGAGTTGGCGCGCCCGCGCCCTCAGGATCGGATCCGGCGGCATCAGCTGCGGGTGCGGGAAACGCTCGTCGATGTATTCGTTGATGATGTTCGATTCGTACAGCACCAGGTCGCGATCCACCAGCACCGGCACGCGGTTGTAGGGGTTGATCACCGCAATGTCTTCGGGCTTGTTGTACAGGTCGACGTCGATGACCTGGAAATCCATGCCCTTCTCGAAGAGCACGATCCGGCAGCGATGACTGAAGGGATCAGTCGTCCCGGAATAAAGATTCATCATTATGGGGCTACTCCAAAAGCGCTCCGGGCGGCTGCGCGGGCCTCGTGAGTCCTCGCAGCCGCCTCGGCAAGCGGTTTCTGCGCTCCCCGGATCCTTGTCCGGGGGCGCTCATTGTCAGTGAATGTCTTGCCAGTACGCCTTTTTGAGCGCGAAGGAGAGTCCGAACAGGACCGCCAGGCCAGCGAGCACGAAAGCGCCGATGGTCTTGCGCGAACCGGCGATCGGCTCGCCCATCCAGACGATGTAGGAGACCAGATCGGCCACGGCCTGGTCGTATTCCTCGGGGGTCAGTCGGCCCGGCTTCACCAGTTCGAGCTCGATTTCCTTCTTCATGCCGCCGTGACCGTCCTTGACCTCGTTCACCTTGGCGTGCTGCTCGCCCTGCAGCTCCCACAGGATGTGCGGCATGCCGACGTTCTCGAACACCACGTTGTTCCAGCCGGTCGGCCGGCTCGGATCGCGGTAGAACTGGCGCAGGTAGGTGTACAGCCAGTCGGCGCCGCTGCCGAACTCGGAGGCGCGTGAACGCGCGATCACGGTCAGGTCCGGCGGTGCGGCACCGAACCAGGCCTTGCCGTCCTCGCGGCGCAGCGCGATCTTCATCTGCTCGCCGACCTTTTCGGCGGTGAACATCAGGTTGTCGCGAATCTGGTCCTCGGTCAGTCCGATATCGGTCAGCCGGTTGTAGCGCATGTAGCTGGCGCCATGGCAGTTCAGGCAGTAGTTCACGAACAGCTTCGCGCCGTTCTGCAGGTTCGCCGGCTCGGTGGACACCGGCGCCGAGTCGAGATGAAGCTCGGCGCCAGAGGCGATCGCCAGGGCCGGAACCATCAGCGCCGCGCCCAGCAGCTTCTTCAGTACGTTCATTGCGCGGGTCCTCATTTGAAGTTCACCCTTTCCGGTTCGGGTTGGCACGAGTCGAGCTTGGAGTACCAGGGCATCAGCAGGAAGAAGGCGAAATAGATCACCGAGCAGATCTGCGAAACCAGGGTACGGCCGGGGGTCGGCGGCAGCACGCCCAGGTAGCCGAGGATGAAGAAGGACACCACGAAGAACGCCAGGGCGGTCTTGAAGATCGGCCCCTTGTAGCGGATCGACTTCACCGGGCTGCGGTCGAGCCACGGCAGGAAGGCGATGATCACCACGCCGGCGCCCATCGCGACGACGCCCCAGAACTTCGCATCGAGGCCGAACAGCGGGTAGGTCACCGCGCGCAGCATCGAGTAGAAGGGCGTGAAGTACCACACCGGTGCAATGTGCGGCGGCGTCTTCAGCGGGTCGGCGGGGATGAAGTTGTTGAACTCCAGGAAGTAGCCGCCGCCTTCGGGCATGAAGAACACGATCACCGAGAACACGAACAGGAAGCCGACCACGCCGACGATGTCCTTCACGGTGTAGTACGGATGGAACGGGATGCCGTCCAGCGGCACGCCGTTGGCGTCCTTCTTCTTCTTGATCTCGACCCCGTCCGGGTTGTTCGAGCCGACCTCGTGGAGCGCGATGATGTGCGCCAGCACCAGGCCGATCAGCACCAGCGGCACGGCGATCACGTGGAACGAGAAGAAGCGGTTCAGCGTCGCGTCGGAGACCACGTAGTCGCCACGGATGACCACCGACAGGTCCGGGCCGATCAGCGGGATCGCCGAGAACAGGTTGACGATGACCTGCGCGCCCCAGAAGGACATCTGTCCCCACGGCAGCAGAT
>JAGRGB010000049.1 GCA_020445745.1 Rhodocyclaceae bacterium | reverse complement strand
CCTGCTGGCGCGGCTCGCCATGCACCTCGACGAGCGCCGTGCGCAACGTCTCGTGGCGCGATACCAAGCCCGCCAGCGCCGCTTGCAGACGCGCCACCTGCAGCGGCCCATCCACCCAATACCCCCGACCGATGTTGTACGGCGCGGCACCGCCCGTCCAACGCTCCAGAAACCACAGCCGCTGCTGCGCGAAGGAGAGCGGCAGCGTCGCGCCGCGCGCCAGCGCGGTGATCGGCAGCGCACGGGCCACGTCCTCCCCGGCCAGCGCGGTGCAGATCCGTTCGCCCACTTCGGCAATCGTCGGCGCCTCGAACAGGCTGCGCACCGACAGCTCCACGCCGAACAGCGCCCGCAGCGAGGAGAGCAGCCGCATCGCCAGCAGCGAGTGCCCGCCCAGTTCGAAGAAATTGTCGTGCACGCCCACTTCACGCAGCTTCAGCAGCTCGCACCAAACCCCCGCGACGGCCTCTTCCACGGGATTGCGCGCGGGCACCCTGACCCCCGCCCGCTGCCCGTACTCGGGCACCGGCAGCGCACGCCGGTCGATCTTGCCGTTGGGCGTGAGCGGCAGCGCCGCAAGCACGACGAAGGCGGTCGGGATCATGGTCTCGGGCAGCGTGCGCCCGAGCGCGGCGCGCAGCGCGGCGACGTCGATCGTCTGATCGCGCCCCACCAGGTAGGCCACCAGCCGCGCGTCCCCGGCCGTGTCCTCGCGCAGCACCACCACGGCCTCACGCACCGCCGGCAGCTCGCCGAGCAGCGCCTCGATCTCGCCGGGCTCGATGCGATAGCCGCGCAACTTGACCTGGTGATCCAGCCGGCCCAGATACTCGATGTTGCCGTCCGCGAGGTAACGCACCCGGTCGCCCGTGCGATACAGCCGCGCGCCCGCCCGGCCGCTGAAGGGGTCGGGCACGAAACGCTCGGCCGTGAGCTCGGGGCGCTTCCAGTAGCCGCGCGCCAGACCGTCGCCGCCGAGGTACAGTTCGCCCGCCACCCCGACCGGAACCGGCTGCCGGTGTTCGTCCAGCACATACGCCCGGGTGTTCGCGATCGGACGTCCGATGGGGACCCTGGCGCGATCCCCATTGCGATGGCATCGCCACCACAGCGAATCGATACAGCTCTCGGTCGGGCCGTAGAGGTTGTACAAGTGGGCCGGAGAACTTGCCAGAAAGTCCTGTGCCGCATCGGTCGGCAGCGCCTCGCCGCCGCACAGAACGCGCTTGAGTGCGGCACAATCGGCGAGCCCGTGCTCATGAGTCAGCACGCGGAACAGCGACGGCACCAACTGCACCGTCGTAACGCCATGCTTTTGCAGCGCCGCAGCAAGTTGCACCGGATCGCGAATCGCGTCGTCCGAAGTCAATACCAGCGGCGCGCCCAGCAGAAGCGGTGCAAAGAACTCCCAGACCGCCGCATCCGCGCTGATCGGGGTCTTTTGCAGGAGCACATCGCTTTCGTCGAGCGCGAGCGCGCGGCATATCCACACCATGTGATTGACCAGCGCCCGGTGCGCGATCATCACGCCCTTGGGTCGGCCCGTCGAGCCGGAGGTGTAGATCACGTAGGCGAGGCTGTCGGCAGTCGCCGCGCGGGCGGGATTGACGAACGATCGAGCGGCGATTTCCCGTCGATCCGCGTCCAGGCAAACGGCGCATTTGCCCAGGTCCGCCCATTGCGCAACCAGCGACTGCTGCGTGACGAGAACCCGCGCGCCGGTGTCTTCGAGCATGAAGGCGAGTCGCTCGCCGGGATAGCCCGGATCGAGCGGCACATAGGCGCCGCCGGCCTTGAGGATCGCGAGCAGGCCCACCACCAGTGCCACCGAGCGCTCCAGGCACAGCCCCACCAGCACCTCCGGGCCCACCCCCAGTTCGATCAGG
>JAGRGB010000048.1 GCA_020445745.1 Rhodocyclaceae bacterium | reverse complement strand
GATGTAGTCGAGGAAGGCGAGCATCACCTGCTCGGCCCGATAGTTCTGCGCAAACGAGACCAGGGCGTTGAGCACGACCACCGCGGCCAGGGCGGTGCCGATCAGGCCATAGCCCTGTCCCGGGCTCAGACGGTCGGCGAACAGCGCCAGCGCGGACGCTGCCATCAGCAGCAACGGAAACAGTCCGAGAAATTCGTGCAACAGCATGGCGAGCGGCGAGCGAGCGCGATGGAATCGCAGCCGGTTGCGCCCATGGCGCGCCAGAGCGCTGCTTGCCGAGACACTGTCCAGCCCGGATTCACCGGCGTAAAGCGCGGCCAGCAGGGCTTCCCGCGGCTGGCCGAGCCATGCCGTCCGCTGCGCGGCCGCCGCGCCCTCCCGCTGAATCCTCAGCGCCGCCATTGCCAGTTCCTCTCGTCCCGCACGCGCAGACGCAGACCGCGCCCCACCATCGTAGTGGATCTCGATGGCCGGGCGGCCCGAAGACGCTGCCGCGGTAAACTGGCTCGGCCATCGACCCCGACGATCATTGTGCGACCATGACATCGTCCACGCACCACGACGCTCTCACGAGGCACCGCCGGCGCATCGAATCGCTGCTGGTCGCGGCCTGCCTTGCGCTGTCCGCACCGACGGCTCGCGCGGACGCCATTGGCGAAGCCCTGCGCCAGCGGGCCGAGGCCTTGCGCGCGAGCTGCCAGAGCCCGGTGGCTGCGCGTTCCTGCGACACCCGTCTCGCCGAATTCTACGAAGACCGGAATTTCGCGCCGGCATGGGCGACGGGCGAGCGGCGCGAGGCCCTGCTCGCGGCTGTCGACGACAGCGTCGGACATGGGCTCGATCCTGCCCGCTACCATCGCGACGACCTCCGGGAAGCGAGCCTCGCGGTTGCGGACGATCCCGCAGTCCTGGCCTCCCGAGACCTGCTGTTCAGCCGCATGCTGGCACGGCTGGCCGATGACCTGCGCTACGGAAGCATCGATCCGCACGCGCTGCATCCGGCATGGAAGTTCCCCGACGAGAGTCCCGCCCGGCATCCGGCCGAAGCCATCGCGGCGCTCGCCTCGGCCCCGGACCTGCGCGTCGCACTCGAGCGCCTGGCGCCTCAGACGGTACTGTACAGCGGTCTACGCGAGGCATTGTCGCTGTACAGGCGAATCGCAGCCGAAGGCGGCTGGCCGCGTGTGCCGTCCGGCCCCACCCTTCGCGAAGGCATGCAGGACGCGCGCTTGAACCTGCTACGTGCGCGCCTGACGGCCACGGGCGACCTCGACGCGCTTGCCGGTGTCACATCGCCAGACCAATTCGACGCCGGATTGGCGGCGGCAGTGAACCGGTTCCAGGCGCGCCATATGCTAGCCGCCGACGCCGCCGTCGGCCGGCGCACGCTCGCAGCACTCAATGTGGCCGTCGAACAACGCATCGCCCAGATCCGCATCAATCTGGAACGCCTGCGCTGGATCGCTCACGATCTGGTAGGCGACTACCTGCTGGTCGACACCGCCGGCTTCGAAGCACACCTCTTCCTGGGCGGCTCGCTCGCCTGGACGTCGCGCGTGGTGGTTGGTCGCCGTTACCGCGAGACACCGGAGTTTCGCGCAAGACTTCAGTACCTCGTACTCAACCCGGCATGGGTCGTACCCCCCACCATCCTGCGCCAAGATGTGCTGCCGAAGCTGGCGGCCGACCCGGATTATCTGGTGCGACACGAGATGCAAGTGTTCGACAGCAGCGGCCGGCCGGTTGCGGCATCGGGCATCGCCTGGTCACGCTATCGTGAGCGGGACATCCCATACCGCATCGTGCAGGCGCCGGGGCCAGACAATCCGCTCGGCCGCATCAAGTTCGGCCTGCCCAATCCCTACGCGGTCTACCTTCACGACACACCGTCACGGAATCTTTTCGAGCGCATCGAGCGTACCTTCAGTTCGGGTTGCATCCGCCTCGAACATCCATTGGAACTGGCGGTCGCGCTGCTCGACGAGCCGGACACCTGGACCGAACAGAAGCTGCGCGCGGCAATCGGCACGGGCCGTACCGTCACCATTCCGGTACGACGACCTGTGCCAGTGCTGTTGCTCTATTTCACCGCGAAGGCAACGGCCGACGGCAGCGTGCAGTTTCGCGCCGACCCGTATGGCCGCGACGCGTCGATCCTCGCGGCCCTGGAACGCGCCTCCACGCCGGACTGAACACGACGGTCGGCAAGGCGTGAACATCGCGGCGTAGCGCCGTGATCGAAGATCGCCTGAACCCTGCCGACGGAAACCGCCCCATCCACCGGCTTCGCGCAGCGTTCGGCCGCGTCCTCGTTTGACACCTCGGCAAGCGCATATCCGCGCAGCGGTTAGGGTCTGGCACCGAAAGCCCCATCGTCTTCGCCGCGATATCCCCGATCCCACCCATGGCGACGGACAGCCTGCCCGCCAAGGTACGGACGGGCGCGATCCGGCCCACCAGTTCGCCAACGCCGGTGACGGCGCGCAGAAGACGCACGCTGCCCGAGGTCTCGACCTCCGCTTCCGATCCGGCGGTAGCCGATGGCGAACGCTGGAAATCCCGCGCCGCGGGAGATCCGGCGACGCCGTCGTTGGCGCGCCGCCGCCGGGCAGCGCCTTGGGCGGGAAACCTGCGGTGACGGTCGGTGCGACGGGCGCGGTCCACGTCTCGACGGCAATCAACCCGGCCCGACTCAGCGGCGGTACGGTAGGCACCGATACGAAATGGCTTGGCTCGCTGCACTTCGTGGAGACCGGCCATCTCTTCGAAGCTGGCGGCGATGTCGGCGACACAGCGGAGCGCGCCGCCACGCGGAAAAACCGAACTGCGGGACGGTGCTGGTAGATGCGGCGGCCGCGCCAGCAGCTGGGACTCGTAAGCCTGCCGCAATCGGAGCGTGGTCTCCCGCATCTGCGCGGCCCGGGCATTGCGAGTCTCGCTCAGCGCCTCTCGTCTGCCGCCGGGGCCTTCGCCATCGGCAGCGATGCACCCAGCAATCGCAGGACCTCCGCATCCTCGACCTGTTCGAAATCAGCATAGAAGGCCCCGATCGCGGCCATCCAGGCCGGTTCGAGAAGACAGACCACCTGATCGCAATGCCTCGCGACCAGGGCCAGCGTGTCGGGCGGCGCCACTGGTACCGCGACGATAAGTTCGACCGGCTTCTGCATCTTGAGGACGTGCAGGGCAGCCAGCATCGTGGCGCCGGTGGCGATGCCGTCATCGGCGAGGATCACGCTTCGCCCGGTCGCTACGGCACGTGGGCGGACCATACGAAAGGCGTGCCGGCGGCGCGCGATTTCCGCTGCCTGGCGCGCCAGCTCCTCGGCGAGATAAGCGTCTGAAAAACCCGTTACGTCGCGGGCGAAATCGGTCAGGAAGACATCACCATCTTCGCCCAGCGCGCCGATCGCCAGTTCCGGTTCAAACGGGGCCCGCAGCTTCCGTACCAGGACGACGTCGAGTTCCGCGCCGAGGCTCTCCGCCAGTACAGCGCCAACGACGACGCCGCCTCGAGGGATGCCGAGCACCAGCGGATTCTTGAGCGCACTCGCCTCGATCCGCTCGGCGAGTTGCCTGGCTGCGTCCGTACGGTCATGAAACATCTTCGCCCCTTCCGGCGTCAGCAACCTCGCGTTGCGACGGCGCCCCATTGATATTCATCCTATCTGACCCACAGCTGCCCGATCGCGACATCCGTCAAATGGAACGCCCGTTGATCACTGATGCCATCGCGTCCGATCCTCCGCCCTTGGCACTCGAATGCCACCATCGTCGGCCGAAGCCCGCCCATCGGGGAACGACAGACATCGAATATGATAGAAATTCATATCCGCTCCCTTGCCGGCAATGGTGGCAGGATCGACCCTGCAGGCTCCTGAACAACTCGCGACGCACGGGGCGCCGATCGCGACATCACGGGGTAGCGGAGGAGCAGACGGCATGGCACGCAAGACCGAGAATACGAAAGGCACCGGCCCTGACCAAGAGCGGGCGCGAAATGGCGGTCCCGAGCAGCAGCGACGCGCTGCCCCCATCGATCCGGTTGCGCCGACGGAAGCTGCCGCACCGACCGAACCGACGCCGCCCCGGTCGTTTCCGATCGTCGGCATCGGCGCCTCGGCGGGTGGCCTGGAAGCGCTGGAGGCGCTTTTCGGGAGCGTGCCGGCCGACCCCCAGATGGCTTTTGTCGTGGTTACTCATCAGCATCCCGGCCATGACAGCATGCTTGTAGACCTGCTCGGCCGATGCACCTCGCTCCCTGTCCTCGCGATTTCCGACGGCATAAAGATCCGGCCGAACCAGGTCTACATCTGCCCGCCCGGCGGACAGCTCGACATCCTCAACGGAACCTTGCATCGGATGGACGCGGAGAATCCCGTATCTCCCCGCCAGCCAATCGACCACTTTTTCCGATCGCTTGCGCTCGACCAACGCGAGAACGCCATCTGTATCGTGTTGTCGGGCGCCGGCAGCGACGGCACGAACGGCCTCATGGCGATCAAGGGCGAATCCGGCATGGCGATGGTCCAGGTGGTGGCCACGGCCAAGTTCGCGGGCATGCCGAGCAGCGCCATCGCCACCGGCCTGGTGGACTATGTCCTGCCGCCGGAGCAGATGCCGGCGCAATTGCTCGCCTACGTCGCCGGCCCGTACCTGGCAGTGGATCGCAAGCGCGACACATCGGATCTGCCCGGCGAATCGCTGCAGAAGATCTTCGTCCTGCTCCGTTCCCGAACCGGCCACGATTTCTCATCCTACAAGTCGAGCACCATCCGGCGGCGCATCGAGCGGCGCATGAACGTCCACCAGATCACCAGGCCTACCGACTACCTGCGCTACCTTCAGGAGAACCCGCATGAGATCGACACCCTCTTCAGGGAGCTGTTGATCAGTGTGACCGGCTTCTTCCGCGACCGCGAGGCGTTCGACGTCCTGGCCGCTTCGGCGCTGCCCGATCTGATGACGTCCCGACCGGAGAACTACACGCTGCGGATCTGGGTGCCAGGCTGCGCCAGCGGTGAGGAAGTCTATTCGCTGGCGATCCTGATGCGGGAAGCCATGGAAGCGACCAAGCGACCTTTCGAGGTCGTGATCTTCGGTACCGATCTCGATTCCCAGGCCATCGAAACGGCACGGGCCGGGCTATACCCGGAAACTCTGGCCGCGGACGTCCAGCCACAACGCCTCGAACGCTTCTTCCTGCACGAGGAAAGCGGCTATCGGGTACGCAAGGACATCCGCGAGATGGCGATCTTTTCGGTGCAGAACGTGGTCAAGGATCCGCCCTTCATCAAGCTCGACATGATCTCCTGTCGCAACCTGCTGATCTACCTCGAAGCCGACATGCAGGCAAAGCTGATGGCACTCTTCCACTATGCACTCAAGCCGGGCGGCCTGCTGATGCTGGGGCCGTCGGAGACGGCGGGTCCGGCAAGTGCGCTGTTCGATCCGCTGGACAAGAAATGGAAGCTCTTCCGCCGCAAGGATTCGCCGCTGGGGGAGCATCCCGTCATGGCCACCGCCACCCCGACCGCCGGAATCGCGCCCCCGCACGACACCGGCATACCCAACCCGGCCAAGCAGTCGACGACGATCGGCGCCTTGGTCGACCGCCTCCTGCTGGCGCGCTTCGCCCCCGCCTGCGTGGTCGTCAACGATCGCGGCGACGTCGTATTCATCCACGGGCGCACCGGCGACTATCTCGAACTCAGCGCCGGTCATCCCCGCCTGAACGTCGTCGAGATGGCCCGCGAAGGCCTCCAACTCGACCTGAGATCGGCGCTGCGCCACGCCGCTGCCCACAATGCCGAGGTGCTGCGGGAGGCGGTTCGAGTGCGTACCAATGGCAAGCACGCCCACATCGATCTGTGCGTGACGCGCATTGCCGAACCGGAACCATTGCGTGGGCTCTTCCTGGTCAGTTTCCGTCCTCGCCCAGCGCCGATCTCGACGGCCAGACGCAGGCATCGCGAAGGTCGGGCGGACGAGTCGGGCCGGGTGGAACAGCTCGAGCGAGAGCTCCAGTACGTCAATGAGTCGCTGCAGACAACCATCGAGGAACTGGAAGCGTCCAACGAGGAGTTGAAATCGGCCAACGAGGAGTTGCAGTCCACCAACGAAGAATTCCAATCCACCAACGAGGAACTCGAGACCTCGAAGGAGGAAATGCAGTCCCTCAACGAGGAGTTGACCACCGTCAACGCCGAATTGCACGCCAAGGTCGAACAACTGTCGCGCGCCAATGACGACATGCAGAACCTGCTCAACAGCACCGAGATCGCCACGCTCTTTCTCGACTCGCGGCTCAACATCAGTCGCTATACCGATCAGGCGCGGCGGCTGATCAGTCTCATCCCGTCAGACGTCGGCCGCCCTTTGGCCGATCTCTTCGCGGATCTCCGCTACGACCATCTGGTCGCCGACTGCCGGGAAGTGCTGCGTACCCTGGTGTTCGTCGAGGCTGAAGTCCAGACCGGCAGTGGAGACTGGTACCTGATGAGGATCAGACCCTACCGCACCGCGGAGAACATGATCGATGGCCTCGTGCTGACCTTCGTAGACATCAATGCGGTGAAACACGTGGAACAGGAACTCGCCGCCAGCAAGGAACGCCTGCAGGAGGATCTGCTGGCAATGACCAAGCTGCAGGAAATCGGTGCGCTGTTTGCCCAGGAAGCCGACCCGCAGTCGATCATGGAAGAAGTTCTGGAAGCGGCACTGAGCATCGCCCGCGCCGAACGGTGCATGGTCTCGTTGCTGGACGCCGAATCCGGTCAGGTGGCCATGATCGCGCAACAGGGATTCAACAAGACCTTGCTGGAATTCTGGTCGGTCTTCCGGGGACACGAGATTCCGTGCGCCGCGGGCGCGGTCGAGGGTGCCTGGATGCTCGTCGAGGACATCGACCGGGGACCGCCATTCGCCGACCCGACCATCATGGAGTTGCATCGCAAGGCGGGCGTTCGTGCGCTTCGATGCATCCCCATGTCCGATCGCTCCCAACGGGTGGTGGGAATGATCTCAATTCATTACAGGGCGCCGTGCAAGCCGGACGCCCGCGTCGATGCGCAACTCGGAATCCTGGCGAACCAGGCGGGCGCGATCCTCGGTCGGTGCAAGATCTCCCGGCAGTAGCGCGACCAGCCTCGCCGACGGGCGCTGCCCAGCAACTGCCATGACAGATGGAACCGGTCTAGAATGCAAGCGCTTGATCGCAGGGAACTTCGATGATGCCCTCTTGCCCGGACCGGCCAATCCGTCCACTCTCGAACCGGGAATGCCGAAGCGATCGCTTTCGCCGCCCGAGAGCGTCCTGCCTCGCAAGCCGTTCGATCGATCATGACGAGCAATGAAACCCCCGCCGCCAGCCTGCGCCAGCGCGCAGAGGATCGGGTCGAAGGCGTCGGCGACGATATCGACCGGATGAGCCGCGAACAGCTCCGGCGCCTTGCCCATGAGTTGAAGGTGCATGAGATCGAGCTGCAGTTGCAGAACGAGGAGTTGCGCAATGCGCAGCTGCTACTTGCCCAATCCCACGATCGTTATGCCGATCTCTACGACTTCGCCCCAGTGGCCTACCTGAGTCTGGGCACCGACAGCACGATCCTCGAATGCAATCTCATGGCGGCCCGCCTGCTGGACGACCAGCGGGGAAGAATCGTCGGGCATCGACTCGCCCCCGTGCTCAACCGGGAGTCCCAGGAAGACCTGCACCGGCTGCTCCTGGCGGTCGCCGAAAGTGGCGAACAGCGAGCCTGTGGCCTGAATCTGCGCCGCTGCGACGGCACCCACCTGCCGGTATGGTTCGAAGCCACGCTCGCTCACGGCACCACCGGGACGGCACGCCAGTTCCGCTGCACGATGTTCGACCGCAGCGAGCAGGCACGGGCGGAGGAGGCACTGCGCGATGCCGACCGGCGCAAGGACGAGTTCCTCGCGGTGTTGGCCCACGAATTGCGCAATCCCCTCGTTCCAATCACCAACGCGGTGGCCATCCTCGACCATGAGTGCGCGTCCGGCCCGGACAAGCGGGCGGCCCTGCAAATGCTCGATCGCCAGACGCGACAGCTCGGGCGATTGGTCGAGGATCTGCTGGACATCTCCCGTATTTCCCGCGGCGAAGTGCAATTGCACCACAGCCAGGTGGAGTTGGGCACGCTGCTGACAGAAGTGGCCGAAGCCGCAGCACCGCAGATTGCCGAGGCCGGCGTGAGATTCAGCTTCGCTCCGCCGTCCTTCCCCGTGTGGGTCCGCGCGGACCCGGTACGCCTGACCCAGGTCTTTGCAAATCTCGTCTCGAACGCGGTGAAATTCACCGGTCCAGATGGCTTGGTGGCGATCGGTGTACGCCAGCACGGGGCGCAGGCGCTGGTCGAAGTATCCGATTCCGGACGGGGCATCGCCGCGCAGGATCTGCCGCACCTGTTCGGAAAGTTCACCCGGGTCGGCGAAGTCGGTCAAGGCCGGGCGCCCGGACACGGCATCGGACTTTGGCTGTCGCAGGATCTGGTGCACCTTCACGGTGGGCGCATCGAGGCCGCCAGCGGCGGCGTCGGCGAGGGAACTCGAATGAGCGTATGGCTGCCCGCCTCGCAGCAACCTGAGGCGGCAACCGCCACCACAGATCTCGCCGAGTCGCCTGCAGCGGCGGTCAAGCGACGAATCCTGGTGGTGGACGACGACCGTGCCGTAGCGGACTCCAGCGCGATGCTCCTGAGATTGCACGGGCAGGCGGTCGACGCAGCCTACGACGGCGCTGGCGCCATTGCTGCGGCACAACGCTTCCATCCGGATGTGGTGTTGATCGATATCGGCTTGCCGCTGATGGACGGCATCGACGCCTGCCGCGCATTGCGCCAACTCCCGGGCGGCGACCAGATGACGATCGTCGCCGTCACCGGATGGAGCGACGAGGAGAATCGCCGCAAGTCGATAGCGGCGGGATTCGACGCCTACCTGGTGAAACCCGTGGTCTGGGACGAATTGCAGCGCATCGTCAGCAACTGCCGTGGCCCCGGCGCCCGGGTGTCGAATCTGCTGGTGCCATCGCTTCCCTCGCCTACGGCGGGAAGGAGTTCGTAGGCGACCCGCCCAGGCCATTGGCCAGGACGCCTGCCCAGTCTGGCACCCTGGTCAACCGGCCTGACGTGGATCGGCGATCGCCGCGAAACACCCGTCGTCGGTCAGTGGGCCTGGGATCGCGACACGACGACCGAAACCCCCGCCCGGTTAGTCCCACTGTCACTGATCCACGTGGCGACGCAGCTGAATCTCACCGGTCTCGCATTGTCCTGGTTGCCGACCCGCGCGCCCTGACGCGCCAGTCAGGCGGTTCAATGTCCGGACTGCGTCGCGGCCGACGGCACGGCGGGCCAGCGACGCGACAGCCACGTGGCGAATCTTCACTGCTGAATCGACATGACGTAGTAGACGAGTTCCAGGATGCGCCCGCGGACCGCCTTCTCGTATTCGCCTCGAAACGCTTCGGGCGTCTGCGGCAGGTCCATCAGGTAGCGGTCGCCCCAGACGGGCATGTCACGGTCGCCGTGTCCAGCGACCAGGGCCCGGCCGTCGATCACCTGATACACATGGAAGAACG
>JAGRGB010000047.1 GCA_020445745.1 Rhodocyclaceae bacterium | reverse complement strand
CGTACGAAGACGCCAGCCAGAAGGTGAAGGCGGCGGTTGCCCAGGCCCAGGCCCAGCTCGACAACGCCGCGGCCGTTGCGGTCGAGAACCTGACCAAGTCCACGGCGGCCGCCGCGTCGGCCCTGAAAGCCGCTGCGTAACTTGGAGCGCGACGCGGCCCACCGCCGCGCTGCCCGAAGTCGCTGATCGAGAGAGGCTCCGCGGAGCCTCTCTTTCTTTTTCTGGCGGAGGCACGGCAGAAGTCTTCCGCACCCTGTCCACCTTCTCTTCTTGCCGCGATGGCGGTCCACCACGGCGGAGTTCGGCATCGCGCCGCCAACACGACCTCGGCACGAACTCCATCCCGACCGCATGACTGTCGACGCGACGCATCCGCATGGCTCGCCGATCGGGATCGGCGTGCCGGGTCCGTGAGGCGGCGCGCCGCGAGCTTGACAATCCGCCGACCCTCGACCGAAATGCAAGCCTTACAGGAGCGAACGATGCAGAAGAGATTGCTGGGTCGCAGCGGCCTCGAAGTCTCGGCCATCGGGCTGGGCTGCATGGGCATGAGCCACGCCTACTTCCCGCTGCCGGACCGCAGGCAGATGATCGCGTTGCTGCGCACGGCGGTCGAGCGGGGCGTGACCTTGTTCGACACGGCCGAGATCTACGGCCCCCACACCAACGAGGAATTGCTCGGCGAAGCGCTCGCGCCGCTGCGCGAACAGGTGACCATCGCGACCAAGTTCGGCTTCAAGGTCGAAGCGATGCCCGGCGTCGACAGCCGGCCGGAGCGCATCCGCAGCGTCTGTGACGCGTCACTCAAGCGCCTGCGCACCGATGTGATCGACCTCTTCTACCAGCACCGGCCGGACCCCGACGTGCCGATCGAAGACGTGGCCGGTACGGTCGCGGATCTCATCGACGAAGGCAAGGTCAGGCACTTCGGGCTGTCGGAAGCAAGCGCCGAGACGATCCGCCGCGCCCACACGGAGCAACCGGTGGCGGCGCTGCAGAGCGAGTACTCGTTGTGGACACGCGATGTCGAGGGCGGGCTGCTGGACACGCTCGAGGAGCTGGGCATCGGGCTGGTGCCGTTCAGCCCGCTCGGCCGCGGCTACCTGACCGGCAACATCGACGAAACGACGCCGTTGGTATCGAACGATTTCCGGACCACGCTGCCGCGCTTCACGGCGCAAGCGCGCGAAGCGAACAAGGCGCTGGTGGATCTGCTGCAGTCGACCGCGTCGCGCAAGGGCACGACGCCCGCGCAGATCGCGCTGGCGTGGTTGCTCGCGCAGCGGCCGTGGATCGTGCCGATCCCCGGCACCACCAAGCTCGCCCGGCTGGACGAGAACCTCGCCGCAGCCGACGTCGCGCTGACGCCGGCCGAGGTTGCCGACATCGGCGCCGCGGCGGCGGACATCCACGTGGTTGGCGGACGCTATTCCGAGGCCTTCCAGCAGATGGTGAGCCGCTGAGGGCCGGGTCTGGCCGCCCTGCCGGCGGAGGGCGTGGCCCGTTGGCAGGGTGGCCCCGCTCGCCCGGCAGGGCCTGCCGACGTCGCCTGCATCGGATGATCTCCCGCACAGCCGGGCGATGAAATCCGCACTCGGCCGGGAACTGCGACAATGCGCCCACGAAGGCACCCTGGAGGACCCTGCCGGTGATCGTCCGTCCCCGCCCGCACTGGCTGCGGATGCTGTTCGTCTGGCGCGGCTCCGTCCTCAACCGCATCCTGCCCCAGTTGCTGGTCACCACCTCGCTGTCGGTCGTCGTGGTGGTGATCCACGGCGAGCTTCTGCAGTGGAAGGTCACGCTGACGGCGGTACCTTTTTCGTTGATGGGGGTGGCGCTCGCCGTCTTTCTCGGCTTTCGCATCAGCGCGAGCTACGAGCGATACTGGGAGGCGCGCCGCTTGTGGGGCCAGATGCTCACGGCCGGCCGCAGCGCTGCCCGGCAGGCGCTCACCTTCACGCGAGCCGACGCACGCCCCTTCGTGCTGGGGGTGGCTGCCTTCGCGCATGCCGTGCGCGATCAACTGCGCGGCCGCGACGGGCAGCAAGAGCTTCGGCGGCTGCTGCCCGAAGCCCTCGTGAACGAGCTCGCGTCGAGCCGCTTTCCGCCCGTGCGGATCCTGTCGTGGCTCGCCCAGTGGGTCCGCGCACGGCACGAATCCGGCGAGATGACGCCGATTCTGGCGGCCCGGATGGACCAGTCGCTGACCGTGCTCGGCGACGCGCTGGGCGGTTGCGAGCGCATCGCCTCGACGCCGCTGCCGTTCACCTACTCGGTGATCCTGCATCGCACGGTATACCTCTACTGCTTCATGCTGCCCTTCGGCCTGCTCGACTCGATCGGATTCATGACACCGCTGATGGTGGCCTTCGTCGCCTACACCTTCTTTGCGCTGGAGGCCCTCAGCGACGAGATCGAGGAACCCTTCGGCACGCTGCCGAACGACCTGCCGCTCGATGCGATGGCCATCACCATCGAGACCTCGCTGCGCGAAATGCTCGGTGAAACCGAGCTGCCGGCAGCCGCCGAAGCGGTCGATTTCGTGCTGACCTAGTGCGCACGGGCAGACACCGCGCTTCCGGCCAGGCCCGGCAGGAGCCGAATCGATCCGGGAACCCGATGGGCAGGCCGCTCATGCCACCGCCCGATCTGCCGCGCGCGGCAATCCTCCTGCCGGCGATCGCCATCGCGCCCGATCTGCGGTCACCATCCAATGACTCGAAGGCCACGGCATGCCCGTAGACGCGAGATCGATCCGACGCGCCATCGGCACCCTCGCCCTGAGCGCACTGGGAACGCACTTCAGCATCCCGGCCAGCGCCCAGGAGCGTGCCGTGCGAGCCCCTGCGCAGACCTACACGACGCCTGCCGAACGCCGCGAAACCGGCCGCAGCCGGTCGTTGACGCCATGGCTGTCCGCCACCGCATTGCTCGAGACCGAATTCCAGCGGCGCCGGATCCGCGCGAGCCCCGGCGGCATCACGTCCCGCTCATGGGACGCAACGACCAGCCTGCAACTGGGCCTGGTCGCTGCCCCGAGTCCCGCCATTCAGGCCGAGCTGGTGCTGCAGTACGAATCGGAAGCGACCAGGCCGGAGGCCGACGAGGCGATCCTGACCCTGTCGCAGGAGGAATGGGAGTTCGAAGCGGGCCGCATGTTCACGCCCCTCGGACAGTATTTCAGTCATTTCCCGTCCGGTCCGTTGCTGGAATTCGGCGAGACCCGCGCCGAGGGCGTCGCCGTCGCCTACGCGCCATCCGACATGCTGGAGTTCAAGCTGATGCGATATGCCGGCCGGGCGCGCCCCGCGGGCGCCGGTCGATGGTCACTGGATTGGGCGGCGGCAGTCGAAGGACGCTTCGGCGGCGGCTGGCGCCTGGGCGCGAGCTACCAGAGCGATCTCGCGGATGCGGCCGATGGATTGCCGGAAGAAGTCGGGCGGCGCCATGCGCGTCGCGTCGCCGCCGCGGCCGCCTTCGTCCGCTGGACCGACGAACGGTTCGACGTCACCGCCGAACTGCTGAGCGCGTTGCGAGCGTTTCCCGAACTGGCGCCCGACCGCGACCGACCGCGCGCCTGGAACCTCGAGTTCGCGCGCTTCGTCGGCGCGCGATGGCTGGGGGCCGTGCGATTCGAGGGCAGCCACGAACTGGAGGAGGCGCCCCGGCGCCGCTGGGGCATCGTGGCAAGCTGGCTGCCGGACCCTCGGGTGGCGATCTCGATCGAATATCTGAACGGCCAGGTGCCGGGCGAGCGACCGGTTTCCGAGGAGGCGAGGCCGGACACCCGCATCCACCAGGTCGGGATCCGGATATCGCTCGAGCCGTGATCGCCGGCGCCGGGCCTCGCCGGCCATGCCACAGACCGTCGAGTGTGTGCCCCCAAGCGGCTGATCGAAAGCGACTTTCCGGGTATACGACAAAGCTGCGATGCGGCCGGCCGGCGACCCGGCCATGCTCGATAGCAGCCGCGTCGACTCACCCCGAGACGGGACGGCGCGGCAGCCGATCACCTGTGAACTGCTGCGATGGAGGGCATGACATGAAAGACCAGACAAGCCGACGACCGTACCTGAGGGCGATGGCGCTCGCCGCACTCGCGCCGGGCCTCGTTGGTTCCGCCGCCGCGCAACTCGAGCTGTCGCAAGCCGAGTTGTTCTTCGAACTCAACGAAACCGACGGCGACCTCGGATTTCACGCTGCCATCGACGGCGATGCCTACACCCGACTCGAAATCGAGGGTCCCGACGGGCGCCGCCTGCTGCGTCTGAGCGCGTCGGGGGCACTTGCCCGGCAGGGGATGACCCAGTTCGCCCTCGAAAGCGCCGAGCCGGACTTCGACGAACTCGCGCCGGAGGCGTTCTTCGAGCGCTTTCCGGAAGGGCCCTACGAGATCGAGATCAAGCACCGTCGCGACGAGGCGGAGGCCGTCGTCTTCGTCAGCCATGTGCTGGCGGCGCCGCCGTCCGGGATCACGATCAATGACCAGCCCGCTGCGCAGGACTGCGATGCCGACGAGTTGCCGGTCGTCAGCGCACCTGTGCTGGTCCGCTGGGATCCGGTGACGACATCCCATCCGAGCATCGGCGCGTTCGGACCGGTCGACATTGCCCGCTACCAGTTCTTCGCCGAGCAGGACGAGGCCAAGCTCGCGATGGACCTGCCGCCGACCGTGACCGAGTTCGAAATTCCGGTGGACTTCACCGCGACCGGCGGCATCTTCAAGTACGAAATCATCGCCCGCGCCGACAATCTCAACAACACCGCGGTCGAGAGCTGCTTCATCGTCGGACCCCTGTAGCGGCCTTGCACGGCGGCCGCGCCGTCCACTGCCGATGACCGTCAGCGGCGTGCCGATTCGTGCTGCATGCGCGGCGCCGTCAGGCTTTCGTCCTCGCTCCCGATCGGGCGGCCGACCCGTCCGATCGGGCGATCGGGCTCGCCGAGACCTGCGCTCGCGCCGCCCGGCAGCGGCCGGCTGTGGCGCCCGTTGCCGGCCGCGGGCAGCAGATCTTCGAGAAAATAGGCGCACAGCGCACTGCGCCCCGGCATCCCTGACTTGCGATAGACCGCGCGCGCCTGATGGCGGATCGTCGCTTCGGTCGTCCCGCGCAGCCCGGCGATCTCACCGTGGGAGAAGCCCTTCAACATCAGCAGGGCGACTTCGCGCTCCGCCGTGGTCAATTGCCAAGTCTCGAACTGGGCCGCGATCTCCTCGCCCAGACCCTGCAGATGGACCTGGGCGCGCTGGCGCCAGGCTTCTCCTTCCGCCCGGGCGAGCCGCAGATCCTCGGTCAACAGGCGACGCTCCTCATGCACCAGCCGGACGCTGCCCGACAGCAGCGCGACACCGGTCGCGGACGCGACGATCAGCGCCAGCTCGAAGGCGTCGCCGAGCACCTCGCCGACCGAGCGGGTCTCCGATTCGGTCAGGAAATCGATCGCCAGCAGCAGCCCATAGGCGCCGAATCCGACCACGCCGGACCAGATGCGATACGAGCGCGAGCGCTGATCGTTCATTGGCTCCTCTTGCACGTCAAGGTTCGCAGGCGGCCGCCCGATGTCGGCGGGATCGCCGCGGCCTGCTTGCCGGCAACAGCATAGGCCTTGTGACGCTGCCGGCCAAATCGCGCCGCGAGCCGGCCGACCGGCGCCCCGGGTTGCCGATCAGCTCGCGCTGCCGCTCAACAGCAGATGCTGGAAGCCGGCCGCCGGATCGGTGGCGGAGAAGCGGATCTCCGCCTGATGGCTGCCGGCAGAAACCGGCGTGAACATCACCGTCAGCACCAGGAAGTTGCCGGCCGCGATCTGGCGGTCCACCTGGGCCATCGGCGGTGGCGGTATCGGCACGTTATTGACTACCGTGAGGCCCTGCTCGGCGAGCACGAAATGGGGCGACGGCGCACCGCCGGCATCGACCGCGTGGAAGGCGGCGGCCGGAATCGTCAAGGTGGCGGTGCCGGTGTTGTACACATAGACCGTGCGCAGCTGGCCGATGCCATAGGGCAGTGTCGGCAGCAGGCCACTGGGGTTGAAGTCGATCCGCGCCGGCTCGACCCGCAGCGCGCCGCTGGCACTCTGGCCGAACAGGGAAACCACGCTGACCGGGTGCACCGGGTCGTTGCTGTGGATGCGCAGCCGGGCCCGGTGGGGTGCACTCGAGGCCTGGGGCGTGTAGCGCACCGCGACCGGCATGCCGATGCCGGGTGCCAGCCGGATCGGAACGGCATCGGTGGCAAACAGGCCCGCTGCGGCCGCTTCGGCGAGGATTTCGAAGGCGGTGACGTCGAGCTCGGCATCGCCTTCATTGAAGACCCGGGCGATCTGCAGGCCCTGCTGGCCGGCGACCACGACACCGAAATTCAGCAGCGCGGGCTCGCTGCGGATCACCGGTCGCCGCGGCGCCAGCGCGATCGCGGCGAGCCGGCGCTCGATGGCCCGGCCGCCGTCGTAGTGGATGCGCAGCACGCGGCTGCGCTCGCCCGCCGGCAGCTGCGGGGCGAACTCGATGCCGAGGACCTCGGCGTCGCCCGGCGCCAGCACGCGGGGCCAGGGCAGCGGTTCGAACAGGCGGAACTCGTCGCCCGGCGGCACGAACTCGATGCCGTCGAGGGCGACCGGCAATTGCCCGGTGTTCATGAGCAGGAAGTTGCGGCGTGGCGCCGGCACCTCGTCCACCCGCGCCGAGCCTAGGTGGATCGCCGCGGGCAGCACGTCGAAGGCGGTCAGCGGTGGGGATTCCCGCAGCGTCGTGCGATACCACAGGCGCAGCCGCATCGCGTCGACGTGCACCGCGTCGAAACGGCGCGCGGGTCGCGGCAGCCGCGCCGCCGCATGAACGGCGAAGCGGCGAGCCAGCAGATCCCGGATGCCACCGATGCCGGGCGTGCGGAACTGTGCGCTGGCCTCGTCGGTGGCGATGTCGTCGATCACCGCGTCGGCGAGGACGATCGCCAGGCCACCCAGCACCGGCACGAACGAGGCGATGACCTTGATGAACTCCAGATCGCCCCAGTCCCGCACATCCACCTCGAGGGGCCCGATGCGCGCCTGCACTGCCCGGGTCCACCACGCCAGGTTGCCGAAGGCGTCTATGTAGGGCGCGATCGGGATCTGGAATTGACTCGCGCCGGTGGTGTAGGCAGTGAACGCCGCATCGAAGTGGTCGGGGTCCGTGCCGCGCGCCCAGATGCTGCCGACCGTCAGCGTGAAGCGCACGTCGTTCTGCTGATCGCCGCCCGGGAATCGCTCGGTGGCGAGGCGCGTGATGCGGGCATTGGCGATGCGCACCTGGCGCACATCCGGGCCGTCGTCGAAACCGATGTTCGGAATCGCGCCGGCCAGCACCGGTGCGATCTGCTCGGCGGCGATGTCCCACTGCGGCTGGGCGATCCGGCACGGCGCGTAGTGGCCGTCGGCGTCGACGAATCGCGGGCTGTCGTGCACGGTCAGCAGCGGCGGGACGCTGATCTCGTACCAGTCCCCGTCCACCCGCCGCAGTTCATAGTCCACCGCGACGAATTCCCGGTTGGTGCTGGCCAGTGCCGGGTCCGGCAAGGTCAGCCGGCGTTCGTTGAACGGGTTGGGGTCGCGCACGCGCCAGTGGCTACCCGGCTGGTTGCGGTCCTCACCGGCCGCGAGCACGCGCTGGACACCGATCAGGTCCGCCCGCGTCATGCGCAGCCCGTGTACGTTCACCAGCGCGTCGCGCAACGCCAGCGGGAAGGCGCCGGCATCGAGCGATTGCGCGAAATCGCCCTGCACCCTGGCGAGGGGAGCGATCACGGTCAGGAAGATCTTGTCGATCCCCTCCCCGGCATGATCCGAATTGTCGATGCACATCTGTACCGTTCGCGGCGGCTGCGGCAAGGCATCGATCATCCGGTTGAGCCCGCGGTGGGAGTCGAAGTAGGCCCAATAGACGCCCAGCACGACGCGCGGCAGCCCGCCCTCGGCGATGTCCACGTGCAGACGCCGGTGCATCAGCACCG
The DNA here is from genome assembly GCA_020445745.1 of Rhodocyclaceae bacterium. GTDB lineage: Bacteria > Pseudomonadota > Gammaproteobacteria > Burkholderiales > Rhodocyclaceae > Cognatazoarcus. The sequence continues at coordinate 60,024 of JAGRGB010000047.1, read as the reverse complement.
AATCCAGCAGTGCGTTCAGGCCCTCGACGTCGCGCACCGTGTTGCAGTTCATCGGCACGTAGGGCGCGAACCCCTCGATCGACACGGAAATCCGTCCGTGGGACGGCGACAGGGGCGAGCGCAGATCCGGATCGGGCACGAAATTGCCCGCCGCCGCGGTGAAGTGCATCAGGCCGTCGCTCGCCGCCGGCCCGTCGTTGCCGCTGCCGAAATCGTCCTTGTAGGCGATCGACGGCACGCCGGCCGGGTTCACCGCGATCGACGGCGCGAAGCCGGTGCGGCGGTCGATATCCACCAGGCGGGTATCGACGCTCAGCGTCGCGCGGTCGATCGCCGCCAGCCGCAGCGCACCGTTGCCGAACGCGCACAGCAGCTGGCCTGCACGCTGGACGGCCAGCGCCGGCGCGAAGGCCGGCAGTCCGCGCGCGCTCTGGCCGACGAAGCCGGGCGCCAGCCCAGCGCGATTGCTCGCCCCCATGTCGCCGCCCAGGCTGCGGATCGAACCGCTGCCGAGGGTCTTGACCGACCACCCGGCGGAATCCGGCCGGCCCACCATCCAGCGCCAGCGGCTCCCCAGATCCAGCGATCCGAAGCGCGGATTGAGCACCGGCGTCGAAAACGCCAGCGTGATCTGTCCGGCCGGGTCGGCGACCACTCGGGTGTTGGTGCCGATGTCGCTGGCATCGGGCTGCAGGGCATCGCGCCAGGAGATCGGCGATGCCCGCCAGCCGCCCGAGCCGCGCCGGAAGCTCAGCATGTGCGGCTTGCCCGGCTCCTCGGCACGATAGGACGCGACGACGAAGGGCTCACCGCCGCCATCGAAGGCGAGATCGGCGTCGACGATCGGGAAGTCGGCCGAGACGAGTTCAGCGCGGTAGTCGGCGGCCGCGCGGCGCTCGAACAGCATCAGTGCCGAGCGCGGCTCGGCGCCGGCCGGTTCTGCGAGGGCGATTGCCAGCAGGTGACTGCGGCCGCTTTGCGGGTGCCGCTTCAGGGCCACGGTGCTGCACCACAGGCCGTCGGCGACCTTCTCCCGCTCGACGCGGCCGTCGGTGTAGGCACGGATCAGGTACAGCGCACCGGCCAGCACCCGCGGCCGCAGGTCGTCGTCGCTCCAGGCCGGCGTCACGTAGGCCCGCATCATCGCCGCCATCGGATCGCCCGCGGCCTGGCGCCGCGCCGCCGAGGTGGCCGCCACCAGCGCCAGTTCGACCTCGTCCTCGGCGCGCACCAGCATCGCCGGCGCGGGCCCATAAGAGAACTGACCGGCCGCATAGTGGCGCGCCGCCTGATCGAGGGCCGCGCGCAACGCGATCGCCACCAGCAGGCTGACCAGATCCCCGCGGGCGAGGATCGGGGCGTAGAAATCCCGCAGCGAGCGCAGCGCCCGGGATTCCTCGGGATAGGCCGGATCGAGCGGAATCAGTCGGCCGATCACCTCGGGCGCGTCGGCGATCAGCTCGCCCGCGACCTGATTCTCGAGGTAGGCGTCGGGCATCAGCCGCTCGTAGCGCCAGCGCTGGACCTCGGCGTCGAACCAGTACAGGTAGGGCGCCGGCCGGTTGAACTCGAGCTGCCAGCCGCGGAATTGATCGATCAGGTCGGCGGTGTCCTCGCGGAACGCGGATTGATTGATCAGCGCCGCGACGAAGGACCTGAAGCCGGACGAGACCCCCACCGCGGTGCCGTACAGGCGCGCCGGATCGGTGACGGTCTTGGTGGGCATCGGCCGGCGGATCGGCAGCGACAATTCATGGGCGACCCGTCCCTCGACCTCGGCGACCAGCGTCACCTGCGTTTCCGCGCCGGCCAGCGGCACCCCCTCGAAGACGAAATGACCCAGCCGGCTCCAGCCACCCGCCGCGGCGTCGCAGCGCACCAGCGCGGCATCGTCGGCGGCGCGGCCGGAGAGCACCACCTCGGCGAGCGCCGAGACCGCGACGACCTCGCCGCCGGCGTTGCGACCAAACTCGGGATGATCGATCCGGAACCCTGGCGAGCCGGCGAAGAACCACGACAGGGTGCGCGTCCGCGCGGTGATCGTATTGGCCACCCGATCGACGCGGAAAGGCAGCAGCTCCCGGTAGCGCTGACGCCTCTCGTCCAGCGCCAACACCACCAGTTGGTCGAGGTCGACGCCGGCGGCACGGCGCGCCTGCTCGTCGTAGGGCACGGTGATCTCGAGCGGCGCCTGCGGCAGCTGGCCGACGCGGATGCGCACGATCGGACCGAGGGCACGCTGCCTGTGCAGCAGCGGCGGCAGCGCGTCCGGATCGTCCAGCTCGACGCGGATCGTCGTGCCGATCGCCAGCGCGCCCCGTTCCGCCGCGACGCTCAGTCGACCGGCCAGGCCGACGCGCAGATCGGCCAGCGCCACCTCGGCATGGATGCGACGCTCGCCGTCGCTGCCGGCCTCGAGCGTCACCCCGCCATCGACGACCCGGGCACGGAGCGCCGCAGCCGACGACTTGGCGCCACCACCGAGCAGGCGTTCGCTGTCGATGTCGAGCGCGACATGGCTCGATCGAGCCGCCTGCGCCTGCAGCTCGAGCGCCGCGTCCAGCCTCCCACAGGCCGCCACCTTGCGCCACCTGCCTTCGCTGCAGCCGTGCCGCAGGTACTCGAGCGACGCGAACTCGATGCGAAGGCCGCGATAGGCGCCTGGCGGAATTGCCAGCGCGAAATGCAGCGCGGTGCCGCCGGCCTCGACCTCGATCAGGCGGCCGTGCATCTCGTGGCGAAGACGCTCGCCACGGTCGTCCACCAGCACGAAGGCCTCGACCCTGGCCGACAGGCGCGCCACGTCCTTTGCCGCGTCGGCGCGCAGGGCGAGCTGCAGGTGCGCCTCCCCCCGGCCGGCGGTCCCGTCGACCCGTGCCTGTCCACCCGTCTGCCGCTCGACCACGATATCCCTTCCCCGCGACGACTCGATGCAGTTTCGGTATAGCCGCTATGGCGGTTCGCTGCCGGAAGCAGCGCGGCGCTGCCGACGGAACGGGCCGGACGTGCCCCCTTCGCGGAAGTCGGCCTGCAGCCGAATTTCCAATGTCATCGGGAGGCCACCGAGGTCCGGCTCGGACTGCGTCCAGGGATTGTGAAATCGGTCCGAGGTGGGGGCGAATCCCTATCAAGTTCTGCCCCAGGCGACCGATGTTCTAGGCGCTCGGTGCTTCACCGGAAACGCTCAGGCCCGGATAAATGAACGACGATTCCATTCAGGATTACAACTACGCGGCGCCACTGTCGGCGGCCGCCCTGCCGCCGGCTACCGCACTGCTCGCCTGGACCTTGGGCGGAGCCTCCGGCGTGCCCTTCCTGATCAGCGTCGCGCTGTTGTCGGTCGCCGCGCTGGTCATCGCACTGCGACGCGCGCGCACGCACGGCCAACGGCTGCAGGCGGCCGTCGATGCCCAGGCGCAGGCCCGCAACGAACTGGCCGCGGCGACACGCCGCAGTGAATCCCTGTCGAGGCTGCTCTCGTCCGCCCCGCCGATCCTCGCCCGCCAGGTGGACAGCTCGCGCCGGCAGACCGAGCAGGGTGTCAGCGGACTGATCGGGACCTTCTCCGGCTTCATCGGCGAACTCGACGCCGTGGTGCAGAGTTCGGGCCACGACGACGCGATCCGTTCCACGCTGAGCAACACCGAGCAACAGCTCGGACAAGTCGTCGACACCCTGCAGAAGGTCCAGCAGGACAAGGCCGCGCTGCTCACCGACATCTCGCCCTTGGCCGGCTTCGCCAAGGAACTGGAGTCGATGGCCACCGAAGTTTCCGAAATCGCCGACCAGACCAACATGCTGGCGCTCAACGCCGCCATCGAGGCCGCACGCGCCGGCGAGAGCGGACGCGGATTCGCCGTGGTCGCCGACGAAGTGCGGCGGCTCTCGCAGTCGTCACTGGAAACCGGCAATCGCATCCGCGCCAAGGTGGAACTGATTGCCCAGGCCATGGCCCAGGTCGGCAGGCACGCCGAATCCTCCGCCAATCGCGATCTCGAAAATACCCAGCGGGCCGAGCAGACCGTTCGTGACGCGCTGGCCCGCCAGGCCGGCGTGATCGACGAACTCCGGACCGAAGCCGAAAGGTTGCGCAGCACCGGCCAGAACATTCAGGCCGAGATCCAGAGCGCGCTGGTGAATCTGCAGTTCCAGGATCGGGTCAGCCAGATCCTGTGCCACGCCAGCGACAACCTGAACCAGCTCGCAGCCGGCATCGCGGACGACGGCGACGGCAGCGGCGATCCTTCTGCCGCGGTGGACCGCCTGCTGGACAAGATGCGCCGTGAATACACGACGAACGAGCAACGCATCAATCACGAATCGATCACCGCCGCCGGAGGCGCCCACGCTGAAGCCGTCGCCGAAGAGGAAGACAGCGGCGGTGTCACGTTTTTCTGAAATGGAGCTAGTCGAAGAATGGCGAAAACTTTGATGGTCGTGGACGACTCGGCGTCGATTCGCCAGGTGGTCGGCCTGGCGCTGCGGGGCGCCGGCTACGAGGTCATCGAGGCTTGCGACGGCAAGGACGCGCTGAGCAAGCTGACGGGGCAGAAGATCAACCTGATCATCAGCGACGTGAACATGCCCAACATGGACGGCATCACGCTGGTCAAGGAGGTCAAGAAGCTGTCGGCATACAAGTTCACGCCGATCATGATGCTGACCACCGAGTCGCAGGACGACAAGAAGATGGCCGGCAAGGCGGCCGGGGCCAAGGCCTGGGTGGTGAAACCGTTCCAGCCGCCACAACTGCTCGACGCGGTGGCCAAGCTGGTACTGCCTTGAGTGCGAACCCGATTCCTGGAAACCCGCGATGACTGAACAGCATACGGAGCGGCAACACGGCACGACGGGGAATTGCGCGCGCGTCGTGATGGACGCGGAACTGACCATCTACCAGGCGGCCGACACCCACGCGCGATTGCTGGCGACCCTGGCCGACAGCGAGGCGCTGGAGATCGACCTGTCCGGTGTCGAGGAGATCGACAGTGCCGGCGTCCAGGTGCTGATCCACTTGAAGGAATCCGCGCGCCACGAAGCCAGGACGTTGCGACTGGTCGGCCACAGCCGGCCGGTGATCGAGGTACTGGAACTGGTCAAGCTGGAATCCTTTTTCGGGGATCCGCTGGTGCTGCCCGCCAGCGATCCGACGGCGAGTCGAGGCGACGGCAGATGAGCAGCGATCCGATCCAAACCTTTCTCGACGAATGCGGCGAGCTTCTGGCCGTGATGGAAGACCTGCTGCTCAACGTCGAGAGCAATGCCGACGATCCGGAGGCGATCAACACCCTGTTCCGCGCAGTGCACACGATCAAGGGCTCGTCCGGCGTCTTCGGCTTCGAGCACGTCGTGCATTTCACGCACCGGGTCGAATCGGTGATGGACCAGGTGCGGGCCGGCGAACGGGCGCTGGACGCCGAGCTGGCCGCGGTGCTGCTGGATTGCCGCGACCACATCTCGCAGCTGGTCGAACTCGCTGCCGCGGACCCCGCCGCAGCGCTCGACGCCGACCTGGAGCAACATGGCCAGGCGCTGCTGACGGCCCTCGACGGCGGCTCGCCGGCCACAGCAGCGAACGCGGTGACGACGGCCGGGGTGGTCGAGGCCACCCGCTCCGGCGGCGGCGCGATCGAGGGCAACAACTGGCACATATCGCTGCGCTTCCACGCCGACGCCTTCCGCAACGGCATCGACCCGCTCTCCTTCCTGCGCTACCTGCGCACCGTGGGCGAGGTGCGCGACACCCTGACGGTCACCGACCGCATCCGCGATGCGCAGCCCTTCGACCCGGAGGATTGCCTGCTCGGCTTCGAGATCAGTCTTCAGTCCCAGGCCAACAAGGGCGAGATCGAAGAGGTGTTCGCCTTCGCCCAGGACGATTGCGAGATCGTCATCGTGCCGCCGCAGTCGAACACCGGCGAGTATCTGGCGCTGCTCGATCGCATGCCGGAGGACGAGCTGCTGCGCCTCGGCGAGATGCTGTTGGGGGCCGGCGCGCTGACCCAGCGCGAACTCGACCAGGCCCTGGCCGCCCAGAACACCGGCGACCAGGGCGAAGGCGCCGCCACCCGGCCGCTCGGTGAAATCCTCGTCGAGCAGAACTCGGTGGCGCAGCCGGTGCTCGACGGCGCGCTGCAGAAGCAGGGCAAGGTCAAGGCCAAGCTGCAGCGCGACGCCCAGTTGATCCGCGTGGACGCCGACAAGCTCGGACAGCTGATCAACCTGGTCGGGGAGCTGGTCACCGCCAGCGCCGCCACCGAACTGCTCGCACGCAGCGAGGGCAGCCTGCTGCTGCAGGAGTCGCTCGCCGGCATGAACAAGCTGGTCAGCGAGATCCGCGACAACGCGCTGACGCTGCGCATGGTGCAGATCGGCGAGACCTTCAGCCGTTTCCGGCGCGTCGTGCGGGACCTGAGCCGTGAGCTGGGCAAGTCGATCGCGCTGGAGATCGACGGCGGCGAAACCGAACTCGACAAGACCGTGGTGGAGAGTCTCAGCGATCCGCTGATGCACCTGGTGCGCAATGCGATCGATCACGGCATCGAGGCACCCGCCGTCAGGGCCGCCGCCGGCAAGCCGGAACAAGGCACGATCCAGCTTTCCGCCTACCACGATTCCGGCAGCATCGTGATCACCATCACCGACGACGGTGGCGGCCTGAATCTCGACAAGCTGCGCGACAAGGCCGTCAATCGCGGCCTGATCGCCGCCGACGTGCAGTTGAGCCGGCGCGAGCTGATGCAACTGATCTTCGCACCAGGGCTCAGCACCAAGGACCAGGCCACCGACCTGTCCGGCCGCGGCGTCGGCATGGACGTGGTCAAGCGCAACATCGAAAGTGCGCGCGGCTCGGTAGAAATCGACAGCGAACTGGGCAGAGGCACGACGATCACGATCCGGCTGCCGCTGACGCTGGCGATCATCGACGGTTTCCTGGTCGGCTCCGGCAACGAGCCGTACGTGGTGCCGCTGGACAACGTCGTCGAATGCGTCGAATTGCAGAAGGACGACTGGGAGGTCCGCTCCGGACGGCACTACGTCAATCTGCGCGGCACCGTGCTGCCCTTCGTCCGGCTGCGCGAATTGTTCAGCCTGGCGCCGCACGGAAACGCCGAGGAGCGGGAAAACCTGGTGGTGGTGCGCCACGGCCGCGAATTGGCTGGACTGGTGGTGGACCGCCTGGAAGGGGAACTGCAGACCGTGATCAAGCCCCTCGGCGAGATGCTGGCCGGCTTGCGGGTGGTGAGCGGTGCGACCGTGATGGGGAACGGTCGAATCGCGATGATCTTGGACGTTGAAGAATTGGTACGGGCGGCGAGCCGGGGTACGAAGGCGCTCGCACCGGCATTGACTGCGCTTCAGTGAAGGGGAACTGACATGAATTGGAAGAACATGCGGATCGGCAACAAGCTCGCGATCGGCTTCGGCGTACTGATGGCATTGATCGGGATCGCCAGCTACACCGGCCTGAGCGGCATCAAGGCGCTCGACGAGGAGATCTTCGTGATCGGCGAGAAGCAGGCGCCGGTGGTCGACGCCGCCAACGAGATGAAGCTCGCGCTGATGATCGGGCGCAACGCGATGGAGGAATTCAAGGGCGCCACCGCGGTGGTCGGACGTGCCGACGAGGAAGCCCTGCCCGCCATCGAGGCCGACTTCGCGAAAGCCGTGGAACGCTTCGACGTCATGGTCGGCGCGATCCTCGAAGGCGGCGACCTGGGCAACGGTGAGACGGTGCTGAAGACCGACGATGCGAAGCTCGCCGAGGCCGTGCGGCGCTCCGACAAGCTGCACAACGATTCCTTCCAGGTGGCAGCCGAAACCCTGCGCAAGACCGGCCACGCGCTGCTCGAAGGCAGGCGGGAAGAGGCAGCAGCGATGCTGGCGATGGAAAAGGCCGTCGAAACCGTGATCCAGACCGCGGACGACGCCGAGACCGCCGTCAAGGAACATATCGCCGGCATGCTCGGCAAGGCGCGGACGGTCAAGGACTATGCCCAGTTGATGAGCGATTCTGTGCCGCTGGTCGATGCCACGATGGAAATGAAGAACGCCATTCTGGCCAGCCGCATCGAACTCGAAGAAGTCGCTCAGGCCACCCAGCTGACCCAGATCGACAAGAACGAAGCGGCCTACCAGGAAACCATCAAGGCCTACGACGAGGTGGTGTCCGCGGTGCTCAATGGCGGCGACGTCGATGGCGACCAGGTCGTCAAGGTCGCCGACGAGGGCCTGCGCAACTTCCTGCTCGCCTCCGACCGCGCCCACACAGCGTTCCAGCAAGCCGGCAAGCGGATGTTCGCGGCGCGTCGGCACCTGATCGAACAGGCGATTGCGGCGGACCAGGCGATGCAGACCCTGGACACCGCCGGTGCCGCCGCCGAGGAGCTGCTCGGCCAGGTCGGCACGATCGCCAATGGCAAGATGAACGACGCCAGGAAGCACGCCGGTGCAGCAGGTGAACTGGCGACGCTGACGATGCTGTCGATCGCCGGTGGAGCCCTGGTGCTGGGCATCCTGCTCGGTGTGCTGATCACCCGTGCGATCACCCGTCCGCTCAAGCGCGCGACCCAGATTTCCGAGCAGCTGGCGGAAGGCGACCTGTCGGTCCAGATCGACGTCGACAGCCGCGACGAGACCGGCCAGTTGCTGCTGGCGATGCAGCGGATGACCGAGCGCCTGGCGCAGGTGGTCGGCGAAGTGCGTGGCGGGGCCCACTCGCTGGCCAGCGCGTCGCAGGAGGTCAGTGCCACCGCCCAGTCCCTCAGCCAGAGCAGCACCGAACAGGCGTCCGGCGTCGAGGAGACCAGCGCGTCGGTCGAGCAGCTCAATTCCTCGGTCCAGCAGAACACCGACAACGCCCGCACCACCGACGGCATCGCCACCACCGCGGCACGCGAGGCCCAGCGCAGCGGCGAAGCGGTGCGCCAGACGGTGGACGCCATGAAGGCGATTGCCGCCAAGATCAGCCTGATCGAGGACATCGCCTACAAGACCAACCTGTTGTCGCTGAACGCGGCCATCGAGGCGGCCCGCGCCGGCGAGCACGGCAAGGGATTCACCGTGGTCGCCGCCGAGGTCCGCCGCCTTGCCGAAAACAGCCGCGTCGCCGCGCAGGAGATCAACGAACTGGCCGGCAACAGCGTCAGCATCGCCGAGCAGGCCGGCAAGCTGCTCGACGAGATGGTGCCGAACATCCAGCGCACCGCCGACCTGGTGCAGGAGATCTCCGCAGCCTCCGACGAGCAGGCCAGCGGCGTTCGCCAGATCAACGAGGCGATGGGTCAGCTCGATCAACTGACCCAGCAGAACGCGTCGGCGTCCGAAGAACTGGCCGCCACATCCGAGGAACTGAGCGGACAGGCGGAGCAGTTGCAGCAGACCGTCGCCTTCTTCCGGCTCGGCCAGGACGAGGGCACGCGGGCGACGAAGAAGGCGGGCAAGAAGCCGGCACAGCGGCAGCAGGCCGCGGCCAGCTTCGAGTACGAGACGCCGCCGCGCCTGGCGGTGGTGGATGGCAACACCGCCATCGACGAGAAGGACTTCGAGCGCTTCTGAACGCACTGCCAGCGGGCGCCCCAGGGCGCCTGCAGGAGATCCCGGGAAATGAGCAACCAATTGCAAGCTGTGGCGAAAGCACCGGTACCGATCGCCGGAGAGGAACAGCAGGAGCTGAACCAGTTCCTGACCTTCCACGTCGGAGAAGAGCTGTTCGCGATCGGCATCCTCGACATCAAGGAGATCATCGAGGTGGTCGACATCAGCCCGGTGCCGCTGACACCGCCCTTCGTGCGCGGCGTCATCAACCTGCGCGGCAGGGTGGTGCCGGTGATCGACCTCTCCGTGAGGCTCGACCGCCCCGCCACGCGTCTCACCAAGCGCAGCTGCGTGGTGATCGTGGAGGTGCCCGGCCGCGACGGGCGCCAATGCATGGGCATGCTGGTGGACGAGGTCAAGGAGGTACTGGAGATCGCGGACGACGCGATGCAGCCGGCACCGGAATTCGGTGCCGACATCCGCACCGATTTCATCGATCGGATGGGTCGCGTGGACGAGCGCTTCATCGTCATCCTGAGTATCGACCACGTGCTGTCGGTGGAAGAGCTGGCGGCGCTGAGCGACCTGCAGAAGCGCGCTCGTGGCGTGGCCGCCTGAGCCTGCCAGTGAGTGCGTCCGTCAGCGCCATGGCGAGCGTGCGGCAAGCCGGCCCGGCAGCGCCATGCGACGAGCTCGCGCTCGCCGAGCGGGAGTTCCAATGGTTTCGTGACGCCATGCGGCGGCACGCGGGGATCGAGCTGGGCCCGCAAAAGAAGAGCATGGTGGCCAGTCGCCTGAGTTCGCGGCTCCGCCAGCTCGGGCTCGGCAGCTATCCGGCCTACATCGCGCAGCTGAGTGCCGACCAAGCCGAACTGCAGGCGATGGTGGATCTGTTGACCACCAACGAAACCTACTTCTTCCGGGAGCCGCGGCAGTTCGACTTCATCGACGCACAGCTCGACCGCCTTAGCCCCCGCGGCCAGCCGCTGCGAGCCTGGAGTGCCGCCAGCTCGAGCGGCGAGGAGGCCTATTCGCTGGCGATGCTGCTGGCCGAACGGCGCGGCCTGCAGGGCTGGGAGATCCTTGCCAGCGACATCAGCCGGCGCGTGCTGGCACGCGCGCAGCGGGGCCTGTATCCCCTCGAACGCACGCGCAACATTCCCCCCGAATACCTCAGATCGTACTGCCTGAAGGGCGTCGGTCCGCAACAGGGGCGGGTGCTGGTCGATCGCCGCTTGCGTGAGCGCGTCAGCTTCCACGCCGTCAACCTCAACGAGGCGCTGCCGGAGATCGGGCGCTTCCGCCTGGTCCTGTTGCGCAACGTCCTGATCTATTTCGACAAGGTGACCAAGGCGCAGGTGGTCGAGCGGGTCGTCGAACGCCTCGAACCGGGCGGCGTGCTGATCATCGGCCAGGCCGAGACCCTGCACGGCGTGTCCTCGGAACTGGCGATGATGCAACCGTCGGTATACCGCAAGTGCTGAAGCGGCTGCCCGCAGCGGCCCGCCGCCGCCATCCCCGCCTCCCCGGGTTGCCGTGCCCCCGCCCGGCCGTCCGAAGGGGGCGCTCGATCCAGGGCTGGCCGTGCAAGACCAGCCCCGAAACGTCGCTCGGCGACAGGAGGGTATTCCCGTGAGCATCAAGGTCCTGATCGTGGACGACTCCGCCCTGGTGCGACAGGTGCTGGGCAAGGTGCTGCAGGGCAAGGCCGGGATCGAAGTGATCGGCGTCGCCCAGGACCCGCTGTTCGCGATGCGTCTGATGGAGAAGCAGTGGCCGGACGTGATCGTGCTGGACATCGAGATGCCGCGCATGGACGGACTCACCTTTCTGCGCAAGATCATGGCGGAGCGACCGACACCGGTGGTGATCTGCTCGACACTGACCGGCAAGGGGACCGACACCGCGGTGCAGGCATTGGCGGCCGGTGCGGTCGAGATCATCACCAAGCCGAAGCTCGCGCTGAAGGAATTCCTGGCCGAATCCAACGCGCCGATCATCGACGCGGTCAGAGCTGCCGGTGCATCCCGAGTGGCACGCAGCCCGGCCGCCGCCGCGCCCGCCGCCACACCCAAGCTCAACGCCGATGCCGTGCTGCCGAACCGCTCGTCGGCAGGGCCGGTCTCCGAGACCACCGACTTCGTGGTCGCGATCGGCACCTCGACCGGCGGTACACGTGCGCTCGAGGCGATCCTGCCGCAACTTCGCGCCGATGCGCCCGGCATCGTCGTGGTGCAGCACATGCCGGAAAAGTTCACCGCAGCGTTCGCCCGTCGGCTGGACAGTCTGTGCCAGGTCGAGGTGCTCGAGGCGCGCGGCGACGACCGCGTGATTCCGGGGCGGGTACTGATCGCCCCTGGCGGGAAGCACATGCTGCTGCGGCGCAGCGGCGCCCAGTACCGGGTGGAGGTCAAGGACGGCCCCCCCGTGAGCCGCCACAAGCCCTCGGTGGATGTCCTGTTCCGGTCGGTCGCCCAGAGTGCCGCGGGCAATGCGCTGGGGATCATCCTGACCGGCATGGGTGACGACGGCGCCGCCGGAATGCTGGAGATGCACAAGGCGGGCGCGCTGACGATCGCCGAGCACGAAAGCAGCTGCATCGTCCACGGCATGCCCAAGGAGGCGGTTCGGCGCGGCGGAGTGGACCGCGAGCTGCCCCTTGGCGAGATCCCCGCACTGATCCGTTCGCTGCACGATCGTGACGGCCTGAAGCGCGCTCGCCGGTCGCTCGTCGGTGCCTAGGCACCGCCTTCCCGGCGATGGCACGCCCGGCCGCGGCAAGGCCGTTCGACGGCACAACCCGCTCAACAACGGCCTGCCGCGGCGCGTGCTGCATCCGGGCGAGTACTACTGCAGCCGCGGGCCGATGGTGCTGTCGACCCTGCTCGGGTCCTGCGTCTCGGTATGCCTGTACGACGAGCGCGCCGGCGCGATGGGAATGAACCATTTCCTGCTCGCGGAGCGCCGCCATGACCGGACGCCACTGCTCAGCTCCGAGGCCGGACGCTACGGCATCCACGCGATGGAACTGCTCGTCAACAGGCTGCTGGCGCTTGGTGCCCAGCGTCGATCACTGCGCGCCAAGGCCTTCGGAGGCGCCAACGTGCTCGGCGTACATGCCAGCGCGACCGAGCCGGCCTACCGCATCGGCGAAGTCAACGTGGGCTTCGTGCGCGAGTTCCTGGCCAGGGACGGCATCCCGCTGGTGGCCGAGGACCTGGGCGGGAGTTGCGCACGCCAGGTGCATTTCACCTCCCCCGACTACGCGGTCTATCTGCGACGCATCCGCTCGCAGGTAGACCAGGTTGCCGCAGAAGAACAGCGCTATCTGGACCGCAGCCTGATCGAGCGCGACCGCCGGGGCAGCAAGGCCCCGATCGACTACTGGTAGGCCAGGGCCGCAATCGCGCCGCCGACCAGCTTGCCGATGCCGCCAGCCATCGTACTCGGCCGATCGGTGTCGGTCCGCTAAAGATCCGCCAACGCCTGCCGCTGATCCTCGGTACGCACGGCGTCGCCGTGGGTCGCATGAACGACAAGAATGGCTGAAATTCGAGGCAATCCATGCTCAATCAACTCACGATTCGAATCCGCCTGTTCCTGACGGCCGCCATTTCGGTGGCGCTGACGACGGTCATCGGCTTCGTCGGATACCAGGGGCTCGCGCGTCTCAGCGAGGCCAATCAGGCCTCCGCAGTCTACGCAAAGGCCATTCGCTACCAGGTGGAAGTGGACATGTTCCACGACGGGCTGGCGAGCGTCGTTCATGCCGCACTGATCGCCGGCCTGCGTTCCGACCAGGAGCTCTACGCGCGGGCACGGACCGACCTGGAAGAGCAGGCAAAGGCGATGCAGGAAGACATCGACATCGTCGCCGGCCTGCCGCTCAGCCCCGACGTGCAGGCCAAGGTCGACGCGGCACTCCAGCCGATCGCGGCCTACATCGCGGGCGCGCGCCGGCTCGTCGGCCTGGCGTACGAGCACAACGACGAAGCGTTCCAGAATAAGGCCGAATTCGACCGCCTGTTCGACCGGCTCGAGGTCGAGCTGGAAGCACTCGGCGACACTATGCTGGCGCGCACCCAGGCTGCCGAGCAATCGGCCACCGCGGCCGCGGATACCAAGCAGACGGCCATGCTCGCCGTACTCGCGGTCACCATACCGGCGCTGCTGATCGTCGCCATTTTTTCGGCCTCGAGCATTGGTGGCCGAATCGACGCCCTGAGCAATTTCGCCGCAGACATCGCGGCCGGCGATGCCGATCTGACCAAGCGCCTGCCGGAATCGGGCGCGGACGAAGTGACGCGGACCGCGCGCGAATTCAATCGCTTCCTCAGTTCCCTCGAGGCCCTGGTCCGGGACACCAAGTCCGAGGCGTTGCAGGTTGCCGGCACCGCGAAGGAACTGGACCAGCACGCCACGGGCCTGTCGCAAGGTGCCGAGGCCCAGAACGAAGCGGCGGAATCGACCGCAGCGACCATCGAGGAGCTGTCTGTCAGCATCGGCGCCATCGCCGACAGCGCGGAGCACGTGCGGACATTGGCCCTGAGCAGCCTCGAGCGCACCCGTGCCGGCCGCGCCAGCCTGGACGAGCTGACCAGCGAGGTCGAATCGGTTGCCAGGGCCGTCGCCGAGATGTCCGATTCGGCCAAGGAATTCATTCGCAGCACCGGCACCATCAGCCGGATGACCCAGCAGGTCCGGGAGATCGCGGAACAGACCAATCTGCTGGCGCTCAATGCCGCGATCGAAGCCGCCCGCGCCGGAGAACAGGGCCGCGGCTTCGCCGTGGTGGCCGACGAAGTGCGCAAGCTGGCCGAACGTTCCGCGACCGCGGTCGGCGAGATCGACCAGGTGACCCAGGATCTGGCCACCCGCTCCAAGCAGGTCGAGCAAGCCATCGAGAAGGGCCAGGTCGCGATCGAGTCCGGCCGGCAGTCGACCGCGCAAGTCCTGGAGACGCTGGCGGCGGCCGACGAGGCGGTCAATGAATCGACCAACGGGATCGACGAGATCTCCCGCTCTGTCACCGAGCAGCGCTCGGCGAGTCAGGACATCGCCAACAGCGTGGAAAGGATCGCCCGCATGAGCGATCAGGGACAGGCCTCCGTCCAGGCCACCGGCCAGGCGGCGAACAGATTGAGCAGCAGCGCCGCCAACCTGGCGGGGCTGGTGGCACGGTTCCGCACCGCCTAGTCGCGACCGCGCCGAGGGCCGGCCACCTGCCGCGCCGGTGCCGGTCGGACTGGCAGGGCGCGGGATCGATGGCGCTTCGAGCGCGCAGCCATCGCATCGCGGCCCTCCCCTGCCTGCAGTCATCCGCGCCGGCGGTCGCACTGCGATGCGTCGGCCGCATCCGGGCGGTCGTGTTCTTCGTACACTGGATGCACTCCCTACTCCAAAGGCAGGCCCATGCGACGATGGCACGTACTCGACCGCATCCGGGGTCTCGATCCCGAGCGGAACCATGTCGAGATCTACTATCTCTCCTGCGGTTTCGAATTCTCCTGGGATACGGTGCGGGCTCTGGAGGTCGCCCTCTACCGCACCTACTGCGTGCCCAGCGTCTCCACCCTGCTGGCACAGACCGGCGAGTTCTTCGCGCGGCCGCAGCGGCGCTATGACGACACCGCGCTGCTGATCGCCGAGATCTCCGAATGGGGTTACGACAGCGAGCACGGCCGCGAGGCGATCCGCAGGATCAACCGCATCCACGCCCAATTCGACATTGCCAACGACGACTTCCTCTACGTCCTGTCGACCTTCGTCTTCGAGCCCATCCGCTGGAACGCCAGGTTCGGCTGGCGGCAGATGTGCGAGCAGGAGCGCGTCGCGACATACTGTTTCTGGCGGGAAGTCGGCCGACGCATGGGTATCCGCGACATCCCGGAAACCTACGACGCGTTCGAGCGCTTCAATCGGGATTACGAAGCGCGGCATTTTCGCTTTGCGGAGAGCAACCGCGCGATCGGCACCGCGACCCGCGAACTGTTCGTGTCGTGGTTCCCGCGTGCCCTGTCCCCTGTGGTGCGCATCGCGATCCATGCCATGCTGGACGAGGCGATGCTCGATGCGTTCGGCTTTCCACGCCCGCCGGAGTGGATCCGCAGCCTGGTGGCCGGCAGCCTGCGCCTGCGCGGGCGGGCGTTGCGCCTCTTGCCGCCTCGCCGCAAGGCCCACTTCTTCAGCCACGATCGCAACCGCAGCCATCCGCAGGGCTATCGCATCGACGGCCTCGGCCCACCGGATTTTCTGGCGCGCGAACGCGGTGCCCCCCCAGGCGGGACGGCGGGATGCGAGCGCCCGGAGAACCCGTCCGGTGCCCGCGAGCGGTCCGGCTAACGCCGACCCCGATTGTCCCACCCGCCACGGCCATCATCGAAATGATGCCGATCGCCCCAACCATCACCGTGGTGCCGATGGCCATGGCCACCCCGGTGGTGGTGATCCAGCGGCAGCACGATGCAGCCGCCCAGCAGCGCCGCGATCAGCAGCGCGAAAAGGATGCGAGTCATGATCCGTCTCCTCTGAGTGTGCTAATGGCCTGCTTCGTCAATCAAGGGACATCGTGAAAGTGATGCATCGGGCCTCGTGGCAAGGCGCGAGCGACAGCGATGGCTGGGACCATCGCGCGGACGAGCAACACCGCCACGGCGCGCGAGGCGCGCTTTCGTGCTCCGGCATTGGCGAAGTGGACCACTAGACAGTCAACGCTCGGGGCGGCCGCCTCGCGTACCGAATCCTGCAACGGATTTGTAAGGCGGTATGGCGATAGGCCTGGCGACAGCCTCGCGAACAGGCAATCGACAGGCAACGCTGCAATTGCCCCATCCCTGCACGCGGCGACCCGCGGCAGGTTCCATCAAGACGTTCTCGCCGCGATTCGCACTTCGTGCCACCACCCGCTTGCGGGTCCTCCGGGTGACTATTCCAGACCGCCGTCGGCCTGATTGACGGCAGGCCTTGACGGCCCACGACGCGGACGAGCCCCGCGCTCCGAAGCCATCGGCCACCCGGTCGGCCGCGCGCCCGTCGACAGTGTCGCTTGCGCTGCCGGCCGGACTTCTCGCCCTGGCGGATCGGGTCACCGCTGCGCTCCACGCCCTGCTCCACGATGATCCCTGCATGGGTCGCTGACGCCGATCGGCGCGCGACTGCAGCGCTGCCCGGTGACGGATCATGACCGCCGGAAAACTTTGGTGGCGCCGTCGCGCTTGTGGCTTCATGATGCATGCGTGCTGCCATGCGGCCGGCACCACGGCAGCGCCAGCAGCGCCCATCCGGAACGAATGAACCGAACTGCACGGGGAACACCGAAACGCGCTCCGGCCGGCAGCCGGCCCGGCATCCTTCACCCATGACCCGGCCTTCGCGGAGACCACGATGGAACTCAAGCTCTACTACGCCACCAACCGTCGGCATGTCGGCCGGGACCGGATGCACCCCAGTTCCTATGGCACCAAGTTCAGCGACGACGGCATGGAAAACCTGAGGTTCGGGGTGGTCACCGTACAGGCGGAGGAAGCCACGATCGCCGCTCATCTCGGCAAACCGATGAAGGATTGCGGGACCGGCGATGGCAGCGAACTGGGCAGTTATCTCGCCAGGCGCGCCAGGTCGGCGGACATCCGCGCCTACGAGGAAAAACTGTCGGACGATATCCACGAGGACAGCCAGAAGGACGTGAAGCTGGGCTCCCAGGCCCTGTTCGCCGAGGTCGAAGCGGTGATGCGCAATACCAGTGACGTCCTGGTCTACATCCACGGTTTCAATGTTTCCTGGGCAGACGCGGTGGGATCGGCGCTGGCCCTGCAGCTCATGCTGCGCCATGCGCCCGGGCGCGAGCCCGGACAGGAGGTCGTGGTGGTGCTGTTCACCTGGCCATCCGACGGCATGGCCCTGCCCTGGGTGTCCTACAAGTCGGATCGTACCGAGGCGGCCGGTTCGGGTGCCGCCGTGGGCAGGGCCTTCCTGAAGGTGCGGGACTACCTGGCGGACATCCGCGACAGGGCGAAGAAGGGCGGCCGCGAAGTCTGCGGCCAGGACATCCACCTGCTGTGCCACTCGATGGGCAACTACGTCCTGCAGAACGCCTTGGCGCGGGTCGCCGATTTCACGCCCGGCCGGGTCCTGCCGCGGATCTTCGAGCACGTGTTCCTGTGCGCGCCGGACGTGGACGACAACGTGCTGGAAAACGGGCAGCCGCTCGCCAACCTCGACCAGATCGCACGCCAGGTCACGATCTACTTCAACCGGGAAGACAAGGCGATGGTGGTGTCGGACTACACCAAGGGCAATCCCGACCGCCTGGGCGGGGCCGGCGCAGCCCATCCGGCCCTGTTGCACAACAAGGTCGGCCAGGTCGATTGCTCGCCGGTGGTACATGGCCTCACCGAGCACAGCTACTACCTGACCGGCTCGGTCAACGCCGATATCCGCGCCAGCATCGACGGCTGGCCCCAGGACGACGCGCGCCGCCTGCGCCAGCGCGGCGCAAACCTGGAAAACGTCTGGGTGATGAGGCCGGTGCAATAGCGCCGGGACGCCGGGCGTCACTCACCCCCCTGCCCCGCGCATCGCCGCCGACCGCGAATTGCGGCCCGCTCGCGAATGGCGCGGGGCACACCGCGGCCGCAAGCGGCACGCCGGTGCCGACACCGGCCCGGCGGCATCCCGGCGGGCGGCATTCGCGATTCGGGCGTGCCGCCCGTTCTTCTAGGGCGACCCGGTATCCGCCTGCTTCGCCGACGGGCCGGCGGATTCGCCGCTGCGTCCGCTTCGCAGCTGCTTCAATCGCTCGCCGACCCGCAGATCCTTCCAGTAGCCACCGCCCGAGAAACAGTCCCAGCCCCACTTCGCCCACCGGGTCACCGAAATCGCCAGCCACAGGGCCCACAGAAGCATCAGCACACGGTAGGCGAAGACCGGGACGCTGACGAATTCGGCGTAGGGGGTGACGCCGTCGGTGCGATCGACGTACCAGCGCAGATTGAAGCTTCCCGACCCATTGCCCGAGATCAGCAGGTCCGGGTAGCCCAGCAGGCCCTGCTGCAGGGTTGCCATCATCGCGCCAGCGGCGACGATGGTGGCGAGCACCAGAACGACCTGCTGCAGGTTGAACTGCCACGGCGTGCGGGCGCTGAAGCGGGCGCGCAGCGCCATCAGCACGAACCAGCCGAGAACGACGACGGTGGAGATGATCGAGGCCGACGCGAGCCCCACCGCGAGGAGGATCCAGCCGATCATGCCGAGGGGCGTCGGCAGCACCTTCGAGAGCAGGACCGCCACGGCGACGATGACGAGCAGCGCCCCCCACAGCAGGACCGCCGGGCCGACCAGTGGGCCATCGACGAAAAGCACCACGCGATCGCGTGGAACCGCGACCGAAACGGACGCATTGACCGCGCTCGTCCCGAGTCCGAGACGCGGCAGCCCATAGCTGCGCCCCATCTCCACGGCATCGCGCCACTCGAGCCGGACGTCATGGGCGCCGGGGACCAGGGGCACGGACAATTTGCCGCCCTCCGCGCGGAGCGGCTGCACGACGCCGTCGATGGCGACGGCGAGCAATTCCGCGCCCTGCGGCAGCTCGAAGGCGTGGTTCCCGCCGGTACTGCTGCGCAGCTTCAGGTCGGCGGCAAGCTCCGACGAGCGCTGGCCCGCATTCGCATGGAGCGTGACCTTGTCGATGGTCACGGTATTGCCGTCGATCGCTACCGGTCGTGTGACGCGCAATCCGACTTCCTCGCCGGGCCACAAGGACCAGCGCGGCTGCCATACCTGCCCGTCCGTCCACGCCACCGGCGCCATCCCCGCCGATTCCACATGCCACAGCGCGTTCGCGCTGACCGACCATCGTTCGACCTGTCGCGGCTGCGTCGACGCGCTCAGCACGAGCGACTCGGTCGCCGGGACAGTGCTCGAGTATGCGAGCGTCGCGCCGGGGCCGACTTCCGCGACAGCCTGCGAACCGTCGATCCGCACGACCTGGTCGGTGACCTGCTCGCCCGGCAGGAGTCCGACGCGCACGGTCATCGGACGCGTGCTCTGTCCCGATCGACTGATCGTCGTGCGAACGGTCCAGTTCTGAGCGAGCACCAGATGCCGCTCGACCAGCGCGAACGGCGGCAACTCGCCGGCGCCACCGAATTCCTGGGCGGGCAGCTCGCTACCGGCATCGCGGACGCGCGACAGCGTCAGCACGCGCGTCGCACGGCCGCCGGCGTCCAGTCCGGCCAGGCTCCAGCGCTGCAGGTCGGCGTCGACGCGCCGCGGAAGCAGCGGCAGATGAACGGGAAGATCGTTCAGGCCCTGCGCCTCGAAGCGCATTTCGACGGCAGCGACACCGGCCCTGGCGTTCATCCACAGCTGGCCATTGGCATCGCGCCGGAGCGTGGCCGGCCCGTCGTCGGCCGTCACTGCGACGGGCCGGATCGAGGCGCCCGCAAAAGGCAGCGGCACCGGCACGTCGGCGGCAGCGTGCAGCTCGAGCCGCAGCGCGACCAAGTCACCCTTCGCGACGATCGACAGCGCCGCCAGATCGGCACAGGCCGGCAGGCACTCGGGCGGCTCCGGTGCCGGGTGGAGGCGCTCCCGCAGCTCGCCGAGCAGTTCCTGCGGCGGGAATGCCGCCGACTGCGCATGGACCTCGCCCGGCAGCCCGGTCGACGCCAGCATCGCCACCAGCAGCAGCGGGCTCGCCGCGCCGACCGAGCGACGGATGCCCGCGGGGAGAGCTCCGCCCTTCACGCCCAGGCACAGGAAGAAGGCCGCCGCCAGCAGCACCACCGAGGCGATCGACCAGACCGCCGACCCCGCCGGCGACAGCAAGCTCAGGTGCAGCTTTTCCTCGGCGCCCACCGGGCCCTGGACCGACAGGCTGACGGTCGCCCAGCGCCAGGTGGGTATCCCGGGGCCGGTCTGGATCCGCACGCTCGGATCGAGCAGGTCATAGCGCTGGGCGGCGAGTTTCCCCTTCTGCTTCATCTCGCTGAGCAGCGGTGGCGCAGCAACCCGGCTTTCGCGGCGCATCACGGCATCGCGTTCCATCGAGGCGGCCATCTCCGCGGGCGCCGGGGGCGGGCTTTGCGGTAGCGCGGAACCGCCGACGATGGGGCCCGCCGACTCGGAGTAGGACATGCCGAGGGAGGGATACATTGCCTGCCTGACCTGCCCCACCGAATAGGCCAGCAGCGCGATCGCCAGCGCCAGGCCGCTCAGCAGCACGCCGCGGCCCGCCAGGCGGTCGAGTCTGCCTCCGGGCTGCACCACCTTGCCGAGGGCCCGAAAGCCGACCAGCGCCAGCCACAGCGCCTTCGGTGCGGCCATCACCTGCCACGACAGGACCAGGCCTCCCAGCAGCAGCAGCGACGGTAGCAACCCGCAGACCCGGAACGTGACCGCAGCGATAAGCAGGAGCGCGAAGACATCCCACAGCGTGAAGGAACTCGCCCACGATCCGCGGTCCGCGTCCACACCGGACACGGCAAGCAGGCGCCAACCCGGGGGCAGATTCAACGTGGCATTCCAGCCGCTGATCGAGGTGCTCCACCCGCTGACCGGGATCTCGCCGTCGCTCGATTCGATGCGACTGTCGGCCTCGAGGCGCAGTCGCGAGTCGCGAATCTCGATGCCGCGACCGCCATCGCTGCGCGTCACCGGCTGGTCGACGCCATTGACCGAGACCCGACCCAACGCGAACCGGCCCGGCAGGTCGAGACGCCAGCCACGGGCGATCGTCCCGGTGATCGTATCCTTCACCGAAAAGCCCTCGCCCGTGAAGTCGAGCCAGATGGCGCGCTGCATCGCCAACCGGTCGGCGGTCGAACCACTGTCGCCGCGCTGCACCTGGTCGACGTACAAGGTGGCACCGGGTTGCAGCACGAACGTCGGCCGCTCGGACCAATCCGGCGGAGCGCCGACCGATGCCGGATCGACCGGGTTCTGGCCGCGCAGCGTCACCACGCGAAGCGCGTTGTCCGGAGCAAACGACCACACTTCGTCGCCCGCGGCGTCGGCGGGCAGCGCGAGCCTGTCGACCAGGTCCATGCGACGCGAGCCGACCTCGACGGTCCAGGTGCCGGCGCGCACCTGCAGCTTGAGACTGCCGTCCGGCTGGACCTGGGCGGGCAGCGGACTGTCGAGGGAGAAGGGCACGAAGCCGTCGAGCACCGCCAGGGGCACCTCGATTTCCCGCTGCTGGCCGCTGACGGAGAGCTCGAATCGCACGGTCGAGGCCATCGGCACCTGGTCCTCGAAGGTTCGAAACACCCGAACCGTGTGGGAATCGCTCAGCGCATCGGCACTCGGTGCCGAACGAAGCCAGAGCCGGCCGCCGGCGTCCGGCTGGGCCGGGTACGCCCTGCCCTCCAGCGATACCGTGAGATTGGCCACCGACGCCGGGAGGACGAGGTTGAGGGGGAGCTCGTCCCAGACGAAGCGCCCGCTGATCCGCCGGTGACCTGCCGCAAGCCGGGCCACCGGCCTGCCCTCCAGCGGCACGACGGCAATGGCGCTTTCCCCGACCTGGACGTCGGCCGGCCACGCGTCGCGATCACCCGGCAACACGACGGCCGATTCCGCGAACAACTCGACATCCAGCTCGAAGCGGCCACCCCGCGGGCCGAGCTCTAGCCTCAGTGAGCGCGGCCAGACACAGTCGCCCTTGCCCTGGCGAAAGACCGCACCGGGGCAGTCCTTGACGTCGCTGGGCTTTACCCACGACACCCAGGGCCTCAGCGGCTCCGGTACGTCCTCCGGCGCCAGCGCCTCGGGCCCCGCCAAGGCCGTGCCGATGCTCAGTACCGCCGTGGCCAGCCAACTGAAAACCCGATTTGCCGACATCGTCTCCCTCAACCGCGACCATTCGAAAATCACTGTACAGGACCCTTTGTCAGAGGTGGCGCAGCCGGCATCGCGACGCCCAGCCGCGTCGCGCGAACCCACGGCCCGGGCATCCTGCCCGCTCCTATCCGATTGTGCCGGAAACAATGCGAGGCGCATGGGCGGAAGGACCCGCGGAGGCTGCGCCCGACGATCGGCGGGACACCGCGACTACCGCCGGATGCGGTGACTGACGACATGCGCCGATGGACGATGCCTGCGCCCGCGTGAGCGCGTCTCAGACCTGCCGTCACCCTGTCACGCGGCAGGCTCGGCAATGCCCTGCCCGGATCGTGCCGGGCGAGGTAACGAACGGGTACGTTCCTCGTCGACGCGCCTGTCCCGGCACCGCGAGCATGAAAGGCGACCGACGCGGACCGACACCGTCGGCCGCCCGCGACACCAGCAGCCAGGCCTCCAGCGCGACGAAGCCGCTGCAGCCGGCGAGGCCCCGGGACAAGGCGCCGATCGGGTCGGTGAGGCCGGGACCCAGCCAGGCGCCGACGACGAAGGCGAGCGCCATCATCAGGAAGCCGCTCAACGCGGATGCTGCCCCTCCGCGCGCGGAAAGGGTCCGACCGCAGCGCCCTGGCCGCAGGGCTGACAGATGCCATGGGGCTGCCAATTGACGGAGGTGCTCGTGCAGAATGCGCGAGCGGTGCAAGTGCGCCGGTGGCTCGCGCCCACCCACTGGACCTTGCCGGCCCCCCTCTCCGGAGCGTGCTCCCGCTGGATTTCTCTAGGCGGCGTCGCGTCGGGGAGCGTGGCGTCTTCTCGCCCACCCCATGCCGAGGAGACCGATGGTCAACAATGCGATCGTGGCGGGTTCCGGAACCGCTGCATTCTCGATGATCAAGGTGAAGCCACCCATCTCCACGGATACCGGGTAGGTCGGGTTGGAATAGGTCCCGACGGTGAGGTCGGCGAACTGAAGTCCGACAACCGCCGACGAGCCCGATGCATTGAATGCGACCGGCGTAGCTGTCAGATTGGCTGACAAGGGGAGAAAAATGTCATCCAGTCCGGGACCCGCGTCGTCATCCAGGATCAGCTGCGTGATGTCGATGCCCGGCGCAAAGCTGAGGGGATTGGCGAGATTGAAGCCGACGAAGTTGAGATTGCCGTTGAACGGGCTGCCCGGCCCGAGATCATCGATCAAGAGGCGGTTCCTCGGCTCCGTGGGGGGCAGGTTCGCGGTACTTATCGTGCCGGAACCGGTCACCGCTGCGATGACGCCTCCAGACCCGTAATCCTCAGCGTGAGGATCAGCTCTGCGTGAACGTACTGCGGCAGGAACGTCACGCACAGACCTGCCGCCAGGGTACGAAGCTTGGTCCCATTGAAGTGCCTGGCTGCTACCAGATCGAAACGGGAGGATCCCATGGTCGGCCTCCTGTCTTGAGCGGAATCAAGCTTCTCAATGGCGAACGCAAGGATCGGCCCAAATGTATCAACTTCTTGTTTTTTGGGGTCCAGGACTAGCCCCTGTGGCTAATCCCGCCGCAAGCTGTAAAGAATGTCGACACCCACGAGCGTCCCTCTGACCCCCTGCCTTGGCGCAGTCGCGACCTGAGACCTGCATTCGTCGACTGGCAGGTCGCCCTGCGCCGGTCGCCCGGGTGGTGCCCGCGGCAGGAATCGGTCCCACCGTCAGGCGAGACCGACACGACCGCGGAGTCGATCAACGAGATCCGCAAAAAGGTCCTTTGCACCTAAGACGAGATCCGCCAGCCGGCGACAAGCCGACCAAGATCAGGGACAACATGACCTTGACCCCGCCGGGCCGCTGGCAGACCAACAGCGCCGTACCGAGCGATCTGGCCCAAATGGTCCGCTACGGCCTGCCTGACACCGACTGGGACGGCTTCGCCGGTCGGATGAGGAGCCTCTCGCCGAGCGACACGGAGGCAAGGCCGCCCGCGACCTCAAGCCCGGGCCCATGGTCTGGATCGTGGTCGGTGGCCGTGCCGTGATCGAGAACAGCGTGCGTGTGCTGGGCTTCTGCAAGGTGCGCCGTATCGACGCCGACGGAAACGAGGTCCAGTGACCGGAAGCGCTCCCACTGTCGATGCCTGCGTGCTCGCAGATTCCAAGGCGAGGCCGGCAGTGGAGCTTCCCGCAAGCTGCCCATCATCCAAGACTGTTCCTGGCCGGTCTGAGCCAGCAGGCCTTACAAGTCGGGCGCCGCAAACCGAACGTCCGGGACGATCCAGCGGGGAAACTCCTGGCCGGATCTCCGACGGCCAGTCGTTGTCCGCGAGCGCACATTCGTCGCCCATCGCATCCTGTCGTTCGGAGCTGGCCAACAGGCATCGGCGTTAGCCGCGCCGGGCCGCTTCGATTGCGGCGATGTCGATCCTGGTCATCTCCATCATGGCATCGAACGCGCGCTTTGCCGCTGCCCCATCCGGATCGGAAATCGCGGCCATCAGGGCGCGCGGCGTGATCTGCCACGACAGTCCCCACCTGTCCTTGCACCAACCGCAGGCGCTTTCCTGGCCGCCGTTTCCGACAATCGCGTTCCACAGGCGGTCGGTTTCGGCCTGGTCCTCGGTCGCAACCTGGAACGAGAAGGCCTCCGTATGTCGGAAGGCCGGGCCTCCGTTCAGGCCGAGACAAGGGATGCCCATCACCGTGAACTCGACCGTCAGCACATCGCCCTGCTTGCCGGAAGGATAGTCGCCTGGCGCTCGATGGACGGTTCCGACAACGCTGTCCGGGAAGGTCTCCGCGTAGAACGTCGCGGCGTCCAATGCGGTGCCGTCGTACCACAGACAAATCGTGTTCTTGCCGACCATCGCCGTCCCCCAGGATTACGAGCAATGCCTGCAAGCTTGCGGCCCAGGCGTCCAGACGCTTTTTTGGCGAATTGCGTACCAAGAGGTGTGTCGCGCATTCCTCGATGACCGAGAAGGATCGGATCCCGATCAATCGCCAGGGAGTCTGTCATCGAATCCTACGAGCATCTGCAATCCCGGGATACCCCCATGGGTCAGAAGGCACTCTCGAGCGCAAGGTGATCTGGGCGATTGGGATCCATCTGCAGGACATGCACCGAACGCGCGACCTTGCCGGCTTCATCCTTGCGATTGACCGCAGGCTGCGTCGGCGAGCGATCTCGTCAACCTGCGGATTCACGACATTCCGCGAGGAGCCGGTTTTCGTCTCGGGCGCTGCAGACCCGGAGGACGATGCCCGCCCCCTCCGGGCGGGACAAGCGCAGACGGGCCCGCGCGCCGCACCTTGGCCGGTGGGTCCCACAGGTCGTCAGCGGAACTGGACGATCCGCTTCGCGGAAACGATGTTCAGGTTCTCCGCCTTGCCGGGGTCCTTGCGGCGCACCGGAAAGACGTCTTCGTACTCGTAGTCCTTCATCGGCTCGGCGACATAGGGCCGCGAATCGGCCTTGATCATCGACGGATCGATCTCGGCGGACTTGGCTGGACGCAGCAGCGCCTGATCGTCGGGGTTGAGCGGTGTTGCCCCGGTGTTCTTCTCCATCTTGCTCCAGCGCTTGTAGGATATCCGCACGTCATTGCCGATGAGGTCGAACCGCACATATAGCGAATCCGCCTTGCCGACATGGGAGGTGATGCGCACGCCGTATACCGGGCCGCCGAACTCGAGCTCCTGGGCCACCCCGAGCAGCATCGATTGCCAGTCCTGCACGCCCAGGTGGTCGCGCGTGTATTGGTGCGTCTGGTTGATCACGCCATATAGCGCTATCCCTTGGCCGGGGTCGCCGGTGCCGTTCTTCGAGGCCCAGTCCGCGAAAGCCTTGGCCTTTTCACTATCGACGCCGACACCGCCCGCCCCCTTGTAGTCGTGGAAGCCGAAGAGTCCGCCTGCCACCTGGAAACATACCGCCTGGCAGCTCTGAATACTGGGAAATCCCAGCGACTGGGGATCGAAGGCGACATGATTGTTGCCGACAAAGTGCATCCTCGTCTCCTCGACGCATGGCCGGCTGCGCGGCCCCTTGGCGGGCCCCGCCCGACGCCCCTACAGCATAGCCGGATGCCTTCGGCTTGCGTGCCGTTTGCACGAGTTTCCTGCTTTTTCGAGTTGCCTGTGCCGGCATGCGGGAGACGGTACTTCGCCGCTTCAAGCGGGAAGAGGAGAGGGGCGCGACGGCCAGGCACTGCAAGGTCGTATCACGCGATGCAGGCACTGCAGGTCGATGTCCCTGTTCCAGAGCCGAAGGGCTGGCGGTACGGCACGCCGGACCCGGTCGGCGAGGCCCCCCGGCATTGTCGAATCGAACCTGCATGCAGACCCTGCGCAAGCGATTCCCGGCAAGACGGGCAGAACATGCAGAAGATGTGCGGCTCCATCGCATCTTCAGGCTCATGAGCCCCGAGCAACCGCAGCGGCGGCATGCCGCCGCAGTCGGCGATTCTTCCGGCGCGTCGGAACACATGGAGGCCAGCACCCGGCCACCGGTTCGCGCCTTCCATGCCCGTCCATGGTCGTGCCGCTTCTCGTACCCGGTCGTGACCTGATCGAACAAGCCGTCGCTCATCGGGAAACCCCGGCTTAGCTTGCGGGCGGCGGCAAATAAGAAGGAAGGGCCGAAGGCCGAAACAGGGGGGCGCCCGGCAGCGCTGGCGGCTGTCGCTCGAGTCCCGACACGAGGACCGTCGCGCCCTTCCCGAGGGCGGCAGTGTGGCCGGAGCCCGATCAGACCTCGAGTCGCTTGAGCAGCTCTTCGAAGGCCTCGCGGAGAAGCCGGTGATGTCGATGGCGATGTCGGCCTTTCCGTGGATCGGCTCGCGGCCGAATCGATTTCAGGCAAGGTCATCCCGGCGGAGCGCTCGATGATCGGCCCCATCCCGAACAACGCTACGTCCAGGCGTTGCGCGAGCAGGCGCCCGACGGCGCCCCGCAATCCGATCAGGGCGATCCGGGCCCGCCGCCCCCGCTTCTCGAAGGCGCCATATCCGAGGGATGCCGCAAGCTCCAGGTCGGCGAGGGAAAGTCTCGACAGAAACGGCTTGAGGCGAGGGAACTCGGGCGTCGGCCCGGGGCCGACCCACGGCGCCTCGTCGAGCGGCATCGCCGGTGCGTGCCTCACCTGCCGCAAGCGCAGCACCGAGCCGTTGCCCTCACCGGCCTCCGACGGCACCGGATAGCGAAGCGGGACCCCGGAGTCACGGGCACCCGTGTTGCGCGGGTCATGGAGCGCCGCAGGCGCAACTCCCGCAGGTGCTCGCCCACGGCCGAGAGAAAGGCCCCGTCCGAATCCTCGGGCGATGCCCAATCTGCCGCCTGGCCGAGGACGGCCGGCCGGCAGGCCAGGTCCGCACACCGGCGCGACATCCTCGCCCATCAGGAAGAGGGCCTGGGTTCCGGGCCGGTTGCCGTCACCACGATAGATTGCTGCATCGAATTCGGTTTCGCCAAACAGAAAGGGGCGAGTCCGCGTGCCGAGGTTGATGACCGCATCCGGCCAACCGGCCAAGAAACGATCGAGCCGGGGCAACAGCCAGCGCGTTGCGAAAGTCGGCACCACCGCCAGATTGAGCGCCCCGCCCCTGGCGACCCATCACGCGCATCGCATCGCGCTACACCTCGTCGAGACGCTGCGCGACTTCCCGCGCGTAGGCGAGCCCTGCCTCGGTCAGGCGGACACCGTGCTTAATGCGACGGAACGGCCGGACGCCGGGAAAAGACTCCGGCCCGGCAATCTTGCGCCACACCCCGCTGTGGGTCAGGAACAGCTCGGCTGCCGCACGGGGAAGGTTCTCGTGCCGTGCCGCCCCTAAGATCGGCCCCGATTCGACATTCAACGGGCACTTGAACGCGAACCGGGAGGATGACGTGACACACAGCGCCGCCAGCATCTTCGATGGGGATGACCCCTTCTTTCTGACCCAGCAACTGAGCGAGCAGACCTGCCTGCGGCTGGGTCGCCTGAAGGACGAAGGCAATGCACCGGTCGAACTGACCTCGATCGTCAAGCGCAACTCCTGCGGCAAGGCCCTCGACATCGCCCGCCAGGCCCGCGACATGCTCGGGGGCAACGGCATCTCCGACGAATTCGGCATTGCCCGCCACATGGTGAATCTGGAAGTCGTCAACACCTACGAGGGAACCCACGACATCCACGCCCTGATCCTCGGCCGCGCCATCACCGGCATCGCCGCGTTCGCCAACTGACCAGGGTCTCCCCGTTGCCCGCGGGACTTTTCCCGGCGGCCGGGCCAAGCGACGCCAGGCACGGCCGCCACCCGAAGTCAGGGGGTCCTGGCGGGCAATCGACGATTCGCACCGATGAGCGCCAGCGAGCGGAGCACCGCACGCCCGCTTTGCATGCATGCCGCCGGGCGGCTGTGGCCTGGGCGTGCACCCCGCAGTGTCACGCGGCCGGCGCCAAGCCTCGCCACCGGTGGTCTCAGACGCCCAGCGCGATCACGCGATCGCCCGGCATCGGCCGGCACCCGTCGGACGCCGGCGTCCAGCCACGATGGACCACGATCTGCCGTTCGTCGTGACAGATCTCGATGCGCTCGCTGTCTGGAAACCGATCTCGGACGAAGGTCTCGATGGCGCCTGGCAGGCTGATATGGAGCCCCAGCGCGAAGCGGTCGTGCTCGGGGTGATCGTCCACGTGCACGAGGGGCACGAAGATCGACGCAAACAGCTGCCAATGGGAAACCCGGACCGGCTGAGGAAGATATCCGGCACCCTTCAGCCAGTCCTGTGCGATGCCGCGCGAATCCGCGCGATCTCCGGCATCGCTCCACGCGGCGGCCAATAGCTCGACGACCCACTGATTGCAGTTCTGGTAGCGAAGACCGAAGGCGAAGGCGCTGGCGCTGTAGGTCCCGGACAGCAGCCGCAGCGCGCGGGGCGTATCCAGCGCGGCCCGGCGCAACCGTGTCGCCGCGCGTGCTGGCATGGCGACGATCGAGACATAGCCGTGCGTCGTGTCGTCCGTGGCCATCACGAATCCGGCAATGCCCTGGTCGTAGAGCCTGGGCCGCCCTTCGTCGCATGCGTAGTAGAGCTGGCGGGCGGTCCACGCGCCGGTCTCGCTTCGCCAGGCTATCGCTGCATGGGAATGACGGATCCGGAAGCGGGACAGGTCGAGTCCGGATCGGCTGATCAGGGCGACGTCATCGCCGGCAGAAGCCAGTTCGGCCCGCACGACGGCGGCGAAGCGGAGCAGTCGGTCCTGCGCCTGCACCGACAAGGCCGCAGATCGGTCGCAGAAGCCTTGGCTGCCCGATGAAGCGGACCACCCGGCGCCTGCCTCGGCGCTGGCGGCCAGGGCCAATGCCGCCGCCAGTACCGATGCCAGCCGCCGGCACGCCGTCACGGATTGCCCAGCGGGCGGGCCGCCAGTTCACCGTACCAATCGTCGTTGAGGACCAGGTAGAACGCATCGCGGGTATCGCCACGGGCAAACTCGAAGCCGTAGGGGCGGGGCTCGACATGGACTAGGTCGCCATGCTTCAGGCCCTGGTCCGTCCATATGCCGAGGGGAAGATCGAGCTTGAAGCCCCGTTGCCGTTCGTCCGAATGCAGCGTCACCGTCACGTAGTCGACCCGCTCGGACGCCTGCGCGACCTCGGTGACGCGGTAGTCGCCCTTGGCGACCTCGTCGTCGCTGCCCGAGCTGTCGCTCGATGCGCCGAACGAGTCCGAAACGCTGCCGATGGACGCCGAACTGGCGCTGGAAGCGGATGACGCGAAACTCGCCGCCCGCGCGGCGGCGGGCACCACGAGCGCGGCGCAAAGGAATAACAGGCGAAGACTGGGTACGGCATGCATGCCGGGGCTCCTTGCTCGAAGCGGAAGACACGGATCGGGGCGGCCATCCCCGCGTGAAGGACGAGATTCTGCACGACATCGAAGTTCGGCGCTTCGCGTGGCGAACACCGGCTTCCGCCGAGTTCCCGCGACGGGCCTGCCAGCATGCGGCGCGAGGCCGGGTCGGACACTGCCGATCTCGCCGCCGCACACTTGTCCCACCCCGAAACCACGCCGGGAGGCGGCGCCAGGTGCGATCGCGGGGTGTTGCCGCGAGCGGCGTCTGCCGCGACGGCCGGGCCGTGGCCTAGCGCCGTGCTTGCTTGCGCGGCGCCCACTCGGAAGCGCGCTTGTCGAGAACTGTCACGTCGGCGACGCAAGGCCCAGAATACAGCTGAGTGGGGGGACGATCCTGCCAAGAACGCGACCACGAATCGGAAGCGAGCGGGGATATCGCCGGCCGACGGGGGACATGCGCGTCAGAGCCGTCGACAGCGCGCCCGCAGGCTCCGCGGGGCAGACAGTGCCACCGCATGATTCAGGTCGCAGCCACGGCAACCCGCCTGGTGAAGCACGAGTTCTCGCTACGACGGGGCGCTGCCGGATTCATCACGATATCGGGCGCCCGCGGGGAACCGTGCGCGACGCCGGGGTGGTCCTGCCCACCAATGATTGACACCGCCCAGGGCGGGCAATCTTCGCAACGGAGGTCGGTCAGGAGCACTGGCGAGTCGCCGGCCGAGGTGGCTGGCGCGGGTCACCCGAGAGCGGCATCCAAATAAGAGAGAAGGAGGGTCCCAGACCATGACGCTCAACCCTTCCATTGCGCCATCGACGCGCACCCGCGCGACCGACAAGGTCGTTTCGGCGCAGGATGCCGTGAGGCTGATCCGCAGTGGCGACACCGTCATCATCGGCGGCTTCCTCAGCATCGGCTTCCCAGACCTGATCGTGCGCGAGCTGGCCGAATTCTACGAATCACAGGACGAAGGCACCGCGAGCTTCGGCAAGCCCCACGACCTGACGCTGATCTCGGCGGCGGGAATGGCCCATCCGTCCAAGGGCGGCGGCATGAATCGGCTCGCCAGGCCGGGCCTCGTCAAGCGCTTCATCAGCAGCCACTTCGTACTCACCCCGGCCCTCCAGCAACTCATCGTCGGCAACCAGATCGAGGGCTACAACTTGCCGCTCGGCGCGATCTGCCACCTGTTTCGCGACATCGCCGGCGGCAAGCCGGGCCACGCATCGCGCATCGGGCTGGGTACCTTCGTCGACCCGCGCAACGGCGGCGGCAAGCTCAACGAGCGGACCACCGAGGATCTGGTCGAGCTGATCACCGTCGGCGGCGAGGAGTACCTGTTCTTCAGGGCAATGCCGGTCAACGTGGCGATCATCCGCGGCACTACCGCCGATGCCGACGGCAACATCTCGATGGAGCGCGAGGCACTGACGATCGACGTGCTGTCGGTCGCGATGGCGGCGCACAACTGCGGCGGCATCGTGATCGCCCAGGTCGAGCGCACTGCCGACGTGCATACGCTCAATCCGCGGCAGGTCAAGGTGCCCGGCGCGATCGTCGACTGCATCGTCGTCGCCGACGGCGAAGACTGCCATTGGCAGACTTTCGGCAGCCGCTACTCGGCGGCTTATGCCGCCGAGCTGCGGGTCCCGCCCGGTTCGGAGGCGCCGATGGAAATGAGCCTGCGCAAGATCATCGCCCGGCGCGCGGCGATGGAACTGCGCGCGAACAGCGTCGTGAACCTCGGAGTCGGCATGCCCGAAGGCATCGCCGCGATCGCCAACGAGGAAAAGATCGCCGAGCTGATGACGCTGACGGCCGAGTCGGGCGTCATCGGCGGCGTGCCGGCAGGTGGTCTGTCGTTCGGCGCGGCGAGCAACGCCCAGGCGGTCATCGACATCGGCTACCAGTTCGACTTCTACGACGGCGGCGGGCTCGACGTCTGCTTCCTCGGCCTGGCCCAGGCCGACCGACAGGGCAACCTCAACGTGTCGAAGTTCGGCCCCAAGCTGGCCGGCGCGGGAGGCTTCATCAACATCAGCCAGAACGCCAAGAAGGCCGTGTTCTGCGGCACCTTCACCGCCGGCGCCGTCGACGCCGCGATCGTCGACGGCCGGTTGCGGATCGAGCGCGACGGCAAGGAAACGAAGTTCGTCGAGCAGGTCGAGCACTGCACCTTCTCCGGCCCGTACGCCGCGCGGGACGGCAAGGAAGTGCTCTACGTCACGGAGCGCTGCGTGTTCCGCCTGACACGCGAAGGGCTCGAGCTGATCGAGGTCGCGCCCGGCATCGACATCGAACGCGACATCGTCGGCAAGATGGCGTTCGCGCCGCTCGTGCGCGCACCGCGGACGATGGACCCGCGGATCTTCCGGCCCGAGCCGATGGGCCTGCGCGAAGACATGCTGCGGTTGCCGTTCGACGCCCGCTTCAAGTACGACGCCGAGCACAACACGCTGTTCCTGAACCTGTCGGACGTGCACGTGGACACATCCGAGTTTCTCTTGAGGCTGGCCGACAAGGTGGCGTCGATCGTCGATCCGCTCGGACACAAGGTCTACTGCGTCGCCAACTACGATGGCTTCGAGCTCGCCCGTTCGCTCGAAGATGCCTACCTGGATACGGTGAAGGAACTCACCACCCACCATTTCCTCGGCGTCACGCGCTTCACGACGAGCGCGTTC
This sequence comes from Rhodocyclaceae bacterium, assembly GCA_020445745.1. GTDB lineage: Bacteria > Pseudomonadota > Gammaproteobacteria > Burkholderiales > Rhodocyclaceae > Cognatazoarcus. The sequence goes on along the minus strand of JAGRGB010000047.1, from coordinate 27,147 downwards.
ATGCGCGCCAAGCTCGGCGAGACACTGGCCAGGCGTGGCGTGGCCGCACACATCTTCGAGTCGGAAGAGGAAGCCGCCGAAGCCGTCCGCGACACACTGCCACCAGGGAACTGACCCGCGTTCCGGGCGCACGGGCGCCGATCTTCACGTCGATCGCGCCTGCATGCGCGAGCCGGCGCGGAGACGTCCGCGGGCGCTAGCGTCGAGCTGCCGGGCCACGCCAGCCCTGCTCCCGCCCGCCGCACATCACACCGGCATCCCGCACAAGATACGGCGGCACCCGGATATCCGGACGTGGCGCCCCCCATCGGGTTCGTGCCGAGCCCACGAGGCCGGAGAATTCCGAGGCGCCCCTCGGCTGGTCGAGCCGAGGCCGGCGCACCCGGTCTCGACCGGCCGAAGCTGCGCCGGCATCGACGACCGCTTCGTAACAACATTACACGTACGGTGACATCAACCGCGACAGGTCCGGTGCCGATATCGGGCGGGATCAACGCCGGTGCGCGACGGCCGCGCCCCCCCGGATGTGCGACGTCCGGCATGCACGGAGACCTGCCTTGAAGTCGAGACAACTGATCGCGGCACTCGCGCTCGTCGCGTCCACCCCGTTCGCGCCGGCCGACACCTTCCCGCCGGATTGGGGGCTCGGCACCGTGGACGAGGCCGCGGGGCCGATCCACTTCGCGCCGGTGGCATGGCCGACCGAGCCGTCCGATGCCGCCGATTGCGGCCATCAGTGCGGCGACTGGATGCCCTACACCCGCTTCCAGGGCCAGATCAGCGATCCGAGGGTGCAGGATCCGTCCAACGGCGGCACCTCGCCGCAGAACTACGTGAACGTCGCGTCGTCGTGCATCGACCGATCGCTGCCGAGCATCTACTACCATCTGTACAAGGATCCGACGGACCCGACCCGCGACGTGCTGATGTTCCGCTGGCGCGTCGAGCAGGTGGCGCACACCTATGCCACCGGCCCGTCGGCCGGCAGCTATCGCAGCTCCGACCCGTGGAACTCGGCGCTGTGGACGGTGATGTTCGACATCGACGGCGACGGCTACCGCGATCTCGCCGCCCACCTCGACGGCTCGTCGGGGAACCCCGCAGCGCCGATCGACATGATTGCCGGCATCTGGGGGAACATTCCGACCCAGTCGATCGACTACTTGAACGACCCGTCGATCAAGCTGATCGCCCACAATCCGACGGCGTTCACGTCCGGGAACCTGATCCTCAACTTCCACGACAGCGTGGCGCCCGACACCACCTGGCCTGCGGGCGCCACCGCGACCAGCTGGGACTATGGTTCGAGCCGCGCCAGGCTGGTGTCCACCAATGCCTGTACCGAGTATTTCATCGACTACCAGATCCCGGTGCGCATGCTCGACGCCTCGGCCACCGGACCGAATCCCGCGCTGGACGGCCCGAAGATCACCCGCGACACGCCGATCTCGATGCTGTTCTGCACGGCGAACAGTCTCAACGACCCGTTGCAGAAGGATTGCTCGCTGGAGCGGGCCTACGAGGGTGATGCGGCCAAGCCGGGCCCCTTCGGCGATTATCTTTCCTTCAACAACACCGCGCCCTACAGCCAGCCGATCGTCGCGGCCGTCGAGGCGACCGCGCCGGCCACCTGTCCGGGCAGCTACGAGCTGTCGGCGACCGTGCAGGACACGCTCTATGTGGACGCCAGCGGCGAGATCGCGCCGTCGGTCTCGTCCGTCCGTTTCCTGTACTGGGCCGACAGCGATGGCGACGGCACGATGGCGGGCGACACCGGCAGCCGCTGGACCGATGCGGCAACGGCCACCCTGGCCGCCGGCAGCCTGAACCGCTGGCAGGCCAGCTGGGACGCCACCAGCCTGCCAAAGGGCAAGTACCTGATCGGCGTGCAGGCGATCGACGATCCGACCCTGCACGACGACGGTGTACCCGACGCCCCGGTCAGCAACAGAACCTTCTCCTACCTGAGCGGCAGCACGGCCAGCGCCACCCAGGCCCAGATCTATATCAACCCCTGGACCTACGACGGCGAGAGCCGGACCTGGATCAGCGGCGGCAGCGGCGACTGGATCGCCGGCCAGCAGGCAGCCTTCCCCGACCACGACACACCGACCACGCCGGACAGCAGCGAGAATTGGTACGGCAATCCGGACGTCACCGGCGTGCAGACGGCCTTGATCGGTGTCGCGATCAACGCCTGCGGCGTCGCCCCGACACTGACCAAGGAAGCGACGCCGACCAGTGCCACGGTCGGGCAGGACATCACCTTCACGCTGACCGTCGCCAACCCGGCCACCAACCCCGGGGCGGTGACGCTGACGAGCATCGCGGACCCGCTGCCGGCCGGCTTCACCTACACGCCGGGAACGACCACCGGCGCCTTCGGAAGCGCCGATCCGTCGATCGGCGGCAACGTCCTGACCTGGAGCGGCAATGTCGTCATCGCCCCGGGCGGCTCGGCAAGCCTCGGCTTCACGGCCCAGGCGCCGACCGTGACCGGCACCTACACCAACACTGCGAGCGCCGTCACGGACTTCGGGGCACTGACCGGCGACCCGGTGCAGATCGGGGTCGGCGAGGCCAGGCTCAGCCTCTCGAAGACCGCCAGCGACCTGTCCCTGGGCCAGGGCGACGCCCTGACCTGGACCCTGAGCTACTCGAACGACTCGCCGATCGATGCCCAAAACGTCGTGCTCACCGACATCCTGCCGGACGGTGTCGCGACGGCCAGCTGCAGCGGCGGCTGCACCTGCACGGACAACGACAGCAGCGGCACCTGCAACGCCGGCGACACCCTGAGCTGGTCGGTCGGCACGCTGGCGGCCGGCGCAGGCCCGTACTCGGTGACCGTGTCCACGACCGTCGCCAATCCCTACCCGGCGAGCGCCACGGTGCCGCTGACCAACACCGCGACCCTCGACTCGGACGACACCGCCGCCGTGCAGGCCAGCGCAGCCAGCTACGTGAGCGTGCCGCGGCCACAGCTGACCCTCGCCAAGACCGCCGACAAGACCATCGTCGATGGCACCGCGGCCGCCCCCGCCAACCAGGTCACCTTCACCCTCACCTACCGGAACGACGGCGCCGGGGACGCGCTCGGGGCGGTCCTGGCGGACGCCCTGCCCGACGGCTTCGAGTACCTCTCGGCCAGCCCCTCACCGGACAGCGCGCCGGCAGTCGGCAGCAACGGTAGCGTGAGCTGGAACCTCGGCACCGTCGCCGCCGGAGCGAGCGGCAGCACGACCGTCACGCTGCGGCCGTCCGACCCGTTCACCGGCGCCGCGAACCCGGCAACCAACACCGCGACCCTGTCCGCCACGGGCCAGGTCGATGTCCAGGACAGCGCCGCGATCGGCGTACTGCAGTCCGGGCAGGTGTGCAGCGCCTACTACTTCCGGGATCAATCGGGCGACGTCGGCTTCGACGGCTCCCAGTTGCTCGGCACCTCCGGAATCGCGCCGACGGGCGCCGACATCGGCGACTCGACGACGATCACGGTGCCGGGTGGCGCCGGGGTGTACTCGCCCACGGTGCTGAGCTTCTACCAGGATCCGGCAACCATCTCCAACACCGAGTTCGCCGGCAACCTGACCACTTTCATGTACATGGACCGGGGGCCGGGACCCGGCATCACGATCCGCACCACCGTCTACGACTATGACTCGGACACCGGTGCACGGGTCCAGCTCGGCCAGGGCACGGAAGGCTTCACCGGCGGCGCGAGCGGCCTGCTGACCTTCTCGATTCCATTGAGCGGCACCCTGCAGAAGAACCATCGCCTGCTGTGGACCTACGAGGCCGCCTCCAACAACGCCCAGTCCACCGACCTCCAGTTCCAGTACGACGGCACAGTCTCCAACGCGATCAGCGGCAGCGGCGCGATCGTCGCGGATTCGCGCGCCGAGTTCTGCGTGACGCCGCCGGCCAACCTGGTGGTCGACAAGCACGTGGACACCGCCAGCATCGATGCCACCGGAAGCGGCCGCACATTGACCTACGGCATCGACTTCGCCAACACCAGCAGCGCCACCGACGCCACCAACGCGACCATCGTCGACACCCTGCCGGCCGGCACCAGCTTCTCCTCGGCGACGCTCGGCGGCCTGCCGATCGTGCCGACCGGCACCAACCCGTACACCTTCGACCTCGGCACCGTGTCGGCCAACAGCAGCGGCACGCTGGAGATCACGGTCGACGTCGATGACGACCTCGGCGGCTTGTCGGTGCTGGCCAACCTGGCGAGCATCGCATCGGACCAGACCGCTGAACAGACGGCCAGCGCAGCGACGAGCGTGGTCGGCAGCGGCGACGGCAACCCCCGGCTCGTGATCGCAAAGTCGGTGGACGATACCTCCCTGGTCGCGGGCCAGACCGCCACTTACACGCTGACGGTGCTCAACGCCGGCGACGGTGCAGCCGCTGCCGTCACCGTCAGCGATGTCCTGCCGGTGTCCGCGGACTTCGCCTATTCCGGCTGCGCCACCGCGTCCGGCAGTTGCAGCGAATCCGGCGGCACCCTCACCTGGAACCTCGGCTCGCTGGCGATCGGCGCGAGCGCCACGGCGACCGTGACGATGCAGGTCGCGGCCAGCCCCGCCAGCGGCATCACGACCCTGGACAATCAGGCCTCGGTCAGCGACAACGATTACTGCAGCGGCGGCACTCCGCCGCCCTCCTGCACCAGCGGACCGGTGACGGTCAGCATCAGCACGAACCCCGACCTGTCCATCGCCAAGAGCGTGGACGAGACCGCGCCGTCCGCCGGCGACACGCTGACCTACACGCTGGTGGTCAGCAACGACGGCTCGAGCGCGGCCGAGAACGTGGTCGTGCGCGACCCGATCCTCGGCTACATGAGTTTCGCCGGCGGCATCACGGCGAGCGCCGGCAGCGGTAGCTTCGACGCGGTCGGCAATCGGGTGGTGTTCGATGTCGGCACCCTGGCGAGCGGCGCCAGCGCCACGCTGTCGTTCCAGGCGAGCATCGTCGGGGTGATGCCCAGCGGCGACACCACGCTCACCAACAACGCCAGCGCCAATGCCTCCAACAGCCCGCTGCGGACCGCCAGCGCCGCCAGCACGGTGGCCGCCGGACCGGTGCTCGAGATCGTCAAGGCCGGCCCGCCCAGCCTGCCACTGCCGGCCGCCCGGCTGAGCAGCGCCGCGGCCGCCGCGACGACCCTGTTCGTCGACGACGCCAGCCGCCTCGCCACCGGCGACATCCTTCGCATCGACGGTACGCTGACGCGTATCCAGGGGATCGCAGGCAACAGCCTTGCCGTCGACACGCCGGTCACTGCAGGCGCCGGTACGGACGTCCTGCTCGGCGGCACCTGGTCGCTGAGCTACCGCAACACCGGTGACGCCGACGCCACCGGCGTAGTCGTCACCGACACGCTGCCCGCCGGCTGGCGCTACGTCGGCTCGACACCGGTCGCCACCACCGCCCCGGCGGTCGATGCCAACGGCAGTGTCAGCTGGACCATCGGCAGCCTGGCCGCGGGTGCCAGCGGCAGCGTCCGGGTCGAGGCGGTGCCGACCACCGTAGGCAGCCACGTCAACAGCGCCACGATCGAGGATGCGGACTACTGCACCGGCGCCACCCCGCCGCCCACCTGCGCCAGCGATCGGGTCACCACGGTCGGCGGGCTGACCGCCGACAAGTTCACGACCACGCCGCTGACCGCCGCCGGCGGCACCGTGGCATGGACGGTCGTCGTGCACAACAGCACGGCCAGCCCTGTCGGACCGGTGACCGTCGTCGACGAATTGCCACCCGGTTTCACGGTGGCGGCCGGCACCACGACGGTCGACGGCAATCCCGCAGCCGACCCGGTGCTCCTCGGCGGCGACGCGGGGCGCCCGCAATGGACCATCAGCGTGCCCGCCGGGGGCAGCACCACGATCGGCTTCAGCGCGGACGTGGACGCGCTGGCCGGACCGGCCACCTACCAGAACGGCGTGGTGCTGGACGCCAGCGGCGTCGGCATCGTCCCGTTCGACGCGCTGCGCACGACCGCCGAGGACGTCACCGTGCTGGCCGCCGGCACAGGCCTGGTGGAGGGCGTGGTGTACCGTGACCTCGACGGGGACGGTGAATTCGACGCGACCGTCGACACCCCCCTGACCGGCGTGGCGGTGACCCTGATCGACGACACCTCGACCGTGTACGTGGCGATCACCGACGGCGCCGGGCGCTTCAGCCGGGTGGTGTCCGCCGGCAACACCATCGTCGACGTCGACGACGCCACCCTGCCGGCTGCCCAGGTATTGACCACCGGCAACGACGGCAGCGACCCGGACACCGTGTTCGTGCCCGACGGCGGCAGCGCCCGCGACGACACCGGCTACGTGACCGCCAGCGGCCCGGTCGGTGCACTCTCGGGACGGGTGTGGCTCGATGCCGACACCGACGGCGCCCAGGGAGCCGGCGAGAGCGGCGTCCTCGGCATCGCGGTGCAATTGCGCGAAGCCGTCGGCGGCGCCGTGGTCGCAACCGCCTACACCGACCCGCTCGGCAATTACAGCTTCCCGTCGATTGCCCCGGGGGACTACCTGATAGATCCGGTGGTCCCGGCCGACTACTACGTGACGACCGACAACGACCCGTACCCGGCAACCGTGAGCAACGACAGCCACGGCGGTACCGACTTCGGCATCAATTCCGGCCGCAGCCAGTCGGGCGTCGTCTACAACTCGGCGACCCGTGCACCGGTCGCCGGTGCCCAGGTCAGCCTGTCGGGCCCGGCCGGCTTCGACGCCGGCGATGTCGCCGGTGGCAGCACGACCCAGACGACCGGGGCCGACGGCACCTACCGGTTCCTGCTGCTGCCCTCGGCCCCGGCCGGCACCTACACGCTGGCCGTGACGGCGGGTGGGCTGAGCTTCCCGAGCACGGCCATCCCGCCGTCGACCGCGCCCGGCAGCTACCCGGGCGGCGACGTCTCGGGCATCAGCGGCGCGCCGGCGATCGGTCAGGACACGACCTACTACTTGAGCTTCCCGCGCCCGACGGTGGCCCTGGTCAACAACAACATACCGCTCGATCCGCTGCCAACCGCGAGCGCGGCCAGTGTCAGGCCGATCCCCACGCTTTCCGAGTGGGCGACGCTGCTGCTCGCGTCGCTGATGATCGCCGGCGCCGGCTGGCAGCAGCTGCGGCGGCGCGGACGATAGGGCAATGCGTATATTTCAGGCGGCAGTCGCCATGGACCCGCTTGTCTTCCCCTTCGCGCAACCGCGCTGACGTCACGCCGCGCGGCAGACCGAGGAGCGGGACGAAACGCTGCGCGCGGCGGATCGAATCGCACCGCCTCGCCATTCGTTCCCCCACCCTCTTCGGGCGGGGAGACGTTCCGCCCGTTTGTTTCCTCCCGTGTCCCGCAGATGGACGGCATTCCCGGCCCGGGCACCCAGGGCTCTCTACGGCTCGCCAGCCGGTCGCTGACGATCATGCGTGGTCCGTGACCGGCCGTGCCCCGTGGCGTCCATGACAAGTCATGCCGGTTTGCTGGCGGCAGCAACCAATACCTCTGCCGGTCCCTCGAAGCCCGTCGCCGTCTCGAAGGTTTCGAGCATCGCCGCGACCTCGGCCCACGCCGCAAGCCGAACGGCCTCCGGGACATCGCCGACCACCGCACGATAGGCGCCGAACGCCTCGCGCATCATCTCCAGGGCCTGCGCGGCCGACGCCATACGCAACGGGATGGCGAAGGTGCGCTGCTCGACACCGACGAAGCCACAGTCCGTGAACAGACGCTCGATGACCCCTGAGGCACCCAGCGAAAAGATTCCTGGTTGACCGGGCGACGGCGGCGCCTTGCCGGCATGGCGCAGGAGAATCTGCATCGGCTTCGCCATGAACGCATTGCTCTGCGGCGTCGTGAACACCACCACCGCGACCTTCCCGCCGGGCTTCACGGCCCGTCTCAGGGCAGCGAGCGCCATCGCCGGTTCGGCAAAGAGCATCAGCCCGAGACGGCAGATCGCCGCATCGAAGCTTTCGCGCTCCACATCGAGATCCTCCGCAGCGCTCGCCAGCGTGCCGACATTGGTCAGGCCGGCAGCGCGGGCGCGCTCCCGCACGTGTCGCAGCATCGTCTCCGAGATGTCGCTGGCCAACACGTGCCCGTGCGCGCCGACCTCGCGGGCCGCACTCAAGGTCTGGCTCCCCGCGCCGCTGGCGAGGTCGAGCACGCGGGCGCCGGGCGCGATGTCGGCCATCACGAGCATGGCGATCGTGGCCGGCTCGATCCAGCCCGCGACCGTGGTTTCCCATTTGGCCCAGCCGGGCGCTGCGCCTTCCCACTGCTTGCGGACGTCTGCCTGTCGCATGCCTGCACTCCTCGTTGGCTCGGGTTCGGGCGCGACGCTGCGGCTCTTCCCCGTACGAATGCGGTCGATCCATCGCGCCACGGACACCCGTTCATGGTGGCGGCTGCCGTTGCACCACCTGCCGGGACGCCCGCCGATTGTCGCGCCATTCCGTTTCGTTCGACCACTTCTCCTACGCGTGGCGAAGAGAGTACGATGATTCGGAAGTCGGGAAACATGCGAGACGAGATGGTCCACGCCCGGTCCGAATCGGGACAGGGGGCGGGAGCGCCGGACGGGGCGTACACGACCGCAGCAATTTTCGCGGGGTTCTGCCGTGAACATGGACGCGATTTGCAAGTTCGACGTGAAGGACACCGACTCGGAGTCTCCGGATCGACGCCACTATGCCGCATTGGTGCGGGCGATCTTGACCAGCGTCGGTCCCGAGATTACGGACACCTTCAACGCATGCTCCCTCCGCTACCACTTGACGCTCAAGAATGGCGAGGTGGTCGGCATCGGGCCCAAGATCTCCCACCGGACGGGAAGCGAAGGGTATTACGACGACGACTACACCAGCGGTTCGCACCGGCTGGGAGGAACGTCGACCCTGGGAACGATCGAGCAGAAGGATCTTTTCGAGAAACTCCTCGCGGGGTGGTTCGAATTTGCGGTGCTGAGACTCGAACGGAGCACTTCCGAGGCGAGCCGCGTTCGCAGCTCCCTTCGCAAGAAGCATCCGGATTTTGATGTCGCGCTCGGATCGACGCCAAAACGACGATCCCCGCTTCGCACGATCAACAAGGCTCTGAGGACCCTGGTGCCCGACGAAGTTCGGAAGCGCAGCGACAAGCTGTCGATGAAGGTCGACGCCTACACCAACAGAGTATTGTTAGGTTGGCACAAGGACGGAAACGACCAGCACGCGCTGATCCTCGGCCTGCTCAACATCTCTGACGGCCCGATCGGCTCTACGGAACTGTTCTTCGCGCCGGACGTCAACGCGCGCGCAGAGCTCGACGGGATCGCGACGAACCGGCTCAGGCCCGCCAGCAAGCGCCGCAAAGCCATGCTGGATCGCCTCGCGAAAGGCAGGGACGTGGAAAACACCCAACGGGTCTTTCACCGCTTCGACGAACAAAAGGTGGGCGAGATCCGGTGGTTCAATGATGCGGTATGGGTCCATCGAACCCCGCCATTGAAACGGTTCGCTGATGCTGATCAGACGACCGCTTGGATCAACAACTGTGGCTTCGAGGTACCCCACGAAATCCAGGTCGAGACGAACGTCAGCGCAGCCTACGAAAGAGAAGTCGACCAACTCGTCCCGGCGCAGCGCATGCTGATCCGGATCACGATCCGGGACATGTACGAACCCTGCGCCGAGGTGTGGTTCGGTCACCGCGCAACAGACGGCGACAAGCGGGTATTCCTGCGTTCGCCCGGGGCCGACAAGGTGAAATGGGCATACGTTTCCGGACCCCGCTTCGACGAATTCCCGACCGAACTCTGCGAGACCCAAAGTGAGCCGGGGTGGTGTCTCCAGACCTGCACCCCGACCGAATTTTCCAAGTATCAAGGAAAGGTATTGACGTTTTCGTACTGGGACCCGGAGCGGTGGTCGTGGGAACCGGTGCCTGTCGTCGTCGTACCGCGGACCGGTTGACGATTGGCAGTGGGCTGCGACGATCCGCCGCGTCCGAAGCCGCGTGAGGCGCCGGATCGTTGCGGGCCGCCGCGAGTGCGGTGGATGGACAAGCACCGAGCACGGTTCAGCACGACGGATCGAAGATGAGCGCTCACACCCTCCTGGTTCCGATTCACCTGGATGCGCTGGTGCTCGGCGAGCCTCGCCTGTCGGTCGGCCCGTCGGCGCATTTCACGCGACTCCCCCATGTGTGGAAAGGCGCCGACGTCAATCCCGACGTCCCGAACCTGGGCAGGTCGGTCGTCGCCCCGCCGTTCCAGGACCTCTGCTTCCGCCTCGACAGGGGCGTGCACCTCCACTGGGCGCTGCCCGATGGCCTCACCCGCGCCCACCATCCCGACCACGGCGGGTCGGCGCCTGACCACCGCCACGCGGGGGGATTCCCGGCCGTGCCGAACCGCTGGCTCGTGGTGCGCCGCCGCGAGCGCGCGGGCCAGTGGGTGGTCGACAACGAGTGGGTGGTCGAGAGCGACTATCTGTTCGGTGACGATCACGACGCCGCCGATCACGTCAGCGTCCCCAGCGCCTGGAGTGATCCGGATCCCCGCTACCCGGCCAGGCGGCCCTTCCGCCACATGGGCCGGCAGATGGCCCGCAGCCTGTATCCCGCCAGCCTCGACGGCGGCAGCTACCTGCCACGTCCGCTGACGGCGATGGGCTACGGCGAGCCGACCTTCGCGACGGTCTATCAGAACTGCCACAGCGTCTTCGGCCTGCACGATCCCGACGTACCCACCGTGGACACCCGCTACGAGGTCTTCGGCTGGTACGGCGACCCCGGGCAGGACCCACTGCACGCCGCCCTGCACGGCGACGACCGGGCCGGGGCGGTGGCGGCGCGCTTCGGCTGGCGGGTGGACAAGGGGCAGGCAATCCCCGTCGGGGCGGAGACGATCTGCTTCGTCAGCATGACGATCCCCGCCAGGCGCCGGCCCAAGCAGCGCAGCAGAAAGGTCGAGATCGCCGTCGGCAACTCGGCCAGCGAGGCCCTGTCGGCCTATCTCGCCGCCACGATCGACGGCGGCGCCCGGCGCGATGCGGTGGAGGACCAGCTCGAATCGGTGCTGCTCGACGCCCGCCTGTCGGGCGCCAAGCTCGACCGGGCCGCGAGGCTCGCCGACGCGCGCCACGAGAAAGGGTTCGTCGCGACGTTCGGCGGCTGGGTGTGGATGGCGAAAACGGAGGAGGACTCCGGGCGGCGCCTGCAGGACGCCGACCGCGAGCCCGAAGAGCCCGCGTTGCTCGACCTCGAGCTGGCGCGGCGCGTGACGCAGCTCAATGCCCTGCAGCGGACGTACCATCAGGCCGAGCAGGAAGTCGAGGCGGCGCGTGCCCAGCTGTTCGCGGACTGGTGCAAGTACATGCAAGTGGTGTACCCGCCGGAGGCGACCTGGCAGGACCACGAGACCTTCGACGGCGACGAGCTGAGGGTGTACATCGAACGGCAGGCCGACGCCTTGGAAGCGCTCGCGCAGGCCCGGCTCGACGCGACCGCCGCCTCGCTCGCCGAGGCCCACCGGGAGGCCCTCGCACGCCTGGCCGAGATCAATGAAGGGCGTGCCCGCCAGAAGCAAAAGCTGCTCGTCCTTCGGAAGGTTCCTGGGCCACGCTTCTATCGCCCGACCGAGCCCGTGCTCCTGATCCACGGCGACGCGGTGCGCGTCAGCGAACGCCACGGGCAGGATGGGCGCGAGCACGAGGACGACCTGCTCCGCTGCCACCTGTCGACGGCGGCCCTGCTCTCTTCGGCGCGCCTGCCCGACACCAAGGCACTGTGCGCGCAGGTCGACAGGCTGCGGGCCGACGGCGCCACCGACGGAAAGCAGGCTGATCGGATCGGCTTTTGTACCTGGGAGGAGCCTTGGCATCCGATCCTCCTGGAATGGGAGGTGGACGTCCTGCCGATCCGGCGCGGCGGCCCCGGCGGGGGCGGCGACTACGCCACGGACCACGTCACCGGCCACTACACCCTGGCGGCGAACGCGGTCGAGCTGAGCCCCGCGGAGGCGGTGCCGGGCGACCCCCGGAACAAGAAAACCTATCGGGGCGCCTCGATCCTCACCCCGCACGCCCGGCGCCGGCATGTCGAGGCGCTGCGCGCCTGTGTGGTCGAGCACTGCCGGAGTTCCCACGAGCATCTGGTGAACGACCTCGCCATGGTCGAGGCGGACCACCGCGCCAAGCTCGTGGCGCACGGGCACCCGGACGATGACCCCGTGTGCACCGCGCTGTGCGCCCTCGGCGAGCTCGATGACGAGGAGTTCCTGTCGCAGGCGCTGACCGGCTTCAACGACGCGCTGCTCGGGCTCCACCAGAGCTACCAGCTTCCCGTCGGCGACGCCCTCGGGTTCGCCTGCGAGCAGGAGCTGGCGCGGCGCGTGGGCGATCTCGTGCGCTCCTTCAACCGCAGCGCGCCGGACGACGCGGGCGGCTTCGATCCCATCCGCGCGGGTCGGCTCCACGTGAGGCGCCTTCGCCTCGTCGATACCTTCGGCCAGGTCGAGGACCTCGACGTGGACGGCGCGCCGCTCTTCGCATCCCGCCCGATGCGGGCGAGCGTCGGCGACGAGCTGGTCCTGCCACCGCGCTTCGTCCAGCCCGCCCGCGTGAACCTGCGCTGGCTGTCCACCGAGAACCGCGTCGCCGAGAGCGGCACGGCGCCGGCGTCGACGCCGATCTGCGGCTGGCTGATCCTCGACAGGCTCGACCGGAGCCTGCTGGTCTACGACGCCCACGGACGCGCGCTGGGGGTGGTGTCGAGTGGCAGCGGGAGCGGTCCGTGGCAGGCCGGCTGGCAGATGGCGCCCGGCAACGAAGCGGCGATGCAGGTCTGGAACATCGAGGATCCCCATCTGCGGCAGCTCGCGGAATGGCTGGTCGGCCGATCCAGGGCGCGCGCCCTGGAAGACGTCCTGGACAAGATCGAGACCGCGCTGGACAGCATCGATCCGCAAGCCAGCGCCCACCACGAGGATCTCGCGGTGCTGATGGTTCGCCCGCTGGCCGTCGTGCGCGCCCAATTGAGCGTTTCGCTGGCCGGCCCGCCCGCGATTCACCAGGGAGCGGCGGCGCTGTTCACCGACGTCGGGACGAACACCCGCCGCACGGACAAGTTCGAGAACGTCGATATCCCGATCCGCCTCGGGGCACACCAGCGGGCAAACGACGGGCTGGTCGCGTGCTGGCTCGAGAGCCGGGGCCGCCTCGGCGCCGAGGCCCACTGGCCGCAGGTGGCCGAGGTGGCGCCGATCCTCGTCGCCCCGTCTTCCGATCGGGATCCGCGGACCCTGACGATGCTGGTCGACCCGCTCGCCGCCGTGCATGCCACGTCCGGCATGCTGCCCACCAAGGCGATCACGATCCCGGCGAGCATGTATGCCGACCAGCTGAAGCGCATCGAGGTGAGCTTCCGCTCCCTCGGGCCGATCCTCACCCGGACCGGGCGCCTCGATCTCCCGCTGCCCAGCGAGCCCGGCTACGCCTGGTCGTGGATCGAGCGGGACGACCGCGGCTGGACCTCGGTCGCGGACGACATTGGCGCGAGCGAGGACGACGGCGCCTTCTCCGGTCCCGTTCTCGCCCGTGAGGGCTGGCTGCGGCTCGCCAAGGTGGATCCGGCGGACTCCGCGCCCCAGCCCTCCCAGGACCCGGAATCCCCGGACCCACACTCGAGGTGATCATGAAGACCCATGCCCTCCCGCTGGATTTCCGCCTGCGCAACGCCAACGACGAACCCGTCCTCATCCTCGGCGGCCCGCGGGACCTCACGCTCGAGATCACGAACACGTCGCCGACCGCGCTGTTCCTGAATCCGCTGGAGCATGCCCATCACTTCACGCTGCGCTTCCGTGCCGGCGTGCTGCACGATCACCGCAACATCGGTGTGGACAAGGCCGAACTCGCCCATTGGGACGTCAGCGCAAAGGAGAAGCATGGTGACGTGCTGGTCCACCTGCGCCACAAGACCCTCACCAACTGGGCTCCTGACAGGACCCTCAGGCTCACCCTCGAAGGGCTGCGCGGCGAACGCGCCGGCGGGACCCGGGCGACCCGCGTCGAACTCGCCTATCAGCACATCCGCTACGACGGCGCAGGCGGGCCGCTGGTCACCGGGAAGGCGCGGCATCACCAGATGGTGCTCGCCATGCCGTCGCCCCAGGCGCTTCGGCTTCGCCCCCTGCTCGAGGCCCACTTCGTCGGCGATACCGGCAACGTGGTGCTGAACGACGGCAAGCGCCACGCCTACACCCTCAAGCTCAGGCTCACCAACACCACGCCGGAGTGGCTGCTGGTGGGGCGCACCACGGAGCTTCGCGTCACGCTCGCGGCCGGCCCCGGGGACGCCTTCGGCGCGCTGGCAAGCCGTGAGGAATTGCTGAAGTACGAGCTGACGGCCAGCATCCTGTCGCCGGGTTTCGTGATGAACGAGGCGATGTTCGACGCCGAGCGGCGGGGATGGAACTCCCGACCGGACGGCATCCTGCCTGGGCGGCTGCTGCTCGACTGCATTGCGGCGACGGACGAGCCGACGTGGACCCTTCGCCTGCCGGAGAACGCGACCGGCTTCCACGAGATCACGCCGGACGGCTACCTGGAGATCGAGATCGGGAGAATCGCCACCGGGCACGCGAACGGCCCATCCAACATCCGGCTCCAGTGGCTGAACCTCTCCCACCCCGACGGCGACATGGCCGGGGAGGTCGTGGCCACGCTGCAGAAGTCGCCGCTGGTGGTCGTCGGCCACAAGGTGGGCATCGGCAGCATCCCGACCCCGGACGGGCCGGACCTCGACAACGACACGATACGGGAGGCGCTGGTCCGCGCGACGAGGGCGATGCGGGCGGTCGTCAGCAGCTCGATCCGCGGCCGGGTGACGCTCGACCATTGGCAGTTCGACGACGGTTTCGCCCATTTTCCATGGCCCACGGTCAGCTGGGAGGCCCTGGACGTCTACTGGCCGCCCGGCCACGGCCGGGTCGGCATACCGATGCGGGACCTGACCCAGCGGGAGTGGCGGGCGTCGTTCGCGTGGCTCAAGGATTACCCGGATCCGGGGTTTCCGCGCTACCCCCACGATGTCCCCTTCTTCCATCGCAGCCCCCACGAGCTCTTCTTCCTGCACGACCCGGCAGAAGCGCGCTACCTGGATGGCCCCCCCGACGATCGACATCAGTCGATCCAGCATCAATATGCCGGGAAGAAGGCCAGTTGCCGGTCCGCGATGGGCCTGCCCTTGAAGCCGCGCGCCTCGCTGTACGTCAGGATCGATCACGACGGCACCGCCGACGCCAGCCGGCCCTGGATCCTCTTCGAGGACCGCACGCTGGCCGACGAGACGCGTCCCGACGACTGGGTGTTCATCGCCAGGTGGGACGAGAACGGCGTGACGGCAGGGTGCGATTTCAACCTCGGGCCGAGTGAGCTGAAGGCCGTTCGCCTGCCGCCGCCGGCATCGCCATGAGCGATACAGACTCTGCGCTGGCCCTGCCCTGGGATTCGTCGCAGACATCGCTCGTCCTGACCCGGGAGTCGACCGAGGCCTGGCCGAACATCCAGCCGCTGTTCGCCGTCGACGGCTATTTCCCCAACGGCCTGACCATCCGCCCGACGCGCCCGGTCTCGTCATCGGCACGCGAGGTATTGGTCACCGGCACCGCCGCGATCCACGCTTCCTCCTTTGCGGTCGAGGCAAGGTTCCATGGCAGCGGACGGGACGTGGATCTTGAAATCACGGTCAGCCTGACCCTCGCCAGACTTGCCGGCGAGGGCTCGGCGCTGCGGGGCGCCTGGCAGCCGGCGGTGACATTCAAGTCGAATCGAGGCCGCCGCACGATCGACCTGCAGGCCGCCCGAGGGACAATTCACGTCGCAGGCGTCACGGTGGCGGCGCAGCTGACGACGCCCGGCCTGCTGATCGAGGCGACGATCGCACCCGACGACAAGAGCCTGTCGTCGATCGCCGGCGCATTCGCGTTCGGCAACGTGGGACGCGGGCTGATGATCGAGCAGATGCGCCTGCGCGCCGACCCCTGGCGAGGCGTCTATTCGGTCGCGCTGGATGCCGGCGGCAACTGGAAGATCCTCGGGCGCTGCAGCCTGACGCGGATCGCAGCGCTGATTCTCTACGCCAGCGAGGCCAACACCGCCTGGGCGTCGATGCGCGCGTCCGTCACGCTCGGCGGCGTCGAGCTGCAGGTCATGGCAGCCTACGACGGCAGCGTCTCCGGCTGGCAGTTCGAGGGCGGCATCGCGCCGGACCGGCCCTTGGAGATCGCGGGCTTCGTGGACAGCCTGCTGGCACAGCTCGCCGTCAAGGGCAGCTGCCCGGAAGCCTTGAAGGGCGCCACGATCGATGAGCTGTTCGCATCCTTCAACACCGCGAGCAAGGCGTTCGTCTTGCGCTGCGAAACCAGGCTGGCGGTGAACGCCGACAAGGTCCTGGACGTCACCTTGCTGATCGATGTCGAGGACGGTCGAATGAGCTTCCGCGGAACCGTCACGCTCGGTTCCCTGGAGTTCGACCTCGTCTTCGACGAAACGAAGTCCCACAGGATGCTGGTCGCCAGCTTCGTCGATCAGGAGCCCAACCAGGTGGTGCTCGGCGACCTGATCGCGATGGTTTCGGACGACCGACGGGCGATCGCGGCGGGCAACGAGCTGGCCTTCTCCATCAAGAGCGCGCTGTTCGCCTGCGAGAAGCACGACGACGCGCCCTCGCGCTGGCTTCTTGCCGCCGATGTGGAGGCCGGCATGGACCTCAGTGGGCTCCCGCTCGTCGGCGCATCCTTTCCCCCCGGCCAGGGCGCCCGCCTGCTGTTCCAGCCGCTGCTCACGTCGGGCGGCATCGATTCGGCCGCATTGGGCGATCTGGTCCGCGCCGGAGCGGTGACGCTGCCCCCGACGCCGCCCGCTGAAGGACTCTCGCTGACGACGAGATTGTCACTGGGATCCGAGGTGATTCGGCTCGGCCTGCCGGTCCACATCAGCGACGGCAAGATGGCGCACGACCCCGGTGGTGCCCCTGCCGCCGAGCCGCCGGGGGTCACCACGATCGACAACGTGAGCTGGATCGCGGTGCAGAAGGCATTCGGCCCCCTGGCCGTGGAGCGCGTCGGCATTCGCTACGACAAGGGCATGCTCGATCTTCTGCTCGATGCCCAGCTTCGCGCTGCCGGCCTCACGCTCGCCCTCGAGGGCTTCGGCGCACGGGTAAACATTGCCGATCCGAGCCAGGTCACGCCCACCCTCGACGGCATCGGCATCGACCTCCGTTCCCCGAGCATCGAGATCGGCGGCACCCTGGTGCGCCAGACGGTGGTGGACAGCGGCAACACCTTCGACGAGTACGTCGGCACGGCACTGGTGAAGGCGGGTGCGCTGGCGATCGACGCAATGGGCTCGTACCGCGTCGTCGACGGTCATCCGTCGCTGTTTGTTTACGCGGCCCTCGACTACCCGATCGGCGGCCCGTCGTTCTTCTTCGTCACCGGCCTCGCCGCGGCCTTCGGCTACAACCGCGCCTTCAAGGCCCCACCGATCGACCGGCTCGCCGCCTTCCCGCTGCTGGCGGCGGACGCCGCCGGCAAGGGCGCGCGCTCGGCAAAGGACTTGCGCGCGACGAGCGACGCGCTGCGGGAGTACATCCCTGCAGAGGTCGGCGCGATCTTCCTGTGCGCCGGCCTGAAGTTCTCCTCGTTCCAGACGATCGCGTCATCGGCGCTGCTGACGGCCTCATTCGGCAAGAATCTGGCCCTCGATCTGATCGGACGCTCCACGCTGATCATGCCGGCCGGTGCGACGCGCGAGCAGGCGGTCGCGTTCGTCGAGATGGCGTGGCGGTCCTCGTACCGGCCGGCGGAGGGCCTGCTTGCGCTGCAGGCGCAGCTCTCGCCGGAGTCGTACATCTTCGCAAGAGACTGCCACGTGGCGGGCGGCTTCGCGTTCTATTCCTGGTTCTCCGGCGAGCACGCGGGTGATTTCGTGGTGACCGCGGGGGGTTACCACCCTGCCTTCGACCTTGCGCGTCGCCCGCACTACCCGCGGCTTCCGCGGCTGAGCGTCGCGTGGCAAGTGAACGACGCGCTGAGCATCAAGGGCGACGCCTATTACGCCCTCACGTCTTCCGCCGCGATGGCAGGCGGCCACCTGGAGCTGGTGTGGGAGCGGCACCCCTACAAGGCGTGGTGCAAGGCCGGCATCGACTGCCTGTTCGAGTGGAAGCCGATCCACTACCAGGGCGAGGCCCATGTCGAACTCGGGGCCTCCTACACCTTCGAGTTTGCGGGCACGCGCCACATCACCGTCGAGGTCGGCGCGGACCTCACCATCTGGGGCCCTCCGTTCTCCGGCCTGGCCCGGGTGAACCTGGTGCTCTTCTCCTTCGACGTGAGCTTCGGCAAGCCCCAGGTAAGGCAGGCGCCGGTGCACCTCTTCGACGATGACGGGGAAGGACATGGCACCGGCTTCAGCGCGCTGCTGCCGGCGGCGAACCAGCTCTGCGCCGTGTCGGTCCGGGGCGGCTCGTCGGGGACGATCGAATCGGAAGGCGAGAAGGTGTGGCTCGTCAATCCGAAGGAACTGTGCCTGGTCGTGGATTCCGTGATTCCGTCGAAGGAGATCCTTGTCAAAGGGCTCAGCCAGGACCCGAGCAATGGGGCGATGGACCCACCGGCACGGTTCGGCATTGCACCGATGGCCGTGGGCCATGACGAGCTTGCATCGACGACGACGATCACCATCACGAAAATCGGCGACAGCCGCTGGAAGCCGGACCATCTCCAGTACCGGCTGCGGACCAAGGGGTTTCCCGCCGCCCTGTGGGGCGAACCGGGGAAAGCCGCGCCCACCGGCAGGCCCAGCGAGGAAGATCCTATCGAGGCGCTCGCCGGGGTCGTGGTCAGCCCGAAGCGAGTCGCGGGCGCCGGCGCCAGTACCGCCTGGCACGACGTCCATCTCGTCGAGCGCCACCGACCGCTGCTTCGCGACGGAACCTATGAACTACATGTCACACAGCACCTCAGTGCGAAATCGCCCGCCGAGCGCCACGGCGGCGCCTGCTGCAAGCCATTGGTAGCCAGCGCCGCGCTCCGCTTCCGGGTGGCCGGGGAGCGGTCCGGGCTGCCGGCATCGTGCATCCACAGCGTCTTCCCGCCGAAGGGCAGCCTGGGCGACCACGCAACGACGCTGCCGCAGATCATCCTCGAGCGCAGCACATTGCCGTGGGAGCGTTCGGCCGATCTGCCGGGCGCGGACCTGAATACGCCGTGGCTCGCGCTTCTGGTCTTCGATGGCGAGAAGAAAGCAACCGTGCACGGGTCACCGGACGGTGCGCCCGGGACGGCGACCATCGACGTGGACGAGAAGGACCTACCGTCCGTGGACGAACTCAGGCTGCTCTGCCATGTGCGGGTGGTGCGCGTCCGCGATCCCGATGGCGGCGAGCGCATGGTCGAACGGGCGGTGGTGGTCGCCGGCAGGACGCCGACCGCCGGCAAGCTGAGCACGGCGCACCTGGTCTCGATGAATGCGATGGAAAGGGACGGTGCCCGTTGCCGTGTGCTCAGCCTATGGAATTGGAGCTTCGCGTGTTCCGCCGATGAAGCGCGCTTCGGGACGCTGATCAATCGCCTTGCGAAAAAGCCCTTCGATCGCGGCAGCGTGCGTCTGCGCCACTCGCTCGCGAGCGGCAAACGCGCCGAGGCCGATTATCGCGGCCCCCTCAGGCCGTGGCCGCGCGGGGCGGATGGCGAGCCGGACACCAGCGGCCGTTCCGGGCAGATGCCCGACATCTCCTACGCCGCCGCCCTGGAACTCGGCCGGCTGCTTGCGTTGCAGAACAAGGCGATCTCGGTTGCGCTGTTGCGGCTGAAGCGCCGGCTCTCCCATGAGGCACGGCTCGACAGCCAGATCGAGGCGGCGGAGCACCTGTATCCGCGGTCGATGCCGCTCGCCGAGCTCGTACAGGCTCCGTCCGGTCGACTGCTGCCGGTCGATCTCCAGCGACTGCTGACGGCCGAACTCGCCGCCTGGGCCGAAGGCCTGCTGACGCTGGAGGGCGTCCCTTTCCGTTACCTGTTTCCCGACGAGAAGCTGCTGCCGAAGGAGTCCATCAGGTCCTTCGAGTTGGATCAGCAGTGGCTCGCCAACCTCCTCGTGGGGGCGCTCGGTGTCGGAGGTGTCTGGCACCTCGGGGCGAAGGCAAGGCGTGCCCTGCCCGACTTCGAGCCGGCCTTTCGCGTCGGGAAGGGCCCCATCGGCAAGGGCGAGACGCCTTTCGGCGCGCTGCCGAAGCTGACCGGCGTCGTACTGCGATCCCAGGTGGTGTCGGCGTGGCCGGCCTTCAGCGTGTACGCCGACGAGGAAGGCAGCCCGCTGCTGTGCCGGCGGCTGTCGAACAACATCCTGCTGGCGCTCTTCGCGGGAACGATCCGGACCGTCACCTTCCGCCTTGCCAGGGAGTCGCTGCACTTGGAGTCGACGAGCGGCGCAGCCCTGCCCCGGGACTGGCTCCGCGACGCGAAGACCTCGGTCGAACTCGGGGGCGCGGTGAAGTTCGCGACGCAAGAAGAGGTTTCATGGACGGTCTAGCCCGCCAGCGGCAGCGCCGGCTGCGCGCACAACCATCGCCATCAATGGCTGCCAGCATGAGTGCACCCACGATCGGCGTGGGCGACGCGAACTACCCTTGCCATGGACGATGACCGGATGTCGAAGGCGCAGGAGCCGACCGGCGCCTCGGCGGAGTCCGCGTTGGTTCGGTAGGCGCTGCGCGCAATGATCGAGCGCGAGAGCGCGAAGCGTCTCGCCCGTCTGGGCGGTACCGGGCCGGAACCGAACGCCACGCCCCGGCGTCGCTCCGAGCCGGCATGATCCTGGTCGATACGTCGGTCCGGATCGACCACTTCCGGCAAGTCGACCACAATCTCGTCGGAATCCTCGACGACTGCAGGGTGCCGGGTCATCCGGTGGTGAATGCGGAGCTGGCGCTCGGCAATCTCCGACATCGCGGCGAAATGCCCGACTCGCTGCAAAGGCTGCCGAAGGTCGACGTCGCCACCAATGATGAAGTGCGCCTGTTCGTCAGGCAGAACACCTTGGGCGGCGTGGGGATCGGCTACCTTGACGCGCATCCACTGGCCGCTGTTCGCCTCTCTCCTGGTGCGAACCTTTGGACCCGGGACAAACGATTGGCTGCTACCGCGTTCGCCTTGGACTCACCACGCCGATCGCTCGCCGGCCTGCCACGCGCCGACGCGCGTCGTCCGCCCCATCCGGTTTGTCGCCGATTCGGCGCCGACGGACACACTGAAGTCTCACAGCTCATACTCCAGCTTCATGTGCAGCGTGTAATCCGACGTAGCTTCGGTAAGGCCGAACAGGAAACCCAGCTCGTAGTTCAATCGCCGCCGGTCGGGCAGCTTCACGCGTCCGAAGATCGCCGGACCGGCCTGGTGCTCCTGCGCTTCGGATTTCGCCCAGTCGTCCCATTGCCCCAGCTCGCCCATGCCGTGCAGGCCGTAGTAGATGCGGTGCGAGTGGCGGTACATCCATTGCCACTGATAGGCCAGCGCAGTGCCGCGCTTGGCTTCCTCCTCGTCGCCCTCGCCTTCTCCCTCGTCGCCCTCGTCCTGTCCCCAGAAGCGCTCGACGAGCAGGTTGGCGTTGAGCAGGTAGCGGCCGATGCTGGTCTCGGACAGCAGCCCGAATGTCGCCGACCAGCCTTCGTCGCGCTCGCGTGGCCGCTCGAAGCTGACCAGCAGGGCGAGCGCCACCGGTTCGTCCTCGTCGACAATCAGCCCGAGGCGGTTCTCCCACTCGAACCCGTCGACTTCGAGACCCTCCCCGCTCCGACCCTCGAACTCGATGCCGACCTCGGTCGCCCAGCGATCCGTTACACCTGCGCCGAAACTGAACGCCAGACCGCTCGAATGCGCTCCGCCATCGTTGCTGAGGCCGTAGGCGAGTTCGAACTCGCGCTCACCCTTTTCGATGTCCGGCGCGATGACCGACTCGGCCGGTTCAGCCAGTGCCAGCGCGGGTGCGAGGGTCAGGGCTGCAATGGTCAGGGCGCTTCGGTCGTTCATGGGAGGTCCTGGGCGGGTTGACGAATGGGCGGGCTGGGCTGAGCAAAACGTGGGCCGGCAGGACGCCCGTACTGGGTCGTGACGAGCGCCCGGTACCGTTCACGGATGCCCGCCCGCCTCGAGCGCTCTTGCGATCGTCGCGAGCGGCTGCAGCAGCGATGCTCGTGCGTCGCGCAAGGGAACCGCAGCCTGGCCTTGGTATCGCTGCGCCACCCGTTCATTCTGCCCGGCGTCGATTATACCGACCGGCCCGTGTTGCTCATCCTGGCCGGTGGAAGCGAGGCATGCAGGTCTCAGCCTTGCGGTGTCGATGTCGGGCTTGGGCACAGCTCGGATGGGGCGGCCCCTTCTGAGCAGCGCGGCGCAGGAAGCTCTCCACATTCATCTCGAAGATCGTCGCATGATGGACCAGGCGGTCGACCGCGGCCTGCGTCATTGCTGGCTCGGCAAACACGTGATCCCAGCCGGAGAAGGGTTGGTTTGCGGTAATTGCCAGGCTCCTGCGGTCGTGCGCCATGCCGATCGGTGCTTCGCGCCATGACCGGAACCCACCCCGGCCTCGACGGAACCGGTAAACTCGCTCCCTGGATTTCCGCAGCTGGCGCGCAGCGATGACGACCAACTCCCCCCCTGACGACCCGCCCGCGATCGACGGCGTCCTGCGCCTGGGCGTGCAGGAGATCCTGGCGGCCGGGGACTTCCAGACCGCCTTCCAGTCCTTCCTCTCGGAACTGCCGCTGCGCTGCCCTGAGTTCACCGCCAAGATCCCGCCAGGGGCGGAGCGCCCGCTCGGCCTCCTGCTGTTTCGCGAGATCTGGAACCACACGCCGCGACCCGATCTGGGCTGGCAACGCCAGTCCCTGCCCAAGCCGGAGCGCAATGGCCCATGTCCGTGTGGCTCGGGCGACAAGTACAAGCAATGTTGCGGCGGGCCACGCGCGCCCGACCCGTTCCCGTCGGAGGGCCTGTCGGTGCTCGGCTACGTGCTCGAAACGGTGCCGGTGACCCGATACGCGACCTTGCCGTTCGCGCAGCTCGATCCGGAGGAGCTCGCGCACGTCGCCAACCAGTGGCAGGACGAAGGCCGCATCGAGGCCGCCACCTTGCTGCTGGAAGGTCTGCTGGCGCCGGACAGGCGGCTCGGTCGCCACCATGAATGGGCCTTCGATACCTTGTGCAACCTCTACCTGGACGCCGGGCGCGACGACGACCGGCTGGCCTTGGTCGAGCGCCTGACGAAGGTCTCCGACAAGCGCCTGAAGGCCGCCGCCTTGCAGCGGCGGGCGACGCTGCATGCCGATTGCGGCGAATATCACGAGGCTTGGGCGGTGTTCGGCGCGGCCATGCGGCTCGATCCGGACAATCCAGCCCTGGCCCACCTCGAGTTGGTCATGCTGGCCAACGAGGATCGCTACGACGAGGCCCAGAACCGGGCTGCCGTGTGGGCGAAGCGGCTCGCCAGGAGCGGCCGTGCCGACGACGCACTGGTCGAACTGATCGAAGAGGTCGCACGGGATGCCGGCGTCCTGCGCGACATGATGGCGGACGACGAGGCGGGGCAGCCGACGCAGGCGTCACCGGCGGACGTGGCCATGCTGCAGGCGCTGATCGAGCAGTTGCCCGCGCCAGCGAGCCACTACCGGCTCGCACCGGACGGCGATTCCGCCGGGCCGCTCGAGCCGATGGCGGCGTTGGGCACCCTCGAGCGCGCATGGGCGGATCTCGATTGGGGCGATCCGCTGCAATCCGACCCCTGGCAGGACACGCGCTGGCTGCATTGGCTGAGCGATCATCCGCTCGCGTGGCAGAGCTTCGAGGTGCTGGACGCCGTGGCGGGCGCCTTCGACGGGGTGTTGCTGCTCGAGTATTCCGACGAGCAGGCCGATGCGATGGAGGACGCCTTGCTGACGCATGCCGTCGGTGTCCTGCGAGAAGTCCTCGCTGCCAACCGCGCCGAGGGGCTCCGATTCGAGTGGGGCTGGCTGGCGAACCGGGCCGCCCTGCGTGTGCTGATGCAGCGCATCGAGCTCGCCGGCGGCTCGGCCGACGAACTGCCGCTGCTCGAGTGGCTGGTGCTGACCCTCGATCCCCAGGACAACGGCGGCCATCGCGAACGCTTGGTACACGCCTATTGCGAGGCCGGGCGTGCAGCCGATGCGCTGGCCGTCTGCGACCGCTACCCCGGCGACACCCTGCCCGGCGTCCTCTACGGACGCGTGCTGGCGCTCTTCCTGCTCGGCCGGCGCGGCGATGCGGTGGCCGCCCTCGCCCATGCCGTGAAGCGATTGCCGAAAGTCCTCAAGATGCTCCTCGCCGCCCGCCCCAAGGCGCCGACGATCACGCCCGGCCAGATCACCCGCAGTGGAGACGACCAGGCCTGGGAGTATCGGATCGACTTCCGCTCGACATGGATCAGTTGCGACGCGCTCGGGTGGCTCAAGGAGATCTCGGGTCGCAAGACCTGAGGCGCCTGGCGTCGATCCGGTGCGCGTGACCGGGCTGCCAGGTGAATTCCCATCGACGGTGCGGGCTTGCCTCGAACATGCGGGTTTCGCAGCAACAGTCCGCGCCGTCGGCCGCCATGAATTCGGCACGCCGAACCTGAACCTCGGCTGGGCCCCGGCGAAGGTAATGGGACGGGTCGACTCGACAAGTCTACTCGGTGTCGATCGCGTCGAGCCTGGCCTGCATGTGCCTCGCCAGTTCAGCGACGACCGGTGGCTTGACCAGATTGCCGTGGTCTCCTGGCAACATGTGCATCCGGGTCGGGCCTTCGATCCATCGCGACCAGCCCAAGCGGTCAGCGCGTGCCTTGGCGGCAGACGCTTCTGCAAAAAAGAAATCTACCGGGTCCGGGTAAGGCTTCGGCCGGTAGCTCCAGTGGGCCCAGCGATGGGCCTCGCCAACGGAGCGCAGCCTGCGCCATCGGCCGAGCTTCAGGCGATGAAGCACCGCGAAATACACAAGCTCCTGCAGTCTCCGAAGGGAGGACTTGCTCCTTCGCAGCGCCGCCAATTCAGCGCGCCAGCGCTCGACACCCATCGGACGGGGCGCGTAGGTGTCGATCAGCGCAAGCAGCGCCACGCGTTGGCCCGCGGCATGCAGTTGCTGTGCGATCTCGTACGCGACGACCCCGCCGCTCGAGAAGCCGGCAATCCGATATGGCCCCTCCGGTTGCGCCCTGCGCATCGCCACCACGCACCGGGCAGCGATCGCCTCGACGCTTCGGTCGGGCTGCTCGTCACTGAACACGCCGCGCGCCTGCAAGCCGAACACACTCTGCTCCGCATCGAGATGACGGGCGAGCTCATAGTAGTGGAACAGGTTTCCGCCCATGGTGTGCACGACGAAAAGCGCAGGACCTGATCCGCTCTTGATCGGAACACGTTCGGGGTCGCTGTCAGCACGGCTGCATCCGTTGCGGATCAGCGCGGCCAGATCAGCGATCGTGCCGCCGCCGAACCACATCGAGTCGAGAGGCAATCTCTGCTGAAAACTCCTCTCGATACGGTCCATCAACTGCACGGCCAACAATGAGTTTCCGCCCAGTTCGAAGAAGTTGTCGCGCAGGTCGATCGAGTCGCGATTGAGCACAAGCTCCCACAGCTTGACCAAATGCCTCTCGATATTGCCAAGCGCGGCCGTGTCGTTGCCGCGCCTCGGCGGGCTCGCAACGGTCGGCGCCGGCAGCGCACGCCGGTCGATCTTGCCGTTGGGCGTGAGCGGCAGCGCCGCGAGCACGACGAAGGCGCTCGGGATCATGTACTCGGGCAGCGTGCGCCCGAGCGCGGCGCGCAGCGCGGCGACGTCGATCGACTCTCGCCCCACCAGGTAGGCCACCAGCCGCGCGTCCCCGGCCGTGTCCTCGCGCAGCACCACCACGGCCTCACGCACCGCCGGCAACTCGCCGAGCAGCGCCTCGATCTCGCCGGGCTCGATGCGATAGCCGCGCAGCTTGACCTGGTGGTCCTGCCGGCCCAGATACTCGATGTTGCCGTCCGCGAGGTAACGCACCCGGTCGCCCGTGCGATACAGCCGCGCGCCCGCCCGGCCGCTGAAGGGGTCGGGCACGAAACGCTCGGCCGTGAGCTCCGGGCGCTTCCAGTAGCCGCGCGCCAGACCGTCGCCGCCGAGGTACAGTTCGCCCGCCACCCCGACCGGAACCGGCTGCCGGTGTTCGTCCAGCACATACACCCGCGTGTTCGCGATCGGACGTCCGATGGGGACCATGCGCGAGCGAGGGTCGACCGCGGCGACCGGGTACCAGGTGGCAAAGGTAGTCGCCTCTGTCGGCCCGTACACATGTATCAGCCGCTGCGGCTTGCCCGTGACCAGGCACTCGCGCACACGTTGCGCATCGACCGCCTCACCACCGAACAAGACCTGACGCAGGCCGGCGAAGGCCGTCGGGCGACTCCGGACCACTTCGTTGAACAGTGCCGTCGTCAGGAAAAGGGTGCTCACGCCGCCACGCGCGAGCGCGTCGATCAGACGCGGCGGATCGAGCGCGACGCCGGCAGGAACGATCCGCAGCGACGAACCGTTGAGCAGCGGCGCCCAGATCTCGAAGGTCGTGGCGTCAAAGGCGGGGTTCGCCACCTGGGCGACCACGTCTCCAGCTTCGAGCCGGCAATAGTCCGAATTGCACACCAGACGCGCGATGGCACGATGCGGCACCATCACCCCCTTGGGCGTTCCGGTCGAGCCCGAGGTGTACATCACGTAGGCCAGATCCGTGGCCGCGCTGCGGCTCGCCGGGTCGGTGCATGCGTGGCGCTGCCAATCCCCCGATGGTGCATCGAGGTACAGCACCCTGCAGGCGCCCGCCGGCAGCCGATCTTCGAGTCCATGCTGGCTCAGCAGCACCTCGGCGCCGGTATCTTCGAGCATGAAGGCGAGTCGCTCGCCGGGATGGCCCGGATCGAGCGGCACATAGGCGCCGCCGGCCTTGAGGATCGCGAGCAGGCCCACCACCAGTGCCACCGAGCGCTCCAGGCACAGCCCCACCAGCACCTCCGGGCCCACCCCCAGTTCGATCAGG